>JAGOUV010000017.1 GCA_018061065.1 Candidatus Altimarinota bacterium | reverse complement strand
TTTTGCTGTGGCGAAAATAATGAAAATTGACGATGCGTATGAATAATACGCTGAGGAAATTTGAGTTATTTGCAGCCCAGCAAAATAATCCCGGGCGTGATAAAGAAAGGGAGAAACTTTGTAGATGGGAAGCGAGATATCCGGATAAGGGACGCAATGCCGTTTATCGAGACAATTCACTTTAACTCCCAAACTAACCATACATTCCTGACCCTTTCCCCATTAAAGAAGGCGTCGCAAAGCTCAGCTGATTTTTACGGTCTTGTAGGAACGAGTGGCGCCTGAGCGATCGCGCCATCGACCTTGATATATACTTCCGAACGCGGCTGTACCATACTCAGTGCGACTGCCGTTTCACGCACTGAAGCGAGTGATTTTTCCTTGGCTATAGCCACGCTTGAGCGTTCCCGCGCCAAATCTAATTGCTGTTTTGCCATCTCGAGTCGGCGCAGCTGATAGCCTTTTGTATGTGTGTTTGTGAATTTTTGTAAGTAGAAGAAACTCAGAAGTCCGATAAGTGCTAAGAGACTAAACATGACAAAGTATGTTCCCACCTGGAAGTGAACCGGAAAGTCTGCCGGGGTGCGCAAGCGTCTCTGGAAGTGACGACGGTGGTTGAGGAATAAAGTTGCCATAGTGCTTAGTACTTAGAACTTTTTACTGTTTGCATTTGTATTGCTCTCAGTTTTGCGCTGCGGGCGCGTCGGTTTTCTTTTATTTCTGTCTCTGTTGGTATGATCGGTTTTTTAGTGAGTAAGATTCCGCGTTTATCTTTTTTTATGTCGCGGAAGAGATTTTTTACGATGCGATCTTCGAGTGAGTGATAACTGATGACAACCACTCGACCTCCGGTATCAACTCCGTTTACAGCGGCGTTGAGCCCGTTAACTAACACTTCAATTTCCCGATTGGTGGCAATTCGTAAGGCTTGAAACACACGAGTTGCGGGGTGGACTTTACCTCGCTGCTGTACTGATGCAGCGATACATTCGGCAAGTTCTGTTGTTGTCGTAAATTTTTTGAGTTTGCGTTGCGTGACAATAGCTTCTGCAATGCGGTGACTAAAAGGTTCTTCGCCATATGTTTTGAAAAGTGAAATTAAATCGTCGAGTGAGTAGCCGTTTACAATGTCTGCGGCGGTATAGTCGTCCCGCGTGTCGTAGCGCATATCGAGGGGTCCTTCTCTCATGAATGAGAATCCGCGATCGGGATCATCTACATGAACCGACGAAAGCCCGAGATCGAAAAGTATTCCATCAAGGCGTCCTTCCTGAGCCTTGATACCATCGATGTGGTTTTGAAGATGTCCAAAATTATCGTGTATAAACCGAACATGTTTGTAATTTTTTAAGCGCTCTTTGGCGAGCGAGAGATTTCTTTCGTCTGCGTCTATGCCATACACCCTGCCTGTTTCATTCAATGCTTCTAAAATCTGTTTTGTGTGTCCTCCTAACCCAAGCGTGCAATCAATGAAGATTTCATTTGGTTTTGGAAGTAGTAATTCGAGAACTTCCTTGGCGAGTACTGGTATATGGTTATTGTTCAAAACTTGTGCACAAGGGGTGTATAACTTTTTTGATCGGATGTTGGCTGAAATCTACTTTTAGCAGGTAACATTGTCAAACATATTTTGTATAAAATTCATGTAGAGTTCAATTTTTGTATTCATTTGTTTCCAAAAATAGGGCGTTTTGGTTTTTTTGAAGCCAAAAAGTCCCCTTTTTCACTTGCTCTTGCGGTTTTTGAGCGTTGTTGGGTAATTTTTGTGTACAGTTTGAACATTTTTTGAACATCGTTTTGCACCATGCACGAAAAAACGGTGCAAAACTGTACCGGTGGATGAGTACGGACGTCTAAAACTCGTCTATCCGTACTTGTGACTTTGTCGCTGCCGCAATGGGCTGTTCGTTAGTTCGCTTGAGAATAGACTGGGCAACTTGAGAAAAACCACCAAGGTTATCTACCTGTCCCTCGGGTGCTAAACTTGCCGCACCTTCCAATGCCGCTACACCAAGCACGCCATCTTCACTGATTTTATTTTCCTCGGGTAAGCCGGAATTAATAAGTTCCTGCACTGTTTTGACTTGATCAACGAAATTTTTATCAACTATCAATGGTCCCTTCCTCTCTGCACTGGAAACAAACAGCGAGAAATCAGATTTTGTAAGATGCAGCTCTGCTATAGCCTTCATCTGTGCGTCAATCGAACGTATCTCATCGGGTGATGCACCAGTTTTATCTGCCACGATTGAGTCGGACGATACTTCATTATTTTTTAGTTTATCTGTGTGATCCCCGCCCTTTGCCTCAGCCGTTTTAGTCATTTTCAAAAATGCATCAACACCGCTGCCTACCAAGACATCCGCTTTTGAGACAACATCTTTTGTAGATCTACCATCGTCAGCGAGTGTGATAGCCTTGTCCAAAGGTCCCAATAACGCATTCATCGCATCTTTATCAGCCTGTTTTTTTGCAGCAATTTCTTTTTTTGATGGCACGTTATAAGCGACCGCAATTGCTTTATCCAAAGGTCCCAACAATGCGTCCATCGCAGCTTTATCAGCCTGTTTCTGCATATCTGCAGCCTTCTTTCTCGCAGCCTGTGCATCCTCTGAGTCCGTATTGGTGATCTCCGCAACTTGATTCAAGGCTTGTTGCAAAGCTTCCTTGCGTTGCTCAAAACCAGGTGTTGGTTGTTTTGCGGGTTCGTTGTGTGATGCTTCTGGTCCCATATAATTTTGTTTTTATTTTTTACTTCTTTTTATTATACCTAAAAAATGGCTTTTATTCAACCTAAACTCTCAATCCTCCCTGTCGAATAACCTTTGGAGGCTCAACAGTACAGTCGACAATTGTCGAGGGCGGATTGGTAGAAGCAAGCGTGCCGGAATCTAGGTAAAAATCAGGCTGAAGTGGCGAGCCAGCAAATTGCTCTTGAATTACGGCAACTGAATACGGTGAAGGCTGTGTGGTGATATTTGCGCTCGTGGTGGTGATGGGGCGGCCGAGCCGTGAGGCGAGGCCGCGAGAGATCTCATCCCCAGGCAGGCGGATTCCCACCGTCTGGTCCTCGGGATTGATCCACTGTGGCAATTGTTCTGTTCGTCGCACAATTATCGTGAGCGCACCGGGCCAATGCTTTTTTGCCAACTCAAGTGCGGATTCATTAAACCGTCCAAATTTCTGAGCTTCCTCCAACGAGCTCACTAAAATAGAAACCGGTTTCGAGCGAGCCATCTGTTTAAGTTCGTATACTTTTTCAACTGCATCTTTATTAAAAATATCTGCCGCAAATCCATAACAGGTATCGGTCGCATGAGCGATAACTCCCCCTTTTTGTAAGACCTCCACGGCTTTTTCTAAGATACTCATGGCAATAATAATAACGTATAATTGAGCCATGCTTATACTATTTCATCGTGAAGAGTGTCCCTTTTGCTTAAAAGTCCGCCAATTTATGTCGGAAAATGTCCTAAGCTACGTCTCGGTGGTAAGTCCAAAAGGCTCTAAATCCCGCGATATTTTAGAAAAATTAGGTGGTAAACAGCAGGTTCCTTTTTTGCTCGATGTCGATAAAGGAGTCAGCATGTATGAATCAGATGAGATCATCTCTTATCTAAAGAAAACCTACTTATCATAGTGGTCTATGTAGGCTTGAAAAACACGCTCACTTCCGCTACCTTTTGTGCACTATGAAAAAAGTAAAAGTTGGAATCAATGGCTTCGGCCGTATCGGAAAGATGATGTTTCGATCTAATTTACTGCGCGATTTAGTTGATATCGTAGCGGTAAACGACCTCTCCCCCGCTCCTGCGCACGCACAGCTTTTGAAGTTTGACTCAACCTATGGCCAGCTCGATGCCGAGGTAACAGCAGAAGGAAACGATGTATTAGTAGTAAATGGTAAAAAAATTAAGATGTTTGCTCAGCGTGACCCCGCCCTGATCCCTTGGAAGGACGTTGGTGTGGAGGTGGTGATTGAGTCCACTGGTATGTTTACTGACCGCGAAGGGGCCAGCAAGCACTTCACGGGAGGTGCTCAGCGCGTCATTATCTCGGCTCCAGCAAAAAATCCTGATGCAACTTTTGTCATTGGCGTAAATGACGATCAGTTCGATCCTATTAAACACAAGATCATCTCAAATGCTTCCTGCACCACGAACTGCTTAGCACCGCTCGCAAAAGTTTTGGATGAGGCCTTTGGAATTGAACAGGGTTTCATGACAACGGTTCACTCATATACAAATGATCAGAATGTCTTGGATGCATCGCACAAGGACTTGCGCCGCGCACGCGCAGCGGGACTTTCTCTGATTCCTACGAGCACCGGTGCTGCAAAAGCAATCGGTGAAGTTTTGCCTCATTTGAATGGAAAAATGAATGGTGTTTCTGTCCGCGCTCCAACACCAACCGTCTCACTCGTAGACTTGGTATGTACCATGAAAAAAGCTCCAAAAGACGCCGCTGAAGTAAATGCAGTGCTTGAAAAAGCAGCAATGGGAAGCTTGAAAAACATTCTCGATGTCGAAAAACGTCCGCTGGTTTCAGTTGATTTCCGTGGCAATCCACACTCCAGCATTATCGATGCTGAGCTTACGATGGTCATCGGCACCTTGGTAAAAGTCTTCAGCTGGTACGACAATGAATGGGGCTACTCCAATAGAACTATCGAGTTGGCTGCAAAGGTCGGTCAAGCGTAATTAGTTTTGCAACTGAGCAAATATTCGTTGACCAACATCAGTAGCTATTAACTTTCCCTCAACAAATTGAGCAAGGCCAAGCTCAACAAGTCGGGCGATTTTTGCTTCATGTGATTGGTGGAGAACGCCGTTTTCTTCAACAATTCTTCCGCCAACTGGATCTGCCGCTAAACGCAGCTCCAGGTATAGATCCCTCCCCCTCGGGCCAGGTGAAGCACCGACTACCTCATCGGTAAGTTGTCGATCTGAAATGCGTTCTAACATAGGTGTCATTATCTCAAATCTTTGCCATCTGTCAAAAACTTGTATAATACGGCTACATGGAAGATCGAAGCAGGGCCATATTGAACGCGATTATCCGCGAATTTATTGAGACCGCCGAGCCAGTGGGATCCAAGACGATTGTGTATAGTTATAAATTTGAGCTGTCTCCCGCAACAATCAGAAATGAGATGGCGGAGCTAGAAGATGCGGGATTTATTTTTCAGCCACACACCTCTGCCGGACGTATTCCTACTGATACGGGATATCGTTTGTATGTTGATTCATTGGCCGATTATGCGGAGGCGGAAAAAATTGCCGAACGAAATTTGCAGCGCGTGCTGGCGGCAAACAAAGTAGCAAAGGCTCGTGAACGAATTTATGACATTGTCTCAATTTTGTCTCAGGCAACGGAAAATGTGAGCTTCGCCACAACACCTGATAATCCTCACGCATTTTTCTTGGGATTCTCAAATGTACTCAGACAGCCAGAATTTTCTCGCGATCCGATGCGCGCCTCGCAGGTGATGGAAGTTTTGGAGGACACGGATAATTTTGTGAAAACCTTAGAACAACTAGAAATCAAAGATGATGATGTTAAAATTTATATTGGAAGTGAAAATATTTTGCCTCAAATTCATTCATGTGGACTCATCCTCTGCCGCTATGAGATTGGCGGTTTCAAGGGATACCTTGGCTTACTTGGACCAACCCGCATGCGCTATCCGTATAATGTAGCGATCGTGCGCAAAGTTAAAAACCTAATCTAGACTACCCTATGAACGACGATCAGAATCAGCAAACATCACAGACAAATGGCCAACAGGGCGACGATTTATTGGCCGACATAAAGGCGAAAATGCCACAAAATGGCGGCAATATCGACCAGCTGCAGATGGATTTAGCGACGGCAAATCAACAGATTGAGGAGCTCACCGGAACTGCAAAGCGTGCACTTGCCGACCTGCAGAACTATAAACGCATGATGGAGCAAGACCGCGCACAGTATGCACAGTTTGCAACGGTAAGTTTGCTCTTGGAGTTGCTCCCCGTACTCGACAATTTTCAACGCGCCGTCACTCACGTACCCGCAGAATCTCAGGAAACTGAGTGGTTCAAGGGCATTTGGGCGATTCAAAATCAGCTCGCATCACTCATGGCCAAACAAGGCGTACAAGAAATCCCCTCACCTATTGGCCAGCCGCTTGATCCAAATCTTCATGAGGCAGTTCTCACTGGCCCCGGCGAAAAAGACACCGTCGTCGCCGTACTAGAAAAGGGCTATACCCTGGGCGGGAAAGTCATTCGTCCAGTAAAAGTTCAGGTAGGCAGTGGAGAGTAGCTTAATATACTTCATATAAAAACAGGGCTTGACCACTTTCAATTGGCACTCTAAAATAGTGAGTGCTAACATTTTAAATTACACATTTTATGGGAAAAATAATTGGAATTGATCTTGGTACCACAAACTCCTGTGTCGCGGTGATGATGGGTAATGAGCCCGTCGTGATTCCGAACAGTGAGGGTGCGCGCACGACACCATCCGTGGTGGGTTTCAAAGGTGAAGAGCGTTTGGTGGGTGTTCCTGCAAAACGTCAGGCGGTCATAAATCCTGAAAATACGGTTTCTTCTGCTAAGCGTTTTATTGGTCGCCAGTATTCAGAAGTTGAGGCAACAGCTAAGCGCATGCCATTTAAAGTGATCACGGGTCGCAAGGGTGAGGTGGAGATCGATGTGAACGGAAAACAGCATCGTCCTGCGGAAATTGCCGCTATCGTCTTACAGAAATTAAAGGCGGACGCAGAGGCATTCTTGGGCGAGCCGGTTACTGAGGCGGTCATCACCGTTCCTGCTTATTTCAATGACTCACAACGTCAGGCAACTAAAGACGCAGGTAAAATCGCAGGCTTAGATGTGAAACGTATTATCAACGAACCCACTGCCGCAGCACTCGCATACGGTTTAGATAAAAAAGGCGGACTCAAAAAAATTGCTGTCTACGATTTAGGTGGTGGTACTTTTGATGTCTCGATTTTGGAGCTCGGTGAGGGTGTTTACGAAGTGCTCTCTACGAATGGTGACACGCAGCTGGGTGGTGATGATTTTGATGAACGTATTGTGACGTGGTTGATTAATGAATTTAAGAAAGACAACGGTATCGATTTGTCTAAAGATAAAATGGCATTGCAGCGTTTGCGTGAGGCAGCTGAAAAAGCAAAGATCGAACTTTCTACTCTGCACGAGACGGAAATTAATTTGCCGTTTGTGACTGCGGATGCAAATGGACCTAAGCACATGAACCTAAAATTAACGCGCGCCAAGCTGGAAGATTTGGTCGCCGATTTGATTGAGAAAACAATTGGACCCTGCAAAAAAGCTATGGAGGATGCGAAAATTTACATGAGCGATCTGCATGAGGTGGTGATGGTGGGTGGTATGACGCGTATGCCTGCAGTATTAGAAAAGGCTCGTACGATTTTTGGAAAGGAGCCACACCGTGGCATAAATCCTGACGAAGTGGTGGCAATTGGTGCCGCGATTCAAGGTGGTGTGCTCCAGGGTACGGTGAAAGATGTGTTGCTTTTGGATGTCACTCCCCTCTCTCTTGGAATTGAAACGATGGGCGGCGTGGGCACAAAGATTATCGAGCGCAACACGACGATCCCAACTTCTAAATCTCAAGTTTTCTCTACTGCATCAGATAATCAGCCATCTGTTGAAGTTCATATTTTCCAAGGTGAGCGTCCAATGGCCGCCGATAATAAGTCTCTTGGTAAATTTATTTTGGATGGCATTCCGCCTGCACCTCGTGGCGTGCCGCAGGTTGAGGTCTCACTCGATATAGATGCGAATGGCATTTTGAAGGTCACCGCAAAGGATAAGACCAGCGGAAAAGAACAACACATTACCATCACGGGAAGTTCCGGTTTGACTGAGGAAGAAATTGAGAAGATGAAAAAAGAAGCTGAGAAATTTGCCGAGGAAGATAAGCAAAAGCACAAGATGGCCGAGACGCGTAACAAGGCAGATTCGCTCGTCTCACAAACTGAGCGCACCCTGAAAGAAAATGGCGAAAAGCTCAGCGATGAGACCAAAAAGCCGGTTATGGATAAGATCGAGGCGCTCAAGAAAATCTTGGAGAATAAGGAAGCAAAAGTGGATGAAATGGAAAAAGCCACTGAGGAGCTTTCAACTGAACTTCAAAAGATTGGTGAGCAGATGTACGCAAAGAAACCCGAGGATGCCGCAGCTGGTGCTGAAGGTGCTCCCGAGGGCGACGCAAAAAAAGACGGACCGATCGAGGGAGAGGTCGTGGATGATAAAAAATAGTAACTATCTAAACGACCCATGCACTAAGCGTGGGTCGTTTTTAGTTATAAGTCACTTCTTCTTAACCACCTTGCTCACCTCTTTCACAGGAAAAAAGCTATAGCCGCTGCACTCTTTATTCACCGTCCAGAATTCATTGAGATCCAAGACGTCGTGCATTTTTTCGATACAGGTGCTGTATTCATTAATCGTCTCTTGCTGGTGAGCGTCAGTTGCATCAGAGGCGACTTTCATCTGCTTATAACGCTCCTCATGCGCATGATAAAACTGAATTTTATTCGTCTGTTCTTTATTTTGCGCCATTAAAACACTGGAATAGGTGGACTGTTCCTTTGCCTTCACGTAGCCAAAAGCTACTAGCATAAGCAACAGTGCCGAGGCAACGATGGTGATACTGAGCTCCCTTTTTGAGAGACCGTGTGGGTGAATCATAAGGTTTATTTTGATGTCGTAATATACTATTATACCATATTAATCAATAAATGCAAGTGTCTACGTTCACTTTCTCATCAGATGGCCAGGGTGTAATATGCGACGGTATGATTGATATTAAAAAATTACGGGAGACCCCCGAGGAGATAAAAAACGCACTGCGAAAAAAACACGTCGATCCGGTAATGATCGATAATTTGGTCAGTTTGGATAAAGAAAAACGTTCACTGGGTATGCAGCTGGAAGAACTCCAGGCCAAGCGCAACAAGGCAAGCAAAGAAATGCCGAGTCTGAGCCCTGAACAGCGTGAAAAAATGAAGCCCGAGATGCAATTTCTAAAAGAACAGCTCGGTGAGATAGAGCCTAAGGTCACCAAGTTAGAGGATGAAATTAAACAGCTCTTGCTTCAGATTCCTAATCCGCCACTGGAGAGCGTACCTGCAGGAAAAGACGACAGCGAAAATGTCTCGATTAAAACAGTCGGTAAAAAACCTGAATTTAGTTTCGCCCCGCGCGATCACATGGAGCTGGCAAAATTGAACAATATGATTGAGATGGAGGCGGCGACAAAAATGAGTGGCTCACGTTTTTATTATTTGAAAAATATGGCGGTGATGCTTGAGTTTGCACTCGTGCATTTTGTGATGAACAAGCTCGTGAAAAAAGGCTTCACGCCCGTGATCCCACCAGTTTTAGTAAAAGAACATGCGATGTTCGGAACAGGATTTTTCCCCGCTGATCGCAGTGAAATTTATCATGTGAATCCTGAAGACGATGATTTGTATTTGGTGGGAACTGCAGAAGTTCCGCTCTGTATGATGTACGCCGATCAAGTGATCCCCGCAGAGCAGTTGCCACTACGGTTTGTTGGCTTCTCAAGCTGCTTCCGCCGCGAGGCAGGCAGTTACGGAAAAGACACCGCCGGCATCATGCGCGTGCATCAATTCGATAAAATTGAGATGTTTAGTTTTTGCCATCCAGACAATTCCGAGGCCGAGCATGAAATGATCCGCTCGATCGAAGAAGAAATTATGAGTGACTTGGGTTTTCATTTCCAAGTGTTGAATATTTGTGGTGGTGACTTGGGTGCACCTGCAGCAAAAAAATACGATGTAGAAGCATGGATCCCTACCCAAAATAAATTCCGCGAACTCACCAGTGCATCAAACTGCACCGACTATCAAGCTCGCCGCGCAAATGTCCGCTACAAAGATGAAACAGGAAATCACTTTGTTCACACTTTGAACGGAACCGCGACAGCTATGGCTCGTACGATCATCGCGATCATGGAAAATTACCAGCAAGCAGACGGCACTATCGCCGTTCCTGAGGTTCTCAAAAAATATATGTTTGGGAATTAATCTTTTCCGGACAAATAAAAAGCCCGAGATCACTCCCGGGCTTTTTTAGTTTTCACTATTTATTCTGGCAGCATCCATCTTTGCCCTCTCCCATCATCATTCCCTTCTTCTTCCAGCAGCTGCAACATACGCCGTGGAGTCCGTATCCGATCAAGAACAATGGCCAGTAAGTTCCGAATGTCATTGTAGGCAATACGTCGAGCGTACCAAGTAAGAAGAGTACGCCAAGCACTAATGCCATAGCAGCTCCGCAAACTGAAGGACGGCAACAGCCTCCCATACCTTTATTATCGTGCATCATAAAACGTGAAATTAAAAATAAATTTTACCTGCATTGTATCATAGCCAATCAATCTTAGGTGCAATTTGATATGTGAGATAAAAAGTGGTAGAATAGTAGGAAGTTCAGATTAAACAAACAACTATGATCACTCTCTCAACTGACTCGTTACGCGGCTACGGCTTAAATCGGATTTTTAAGTTTGTGAAGGAAGCCGGCTATGATGGCGTGGATCTTTTACTGGAACCCAATCAGTACGACACGATGAATGCGTCGTATATTAAGTCACTTATCGATGAGTATAACGTTCCTGTCGTAGCACTGCAGACTCATCAAAACGCCGGTGCACAAGATATTTTGAAAGCGGTAGAAATTGCTAAAAAAATTGGAACAAGAATTATCGTCATTCAGCCGCCCAAGATGTTTAACTTTAAATATTCCAAGTGGCTCACGAGCGAAGTTCCAAAAATTCGTCAGCGCGAGGAAATTTCAATTGCATTGGAAAATGGCACGACTGAAACATTGCTGGGACTTATTCCTGGTCAAGCGATGAACAATATTAGTGAGATGCGTAAATTTAAACATGCTGCATTAGATACAACTCGTGTGGCTATGAAACACGATGATTTGATTCGCACGTTTCATTTAGTTAAATCTTTTTTGGTGCACGTACATCTCTCAAATGTGAAGCAGGGTAAGCCTTACTGCCTACCAGACGAAGGCATTTTGCCGCTTGAAAGTTTCCTTACAAAGCTCAAACAAGAGGGATACAAAGGCGCAATCTCATTTAAAATTCAGCCACGAATTATCAATGCGGGCAACGATGAAAAGATGCTCACGCACATGGCCGAGTGCAAAAAATTCTACGAAAACTTTTTTGTAAAAGCCGTCACGAGCAACTCAAGCACTGCGCCTTCTGAGATGTAGTACTACTGAAGATAATTCTTAGGTTTTGGACCCATTCCGAAATTAAATAAATCATTCTGCACAATATTTTTGAAGTAGTCGTCTTTGGTGTAGTGCGAGTAATAAGGGCTCATTTGAGCCTGATCTATTCCTTGTGGAATGACAAAAAATACATTGTAACCAACTGCCTTAAGGAGCGGCTCCAAGTGGGCAAAATGGCCTACTCCGAGTATAAACGATGTGTCGACTTTCGAGGGATCTTGTTCAATCGTCTTAATATATTCGGCATCGCGTTCCTGTATGCGATTATAAAATCTATTAACTGCTGACTCCAAAAATGCGCGATACTTTTCATTTGATAATACATACGTATCAAGTAAGTGAGCTTGAGTCTCACGGGAAAAATGCATAACTTTTTTCGCAATTTCGTGACTCAAGCGGGTATAGTACGTTGGATCCGTGTTTTTGTCCCCTGGAACTGCTATTCCCAGTTCTTGAGCAACACCTTCTAATATTTCTAACCGTGCTTGTGCAAATTCATTTTTCTCTTTTTTACCAAAATCTACGTCCACATCAATCTGTTTTTGATAATCTCCCTCTGCACCAACTGTTGAAATTTCACTTCCATAGATGCCTTCAATGGCGATATAGGCACGACGCACCTTACCGGTCTTTTTATATTCCGGCATAGAGCGGGCTGAATCTTCTGAAAATGTTGTATCTACCTTATCGTGCTGAATATCATTACCCCTTGGAATCCCTTCACAAAACTGCCGCTTAAGTCCCAGGGAATACAGTATATGTCCGATAGATACAATTTTGCTCTGTAATGGATATATCTTAGCGCCTTCACTATCTGGTGATTCTCTATCAAAATGCATCTGAGGAATCATGTATAAATTGGGGCGTGACGGATCATAGTGATCACTCACCAGACGCACCTGCGCAAGTGACCCAAGCAATGCCTCTAATTTATGGGGCAGTTCTTTACGATCGAGGTTTGGCAATCTGGCTGAGGGCTTAAAAAGTGGATTTTCGGAAGTGGGTGCAGACGGTTTCGGTGCTGCCGCCGATGCTGCTGACGAAGAAACAACTGCCGCTGGTTTAGAAGCGGTCGTTGGCTCTGCCGTTTTACATGCTGCAAGGCCTAAACCAGCACATAGCGCAGCGATAAGTGCCCTTGATGGCGCAGAAGATACGACGCGCGTTTGTTCTGGTGTATCTGGTAATTTTTCTGAATTACTTCTCATAAATTAATGGTGAATCTGCACGACCTTTGCCGGCTCAAAAATAAGTTCGAGACGTGAGTTTGGTTGTGCAGAAAGAGAAACTATATGTCCACCGATAGGCAATTTGTACAAATCATCAACTTCTCCCTGGATTCGCACCGTGCCCTCTCCATGGTAATGACCATCGGGTGCATACAATGAACTTCCCGCTATTTTTCCCCAGCGATCACTTTGACGTGTTGCAGTCGCATCAGTGCGCGAGCCGCCAAATGAAAAATGTCCATGTCCTCCCCACGTTTGTCGTTCCAAAATTTTCGCTAGGTCATCGATCGATGTTAACACCTTTGATGGTGCATGACGCAACACCGAAACTCCCGCACTCAACTCTCCCATGACCTCGCAACGCAAGCTGTAATGAGAAACACCAATTTCTCGTGCAGCTCCCGCGACGGCCGTAATAACATCGCCTGGATTTTCAACTATTCCCCTAATATGCAATCCCGGATTTTCTCTTGAGCCCGTTTGTCTAAATACCACTGCATTTTCAAGTATTGCTCGTTCGTTTGTACCTAAATCTTCGACTGTAATTCGTCCACTATCTCTTCCCGTACGGTTAATAGATGCGACGCGCGCCGAAGACATCACTGCCCGACCCATGAAAGTTTGATCTTCGATCACTTCTCCTCCTCTATGATCAGGAAATATCGCTCCACTTGCACCTATTTTACGACACCACTGCGTAGGTTCAAGTATCCCCTCTGCCATCAAAGCGCGGTTTACTTCAGAAGTAGAAAAACTTCTATTTGTTGGATCAATCAAATCATCAATAGTGCCCGTATCTACAATCGTTCCGTTACCCCACGTACTATGCTCAGATGGGTCGGTGACAGCACTAATATTTCCCCCAAAACGTTGCTGTAATTGGTGAATAAAGTGCGCGGCCTGTTCAGCAGTTAAAGGTGGCATATGGTCCACCACACGCTCCGCTCGATAATGGTTCTCTATTTCGCTCACTTGGCAAATAGTATAACTTTTCATACTTTTGTCAATGTCTGGTATGATACAAAGGTGATTGAGCTCAAGGCCGTATCAAAAGTATACAAAAACCTACGTGGCAGCGTGCACGCCCTGCAGGATATTTCGCTCACGATTAATCAGGGGAATTTTGTGGCGCTACGAGGCTCATCCGGATCGGGAAAATCGACACTGCTCGCCATGCTCGGTGGGCTGCTGGCGCCTTCTCATGGACACGTATTATTCAACGATCAAGACGTGTACCGATGGAGCGATACACAACTTAGTGCCTTTAGAAACACCCATATTGGCTTTGTCTTTCAGGATTTCCTGCTCTTACCCCAGCTAACCGTAGAGGAAAATATTATGCTGCCGGGAAAATTCAGCTCGCCACAGCGTACTGACGTACCGGTACAACTTATGGAAGAGGTGGGCATGCTCCCCTATCGTCATCGCCTGCCGGCGGAGCTCTCGGGTGGCCAGATGCAGCGAGTCGCCATTGCGCGAGCACTTTATATGGAACCGGAGGTAGTTCTGGCCGATGAACCAACGGGCAACCTGGACGAACAAACCGGTGCTGAAGTGATTGCACTCTTCAAAAAACTCCACAAACACCACAAAAACACCTTTATTATTGCGACTCACGATCTGGAAATTGCAAAAGTCGCGGATCAACAAATCACCATCAAGGGCGGCAAGCTATTGACAAAATAGGCGGTTGTTATAGAATAAAGGCCGTTTAAGCTAACTCACCATTACTTATGGCTCTTGATTCTACAGCTGAAAATATCATCTTAGTCGTCGAAGACGAACCATTTATCAGAAAAATTCTTGAAAAAGGCGTTGTTGGCCGTGTTGAAAGTGAGGCTGACATGCCTGATGCGAAATTGGTGATGGCGGAAGATGGCATCCAGGGTATTGCGGCAGTAACACGTGAGAATGCACGAAATATTTTAGCGATGATTTGCGACAACCTGATGCCTGGTAAAAACGGCCCCGCAGTTATTCAACATGCGATTGAACAGGGAGTGCCTCCAACCAGAATATTAATGTATACGACTAATAACGAAGACCCTGATATAAAAGCATTTGCCGCAGAAGCCAGAGTTACTTTGATGGGTAAGACCGTACCTGATGCTACGGAACTAGTGAGAACATGGCTAAGAAATACGTTACGCGCATCACAAACTAGTCCAACAGAAAATGCAGGTAGTGATATCAGCACCCAATAATCACCCACTGTTATGCCATTAAATGAATCCGCAGAAAAATTTGTACTTGTGGTAGATGACGAAGCTCTTGTTCGAAGTACCCTCAAGAGAACGGTGATCGGTTCCGTAGCACGTGAGCCAGATACTCCTGATTTTAGAGTCGTTGAAGCTGACAATGCAGCTAGTGCAATTGCCCTACTTACTCAAGAAAGCGCTGGAAAACTCATCGCCTTATTTTGTGATCATAACATGGATCACACTGGTAATGGCCAGAACGTCATGAATCATGCAATGAGCGCCGAAATTGGCGTACCAGCGAGTAGTATCGCCTACATAACTGATGCAGATCGTGAACATCCTGATCACCGAATAGCTTACGCTGATAAACACGGTATTTTCCTTACGGATAAGCCGTTTAGAATTTCTGAAACAAAGGCTTGGCTGCTGGAGCGTTTGCGTGCTGCACAATCAACAGCTACCGAAGCAGCAGGCAGCGATACTGAAATTAAGGAATAACCTATGTTTAAACTTCTCTACGTCACACCGCACCCTGACTCCCTGACTCCAGATATTTTGCTAGAGGAGAGTCCAAACGTACTCGTGGTGAATCTCGTTAGGACTGTTGCAGAAGCTATTACAGCACTCACTGATCAGCCAGACATAGATGCGGTTGTCTTAGATGATCTTTTTGATGTGTGGGAAGGTATAGCCCAACGGCTCGATGCCGCGGCTGAGGCACGCTTTTTGGAGGATGAAAATCCTGACTCAGCGGAGAATCAAAGAATTATACGCTGGAGCGCTCTATCTCCAATTGTTAAGGAGGATAGTTGCGAACCGGTAATTAGTGCAGCCCTGAAAAATAGTACGCCAGTTTTATTACTTACAGAAAACCCAGTAGGTGATCTACCTTGCTGGACGCACCTAACGAGAATTCCACACAATATCGATAAGAGCGGATTTTTACGAGTACTTGGTGAAGTAATGCGCGCTAGGTCTAAGAAAGATGAGCAGACGGACCCAGAAGCAGGTGGTAAGATGCCTGAGTGAGGCAAAAAATTTCTTTTGAAAAAATATTGATCGTAATTGGCGTGATGGCCTCAGTGGCTGCGGCGCTGGTGTTGTTTTCGCTTCGCAATGGCGTGCAACAAACAGTTTTTCAGGGTGCGAACCAGACGGATCTCAAGAGCATTACCGTCTATCCACAGGGCGGCGGATTTTTGAAGTTGGTAAAAGACACTGCGGGCGTTCCAATTACTGATGCGACCATTGGTGAGATCGAACAAATTCCGGGCGTGGCGATGATTCATCGTCAACTTTTGTACCGTGGGCTAGCAAGTTTAGAATTGAATATTTTAGGACAGACATTCCAAACCGATACGCTTATTTTTGGTGCGGATGAGGGAATGGTAAATAACAGTGGCGCTACATATAAAAATTGGGGCGTACCGGTGGAGCAGTACAGCCAGCCGCGGGACGTGCCGGTAGTAGCTTCTAAAAAACTTCTCGACTTTTACAACCTCTCACTCGCCACCAGCGGCGACCTTCCAGGGCTTAGCGAAGGCATGTTAACGGGTACGCCTATTTCTATTCTTCCTGGATTTTCTTCACTGCTCGCCACCGCGGGCACAGAAAAACCAGCGCCCGTGCAGGGACAGATCATCGCCTTTGAGAACAACGCGGAGCTACTCGGCATCACGGTTCCCATCGACTACGTCTTTGCATTAAATAAAAAAGAGGGCATCACCTCTCCGCAGTATAGCAAGCTGCGTCTCGTGCTCGAATCTCCCGATGAGATGGAATCAGTCGCGCTGGCGCTCGCCGATATGAAACTAAAGGTTCTCACTCCCCGCTCAGATGCACAGACCGGCCCCTCACTCACCTCTCTCGACATCACCCTCTTCTCACTAACTATTATTATCGCGCTGCTGTGCGGACTTCTTATCGCCTCAAATGTGTGGACCCTTTTCATCAAACGCTGGAAGGAATACGGCATCTATCGCTGTCTGGGTGCCTCACGCACACAACTGGGATCTATCATCGTCAGACAACTCATATTTTTGGCCACACTGGGGAGTGTTCTTGGCTTACTCATAGGCTCAAGCGTTATCTGGACGATCCGCTCAATTCTAAAAAACTCATTGCAACTTGTCTCTTTTCCCATTGAAAATATACTTCTTCCTACTGCCCCCTTGTATCCAATTCTATTTGTAGTAGGAATCGCGTTCTGCCTTATATGCTGCGCTCTGCCGATTCGAAAATTGCTCAATTTAGATCCAAAAACCGCTACTTTATAATAAAATTAGCCTGGGTCAAGTGATTTTTACCCTATTAGGTGCGAATTTGGGCATTTTAGTTGCGCTTAGCCGTTTTATGAATAGAATGACTCTGCGCCTTCATCTGATTGTGTTGTGAAAGTGGTGCAAGAGGTATTTCTTCACGCTTTTATTACACATTTCATTATGGCAAAGAAAAAGTCTCCTCAAAAAACTTCGACGGTAAGTAAGCCAGCAGTGGCGAAAAAGAAAGTAGCCCCTAAGGCAAAGCCCGAGAAGAGTGTTAAAGCTGCCCCTTCTAAAAAGGTGGTAGTCGTAGAGAAAAAGGTTTCAGCACCAGTAAAACCTGCTCCTGTAGCGGTTAATTCTGCGAAAGACAAGGAACCAGAGCTTCCCGTTATCGTTAAGAAAGTAGTTAACCTCAAGGCGATCCGACCAGCGCCCGTTAAGCGCGGTTTTATCGAGACGTATCTTCCTGATACGACCAAGCAAGTATTGGTACTCAATGGTGCAAAGCGTAAATTTTTGAATACAGAAAAGGAGGTCTGCCAGTTGCCGAATTTGATCGAAACGCAGATCAACTCATACCAATGGTTTTTGACTGATGGTGTCCGTGATCTTTTGGATGAAATTTCTCCGATCGTGGATTTCTCAGGTAAAAAACTCGAGCTTCATTTCTTGGAGCACACTTTGGGTGAGCCAAAAAACGAGCCTGAAATTTGCAAAAACAAGAACCTCACCTACGAATCTCCTTTGAAAGTTCACGTTCAGCTTATTAATAAGGAGAGTGGTGAAATTAAAGAACAAGACGTATTCCTAGGTTCAGTGCCGCTCATGACTGACCGTGGAACATTTATTATCAATGGTATCGAACGTGTGGTAGTGAGTCAGATCGTCCGTTCACCAGGTGTATTCTTCTCACGAAATAACCTCATTCCTCAGTTCCACAACGCAAAGATCATTCCTAAACGTGGTGCTTGGTTGGAAATTGAGACAGATAAGAAAGGTATTATCACGGTAAAAATCGACCGCAAGCGCAAGATTCCAATTACGAGTTTGCTTCGCGTTTTTGGATTTGATACAGACAAAGAAATTTTGGATTTGTTCAATGATGTAAACGTAAATCCAGAGCTCGACTCAATCTTGCTCACGCTTAGCAAGGATCCTGCAAAGACAGTTGATGAGGCATATCAGCAAATTTATAAGAAGATTCGTCCGGGTGATTTGGCTACGCCAGAAAATGCAAAGTCACTTATCCGCTCAATGTTCTTCGACTACAAGAAGTATGACATGGGCGCAGTGGCACGTTATAAGTTAAACCGCCGCTTCAAGCTCGACACGCCTAATGTAAAAGAAAATCACACCTTCCAGGTCAGCGACTTGGTGGGCATTATCAAGTATTTGGTTCGTTTGAATAATGGTGAAATGACTCCAGATGATATCGATCATCTCTCAAATCGCCGTATCCGTGGTGTAGGTGAATTGGTTCAGAATAAATTCCGTGTTGGTTTACTCCGCACTGAACGTATCGTGAAAGATCGTATGACAGTTATGGATATTGAGACGGTAACGCCGACTCAGCTCATTAACTCTCGTCCAATCACTGCAGCACTCCGAGAATTCTACGCAAGTTCACAGTTGTCGCAGTTCATGGATCAGACCAATCCACTCGCAGAATTGGCTCACAAACGCCGTCTTTCTGCCATGGGTCCCGGTGGTCTTTCACGTGAACGTGCATCGTTTGATGTTCGTGACGTGCATCCTTCTCACTATGGCCGTATCTGTCCTATTGCTACTCCAGAAGGACCAAACATCGGTTTGGTAGTTCATTTGGCAGCATATGCAAAAGTAAATGCGTACGGATTTATTGAGACTCCTTTTAGAGAAGTAGGACATGAAGTGAAAAACGGCAGCAAAGATTTGATCGGCCGCACATTGAATGAAGACATTCTTGTAGATAAAAAAGTTATTGCAAAAGCAGGCACAGTTATTACTGAGTCAGTTGCAAAAGAATTAGCTAAGGCTAAGGACAAGACAAATATTCCTGTTCGTCCATATATCACCTCAAAAGTTGCATACTATGATGCAGAAGCGGAGCGTGATTTGGTTATTGCTCAGGCAAACTCTGAGGTAAACGAGATGGGTGAGTTTGTACAGTCACGTGTTGCTTCACGTAAAAATGGAGAACCACAATTGGCTCACATCAACGACATCACGAACATGGATGTCTCACCAAAACAGATTATTTCTGAGACGACTGCATTGATTCCTTTCTTGGAACATGATGACAACACCCGCGCTTCCATGGGTTCAAACATGCAACGCCAGGCAGTATCACTTGTTTCCCCAGAGGCTCCCGTTGTGGGAACTGGTATGGAAGAGGTATCAGCAAAATCTTCAGGTCAGGTTATTATGGCGGAAGAGACCGGAACCGTTTCATACGTAGATGCAAAAGAAGTTTCAGTTATCTACGAAAGCGGTCGCAAGAAGACATACAGAATTCCAAACTACACTCGCTCTAACCAAGCAACGTGTATTCACTACCGTGTACGTGCTATTAAAGGACAAAAAGTCCGTAAAGGTGACGTGCTTGCCGATGGTTCATCAGTAGAAAATGGTGAGTTGGCACTTGGTTCAAACATCTTGGTGGCCTATATGCCATGGCATGGTTATAACTTTGAAGATGCGGTTATTATTTCAGAGCGTTTGGTACGTGTTGGTAAGTTTGACTCGGTACATATCGAGCACTACACCATCGACGTACGCGACACAAAACTAGGACCAGAAATTATTACCCGTGATATTCCAAACGTTGGTGAAAATCGTCTAAAAGATTTGGACGAAGAAGGAATCATTCGTATTGGTGCAAAAGTTGAAGAAGGAGATATTTTGGTAGGTAAGATTACGCCAAAAGGTGAAACTGAATTAACTGCAGAAGAGCGCTTGCTCCGTGCAATTTTCGGTGACAAAGCCCGCGACGTAAAAGACACGTCACTCCGTATGCCAGGTGGCTCAAGCGGTAAAGTGGTAGACGTGGTTATCTTTACAAGAAAAGATGGTGATGAGTTAGCAACTGGTGTTAACAAACAGATCCGCGTGAGTGTCGCTCAGATGAGAAAGATCTCAGTGGGTGATAAGGTCGCTGGACGTCACGGTAACAAGGGTATTATCTCGCTCATCGTAGCCGAGGAAGACATGCCGTACTTGCCCGACGGTACACCGATCGACATGATTTTGAATCCACTCGGTGTGGCCAGCCGTATGAACATCGGACAAATTCTTGAGACGCACTTGGGTTGGGCCGCACGTACAATGGGCTTTACCGTTGCATCCCCTGCTTTGAACGGTGTTACGACAGACCAGATTAACGAACAACTAAAAGCAGCCGGACTTCCAAAAGATGGAAAGATTCAACTCTTTGATGGACAGACTGGTGAGGCATTTGATCGCGAAACAACGGTAGGTATCGCCTACATCATGAAGCTGTCTCACTTGATTGAAGACAAGATCCACGCTCGTTCTGTCGGACCTTACTCTTTGGTCACACAGCAGCCTCTCGGTGGTAAAGCACAACACGGTGGACAGCGCTTTGGTGAAATGGAGGTGTGGGCACTTGAGGCATACGGTGCCGCTCATACACTTCAGGAAATGCTTACGATTAAGTCTGATGACGTCTACGGACGTGCAAAGGCTTACGAGGCAATCGTTAAGGGCGAATCAATCCGCAAACCACGCACTCCAGCCAGCTTCGATGTGTTGGTAAAAGAACTTCAGAGTTTGGGATTATCGGTAAACCTTTTGAAATTGAAGTACGACAATGGATTGGGTGAAGATGAGTATATTGCCGCAGAAGAAGCTGCAAGCCAGGACAGCCCATTCGATAAAGAAATTCATAATAAGATCGATCACGACATGCCTGTCTCACTTGAAGGCGAGTCACTCGACGGATTCGAGACTGAAGAAGAAATAGCAGCTGACGAAGAGGCAGAAAAAGCAGCACAAGCTGAAGTTGATAAAGAACTATAACCTCTACCCTTCTACCTAAATGCGTCACGTAAATACGGTAATACTGATTGGAAACATCACCCGCGATCCAGAATCTAAAAAAACGCTCTCCGGCGATAGCATCTGCACCTTTGGCCTCGCAACCAATCGTGAGTGGATGACCAACGACAATCGCAAGATGAAGAATGCAGAGTTCCATGAAATCACCTGCTGGGGTCGCCTCGCAGAATTGATGGCTAACATGCTTCGCAAGGGCATGCTCGTCCACGTTCAAGGCTTTCTAAAGACTCGAAGTTGGGACGACAACTCGGGACTCAAGCGCTTCAAAACGGAAGTTATCGCAGAAGACATCGTGGTTCTCGAGCGACGTGATCGCGTTACCATAGATACGGTTTCTGCGGCTCCTACGCGCAACTCATCTGACATCATGGATGATGAAATGATTCCCTCAATTCAAATCGAAAATCCCAATACACTTTAATCGCACTTAACTGCATTACTATGTCACAACCTTCCACAACACAGTCCAATGCTGACCCCTCTCAGGCGGTGCAAACCAATGAGCCGAACATCAATAACTTTGATGCGATATCGGTTGGTGTTGCTTCTCCAGAAGAGATCTTGGCGTGGTCACACGGCGAGGTAAAAAAGCCGGAGACCATTAATTACCGCACACAAAAACCAGAGCGCGATGGACTTTTCTGCGAACGCATTTTTGGTCCTACAAAAAACTGGGAATGTTACTGTGGAAAATATAAGCGCATTCGTTATAAGGGTGTGGTTTGTGAAAAATGTGGCGTGGAAGTCACACGTTCATCAGTCCGCCGTGAGCGCATGGGTCATATCAAATTAGCCGTACCAGTTACGCATATTTGGTTCCTCCGCTCTACTCCAAGCCGTATTGGTTTGTTGTTGGATTTGCCGATTAAGACGATCGAACAAGTTGTGTATTTTGCTGCGTATATCATTACGCAAGTTGATGAAAAAACTAAGGAAGAGGCAGCAGCTCAATTGCAGTTAGAGTTCAAAAATTATAAGAAGAAAATCCAGCAGGAATTCGATGAGCGCCGCAAAAATGGCGACAGCGAAGCTACGGAAAGCGAGATGGCAAAGCGCGTCGAAGAGCTCACTGAACAGCACACAGAGGCACAAGACGATCTCGACTCACTCTATATCGGACAAGTAGTAACTGAACTTGAGTACCGTGATCGCTCTATGAAATTCGGTCATGTATTTAAGGCAGGCACAGGTGCAGAAGCAATCCGCGACATTATCAACGCACTCGATTTGGAAAAATTGATCGTGCAACTTCAGGCAGATTTGAGAAAATCTTCAGGTCAAAAACAGAAGAAAATCATCAAGCGTATCAAGCTTGCTGGTTCATTCTTAAAAGCTGAAATCAAGCCTGAGTGGATGATCATGACGGTGCTCCCCGTGATCCCACCAGATCTTCGCCCTATGGTGCAGTTGGATGGTGGTCGTTTTGCCGCATCAGATTTGAATGACTTGTACCGCCGCGTTATCAACCGCAACAACCGTTTGAAAAAACTCATGGCAATTGGTGCTCCAGAAGTTATCTGCCGCAACGAAAAGCGCATGCTCCAGGAAGCTATCGATACATTGCTCAACAACAGCGCGCGCTCAGGTCGCACGGTCTTTAACACAGGTGACAAGCGCAAGCTCCGCTCACTTTCAGATATGTTGAAAGGTAAGCAGGGTCGCTTCCGTCAGAACTTGCTTGGTAAACGTGTGGACTACTCTGGACGTTCAGTTATCGTGGTTGGTCCTCGCTTGAAATTACATCAGTGTGGTTTGCCTAAAACTATGGCGCTTGAGTTGTTCCGTCCTTTTGTGATCGGCGCACTTATCCGCGATGGTTACGCTCACAACATCAAGAACGCTGAAAAATTGATTACGGGAAATAGAAAAGAAGTATGGGATATTTTGGAAGAAGTAACAAAGAATCGTTACGTACTTTTGAACCGTGCACCTACCCTTCACCGCTTGGGTATTCAGGCATTCCAGCCAATCCTCGTGGAAGGTAAAGCTATTCAAGTTCATCCGCTCGTATGTGCTGCCTTCAATGCAGACTTCGATGGTGACCAAATGGCTGTACACGTTCCCCTTTCTGCACAGGCGCAGCGCGAAGCACGTGAGCTCATTGCATCAAACCGCAACTTGTTGAAACCATCAGCTGGTGAACCTATCATCTCTCCTAACCAGGATATGATTTTGGGTAACTACTACCTCACTAAGATGTCTCCAACGGCAAAGGGTGCAGGTATGTCATTCGGAAATCTTAAAGAAGCCATGTCCGCTTACCAATTGGGATATGTGCATCTTCAGGCTCCAGTGAAAGCTCGTGTAGAAACGCTTGAGGGAAAAGTTGAACTTATAGAGACGACGATTGGCCGTATGATTTTCAATAATCGTATTCCAACGCGCTCTATTGGTTACATGAACAAAGCCTTCGATAAGAAAGAACTCTCAGCTTTGGTAACCTTGGTATACGAAGTATGTGGTGAGGCAGAAACCTGCCGCATGAGTGACGACATTAAGGAACTTGGCTTTGAGTACGCTACACGTTCTGGTCTTACTATCGCCGCAAACGACATGGTGGTTCCTCCAGAAAAAGAGAAAATTATCGACGAAGCATCTGATGTTATCAAGAAAATTAATGACTTGTACTGGCGTGGTTTGGTAACAGATGACGAACGCTACCACCACACTATTCAAGTATGGACGAACGCTAAATCACTCGTTACTGAGGCAACGATCCGTGTGATCGAAGAAGAAAATGATCTTCACTACATGGTGAGCTCAGGAGCTCGTGGAAACTGGGGTCAGGTAACTCAGCTCTGTGGAATGAAAGGTCTCGTAGCTAACCCAGCTGGTAAAACTATCGAGTTGCCTATTAAGTCGAACTTGAAAGAAGGATTTACGATCTTGGAGTACTTCATCGCTACGCACGGAGGACGTAAAGGTAAATCAGATACTGCTCTTAAGACAGCTGAAGCTGGTTACTTAACTCGTCGTTTGGTTGATGCTGTACAAGACGTTATCGTAAAAGAAATTGACTGTGGCACTGACGAGGGCGCAATGATCCGTCAGAGCGATGCTCACCTCTTCGGTGGTGAACGCTTTGAGAAACGTATTTTGGGACGCGTCACTTCTCAGCCAATTATTGATAAGAATACGGGAGAAGTTATCTTCAAAAAAGAAACTGAACTTGGAAAAGCAGAAATTGAAGTATTGAAACAGCACGGCATCGAAGAAGTTGAGATTCGCTCAATCGTTGCTTGCCGCACAGAAAATGGTGTGTGTGTACACTGTTACGGTCGTGACTTGGGAACAAACCGCTTGGTGGATGTGGGAACGGCAATTGGTATTATCGCCGCTCAGTCTATCGGTGAACCAGGAACTCAGCTGACGATGCGTACCTTCCACATGGGAGGTGTGGCTGAAGGTTCTGATATTACTCAAGGTTTGACTCGTGTTGAGGAATTATTTGAGGCTCGCGCTCCAAAATCTCCTTCAGTACTTTCTGAGATTAATGGAACAGTTGAGGTCATCCGCAAGGGTCTACTCACTGAGCTTAAGGTAACTTCAGACGGTCCTGTTGAGAACTCATACTTTATCGAATCGACTGACGAGGTCGTGGTAAAGGAGGGCGAGAGCGTAAAGGCAAAACAGATTATCGCAAAATCAACTCAGTATAAGAGTGTGGTACGCGCTGATGAGGATGGAAAAGTTCTTGAGATTCATGATAACAAGATCGTTCTTCTTACGCACGGCACCGTAGAACGTCTCTACAAGCTTCCTTTTGGTAAGACATTGAAAGTCACTCAAGGCGGCAAGGTAAAGCGCGGTCAGCCAATGACTTCAGGTCACTTGAACCTTCGTGAGCTCTTACATCTTACAAATCTCCAGGGAGTTCTCCGCTATATCGTAAACGAGGTTCAATCTATTTACGCCTCACAAGGTCAAAATATTAACGACAAGCACGTGGAGGTAATTTCACGTCAGATGTTGTCCAAAGCACGCGTTTTGGATGCTGGTGACTCAACATACCTACCTGGTGAAATCGTGAACTTCATCTCTGTAGAAAGCGTAAACCGCAAGCTTATCCAACAGAAAAAGCGCTTAGTACAATGTGAACGTCTCCTCTTGGGTCTTACCCGTGTAGCTCTCTATACCGACAGCTGGTTGTCTGCTGCAAGTTTCCAGGAAACCATCCGTGTCTTGGTAGAAGCTGCAACTACACGACGTATCGATAATCTTCAGGGCTTGAAAGAAAACGTTATTATCGGTAAGTTGATCCCTGCCGGCGATACTTATAAGAAACAACATCCTGAAGCGTTGATTAGAACTAAGTAGAACAGTGAGGATGCATGGCTGCTTCCCACGACTATTAACCTCTAACTCTAACTGCTAACTACTAACCTTTAGCCACTACCCGTTATGCCTACCGTTAACCAACTCATTCGCAAGCCGCGCAAAAGTCAGCAGTCGCGCTCAAAAGCGCCCGTGCTGCAGTTCGGCTCAAACTCACTTAAGCGAAAAGTATTTGACCTCCCCTCACCGTTCAAACGCGGTGTCTGTCTCAAGGTTTATACTATGACGCCTAAGAAACCTAACTCTGCTTTACGTAAGGTTGCAAAGGTCCGTCTCACTAATGGATTCGAGGTGATCGCCTACATCCCTGGTGAGGGTCACAACTTACAAGAACACTCGGTCGTTATGATCCGTGGTGGTCGTGTAAAGGATCTACCAGGTGTCCGCTACCATATCGTTCGTGGCGTACTTGATACTCAGGGTATCGCTGCACGCAGAAAAGGTCGCTCACAGTATGGTGCAAAGAGACCTAAAGCTGGCGCCGCTAAATAATCTATAAATTACTATGAAAAAGAACACGTACATTCCCGAGGGCTCAACTCCTCTCCAAGAAAAATTCATTAACACGATGATGCAGCAAGGCAAGAAATCAATTGCACGCCGTATTCTAAAAGATGCGTTCATTGAGATCACAAAAACCAGCGAGGGACAAAATCCTGAGCGCATTTTTGAAAAGGCAATCGACACTGTTAAGCCAACTATGGAGGTTAAACCTAAACGTATTGGTGGTGCTGTATATCAGATTCCCGTCGAGGTTAAGGTCAACCGCCAGCTCTCACTCGCCTTCCGCTGGATCATCAAAGGCGCACGTGCGATCAAAGG
>JAGOUV010000016.1 GCA_018061065.1 Candidatus Altimarinota bacterium | reverse complement strand
CTCATCCACGAAAAAACTTCGCCAATATTATTGATATGCTTTTGCCCAAGTCTATGGTCGAGGTGGTTATTACGCAGTCACATGCAGATGGACAACGCGACAGTGCACAGGTTTCCAAGCAAACGCTGCAGGCGGTAGTGCAGTTTTTGAAACACTGCACGGTCGATGTAATTGGCTATAGCGCCGGTGAGGAGTTTGTGACTGCGGGCGGAGTAGAAACTTCAGAAGTAGACAGCAAAACAATGGCCTCTAAGCTTTGCCCGGGTTTATATTTTGCCGGAGAGATACTCAATATAGATGGATACACTGGTGGATTTAATTTGCAGGCGGCTTGGGCAACGGGTGCTTTGGCAGGTCGATCAATTGCAGAAAAAATTGCATCTACCTGAGCTTTGTATATACTTGTGATCAAGTATGAATGGCAATGTGTATTATCGTAAACAGAAACGCCAGAGCGGCTCATATTTTTTGCCTTTTGTGTCGCTCATAATATTGGTTATTATTGGTGTTTTGATTTTTCAAATCATTAGTTATTTCCGTGATAAACAGGCGAAATCGCTCGAGAATAAAGCGGCAGTTGAGGTGCTCAGCGGTCGTGCAGAGATGAAAATTTGGGAAGTAGATCAGTGGACGGAAGCAGTTACGGGAACTATTTTGCATGAAGGTGATGCGATTCGTACGGCTCCTGGTTCACGCGTTACGATGACGCTTTTGAATGGCAGTGTGGTTCGTATGAGCTCTGAAACAGAGGTAGAACTCACCGCACTCAAGACGCGCGATGGTCAGGATGAGGCGGGTTTCCATTTGCGCGGCGGCGATATCTGGCTCAAGCGTAGCTCAAACGACACCGTTCATGCGCAATTTAGCGTTACGACGGAACATCTTGAGATAACTTCCTTGGGTACTATTTTTGCTGTAACTCAAGCCCCTCGTGAGTCAGTGCGTGTATTAGATGGAAAAGTTCAGGTGACCGTACGTATTCCCGATGGCGACACGACACGTATCGCAGAGACGCTGGATGTTGATTTCGGCCAAGAGGTTAGCTTGGGCAAAGATGATATTTTAGCTCTTCAAAACAATACGCCGATTCGCTTTTTAGGGCTTATTGCTGACTCATTCCGCGATAGCGAGTGGTACAAATGGAATCGCCTCCAAGATGATTCAAATATTCAAAATTTAAGTGTTCAAGATGCCGTGCAGCTTCAAGGCCAAACTCCAGAAACTCCCACCGAAATTCCTTCAGAACCTTCTACTGTTACCGCATCTTCTACACCTGTTGTTACGACCGTCGAGCCAGAACTAATTGAGGCTCTCACCTCTCCCGTTATTACGACCCCTTCTTCCGCAAATTTTACGACTAAGACAGGAACGGTGAATATTGAGGGAACGGTAAGCTCGTCGACAAATAAAGTAGAGGTAACTACCTACCGCGCTAGTAAACCAGAGCCGTATGTATTGAAAAAATATACTGCTGGCCAGACAAAGTGGTCATATGTTGCATCTCGTGAGCTCGGTAATTTAACACCCGGTGAAAATGTATTTTTGTTTGTTGCCATTGATAAAAACGGCACGCGCAGCACCGCTACAAAACTCACGATAAACCTCGATGTTCCCGCTACACCGCCTGATCTCACTGCTCCACAAGTAACTACATTTAACGGCACCAGCTCAAATGAAGTTATCGGCGATACAGTGGAAATCCGTGGCACGATTGGGAAAGGAATTGCGCGCGTTGTCGTAAATGATTTCACGCTTACTCGGTATGTTCCTGATAGTGGTGTGTGGAGCTATGGCGCAAAAAAAGAGTATGGAAATTTCAACGATGGCACGAATAGTTATCGCGTTTACGGCGTTTCAGCAGACGGCCAAAAAACTCCCGTCACTACCTTTGAAGTAATTAAACGTATTGCCAACTAGGCTCCAGCTCCGCCCATTTGATCCCATACGCCTTTCATTTTTGCGGATCCTATTTCCTGCGCCTTTTTCGTTGCCTTATTAAAAGCCTTCATCGTACTCTGGCTTAACTTTTTAGCGCCGAATTCTGAGTTTTTAAACTCCTGCCAAGCGCTTTCAGAAATGCTCATCTCGACACACTCTTGTTCGCCACTCATGACAACCGTGACACCATCGGATTCTGCCTCAATATGAATACTTTTCAATTCATTCTTGATTTGTTTTGCCTGCTTTTGAAGTTGGTACAGATTTTTAGCTTTGTCGAACATTCCCATAGTAAAATCAGGGTATAGGGTATGGGGTAGAGGGTAAAGATGTCACTGGCTAAATTTATAGACGAAAGATGCTTTTTATAGTATAATTTATCTGTAAATGAATAAAAATAAACATCACATTCCACTTCATCATCTTTTTATTGTCTTTGGGAGCGTCTTTGCTGTCGCTATTTTAATTTTCGTTCTCACATTTGGCTTAGCATACGCGCAGGGGAGGTAACGCTTTTTCTTTTTGACAATTTAACAGGCCTCCATTAGTATTCCTTCGCTATGAATACGTTTGTAATTGATGCACAAGCTCGTACGTCTGGAGAGAAAGCCAAAAGCCTTCGCTCAAAGAATAAAATTCCGGCTATTTGTTATGGCACGGTTTCTCCTCAAATGACGGTATCATTTGATTATCAAGCTTTTAAAAAGATTTTTGATAAGGCAGGTGAGAACACGATTGTTGAGTTGAATGTAGATGGAAAGAATTATCCTGTATTGATTTACGCACTTCAGTTCGACCCCGTAACGGATCGCATTTCGCATGTTGATCTTATGCAGGTTGATATGACGCGTGAAGTAACGGCGAACGTGAAACTTAATTTCGTTGGTGTACCTCCTGCAGTTAAGAACCTGGGTGGTATTATGGACGTAAAGAAACACGAACTTAAGATTAAGTGTTTACCAAAAGATCTTCTACATACTATTGAAGTTGATGTAACGGTCATTGAAGACTTCCACACTTCTATTCACGTAAGTGACATAAAAGTATCTCAGGGAATTAAGATTCTTGATGGAATGTCAGACACGGTAGTTACCGTGTCACCAGTACGTGTTGAGAAAGAAACAACGCCAACAACAGCAGCAGCTACTCCAGAGGCAGGTGCAGCAGCTACTGCAGCCGGTGCAGCAGGAACTCCCGCAGCTGGTGCAGCTCCTGCAGCCGCTCCCGCAAAGAAATAGGCTTACTACTACAACATTTAAAAAGAGAGTCCCAAGTAAATCGGGGCTCTTTTTTGTTGCCGCTTGTTTCTACTAGTTGATCATCTGCTCAAGCAAACTGCGCATCCCCTCTACGCGCTGCTGTTCCTCCTTTTGCTTAGTTGTTACCTTTAATAACAGTTTCTCATTCTCTTTTAATCCTGCTGGCAAAAGGGGAGCGGGCAAATAAAATGCACCAAAAACATCGTGCTGGACGACGGCATATTGGCCTTCTGTGCGTAGGAAGGTCGCTTCAATTGCATCTAAAGTTGTAGGCAGGGTTTGCATCATTTGATTGTATTTCTATGATGTCACGCGAGCCGCCCATTGTATGAGCAGACTCGCGCAACACCGAGTTGATATTTGATTATATTAGAACAAGTGCGTCGTGGCAATCATTGGAGCAATAATCAATGCAATCGTGTTGATAACTTTGATCAACGCATTGAGTGCAGGACCAGCAGTGTCTTTGAATGGATCACCAACAGTATCACCCACAACTGCAGCCTTATGAGCATCAGAGCCCTTACCACCGAGGTCGCCAAGACCTGCTTCGATATACTTCTTAGCATTGTCCCATGCAGCTCCACCCGTACACATCTGTAGGGCCAAGAGCAAACCTGAAACGATAACTCCCACGAGCGTTCCTCCTAATGCGGCAGGACCAAATACAAATCCGACGATAACCGGAGCAGTAATGGCAATGATGCCGGGAACAATCATCTCACGTAATGCAGCCTTAGTTACGATATCAACACACTTACCGTACTCGGGCATATCTTTTCCCGTCATGATACCGGGAAGTTCACGGAACTGACGGCGTACCTCCTGAACTACTTTTTGAGCAGCTCTTCCCACCGCTTCCATAGCGAATGCAGAGAAGATAAAAGGAAGAAGACCACCAATAAACAAACCAACGATTACCAAGTAGTTATTCAAATCAAATGAAACAGGAGCACCGCTGTGTGCAACTTCTTCAGTAAATGCCTGGAAGAGCACGAGCGCAGCGAGTGCGGCAGAAGCAATAGCGTATCCTTTTGTAACTGCCTTTGTCGTATTTCCCACTGCATCGAGAGCATCAGTGTGTTCACGAACTTCTTTTGGTAATCCAGCCATCTCTGCGATACCACCAGCATTGTCAGTAATCGGACCGTATGAATCAACAGCGATCACCATACCTGTCGTAGAAAGCATTGCGATTGCAGCAACAGCAATTCCATATACACCATTATGAAGTGAAGAATTTTCGCCAAGTAGGTAAGAACCTACGATCGCAGCAATGATAAGCAATACAGGCCAGAACGTTGAACGTAATCCAACTGCAAGTCCTGCAATAATATTTGTTGCAGCACCAGTCTCACTTGCATGAGCAACTGATTTTACAGGGCTGAATTCTGTAGAAGTGTAGTACTCAGTAATAACATTAATGAGCAATGTTACTCCCAAACCAACCAATGAAGCGTAGAAGATAAAGAGATCGTTCAAGATATACTTAGTGGCAAAGAAAAAGCCAATTGCTGCCAAAAGTCCTGTAATGAACAGACCCTTATAAAGCGCACCCATAATATTTTTTCCACGGCGAAGGCGAACAAAAAAGCTTCCAATAATTGAAGCGATAACGGCAATAATACCAAGAGCGAGAGGATATTCAATACTTGCTTGAGTTCCAATTACTGATGCAGCCAAGATCATTCCAGAGATCAAAGTCACTGCATACGTCTCAAATAAATCAGCACCCATACCTGCACAGTCACCAACGTTATCACCAACGTTATCCGCAATAGTTGCAGGGTTGCGTGGATCATCTTCAGGAATATTTTTTTCAACTTTTCCTACCAAGTCCGCACCTACGTCAGCAGCTTTAGTAAAAATACCGCCACCGACACGAGCAAAAAGTGAAACTAATGAAGCACCAAATCCGAATCCAATGAGAAGCTTAGGAACATCGACGACCGCAACGCCACTTACTTGCTGGAAGATAACGTAGAGTCCACTTACACCGAGTAATGCTAAACCTACTACCGCAAAACCGGTAACTGAGCCACCCAAGAAAGCAACTTTCAATGCATGTCCTAAGCCTTTTTCAGCAGCTGCAGCAGTACGTACATTTGCGCGAACTGAAATCGACATACCAATATATCCGGCTAATCCTGAGAAAAATGCACCTAAGATAAAGCCTGCTGCAAGGAGCATGCCATTTGTCTTAAAAGCAAAAAGCAAAATGATACAGATGACAACAGCAACAAGTGCAATCGCACGAGACTGGCGTTTGAGATACGCATTTGCTCCTTCCTGAATATAAGAAGCGATGGCGCGCATCTTGTCATTACCCGTTGGGTACTTGAGCGTCATGATAACGAGGACGACCGCATACACAAGAGCCAAAACACCTGCGACGATAGCTAATGATGGAATATCAATAGTCATATAGTTAGATAAAGGATAAAGAATAAGAAATACGTGGTTTGCTAGTGAGGCATTTTATATTAAGAGAACAGATTAGAAAATGCTTTGTGAGAGCCTAAATTGACAAAATGGCGCGTTGTAGCTTATTGTGCTATAATTATTAGATATGCCAGACGGACAACAACCAGTTACCGGAACCGGGCAAAATCCGGCTACCACTAATAAAGGTGAGGCAACCGCACAGGACTTATTAAGTTTATGGGCGGGAGTTTCTACGCCGACACCAACACCAGTTCAAGCTCAAGCGCCAGCGAGTGCCACGCCGCCGGTTTCGCCGAAACCAGTGACGCCGCCGCCACCCGTTCCAGCAGCTCCAGCTCCCGTAGTCGCTGCGTCAGCACCGATTCCACCAGCTGTACCTCCAGTTACTCCTCCTATTTCTCCTGCACCCATTTCACCCACGCCAGTACCTCCTCGTCCCGTAACTCCACCACCAACACCGCTCACGGCTGCGGCTCCAGTTATTCCCCGACCAGCAGCGAGTGTTCCGCCACCACCACCACCACCTCCATCACGTCCCGTGAGCGCTCCGTTACCGCCGCCTCCAGTTGTACCGCGACCAGGTCCAAATATGTCGGCAGCGAGCGTTCCACCTCCTCCACCGCCTGCACCAGCACCACGCCCAGGTCCGAGCACATCAACGAATGTTCCGCCCCCACGGCCAACACCGCCTGCGGCTCCGGTTGTTCCGCGACCGGGTCCCGGTACGCCAGCAACGAGTGTTCCACCTCCACCTCCGCCATCCCCACGTCCCGTGAGTGCACCAGTGCCACCGCCTCCGCCACGTCCGGCACCACGACCAATGCCGCCACCACCACCTCCTCCTGCTCCTAAACCTCAAGCACTTGAAGGTGAGCTCGTGACGAAAAAACCCGCCGCCCCAACAACCCCTACTCAATCGGTGCCAAAAGAAATGCCACCGATTACGCCTCCGAGCGCGCCCAAAAAAACGGTACCTCCTTCAACTCCTGCGGCACCGGCTGCAGCTGCCGTTCATGATGAAGACGAGCCTGGATTTATCTCAAATTTTAAAGAAATTCTTGAAGAGCTCAATATAACACCTGGTTCAATTGTTAAAATAATTGGATGTTTGGTTCTTATTGTGGCTCTTATTTATGGTGGTATTTGGGGATGGAATTATTACAAATCCCGCAACGGTGCGACCACACCGCCACCGCCTCAGGGAGAAGAAGTTCTCGTTCCCGGAGACACAACGGGCATAGGTGGCAATGCAACAATTGGAAATATTGAGACGATTGATCCACGATTTATTCCCGATACCGGTATCGCATCTATCAATGCTTTTGCGCTTGAACAAAAGGAACCGGTCAGTCAGTTTTCTGACTATGTCATGGTATTTCAACGCTTGCAGAATCTATTTAGAGTTAATGTGGAACAGCTTCTCAATCAATCGACTGATCGTCGTGCACGACTACAATCCCATCTTGCAATGATGAAGAGAATATACGACGAGGCAGTTACCATGGAGCAAAAAATCGCCGCAGAATTAGCGCAGGTAGAAAAAGATTTTGAGCCACGCAACAAAGCTCAAATAGAAATTGAGAAGAATTTTTTTACGCAATTAAATGCCCTCAGTGGAGTTTCTGCACAAGTATTGCTTGATCAGTTTATTACCGAAAGTAAGGAAGTAGTGGCGTATCGTTCACGATACAAGGCTCTCCAAGCTGTCCACAATTATTATGTCCAAGGTCTTCCCCGATTTGCTCGCCGCATTCAGGATATCGAACTTAATGCTGAACCACTTATTGCAGGGCATAAAGTCTACGATGTTCTCGGCTCTGATTTGGAACTTATTGTCCCGGTAGGTACGCCCGCACGTACCAGTGGCCTTCTTGCTCCTACGACACAAACTCAGTCAAATGGCCTGACCGATACGAGCGTTACTACACGTTCTTCTATGGGAGCCCTACCGATTCATCCTGCAGATGTCTCATCTGGTCAGCAAGATTTCATCACCGGTGCTGGGGGAGGACGTTAAGCTGGTTATTTTATAAATTCGTGGTAGTATCAATAATTGGCATGGGAATTACAATTGAAACCATTATTGAAAAGGCAAAAATGTATCTGCCCTCCATGAATGAAGAGCGCGTGAGGAAGGCGTATGAATTTGCAAAAAAAGCACATGAGGGACAGACGCGTTTTTCTGGCGAACCCTACCTTATTCACCCGGTAAATGTGGCTTATTTAATGCTAGATTACCACCCAGATGAGGCATCGATCATTACCGCACTTTTGCATGATGTAGCTGAGGATACAACGTATACAATCCAAGATATTTCAAAAGCATTTGGTGCGGAAGTTGCCATGTTATGTGAGGGTTTGATGAAATTGAGCAAGGTGCGTTCACGTCTCAATGATCCACAGGTGCAAAATTTGCGTAAGTTGTTTCTTGCGATGACTAATGATATTCGCGTGGTCATGTTGAAGCTCTGTGATCGTCTTCATAATATGACGACATTAGACTTTGTACGTCCTGAAAAGCGCATTCGTATAGCTCAGGAAACGCTCAATATTTATGCTCCGATTGCAGCACGTTTGGGTATTTACCGCTTGAAAATGCAGCTGGAAGATTTGTGTTTTATGCATTTGCATCCTCAGATCTATGCACAGATTCAAGAGCAATTGCAGAAAACAGTGAAGTGGCGCGAGCGATATATAGAAGAAGCAAAAAAGATTCTGCTTGATACACTGCAAAGTGAGGGATTGCATGCGGAGGTAGATGGACGCGTAAAAGGGTTGTATTCGATTTACCGCAAGATGCAGCGAAAAAACAAGGCAAGTGTCGATGATATCTTTGATGTGTTTGCTATGCGCGTTACGCTTCCTGATATTTATAAATATGGCAAAGAGTACACCGGCCATGTCTATACGACCCTTGGGATTATTCATAGCAAATTCACTCCATTGGCAAATCGATTTAAAGATTATGTTGCCGTACCAAAAGTGAATGGCTACCGCAGTTTGCATACCACTGTCGTGGGACTGGGGCCAAAAACGTACACGCAGCCCACGGAAATTCAAATTCGTACTAATGGTATGCACCAACACGCTGAATACGGAATCGCGGCTCACTGGATCTATGAAGAGGAGGGAGTAATAAAGGCCGCTGACTATAATAATCAGACCTTTTTTAAGCGGATGTTGGAAGATACAGACGGTATAGAAGGGGAGCACACTATGCTTCATCAACAGACTGAGTGGCTCACTGATCTGCAGAAAATTGAGCAGGAGATTAAAGGAAATCAGGAATTACTGGATAACTTAAAGTCTGATTTGTTCCAAGATCGCATTTTCGTACTTACGCCGCGTGGTGATGTGAAAGACCTTCCGGCGGGGGCAACGCCCATCGATTTTGCCTATGCAGTACATTCTGAAGTGGGAAACCAATGTATAGGAGCAAAGGTAAATGGAACGATTGTACCGATTGATTATGTGTTAAAAAATGGTGAAGTGGTGGAGATTGTCACACGAAAAAATGCACGTCCAAGTCAGTCATGGTTAAGTTTTGCAAAGACGACCACCGCCCGCAATCGTATACGAACGTGGTTCCGTAATCTGGATAGCGAAGGCCATGTGCGTGAAGGCAAGCAGTTGCTCAATGCTAAGCTCCAACAGCTTGGATTGCCGCCACTTGATATCACGCTATCAGCCCTTAAACACTACGATGGCAAAAATTTATCCGTGAAAGATCGTGAGGAGATTTTGTCTGAAATTGGTCAGGGTATGATGTTTGCAAGTACTGTGGTGCGTAAACTGTTCCCTGCGGAGCAGTTGTTGGGATCTTCAAAAGCATCGGCTTCTGCACAGCCATATGTAACGCGACATATTCCTACTGAATCAGTGCCGGAAGATGGGGATAAAATGCTTATTGGGGGCTCTGAAAATGTGCCGTATACCTTTGTAAATTGCTGCAGTCCTACAAAAGGAGATGACTTAATTGGTTATATTACTCGTGGACGTGGTGTTTCTGTTCATAAGCGCTCATGTGCGGTGGTACGCAATAGCGAGCTGCAGCGTCTTATTCCGGTCACTAAGGCAGATCAAACGGGAAAAACTTCAGAGAGATATTCAGTACACATAATAATTGAGGCAGATGATCGTATGGGATTGGTACGCGATATAGCGGCACAATTTGCTACGAATAATATTAATATTCTTCATTTTTTCCAGGATCCGCCGCATCTAGGTCGCGCTGTTATTAATTTTATTTTGGAGATTCAGGATGTTGATCAGCTTGAGCGCATTCTTTCTAATTTGGAAAAAATCCCCAGTGTGCGTCGTGCCTGCAAAGTAAATTGAGGATCGAGGTATTCATTGAGCATTCCTTTAATACGGTTTTTTGCGACTTTTGTGGGTAAGTGTCCCAGACTTTTTGAGGCTTTGAGAATGTACGTTGAAACGACTGATCGGGGCGTACATAAAGGCGTGTTCAAGATGAAAAGCGTATGGAGTGTTAGTTCATAGAGCTCAGCTTGTTCAAGTGAATACATGGGAATCATGCGTGTAATAAAGGAAGAAATGATGCACGCCGCACCAAACCGGTCGAGATCTTTTTTTAGTGTTCTAAATGGCTCAATCATGGTTACCTCGCGCAGATACATGCGACCAGAGTTCACCGGGCCGGACACTTCTACATCGATCACCACATGGTTAAAGAGATCCAGGAAGTATGAGCGGTGACTGCGGGCTCGGCGGACACCTTTTGCAAAAATGCGAATGAGCCCTGATTCATAGGAAAAAAAGGTCACGAGCTTGTCATATTCGTGAAAAGGGTCGATCTTTAAAATGATACCGCTCAGCTTATGGTGCAGCATATTATTTGCTGTTTTTAACGTAGATTAAGCCTGCTGCGTAACTGGCGAGCGCTGCCACTGCAATGACAATTACGGCCTCAAAAACGAGTGCATTATAGAAGAGCGTCGTAGGAATAGAGGGAAGCGGTAAGATCAGAATGAATACAAGATGTAAAACAAAGCTTGCAGCACCTAATAGCATGCCTTCTATAATAAGTGGAGTGGTAATCGTATGTTCAGGAGCACCGATAAACTTCATAATCGTAAACTCCACATGACGTTTGCTCAGTGAAAGATGCATTGTTCCTGCAATGAGGAAAAGAGCTACCACGGAAAAGATGATAAGGAAGATTGAGAGCGTTTGTACGGCTTCTTTGTTGATAGTTTGAAGTAATTTTGCCAAAGAATCGTGTGCGGCCTGTTGAATACTATTTTTGTTCAATGTCTCGTGAAGAAGGGTCGGAGCCTCCTTTTTTATGAATTCCTGGATGGCGGGAATAGCCTCGCGGTGTGCAGGACGTATAAGTAGGCTTGGTGGCAGAGATACGCCATATTTACTCATCAAATCACTGTTAAAAGCGAACTGAGTTTCAAGTAAACGCAGTGCATCATCCTTAGAAGTATAGCGCACGGTATCAACTATATTTTTCTGTATACTTAATTTGTTCACTAAAGTTCCCACCTCAATTGCGTCTGCATCCTCTCGTAGGTAGACAGTGAAGGTCAATTTATCTTCTAATAAACTTACAACACCACGGGTATGTACATTAAGTGCGATCACGGCATGGAACATAGTGAGCACCAGTGCCAATACGCAGAGTGCGGGCACACTGCTGAGCCAGTGATGGGTAAGGCGTTGAGCTGCTTTTTGTAGATGATTACTCATTTTTACTTCGGATAAGTGATGTTTTGTAGACTTGAGGTTTGAATGACTGTAACCGTACTATCTTCGCATTTATCTTCTCATCAATCAAAAATTTCTTGAGGCGGAAGGTAAAGGCAAATTGATCGTAACCCAGCGCAATCACATCGGGCTTATATTTTTTAATCACCGCATACTTATCGTCTTTATTTCCGATCGCCACAATATCTGCTAAACCGCTCTCCATAACTGCTTTTTTGCGTGCCTTTGCATCATGATCTGCCTTGCGACTCTTAATTTTTTCCACGGTATCGTCACGCGCGATAACGACTACAAGCTCATCACCAAATGATTTTGCCTGTCTCAAATACGATTCATGGCCAGCATGAAAGTGATCAAAAGTTCCAAATGCCATGACGCGCTTTTTTTTCATAATGAGCTATATATCAAAGGGATGAGTCGGTCGCTATTGGATACTTCAATCAAAATAAGTCCGATAAATAAGACTGCTCCGATGGCGATTCCGCCGTAGAGTTGCCATGATTTATAGCGATCATAGTCACCCATAGTGTATAGGAACTGTGTGAGGACAAAGGTGTACGCGGCTACAAAAAAGGGAACGAAAACTACTCGATTAATAAGAAAAGTCGCCGATGGCCAGTAATGTTGCGCATACAAAAACCCGGCAATGAAGTGAATTAAGCCGAGCCCTGCAAAAAATCCAAAGGCAATTTTACGTATGTGATCAAAGGTCTCTTGCATAGATATATTATAACAGACTGCTATAATGCCGGGGTGAAATTAACCAAAGAACAAGTACTGCATATTGCCAAGCTCGCGCGCTTACAGCTCAGCGATGCTGAGGTGGAGAAGTTTCAGACCCAGCTGTCCGGAATTTTGGCGTATGTTGATCAGTTACAAGAAGTTGATACTGCTCATGTTGAGCCCACGCGTCAGGTGACGAAAAATGTCTCGGTTACGCGCCCTGATGAACTTTTGCTAGAGCCATTGGCGGCACCAGAAGAGCTTCTCAGTGTCTCGCCGCTCTATGATGAGGCGACACGATTTATAAAAGTTAAAAAAGTTTTTGAATGAATCTTTCTGAACTTACTATTGCGCAAGCTGCTGCAGCTCTGCGAGAAAAAAAATGTTCCTCCGTGGATCTTACTCGCGCGTGTCTGGATGAAATTAAAAAACACGATGCTGAAGTTAAGGCGTATACTTTTGTGGATGAGCAGGGAGCTATAGCACAGGCAAAAAGGGCCGATGAAATGCTTGGAAATAATGATGCTGATGCAAGGCCTCTTCTGGGGATACCGGGTGCGTTGAAAGATGTTTTTAGCGCTAAGGGACTGCCAAATACTGCTTGTTCAAAGATCCTTAAAGATTTTGTTCCGCCGTATGATGCAACTTCAGTCCGGCTTCTGAAAGATGCAGGTATGGTGATTTTGGGTAAGACAAATACCGATGAGTTTACCTGTGGAAGCTCGACTGAGACTTCTTGCCAGGGCACGTCACATAATCCTTGGAATCTGGAGCATAGTCCGGGTGGTTCTTCCGGTGGTTCTGCGGCTGCGGTTGCGGCAAATGAAACTATTTTTGCAATGGGCACAGATACGGGCGGTTCGATTCGCCAGCCGGCAAGTTATACGGGCATCACGGGATTAAAAGTAACCTATGGTCGCGTTTCACGTTTTGGTGTTATCTCAATGGCCTCTTCTCTTGATACGATCGGGCCTATGACAAAAGATGTTTATGACGCAGCGGTGGTGATGAATGTAATTGCGGGACAAGATGCGTTCGATTCGACTACTCCTAAGGTGGAGGTTCCCAATTATGTAGATGCGCTTAAAGCGGCTTCAGTAAAGGGATTGAGGATTGGAATTCCTAAGGAATATTTTATCGATGGAATGGATCCAGAGGTAGAGGCTGGGGTGCGTGCAGCTTTGAAAGAATTTGAAAAAGCGGGGGCGATTTTGAAAGAAATTAGTTTGCCGCATACGAAGTATGGTTTGGCGGTCTATTATATTTTGTGTCCGTCTGAAGTGAGCGCAAATATGGCGCGCTATGATGGAATTCGCATGGGGACGGGGCCACGAGATGTATCGGGCGTACATGGGCTAGAGGATTATTATCTAAAAACGCGCGGTGAGGGATTTGGCGATGAGGTGAAGCGACGCATTATGATGGGAACCTATGTGCTTTCTGCGGGATACTACGATGCGTATTATTTGAAGGCTCAAAAAGTGCGGACGAAAGTTATTGCGGATTTTACGGATGCATTTAAAGAAGTTGATGTGATCATTACGCCCACTACGCCCTCGACGGCGTTTAAGATTGGGGACAATACATCCGATCCGATTAAGATGTATTTGGAAGATGTGTTTACGGTTTCAGTTAATATCGCTGGCGTGCCAGGATTGGCGGTGCCATGCGGTTTTTCTAAGGCTGGTTTGCCGATTGGTATGCAAATTATCGGGCCGCATTTTAGTGAGGATAAGTTGCTGCAAGTTGGACATGTGTATCAGCAAATGAGCGACTGGCACACGAGGAGGGCAATGTAATAATGAGAGACTATGGGACTTGAAGATGGAAGACAAGACGATATACCAATGGAGACAGATTTTGGCTTAAGGTTGAAGAAGAGACTCCGTCGTGGCCGTTAGATTATCCACCTCTTTCTGCAGGCACTACGATTCCTTTCAACCAACATACATTAGAGCATCTTTTTGTCAGAGTTAATGGTTAGTTTTGTCATAAATCGGGAACAGCTAATGCTGGATTTTTGGCTTATTTAAGATATTATTTCAGTATGAGTATTTACTTATATCAAAATATATGACGAACCAACAACTTTTTAAATTGTGCAGAAAATATGGTGCGGCGGCGCTTATGTGGCGGCGAAAGTTTGCGGGACTATTGCCGGAAGTTTTTAAGCGCAAATTATATGTAGAAAAAGGCTACGAGTCGATTTTTGAGTTTGCAGCAAAGTTGGCAGGCATGAGTCGGGATCAAGTTGCGATTGTCTTGAATTTGGAGCGGCGGTTTGAGCAGCTGCCTAAATTGAAGACCCTTTTGCAGACGGGTGAGGTGAGTGTGAATAAGTTGGCGCGGGTTATATCTGTGGTGACACCGGCGAATGAAGAGCTCTGGGCACAGCGAGTGCAGATGTTTTCAAAATCCACTCTCGAGACGTTTATAAAAGATGAGAAAATTTTGGATACAGATGGCTTAAATAAAGCAGAAAATGATCAAAAAAGTCTGCCCGGGCAGGCTGAATTTGATCTCGATAGCGATGTGCGTGAAGAGCTAAATGAACTGCAAAAGAAGGGAATTGATGTGAGTGCGATTATCCGTGAGGCGCTGGTGGCACGTAGAGAAAAAATTGCGCAGCAAAAAGAAGAGGTTGCGCAGGAGCAGCGTGTGGCAGCGCCGAGCTCGCGCTACATCCCGATAAAGGTTAAGCAGATACTTCGAGCGGAGCATGGAACAAAGTGCTCGTTGCCGTATTGCGGCCGGCCGGCGGAGGAAATTCACCACACACAACGTTTTTCCCTAAGCCAAAATCATGACCCACGCTATTTAGCACCGTTGTGCAAGAACCATCATGTTATCGCGCACAGTATAGATCAGAAATTTCAGGAGGCGCGTGCGCATATTACCGATGCTTGAGTGCGAACTCCCAGGCCATTTTAAAAATGTCGCGCTGGGTGTTGGCGATTTCTTGAGATTCAATAATCATGCCGATAAGTGGCACGTCCTTATACGAAATAATCGCAACTTTGTCGTCGTAAATATTAATTTCGTTGGTGAATGTAAACTCCTGGCTCGGAACCAAGCGAATCTCACGATGATACTCGTTATCCTGTGAACGCACCCACTTGCCGTGATCGTCGAGCGGGGAGATTCCTCGCAGGAAAATCTTTTTATCAGCGCGTTTTTGTACATACTCTTTGTCATAAGCCGGCCAGTGCTCGCGGATCTCACGGGAGTTTGAGTAGTTGAGAATCTCAGTTTTGCTTGTCAGCGTATCCTCATAAATTGCCTTAATACCATCGAGTCCTTCATAGTACCGAATCCGAGGATGGATTGCCTCACCGCGCAACCGCTTAAATTCAGGAAGCGCATGTTTGAAATCGTCAGTGCGTTGGCGCATATCAGAAGAAACTTTGTGCGGATCGGTCGCATCAAAGTAGGTTTTTCCATTTTTCTCCAGATAATGAACCATTCCTTTTTGGAGCAATTTTTCCAGCACGTCATAGGTGGTGACACGGTTTATCCGCGCGCGTCGTGCAATTTCGCTCACGCTACTGGAGCCCAATTCTAAACAAGCCAGGTAGACGCGTGCTTCTTTATCCGTGAGGCCGATGTTTTTTACTACGTTAAATAAATCCATGTCGTAGAAAGTTACGACAGAATAATAACGCGAGTGGATGCGCCTATGCAAGTAGCTTCTTTTATCTACATAAGTCGACCACGAGCTTATTTAGAGCCAGGACAAACTCTCGTTGATCGCCCGTTAGAATCTTGATGCCGCCGCTTTTCAATTTAGTGTCGAACGTAATGAAGCTCTCGTAAGCGGCCGCCAGTTGTTTGAGCGAATAGTTTCCCGACTGCTGCATTGTCGTGGAAATCACAAAAGGATGCTCACCGAGCGTTCCCACAATCTCGTCTTTTGGCGCACCTCTTTCCATGAGTTGTTTCACCGCAGTAATAATTCGCAGCTGTCGCATGATCATATATAGAATGCCGTGAAGCTCCTCTCCGCTTTGTATAAGTACATCCAACTGCGAAAGTGCCTGCGACGTTCGTTTCTGTCCAATGGCGTCAGTGAGGCGAAAAACGGATGTAGTCGGATGCAGACCCACGAGCAATTCCACATCTTTTTTTGTAATTTCGCGCCCGCCTTGAGATCGTGCATAGGCAATCAGTTTCACTACTTCATTTTCTAATTGATACAAATCGCCCGCCGTTCGCTCTGCAAGTTCCGTTGCTGCCATGCCATTTATTACTCCACCGCGTGTTTCAACCTCTTTCATAATCCAACCAGTAATTTTGGCCGGAGTCATGAGCGGAAATTCTTTTACCTCGGCATGTTTAATCAGCCATTTATAAAGACTGAGGCGTTTATCACAAGCGAGCAGTTCACTAAAAACTAAAATCGTAAAATCAGGAATCGTATCAAGAGATTCAGTAAGCGATTTTGCAATATCACTATCACCCTCGCCGAGCATGTTGCGTACCACAATGAATCGTTTTTCAGATAAAAAGGGGACTGATTGAGCGGCATCCAAAATATCTCCTGCCTTGGCCGTTTTTCCCTCAAAACTCATCACATTAAAATCACCATATTTTTTCTCAAACTCGGCCTGCCAGTGGCTTAATTTTTTACGATGCGAGTAGGCATCTTCACCGTAGAAGAAGAAAATTGGCATAGTAGGTGCTAATATACCATATGTGCAGAACTACTACGGAAATTTATTGAAGTTAAGCTTTCGCTACGGGCATGAGGTGCGCGGTCGGATGATTGGGCATTATGTGCTCTTCGTTTTCGCAAACATCATGGAGATGTTGGAACCTTTTACGCTCGCCCTTCTATTTAATACCATCCAGCAAGGCGGTGAGGGGTATCTTAATCGCGTTATTTTATATTTGGGAATCTATGCTTCTCTCAGTTTTTTCTTTTGGATTTTTCATGGGCCAGCTCGTGTGATGGAGCGACATACGTCATTTCATATTTCTAAAAAATTTAGTGAGGCGCTATATACTATTATTTCACGACTGCCACTTGCGTGGCACAAGGATAATCATTCCGGTGACGTCATTAGTCGCGTGAATAAGGCAACGCATGCGCTCCATGAGTTCACTGATAATACGTACACATACGTTAACACCATTGCGAAATTCATTTTGTCGTTAGGCGCAATACTCTATATTATGCCGAAATTCGGCTTTATTGCGCTCTTTGCAGGTGTTGGAGTAGTGGCGATTATTTTCCGTTTTGATAAATATCTCGTGCGTAATTTAGAGCAGGTGAATTTAGAGACGCATCGTTATGAGTCGACGCTTTTTGATTACATTACCAACATAGGCACGATTATTACGCTGCGTATTGAGAAGCTGACACAGCTAGAAGTTACTAAGAAATTTCTAAAAATTTTTCCGCCGTACAAGAAAAATATCGTGGTGAATGAGGTGAAGTGGTTTATCGTCAGTATGGGACTCGCATTTCTTACCTTTGCGATTTTGCTCATTTTTATTTTCCAGGAATACAAGACAGGGCAGGTTATTTTGATTGGTAATCTGATGGCATTATTCCAATATACAAGCCGTTTTGTTGACGTATTTTTTCGCTTGGCGTGGCAGTATGAACAGCTGGTTTGGTTTAGTACGGATGTACAGAGCGTCGCTCCGATTCTGGCTGCGGGAGAGCGGTATTTGGGAGATCGGGAAAAACCACAGAGAATTAAACAATGGACTGAAATTGAAATTAAAAATCTGCATTTTAAGTATGAGGACGAGAGTCAGCGCGTACATACCTTGAAGAATATTAATCTCACGCTCAATAAGGGCGCGAAAATTGCGTTGGTGGGGGAGAGCGGGAGTGGAAAGACGACGCTTATGGGAATTTTACGTGGATTGTATCAGCCGGATCGAGCGCAGCTGCGCGTTGATGGTAAGCTCTTTAAACACTTTGAGTCTCTCAATGATAAAGTGACGCTCATTCCGCAGGAGCCGGAGATTTTTGAGAATACAATTGAGTACAACATTACTGCGGGAGTAAAAACCTCGCGTGAGCTCTTGGAAAAAGTGGTGACGATGGCACGATTTAAAGCGGTTCTTGAGCGATTGCCTAGTAAGTACAAGACGCACATAAAAGAAAAAGGCGTGAATCTTTCCGGTGGTGAGAAGCAGCGGTTGGCTCTAGCGCGCGGTATTTTGGCCGCGATGAATAGCGACATCGTCATCATGGACGAGCCGACGAGCTCTATGGACGCGCGCAACGAGGCGCATATTTATGAAAATATTTTCAGGGAATTCACCGATAAATGTATTGTTTCATCGGTACACCGTCTGCATCTTTTGAAGCAATTTGATCGTATTTATTATTTTGAGGATGGGCAGATTGTGGCTAACGGAACATTTGAGCAAGTGCTTGAACAATCCCCACGCTTTAAAAAGCTCTACGAAAAATATGTTCAGGCGGCGAAGGTGACTGACTAGAATTTTCCTTCGTAGGCTCGTTTGCAGTCTACCGGTACGAATTTCTCTGCCCCCGGCCTTTTCACCTGGCAGCTGTCCTGTATGACATTTTCAACGGGACGTTGAACACTAAGAATCCATCCAGCATTCCTCGGATCACGCGGCTCAGCAACATTTGTATCGGAAAATATCAGTCCATTTCTATATTGAGTTAAGTCTGTCGTATACATGATCTTGTTTCTGTCGCGTTGCTCTTCAGTCAATGTACATTCATATCCCGTTTCGGCTGTATTAGTAACAAACGAAACTTTGAGCGTATGTGTGGCTGCAATATTTGCTGGTATACCCTCTGCTCCTACAGGATAATTTCGTCCACTTAAAATATTTGGATCGATCATTTTTGTCGGGCTTAGATCAAAACTTTCACCAAGATTTATTTTAAATTGATCGTCTGGAAGTCCTGTCTCAGGATCGAGCGTGACTTTTACTGCTTTGTAATTTTGAGGAATAGCTTTATCTGGGGTGCATAACTCACTTCGAGGAATCTCAATTTCAGTCCTCAATCTATTATTTTTTTCTCTTGGAGAGACTCCGGTATATGATACCGTGTACATAGGTATAGGCTGAGGACGCATGCGTGTTGGCTGCTCTGGTAATGGAGCTGTTGGGGCGCTTGCATCAGGTGCGGTTGGCTCAATTTTCTGAGTATTATTATGATTCCTCTGACAGGCAGCGCTTACCATGCCACTTAGGGCAATAATTGCTGCAGGATGTCTTACTAAACGCTCGACAATTGATCTGCTTTTTGGTGCCTGGGATGCAATTTCTTGAGACATAATGATAGGTTAATTAGATGCTATTATAGGTATATTATTAAATTTGTCAATACGCCTGTCTGACTGCACAAAAAGGCCCCGTAGATTTCTCCACGAGGCCCCTATTGGTCTATCATCTATTCTCTATCTACTATTAGCGAGCGACTTGTTCCTGCTGAACCTCAACCAAGTCTTTCAAGATCGGTGGCATATTATAGTAGATCCATGCGCCGAAGTTGATGCTGATCGGTGCGATACCTTGCTGAGCATTACCTGCAGCAGCGGCACGGCATCTAAACAATGGTTCAATGTTTCCATAGACCGCACCATCGAAGGCGAGTGGTACCGCAGCTCCGTTTGAACGAGAGCAGTTGAGCTCACCATCGTGAATGTCAGATGAACCAGGTCCGCGGATCGCCACATAGATACCATCTAAGCGGGTCACGGTTGGGTCAACTTTGATCGATCCATTGATGACAATGAACGCAGCAGCAGGAACATTTCTGAATGAACTGCCATTGATTTCTGCCTCTGCAAACTCAACATTACTGTCGATATAGAGGTCACCATCTTCAATGATATAGGTCCGTGCGCCCTCCAATTTTTCATTGAATGAGTTGAGATGCACATCACCTGTGATGTACTTGAAGATGCCGTTTGTCTCAGCTCTATCCTCAGTAAGAGTGATAGGACCTTGGCGGTTGTAGCGCTGGTCAGTCTCATCAGAGACACGCGTGAAGCGAATGAGATTTTCCATAATTGCACTCTCAATTTCATCGCGAGTCAGGTCATCATTGAGTGAAGACTTGATTTCACAGATACCACTTGAGAGAGTTCCGATCACGCCGCCACTTGTTCTACATGCCTCGTGAGTTGGCAGGTCGCCTGCACCACTCTTTGGCACGATACGAACTGGTGGAGGAGGAGTAATTTCCTTAATAATCGGTCCTTCAATATTTGGAATGCCACCACACTTCAAGATATCCGTACCGATGGCAAAGTCTTGCTGCAAAATAATGTCACCCAAACCTTGAGTTAAGATAAACGGACAAGGCGTGAAGACCGCAGTTGTTGCACGAGCGACGAGCATACCGTTTGGTAAGAGCAATCCGCTCGGTCCAATCTTTAAGATGATATCAAGAATTTCACGAGGTAAGTTTCCTGGAACAACTGGTGCAGCCAAGATACGAGCGATCGCCGTATTCTCAAAGCGATCACCACAGACACCCTGGAGTGCCGCAGCCTGACATGAGTCGGGATTTACTCCGGAACTCTCAAGCTTTGCACGGTATACGATACCCACTGATTCCTCTGATGAAACCGTGAAGATGGTAATACCTGCTGCGCTAAACGGATCGCCGGTGTAACAATTATTTGTTGCACCTCTGACACAACGTAATACAGGTCTCCAGAGATTTTCTCCGACGAGACGGTGTCTTACAAGAAGGGTACTTGGATCACGGCGATACTTACTCTTGAATGACGTAGTAAAGGTCAGTGGATCACCATCATTATCTTCCGGCATAATATCGTTGATCGTTACGCTTGGAATAATGGCTGAATTCTTTGCCGCCTGGAAGGTAACATCGTAGTTTACGATGTCGCCCGGAGCCACCGTGCTGCCTCGTGAGGCATTTGCATTTGTCGCAATCTTAGTGAGCGTGCCGCTCATATTTTCTGGTGTCGGTGGAATAGCGCCAAAGCGGTTTACCACCACACACGTCTTAGTTTCATTTGCGTGAACGGTCATGTCACCCGGAATTAAACCCGTCGTGAGAGGATTACAATCACCCTCATAGTGATCAAAGGTATATCCGTTTGGAATGTTTGTTTCACGAATCGAGTAGGTTCCTGGATTTACCGGCAAGTATTGATCGTGAAGCATCATGGTCTGATTTACGCCTGGACCGGCTGCAGTAAAGCGGAAGTCGGTAATAGGTGCGGGACCTGCAATTCCATTCACGAATGCCTTGATAACGTGGATCTGGGCAGATGGTGGTGGAGGTGGAGGAGTATTGAATGACTCATTAATCAAAGTACATGAGTACACTGGTTTGTATCCTTGTGCAGGAATAGTGAGAGATGCGGTGCCGTTTGCATTTACCGTACAGTCGCTGCCGGATTGAACACCGACAAAGCGGTAGTTTGGCAATAATGTTTCACCAATTGTGTAGGTAGTACCCGCAGCTACTTGGCGTGATTCACCCAATGCAGGACGGATCTGGCCGTTGCCTCCATCGTAGTAGAGATTGAACTGGCTTGGCTGAGCATTCCATTCATTGAGCGTAATAATCTTATTCAAAACAATATGTGGGGGATTGCCTCCCGGAGGAGTTACCTCATTTGACATACTGCAGACCGCTAAGTGGCCAGGAGTAAGGGTTACATTTCCATTTACATCACAGTCGCCGCCCCAGCGTCCTTGTCGGTAACCAGCAAGAGGTGTCTCGACAATGCGGTAATTACCCGGAACTAAATTCTCATCATCACCAACTTCCTCACGAGCCTTGAAAGAGATACCCTGACCGTTTGGACCAATGTCCTGAACAGTGTCACGGCGATGCAAGACGAAGTCGTAGATCTGGTCTGAGGGAGGTGTGAGTGTTCCGATCGTTGTCTTAATAACTTTTACGCGTGGAGGTAGCTCACGATTCACCACCGTACATGTCTTTCTTTCATTTGCACGAACCGTCACGCTCGCCTTTTCTGGATGACCAGGGAAGTTTGCGACACAGTCGTCTTCAAATCCTACAAATTCATATCCATCACGTTGATCTTCAGTCACGGTGTAGGTATTTGGATCGACTCCAAAGAAGCGATCAATAAAGCGCACTTCTTGGCGTGGACCACCCACGGGCTGATAATAGAGCGTGAATTCTCGTGAAGCCACACGGCGACCATCAACCGTAATTACGACCTTACGCACCTTGAAGTTTCCTTCTGGTGGCGGTGGTTGTCGGCGATATCTATTTACAATGAAACAATCTTTCACATCACCTGGACGCAACGTCACATCGCCGGCGATATTTTCACGAGCACATGAACCTTGATAGCGCACGAATTCATATCCTGCAGGAATATTTTCTTCAGTGACATGATAGGTACCCGCTGGAAGATCAAGAACATCGCCATTGCGGTTTGTAGTACGATAATTTCCTGGTCCCGTAACGACGATAGCAAAATCAGTAACTGCATTTGGGCCACGGTCACCGTCAGCATTGGGTTCAATGACTTTATAAACATGTAATTCAGGAGGGGAGAAGCGGTTGGTGATGGCACAGCTTGCATGTTGTCCTTCAGCAAGTCTAATTGTTCCATCCGGAGCACAAGGCCGTCCCCATGTTGAGGTCTCAAAACCTGGTGCAGCAGTTTCACTCAAATGATATGTTCCAGGGCCATCGAGCAACTGTGTTGCTTCGCCTGCACGCATTCTGCGGCGGTGGCTGTTTGGGCCATCGGGACCTTCCACATAATAGGTAAACGAATTGATGTCAGCATTGCTTCCCACCACTGTTTTTTGAATCGTAATTTCCGGTGGGATAATAGGTGCTGATGTATTGTTAATTGTACAACGTGCGTTCTGGCCGTTCACAAGATCGATACTGCCGTTCGCGCTACAGTCACGACCCCAAGGTCCTGGCGTATAGCCGTCGCGTGCATCTTCAGAAAGCGTATAACGTCCTGCACGGGGGAGCTCAATGCGTTCACCCGCATGAACATTATCGCGTCTAAAGTTATTCGGACCGGTAATATCAAAAGTAAACTGGCGAATCTGTTCTGCACGATCACAGTTTTCATTCATAGAGTATTCCAATGCCTGCCATGTGCTTGGTCCTACAATACCGTCTGTTTCAAGATGGTTATCAAGTTGGTAGCGTAAGACGGTTCCTTGAGTTAGGGGACCGAAGGTGCCATCAACAGGCTGTTCTCTGCCCATCACGGCATTCAAGTCAGTCTGCAAATGTCGGACGTGTGCGCCCGTTGCTCCGTTTTGCAACGTAGGCAAGTTAGCTACGTGATCATGACATACCAAAGCTCCACTGATCGTCTTTTCAATCGTAATTGAAGGGGGCTGGACAGGTGGCGTTGGTTTGCGCCAGATGGTAGTAACTGAACCGATTGTTTCCCAGAAGAAAGTCTTATTTCCTGCACGCGTAGGAATATTATTTACAATATCTGCGGCAGGTGTACCTGCAGCTGGCGGAAGATAACACCATCCACTTTGCTCGTGATTTAGATTCCGATCATCATTGTTGAAACAGCCTCCAAAGTTACGACCAAAGTTATCTTTATTAATTGCCTCATGTGCAACCAATGCACGAGAAGTAGTTGTTGCACTCCAGATTTGAGCATCGTTGTTTCTTGAGGTCAGAGCAACTCTGAAACCCAGATTACGGAACATCCCATTTTGATTGTCTAAATCGTTGAGACGCTGAGTGACATTTCCCTCGCCATCATACACAGGAAAGTTAGCACCGTTGTTACCGTACAAGTGTGGACGTCCGCCATTATTGTTAAATTGAGCGAATCTCCATGTCACCTTATATTCATTACGATTCACGACTTCTTTGCGAACGGTTGTTCCTCCCCACATGATGGGATTTCTAATCTCACCGTTACAGTCAGCGATATTCGCCTCAATGTCTGCAAAGAGCGCATCACGCACCTCTCGAGTTAATCCCGATGGAATTGGTGCGTAACAAACCAAGTTATCGATGTTTGTATTTGCGACTGCATCTGCTTTGATCGTTATGACAAATCGATCAACGAATGAATCATAGTAATAATCATCCTCCAAACTCAGATCATGAAATGCATGAGTATGCAGCGTGACCGGAATTGTCTTGTTATCTGTATTTGCTGCAAGGGCATTATCTTCTATACGTGGTGGTTGAGGTGAATACTGCGTCTGTGCATTGATATTCAAATGACTTGTACAGTCACCACCCGTAATATGGGTTACAAAGCGATCGACGTCAGCCTCTCCAGGTATTGTTTGACCGGGATTAAAGGGAAGTACGACGATTTCACAGCGTCTGAAGTTCGCCTGTTCCACCGCAGCGAGTGCTCGATCGAAGCTTCCGGTGAGCGTACTCATGACAACTGCGATAAGCAGTGCGAGTAATCCGACTTTCATGTGTTTTTGTGTAGCCATATAGTGTTTGTTTATATTTTTTTATCAACCACGGTCATCTGCGCCAGGTGTCATGGCGGGACCTACGGGTGCGACGCCATCTTGAGGAAGAGGAGCAGGAGCGCCAACTCCATCGCCTTCTACGTGTCCAGTTTCACCTGTATTTAGCGTTATGGTGTCGCTTCCCACACTTGGGATTCCAAAGCCGACTGCGGCTGCGAATTTCCAATCACCACGCTCGTACTGCTCTGATAATGATTTGACGTACTCTGCTTGTGCCCCCGTGATGTTAAATGGTTTTGACTGTGTCTTTGTCATCAATATAAGGCCTTCTTCAATATTTACATTAAAGTTGCGGCATGCCTGTAGTGCAGCCATATTGACGCGTGAGTCTAAGATAATTTTTGTATCGGCGTTAAGCTGTACCTCTTTTTTACCATCGCGTTCAGCCGTTATAAGTTGTGATGTGTAGCCAAATACTTTTTTAAGTGTTTCACGCGATTGTTCATTAGTAACTCCCTCAGACGCGTAAACATCTGCAATGTTATTCAATTCTTGTGTGCTCAATAAGTTGGTTTTGCGGACAAGATCCATAAAGCGCAGTACAAATGCGGTATGAAGGGCTGTATCCACCCTGTCCGGCTTATCTAAGTTTTCCGTCACACCCGAATTAAATATCGTTCGGCGTCTCTCTGCCAAATACATGTCAGTCAAACGTTTTGCAGGACCTTCAGGATTATTATCAATCCGTTCTTTTCCAACTAAGCTATATGCGGGATCGTTTTTTTGATGCTCAGTCGTTGTCCAATTTGCCTGACCAATAACTGAATATCCTCCTGCCATACTGTTGTGAGAACCAACGGCTGCAGGAATGCCTTCAGCATCCATTGGAATGGCATCGGTTTTTGAAAGTACCCAGTCAACTGTCTCTGTAATTTCTTCTTCACTAAGTTTTTTCTGATCACGCAACATTGCGGTAAGACGTGCGCGCTCAAAAGGATTATTGTTTTTCTTAAAGCTTGCCTTCAAAATTTCTGCCAATGCATATTGGAGTTCAAAAGGATTAGCTTTTCCATTAAGTTTTTCATTAACTTTCTTAAGGAACGACTCATAATCTTTCATGAGTTGTCTGCTATCGCGATTGTCATTTTTCTCAGCAATAGTAATCGCTTTGCGCACATCGTTTTGAAGTTCTACGTCTGTAGTTAGCTTTGCAATTGCAGCTTTCATATCACTGCTAATGCGAGGTGCTTCAGTACCTCTCACACTTCCGGCGCTCATTGCGTCACGTAGGCGATACACGGCATCCTGACGTGCCTCAACTTCTAGACGATTGTCTTTAAATTGTACGCGATCAGAAAGTGTCGGTGCCTTCTTAGCATAATCTGCCGCACTGAGAATATTATCTTGTTTATTTGTGCTTCCATTAAGCGGCTTATATTCGCGTGGCATCCAGTCGGTTCCTGGCAATTGGTGCATATATAATGCAGAACGGTCGATAACATTGTTGAAGTTAGGATTGTTTGCATCTGCAATCACAATCACCGTCTCTTCTTTTACGCCGGTGTGCTCGTCTGCAACATCGCCATCTTGTCTCTTTGGGAAGGTAACATCACGACGCTGTACCACTAGATTACTCGCATGTGAAATAGAGAGATATAGATCAGTGCTTTTTGTTTTTGGATTATATTCAGAAGTCAAAATACCTGCGTCTTTTAAGGCAGGGTCAATAAATATTTTAGTATCTCCGTCGGCTTTTTCTGGGGTAATTTTTACCCGTCCGCTCCCTGCAGGTTCTACCAAAATATCAGCTCCGTTCTTCAATTCACGGCGCATCGTGCGGAATGCCTCTGCACTTGCATCTCCCATGAGTTTAGAAGCATCGAATGCTGCCTCGCGTGTTTTGCTGAGTTTTAATTTACCACCTTCAAAGACGAGATCACCGTCTGCTCTGATAGGCGCTGACTCAATGACGCGTACGTCAGTCGACTGTTTTCCTAATTTCTTGCTGACTGCTTCTGCCAAGAGTGTATTAGAAATTTCATTTGCTTTTGCGTCGCTTGATTCAACTTTGCTTACCTCAACATCTCCATCAATAGTCCATGAGAAGTAGGGGACGAGGAATCCCTGATCAGTTTTTACAACATTTAATCCCATACCTGTAGGGATGAGCTGTTCCCATCCACGTTTAGTATTTTCTAGAGCTTTTCCTGCTAATCGTTGTTTAAAGCGTGCAAATTCAGAGTTAAATAAGTTTTGTTTTTGGTCTTCCGGCAAATCAGCACGTTCAATACTTGCGCGGAATTTTTCAATTTCAGGAAATTTTGATGGATGTGATCGAATATATTCGTAAGGATCTTGTCCAGAATCTTCGATTTCCTTTACGCCTGAATTTACCAATTCTTCATCATAAGCTGCTTGTGCGTGTTCTGTTGATTTTGCCCAATCCATTCCAGCACCTGCACCAAGCCCACCGGAGACTATGCCGGCCTGTGCTTGGAAATCCACCTCTTCGCCTTTTATAGTGAGACTAAGCGATGCGCCAGGAGCAATTCCTTGGCCATTCGCTGCAACACCTACGCGAGGAGTAATTTCAACATCTTCAGTAACTTCAATTCGGTAGCCCAGGTCTAATCCTGGTGTTACGTTCTTTGGTGGCCAGTCATTTGCACCCACACCAAAGCCAATAATGACATTGTTATCAAATCGATACTCGAATCCGGCACCATAGCTATTAGGATGTTCCTTAGTGAGCATAACGCCGACACCAATAGTAAGATTTGCCTCGATTTTCTTAATAGTTTCTTCCGACACACCTTGTTTTCTCAAGTTATCACCAACTTTTGCTGCAGCTTCTGGTGACAGCTTAATAATCTTGGTTTGATTATTGAGTGCCTCAGCAGCTTTTCCATTTTTTCTTTCATTTGTTGCCGCTAATCGATCGTAGCCTTCATTCATAAAGAGCTTACGTGCTGACTCAACTTCAGGAAGTGCACGATCTTGTGGATTTGAATCATTCAAAAATGCTTTTTCCGATTTCATTTTTAGAACGTCATACAAATTCTGCTCGGTAACTTCAACTTTTACTGGTGGTCTATTCGTATGGACGGTCTCACCTTTTTCATTAGTCATTACCGATTGGTCGATGTACACACCTTCACGATTAAGGTCTGCAATAACCTGACTCAATGGTCTCTCTTCGGCCTTTGGACTGTTGTTATATGTTGCAATACCGAGCTTCAAAAGTTCGTTGTATTTGCGAACTGCAGCGTCTGCATCTACTGATCGTTCAAATGTTCCATCGGCACGTAGTCTTTGTGTGCGTGCTTCGTTCATGACTGCTAAATATGCACCATCATTTTTTTCGCCAAAGATATTTCGAGTAGCGCGTGCAACGTCGCCATTATCTTTAAATACATCACCACCTTCTGCAGTGGCGCGCGCAGGGTTGTATTTTAAGTTACCGATCATCTGCACTAAGCGCGCACTGTATTCAATATAATCCTGCAGCACTGCTTTAGCTTTTTGTGCATCTTCTCGTACCTTTGGATTTTTGTCTTTCTCAAGCTCTTTAATATCTGCGTATGCATCCATAAGGTCGTTGTCGACTGCACGCATGACTTTTGTCTCATCTCCCACGTTACCTGCCTCATATTTAAGGCCTTGAGCTGCAAGCTGTTGGCGGACACGGGGGATTTGATCATCGTAAATCATCTGTGATACATCATCGAAACTTATTTCAGTTTTATCGCTGAATTTTTTACTTCCTTTAATAAATAGATCGCGTATCTGTTCAGTTGTCCATCTCTGTTCTCTAAGGGGATTTGTACGTCCGCTTGGAGCTTCCTGCAGCAACTGATCGACGGCAAATGTTCCATCGTATGATCTCCATGCTTTTTCAAAATTTTCACGATGAAGTGTCTCTGCTTGGTCATTTGTTCCGATAGAAATATCTACTTCTCGTGGGCTCAATGGGCCTTCTACGACGCTCTTCAAATCTTCCATATTAGTGCCCCACTTATCAGCATTCGATAAGATTATTTCACGTTGATTATTGCTTCTCTGATCTGCTTTTAACTGTTCCTGATACATGGTTGCTGCACGTATTTGTGCAGGGCCTTTGGGTGCAATTGCCGCAAGGCGTCCTACATCTGCACTTCTCTCACGTACTGCTGCTTCGTGTCCCAGCGTTACGTTTCTCATTTCTGCTGCAGTGATCGGCTTCGCCAACTCTTCTCTGTTGGCTTCATCAAGCTGTCTTTGTGCTTCAGCCGTTAAAACGATCTTCATCTTAGGCTTAACAGACGCACTCTCTGCAGTTGCTGCTGGCTCGACTGCAATTTTTAATGGTTCTTTTGGCTCAGCCGCAATTTGCATTGGTTTCTTTGGAACAGCAAAATAACTGCCCAAATCCATGCCACCGCGTTCACGTCCACCGCCGAAAATTTTAAGCTGGCCACTGCTATCAAGTGTTGCACGATCAATAGATGTTGCTCCTCCCATGGCATCCAAAAAGTCTTTCATGAACCCTGTGTTCATCATGTCATTCATTTTTTCTGAGGCCTTTTCTCTTCCTACTTTTTTCTCCATTTCTTTTCTCAAAAATTCCAGGAGTTGTTCGTCCTGTTGTCCATTATCGAGATTTACTTCGGCCGGTTTTTGCTTTATTTCAGGGCTTTTATTCGTCTCAAATTCACCTTTGGTTCCCAGGTTATTAACGCCGCTTCCGCCAGCTGCTGTACCCAATCTACTTCCGCCTTCGGGTCCTCCAGCCATGTACACGAATCGTGCACGTGATATCACTTCTGGCCGCAAAAACAATTGTAGTAATCCCATATATATGTTTTTTATTTTTTTGCTATCTCCTTATTGTATCACATTTTTGCCTACTTTGAAAAGCCTTCTACTCCCGGCAACTGTCAACTCGATTCAGTTGAATGGGGTAAAAAGTGGATTTATGATTGCGGTATGAGAAAAATCATACATATCACCACGCTATTTGTTCTAAGCATCACCCTTTTACTTGCCCCCGCAATCACCGCAGACGGTTATTACGGCGCTTACGGTTATGTAGATAACACCTATATACCGCCTTCTCCCGCGGCAGCACCGCTTTCAACCTCTTACTATCAGTATTATCAATACTATTATCCCTATAGTTACTATCCAGCCGGGTACGGAACTGCTTCCGCTTACTATTATCCTTATTACAATTATTATAGTTATAGTGGGTACCAATATCCTCGTTATAACCACACTACGTATAATAATTACACGTACAATAACTACTATACGTACTCAGGCCAGCGCAGCTACAATGACTATGGTAACTATCAAAATAGCTACTGCTATTCTCCCGTCCCAGATGGATATCTAGGTAACGATTGTATGTACGCCTATAA
>JAGOUV010000004.1 GCA_018061065.1 Candidatus Altimarinota bacterium | reverse complement strand
CAACTATGGAGGTTAAACCTAAACGTATTGGTGGTGCTGTATATCAGATTCCCGTCGAGGTTAAGGTCAACCGCCAGCTCTCACTCGCCTTCCGCTGGATCATCAAAGGCGCACGTGCGATCAAAGGAAAACCAATGGCAATTAAGCTCGCTTCAATCTTGCTCGAGGCTTCAAATGGCACTGGTCCCGCTGTTAAAAAGCGTGACGATGTTCACAAGATGGCTCAGGCAAACAAGGCTTTTGCTCACTTGGCCAAATATTAAATTACAGGCTTTTCCCGTTTCTAACTCTTCTACCCCCTCTAACGCTTCTATCTTATGTCAGATGATCTCAAATTAGTCCGCAACTTCGGTGTTATCGCGCATATTGATGCCGGTAAAACTACGACGACAGAACGTATTCTTTTTTATACGGGACGTAAGCACAAGATCGGCGAGGTGCACGAAGGTGCAGCTGAGATGGACTGGATGGAACAGGAAAAAGAGCGTGGTATTACGATTACTGCTGCTGCTACAACATGTTTCTGGGAGCCAACAACAGGTCATACAGGTACAAAATTCCGTTTCAACATTATCGATACTCCCGGACACGTGGATTTCACGGTGGAGGTAGAACGCTCACTGCGTGTGTTGGATGGAGGTGTAGTGGTATTTGATGGATCACAAGGTGTGGAGCCTCAGTCAGAAACCGTATGGCGCCAGGCTGATAAATATAACGTTCCTCGTATCGCATTCGTAAACAAGATGGATAAGACGGGTGCAGATTTTTACATGAGCTTGAAATCAATTCACGATCGTCTTTCTAAAAATGCAGTTGCAGTTCAGCTTCCTATCGGCTTTGAGGCCAGCTTTTCTGGAATGATTGATTTGATCGAGATGAAAGCTTTCACTGCAGAAGGTGCAAATGGTGAAAAAATTGTTGAGATCCCCTTCCCTGAAGACATGCGCAAACAGGCTGAGGAGTATCGTCATTTGATCGTTGAAAAAGCTGCTGAATACGATGACAAACTCATGGAAAAATACATCGAGGGCGTTGAGCTCACGATTCCTGAAATTATGATGGGGCTACGCAAGGGCGTACTCACGGGTGAACTATATTTGGTCTACTGTGGTAGCTCGTTGAAGAACCTTGGTGTGCAGTTGGTATTGGATGGCGTTTGCTCATACTTACCTTCTCCTTTGGACATTCCCGCAATCAAGGGAACCAATCCAAATACAGGTGAGCCCGAGCTTCGTCACTCAGACGAAAACGAACCGTTCTCCGCTTTGGCATTTAAGATCGCTACAGATCCATTCGTGGGTAAGTTGGCATTCTTCCGTGTTTATTCTGGAAAACTTCAGACTGGTTCATACGTTTTAAATACGACAAGTGAACAGCGCGAGCGTGTCGGTCGTATCGTACGTTTGCACGCAAATCACCGTGAAGAAGTTAAAGAAGTAGTTGCGGGAGAAATCGCCGCATTGATTGGACCTAAGCAGACTTTTACGGGAGATACTCTCTGTGATCCCGATCATCCAATTATTTTGGAGTCGATCGAGTTCCCTGTTCCTGTTATCTCAATCGCCATCGAACCTAAAACTAAGGGCGACCAGGAAAAAATGGGATTTGCACTTCAGAAATTAACTGAGGAAGATCCTACGTTCATTGTTCGTACTGATGAAGAGACGGGCCAGACAATTATCGCCGGAATGGGTGAGCTTCACTTGGACATTATCGTCGATCGTATGCGCCGTGAATTCAAAGTTGAGGCGAATGTTGGTAAGCCACAGGTAGCCTACAAAGAAACTATTCAGAAGGAAGCAGAAGGTGAAGAGAAATACGTTAAGCAGACAGGTGGTCACGGTCAGTATGGTCACGTATTGCTCCGCGTTAAGCCACTTGAGGCAGGTAAAGGATTTGAGTTTGTGGACTCAGTTACGGGTGGACGCATTCCACGTGAGTTTATCCCTGCAGTTCAGAAAGGTATTCAAGAGGCTCTTACCCGCGGTATTTTGGCAGGGTATCCGGTCATCGACGTTCAAGCAGAACTCTATGATGGAAGTTACCATGATGTTGACTCATCTGAATTGGCATTTAAGATCGCCGGTTCAGTCGCCTTCCAGCAAGCATGTAAGGCAGCGAGCCCCGTAATTCTCGAGCCAGTTATGAATGTGGAAGTAGTAAGTCCTGATCAGTATTTTGGTGACGTTATGGGTAACTTGAGCTCACGCCGTGGTTCAATCCATGAGACGGGAGATCGTGGTATGGCAAAGTTCATCAAGGCACACGTACCGCTCTCAGAAATGTTCGGCTACGCTACTGATTTGCGTTCAATGACTCAAGGACGTGCATCATACTCGATGGAGTTTGGTCACTATGAAAAGGTACCTAATAATGTTGCAGAAAAGATTATTTTGGCACGCACCGGTGGCGTAAAGAAATAATCCCTTGCAAAAAGGGCTCTGCATCAAGTAAACTCTCCTAGCATATTAATTAAAAACATTTTAAAAACTTTAACTTTCTACACATATGGCCGATCAGCAAAAATTTGATAGAACAAAGCCACACTTGAACGTAGGTACCATCGGTCACGTTGATCATGGCAAGACTACGCTCACTGCTGCTATTACTATGGTTTGTTCAACGAAATGGCCAAGTGCATCTAACAAGGCAGTTCGTTACGACCAGATTGATAATGCTCCTGAAGAAAAGGCTCGTGGTATCACGATCGCAACATCTCACCAGGAATACGAGACTCCAAACCGCCACTACGCACACGTTGACTGTCCTGGACATGCTGACTATGTGAAGAACATGATCACTGGTGCAGCTCAGATGGATGGTGCAATCTTGGTAGTATCTGCTGCGGATGGCCCTATGCCACAGACTCGTGAGCATATCCTTCTTGCTAAACAGGTTAACGTTCCATATATCGTCGTGTTCATGAACAAGATGGATATGGCCGATCCAGATATCGCTCAGCTTACTGAAATGGAAATCCGTGATCTTTTGAACAAGTATGGTTTCCCAGGAGACACTACTCCAATCATCAAGGGTTCAGCTCTTAAGGCTATGGAAAACCCAGGTGATCCAGAAGCTTCTAAGCCAATTCTTGAGCTCCTCGAGGCTATCGATTCATACATCCCAATGCCAGAGCGTCCTCTCGACAAGCCATTCTTGATGCCAGTTGAAGACGTCTTCTCAATCAAGGGACGTGGAACGGTATCAACAGGAAGAATCGAGCAGGGTATCATCAAGATCAACGAAGAAATTGAGATCATTGGTATCACAGAGACTCGCAAAACTGTTTGTACTGGTGTTGAAATGTTCAAGAAACTTCTTGATCAGGGTCAAGCTGGTGACAACGTTGGTCTTCTCCTCCGTGGTATTGAAAAAGAAGACATACAGCGTGGTCAGGTTCTTGCTAAGCCAGGTTCAATCAAGCCACATACTAAGTTCGAGGCTGAAGTATATATCCTTACAAAGGAGGAAGGTGGTCGCCACACTCCATTCTTCAAGGGTTATAAGCCACAGTTCTACGTACGTACTACAGATGTAACTGGTTCAGTTGAGCTTCCTGCAAATACTGAAATGGTTATGCCAGGTGATAAGATCAACATGATTGTCACTCTCGGTGTGCCAGTTGCTATGGATCAGGGTCTTCGCTTCGCTATCCGTGAGGGTGGACGAACTGTTGGTGCTGGTGTCGTAGCAAAAATCCTTGAGTAGTTCTCTCGAGATTTGCATCTGAATCATATTTGATCTTTAAAACTCACATTACTCTATGGCAGCTTCAGCACAGAAAATCCGAATTAAGATTAAAGCTTACGATCATCGTATCGTCGACGAATCAATCAAAATGATCATCGACACTGCGGAGAAAACCGGCGCAATCGTCGTTGGTCCAATCCCCCTTCCTACTAAAATTGAGAAGTTTACGGTGCTCCGCTCTACCTTTGTGCACAAGAATGCCCGTGAGCAATTTGAGATCCGCACGCATCGCCGTTTGTTGGACATCACCGAATCAACTCCTAAGACAATTGACGCTCTATCAAGCCTCAATCTCCCTGCCGGTGTCGATATCGAAATCAAGATGATGTCACACACAATGCCATCAAAGGCATAATGAAGTGAAAATTTAAAAGAGTTCCCGCTAAAATGGGAACTCTTTTTTGTTATTCTCTATTTATCGGATAAAATCATCCTATGAACTCCTCCCTCGCGCTCATCATTGGTTTTATTGCTTCTTTTTTCTTTGGTATCTCATCAAGTCAAACTTCCGCTCCCCCATCGCCTGTTGAAACCGTCATATCGGCCATTTCGATGGAAGACTACTACTACGATATTCCCTATGAATATGTAAAAGTTGCGGTGCCCCAATCGACCGTGGCTCGAGAAAAAATCCTTACTGAGGTTATTAAATATGATAAAAAAAATGCCGGCGAGACCGGAGCCTACAATCCTGCTGATGATAATAATTTTGCCATAATTGATAATGCTCATGGATTTTTTAGTCTGTGGACTGGCTCAATCAATGAAGACGATGCTAACTTCTGCGTAGACTGTTCAAAAGGGGTAGATATAAAGTCATTTACAAAAAAAGACTGGGGCATGTTATTGGCTGTACAAAGCGATAATTGCGGACTATGGTGCAAACCTGGTCAGAACACTTTTTACATACTCGAAAAATCAGATTCACAGTGGAAAAACGTCACAGCGACCTATTTCCCCGACACGCTGAAAAAAGAAATACAAGCAAAACTATCGCAAGAAAGAAACGGCCAAACCATTGAGATGGAAAAAGATGTGAGCTACCAGCTAGACATGCCCCTGCCCAACATCGGCATTTATCACCAAGGAGAGCTCATGAACTATGAGCTTCAATGGGATGGCGCACATTTTTCGTTGATTCAGCTGAGCGCTCAATAGCGTCAACGGTTCATGGCTGCAATGTTATGCCGTCTGATTTTTTTGTTCTTCCTCTTTACGCTTTTCTTCTTCAAGAGGTTTGATGAAGACGTCGAGGAACGCATCAATCTTAATGGCAATTTCATCCGGTTTTACTGCAGAGCCAAAATCCACCACTAAATTACTCAATGACGAGCGCATCTCCGCACCCATCGTCGTATCCTTCCAAAGATTCAATCCATTCAATAACACAAACAACCAACGTGCGTGTTGCAACTCATTAAGCTGAATGCGCTGCGCGTTTTGATCATAAGCATTCACAACACTTGAGAGCAATTTTTGGTCTTCTGGATCAGCAAATTTACGATACAGCTGAGGAATCAAGAAGTTATTATCAGCACGGAAGTTCGTCGCCAAAACAGAGTTGCGACGGCGCAACAATACCTTTTTACGATCATCGAATGGCATCTCATATAGGTGACGTTCCACTCCATCTTCTTTTACCGGTCGCACCAACATACGAAGAAGCACAAAAGACGTGCGTGCATCGGCATACTTATTAGTCATATTAATGACATCGCCCAAAATACGAATGGCACCAATTTCTCCATCGGTTACTGCCATAGGAAAATAGGGATCGTGAGGATTGAGAAGTGCATTTGCATTATTCATTACCTGCATCAAATCCCAGTCATCAAAGAAAATGGCGGGCATACCCGGTGTAGGATAAAACTCACGCAAAATTGATTTATTATCAGATGCATTCAGTGCCTTGAGTCCATTGCGAAAAATCGTCAAAAGCTTAACGCGAACCTCCTCATATCCCTTTGCCAAGTCCTGAGCTGAACCCGCACCGACTGTAGGAAACTCAACATCAAAATGCCCCTCTTTAGTAATTGCCAGGTCTTTATAGATTTGCTGCATCGTTTCTGCCTTAGTAGCGTTTGGACCGTAGAAGCTTACTGCCATAAAAAGAAAAGGTTAAAGCGTACTCGTTAATTATATAGTAAAAATCATCAATTAAAATGATATTACTAAAGAACTTATTCTACCATATTAGGCACCCGAGTCAAGTCTTTCGAGCGCAGGTGTTTGACAGCGATCTTTTTACTCTGTAATTTGCTTCCACATTAGTTCATACGTTAGATGGACCGCGGGCGCCTTCCTCAACTACTGAGAGAAAGGCTTCTAACAAGAGTAAGCCCTGCATCCACTTCCCGCCTTGGCGGGAACTAACCACTATCATATATGTCTGGAATCTTAGCTCGAAAAGTTGGTATGACTCGAATCTTCCTGGAGGACGGTAGCGTTGCTCCGGTCACGGTTTTGAGCTGCCCACCTTCTACTGTTACATTTGTTAAGACAGTGGAGAAGCACGGTTACAACGCAGTTGTACTTGGCTTTGATCCATTGAAGCGTGAGAAGAAAACGAAGAAATTTAAGACGTTGAAAGAATTTTATGTTGAGCCAGGCACTTACAATGTAGGTGACCAGGTGACTGTAGATGCATTCAAGGATGTTAAGGAAGTTACCATCACAAGCCGATCAAAAGGTAAGGGTTTCCAGGGTGTTATGAAGCGTCACAACTTCCGCTCAGGTCCCGGTGGTCACGGAAGCCATGCTCATCGTGAAGGTGGTTCTATCGGTGCTCGTTCTAAGCCAGGTCGTATCCACAAGGGTAAGAAGATGGCCGGACATATGGGTGCTGAGCAGGTCACTCGCCGTGGTGTAGCTCTTATGGAAATTGTATCTGACAAACATTTATTGCTTGTAAAGGGCGCAGTCGCCGGCCCAAATGGCGGACTTGTAATCGTTAAAACATCATGAATATCCCCGTTTACAAACAGGATGGCTCACGCGCAGGCGAGGTAGCCGTATCAGAAAAGTTCTTCGGACAAGAGCTCAATGCAGGTCTTATCCACAGAATCTTTGTACTTCAGGTATCGAATGGTCGTGCTGCTCTCGCGCATACACTTACTAAGGGTGAGGTGCGTGGAGGTGGTAAGAAACCTCACAACCAGAAGCACACGGGCTGGGCTCGTACTGGTTCATCACGTAACCCTCATTGGAAGGGTGGTGGTGTAGCTCTCGGACCTCGATCAAATCGTAACTATAGAATCAGTGCCTCTAAGAATGAGCGTCGCATTGCTCTCTTCTCAGCCCTCTCAGACAAGATGAAGGGTGAGCAGATCTCTGCACTCGAGTCATACGCAGGTGATAAGCCAAGGACGAAGGACTTCGCAACTATGTTGAGTAAGCTTCCTTTCAAGAAAAAGATTCTCTTTGTACTTCCTGAGCGCAACGATGCATTCTACCGCTCATGCCGCAATATTCCTCATGTTAAGAGCATCTTGGTTAACTACTTGAACATTAAAGACATTCTCGATTATAACGACGTAGTATTCCTTAAAGACGCACTCCCCCGTTTAGATACCATCTTTAGCAAGGCTAAGTAATATGGAAATTCTCTCAAACATTACCGGTCCGATTATCACTGAAAAAGCCACAAGTCAGCAGAAAGATGGCAAGTACCAGGTGAAGGTTGCTCCTCATGCAACTAAGATCCAGGTAGCAAAGGCATTCAAGGCACTGTATGGTGTCGATGTCATAAAGGTAAATGCAATGCGCACAAATGAGAAGTTTCGCGTTGGCAAGAACCGCATGATGAATGTTAAAAAGCACGCTTTCAAGAAAATGGTTCTTACTGTAAAGGACAAGAAGGCAGTTGATCTCGCTAAACCTAACATCAAGGCTTAAGGCCTCACTACCATGCCAGTTAAACATTATAAACCGACAACTCCAGGACAACGCTTCCGCGTAAGTCTTACCTACGAAGAGTTGACCACAGATCGCCCTAATAAGCGTCTACGTAAGCAGATTTCACGTCATGCTGGACGTAATAATCAGGGACGTCTCACTGTTCGTCATCGTGGTGGTGGAAACAAAGTTCTTTACCGCATGATCGACTTCAAGCAGACGGCTAAAATGGATATTCCAGGAAAAGTAAGTTCTATTGAATACGATCCTTACCGCACATGTTTCATCATGTTGGTGACCTACGCTGATGGCGACAAACGCTACCACCTAGCTCCTCATGGGATGGAAAAAGGAACGACAATCCTTACTAAAGAGAAGGCGAAGATTAAGTCTGGTAACCGTATCATGATTAAGAACATTCCCGTTGGATTTGAAATCTTCAATGTAGAGATGACGAAAGGAAAAGGTGGCCAGGTAGTCCGCAGTGCAGGTTCAAGCGCACGTGTGGTAGCCGTAGAAGGTGACATGGCCCAGATCGAGATGCCTTCAAAAGAATTACGCTACGTTCGCTCTGAGTGTTTTGCTACTATCGGTCGCGTCAGCAACCCTGATCACAATCTTGTGTCCCTCGGAAAAGCTGGTCGCGCACGCTGGAAGGGTCTACGCCCAGAAGTACAAGGTAAAGCTATGAACCCGGTTGATCATCCCCACGGAGGTGGTGAAGGTGGTACACCAATTGGTTTGGCTCATCCTAAGACTCCATGGGGTGCTCCCGCTCTTGGTTACAAGACGCGCAAGCGCAACAAGTGGACGAATCGTTTCATCATCAAGACCCGCAAGGGCAAGCAGTTAATTAAGATTGAGGAATAATTTCTATTCCTTCTACTCTATCCCCCATACCTTATGTCTCGAAGTTCTAAAAAAGGTCCTTACGTAGATCCCAAGCTCGTTATCAAAGTAACGCGCATGAATGAAAAGAGCGAGAAAAAGATCATCAAGACCTGGGCTCGTGCATGTCAGATTCCACCAGAATTTGTCGGCCACACCTTCGGTGTTCACAACGGCAAGCAACATGTTCCCGTTTACGTTAGTGAGAACATGGTAGGTCATCGCTTGGGTGAATTTGCACCGACTCGTAAGTTCAAGGGACATGGTGGTAAACTCGCTCGTGATACTGGTACCGGTGCCGCACCTGCTCCTGCAGCTAAATAATATCTTCTATGAAAGCTATCCTCAGATCAATTCGTATCTCTCCTAAAAAGGTTAACCTTGTTGCCGACATGGTACGTGGTAAGCCTGTACAGTGGGCAATCGACTTCCTTAAGTTCGTACCTAAGAGAAGTGCTAAGCCACTTATGGAGACAATCAAGTCTGCTGTAGCAAATGCTGTACAGAACTTTAAGCAGAACAAGCGCGATTTGTACCTTGAAAAAATCATTGTAAACGGCGGCGCAACACTTAAGCGTTCACGTTGTGTCTCTCGTGGTCGTTCACATCCTATTATGAAGCGTACCTCTCACATCACCGTAGAGGTTGGCGTATCAGCACCTGCTCCAGAAAAAGCTACTTCTAAGAAATCCGCAAAAGCTTCTACATCATCTAGTTCTTCTACCCCTACTACTAAATAATTATGGGTTCAAAAGTACATCCAGTTGGTCTTCGTCTCTGCATAAACCGTACATGGGATTCCAAGTGGTATGCCGATAAGAAAACATTTGCTAAAACGCTTCACCGCGACTTAGCAATTAGAAAATTCTTGAGCAACAAGTTAAAAGAAGCAAGCGTCTCTCAAGTCGAGATTCTCCGCAATGCTAATCAGGTTACACTCAATATTCACACCTCACGCCCTGGTGTTGTCATCGGTGGTCAAGGTGCAGGCATTGAGTCATTGCGTAAGGCCCTTGAAAAAGAGTTCCACGATCGTTTCAACATCAATGTTAAGGAAATCAAAAAGCCTTACCAGGATGCCTACATCGTTGCAGAGTTAATTGGAAAGCAGGTTGAGAAGCGTATCCCCTACCGCCGTGCATGCAAGATGGCTATGGAGCGCTCAATGGAATCTGGTGCCAAAGGTATCAAGATTAAGACGGCAGGCCGCTTAAACGGCGTTGAAATTGCTCGCAGAGAGTACTTCTCTACTGGTAAGATTCCTCTTCAGACTCTTCGCTCACATATCGACTATGGTTTCTACCGCGCCATGACTACATACGGCGCAATTGGTATCAAAGTTTGGATCTATAAAGGTGAATTATTCGGATATATTAACAGCTAATTATGTTACAGCCTGCTAAAACTAAGTTCAGAAAATGGCACCGCATGCGCGGTTCACAGTACGGTGTTGCTACATCTGGTACTACCCTCGCATTTGGTTCATATGGTCTCAAGTCTATGGATGGTGGTGAAATTACCTCTCGTCAGATCGAGGCAGCTCGTAAGGCAATGGCCCACTGCTTCAAACGTGGTGGTAAGATCTGGATCCGCATCTACCCTCACAAACCTATTACTAAGAAGGCAGCTGAGGTACCGATGGGTTCAGGTAAAGGTACTGTCGAACTATACGTTGCTGCAATTAAAAGAGGTCACATGCTGTTTGAGATCGATGGTGTTGATCTAGCACTTGCTAAGCGAGCCATGTACTTGGCAGCAAGCAAACTTCCCGTCAAGACTCGTCTCGTCATGAGCCGCTAACTACTAACTGCTAATTACTAGCTACTATCCCCCGTTCCCATGCTTACTAAAGAAGAATTGAAAAAATCGACTATAAAAGAGCTTCAGGCAGAGCTTTCTAAGACAGTGATTGAATATACTAAGCTTTCAATAGAAGTTAAAAATCGCCTTTCAAAGGAAACTTCTAAATTAAAAGGCTTGCGAAAATATCGCGCTCGTATTAAAACCTTTACGCACCAATTAGAATTCCCAAATAATTAATCTCCTATGCGTTCTAAGACCGGAACTATCGTAAGCAAAAAAATGGACAAGACGCTCGTGGTGTCAGTTGATACAATGCGTGCTCATCCAAAGTATAAGAAGCAAATGCGTTCAAGCAAGAAATTCTACGTACACAATCCTGAAAATAAGTTCGACGTAGGTCAGAAGATTGAAATCTTCGAGACGCGCCCATTGTCAAAGCTTAAACGCTGGACGGTGATCGCTCCTACTCCAACCGCTACTCCCGCTAAATAACTTCTATGATTCAGCAAACTACCAGACTTATCGTTGCAGACAACACCGGCGCTCGCCTTGCTAAGTGTATCAAGGTGCTCGGTGGCTCAAAACGCCGCTACGCAAGTATCGGTGACATCGTGGTCGTCACTATCAAAGAGGCGCTCCCTCGTGGTCAGGTTAAGAAGAAAAGTGTTGAACGCGCAGTTATCGTACGTACTCACAAAGAGATCCAGCGCAAAGATGGTTCAGGCATTCGCTTCGATGACAATGCATGTGTTATCGTCACTAAAGACAACGAACCAAAAGGCACTCGTGTCTTCGGACCCGTTGCTCGTGAACTACGTGACAAAGGATTCCAGAAAATTATTTCCCTAGCTCCAGAAGTTTTATGAAGGTTCATGTCGCCGATAAAGTATTTGTCACTGCAGGAAAGTATAAGGGTAAAACCGGAAACGTCTTGCGTGTCGATGATAAGAATAAACGCGTAGTTGTTGAAAAGGTGAACATTCGGACTCGTCATATTAAGAAGTCCGCAGGTCAGCCAGGTCAACGTATTCAGTACGAAGGACCCTTTGATATCTCAAAGGTCATGGTGGTCTGTCCGCACTGCAATAAGCCTACTCGCGTCGGCCATGTCCTGCTCGAAGGTGTAAACAGCCGCAAGCAGCGCATCTGCAAGAAATGCAATCAGACTCTGGATAAAGCCAGCGCTGAAAAGAAAGTAACTAAGAAACGTTAATCTCTCGTATCACTACTACAATGTCTAATACACTCCAGAAACATTACCGTGAAAAGATCGCTCCCGCTCTCAAAAAAGAGTTAGGCCGCGAAAATGTAAATGCAGTACCTCGCATCGTATCGGTACACGTAAACGTCGGTATCGGCAGCTACGTAGGTGCAGGTAAGGATCATGAGGAAATTGTAAGAAATGTTGAGGCTATTACTGGCCAAAAGCCAATTGTACAACGCTCAAAGAAGGCTATCTCGAACTTCAAGTTGAAGATCAATCAGCCTACTGGTGTCGTTGTTACGCTCCGCGGTGGCCGCATGTATGACTTCGTAGACAAGCTTATTAACGCAGTATTCCCTCGCATCCGTGACTTCCGTGGCATCTCTCAGAAAGCATTCGATGGTCGTGGAAACTATTCTATCGGTCTTAAAGAGCACACCGTCTTCCCAGAAATTCAGTCGGAAGATGTGAACAAGGTTCACGGTGTACAGGTTACGATTCGCACTACAGCAAAAAATGATAAAGAAAGCTTGGCCCTTATGAAACTCATGGGCTTCCCCTTCAAACATTAATTCCTCTAACTCCTCCATCTAATGGCTCGCAAAGCCTTAAAAGTAAGTCAATCTCGCCGCCTCGAAAAGTTCTTAACGGCGTTGGCTCAGGGAAAGAAACCTGAATACTCTACTCGTGTCTATCACCGCTGCAAGGCGTGTGGTCGTATCGGTGGATATATGCGCCGCTTCGAGATGTGTCGTATCTGCTTCAGAGAAAACTCTCTCAAGGGCTTAATCCCTGGAGTCCGCAAGAGCTCTTGGTAAGAGCTACAACCTTATAACTTCTACGCATCTACTCTTCTATCGCATCTCGCTATGTATACCGATCCAATCTCAGACTTCCTCACTCGCATTCGTAACGCTTCAAGCGCTCGAAAAGAAAAAGTACTCATGCGCTACTCAAAATTAGTTGAGTCAGTCGGACAGGTACTTCAAAAGAGAGGCTTTATCCGAAGCATCAATCATCATATGCGCCCCGCTCTACGTGGCGATAAGATGGTAAAGGAAGTTGTTGTTACTTTGTACACTGACCGTGAGCCACTTCAGCTCAAACGTATAAGCAAACCAGGTCAACGTATCTACATGGGATCTGAATCAATCAGACCTGTACGCTCTGGATTTGGCATCGGCATTATCTCAACTTCAAAGGGCATCGTCTCAGACGATATTGCTCGCAAGCAGAAAATTGGAGGTGAATATCTCTGTAAAGTTTGGAACGTTTAATCTAACTATATGTCACGAATTGGAAAACAACCTGTTGAGATCACGAATGGCGTTGAGGTAAAAATCAACGGCACACACGTCTCTGTAAAAGGAGCAAAAGGATCACTCGAATTTACCTTCCACCCTCGCATGAAGATCTCCATGGTAGAAAAGACTATCGTGGTTGAACGTCAGAGCGAAGAGAAGTTAGATAAGAGCTTACACGGCATTACACGAACCCTTATATCAAACATGGTAGAGGGAGTTACAAAAGGATTCGAACGTGCATTGGAGATCCAGGGAGTAGGTTACCGTGTTGCCATGAAAGGCAAAGACCTAGACCTATCACTCGGCTTCTCACATCCTGTAGTTTTCAAGGCACCAGATGGAATTAGCTTTGAAATCGACAAGGATAAGAAAAACATCTTCAGAATCTTAGGTATCAATAAGGAAGTTGTCGGACAGACTGCTGCTAAGATCCGTTCACTTCGTCCACCTGAACCATATAAGGGCAAAGGTATTCGTTACCTTGGTGAAAATGTTAAACGCAAGGCAGGTAAAGCAGCTTCAGCCGCTAAATAATTGACCATATGAAAACTACTAATTCACAACGCCGCGAACGCCGCCACACACGCATCCGTATGCGCATCACTGGTACGGCAGCACGCCCACGTCTCGTGGTCGTACGCACTCTAAAGTACAATCGTGCTCAGATGATTAACGATGAAAACGGAAACGTACTCTTCGAAACGTCTGATTTGAAAATGAAGACCAAGGAAAATAAGACCGAACGCGCCAAAAAAGTTGGTGTCGAAATGGCAAAATTGGCTCAAGAAAAAGGTATAAAAATGTGTGTCTTTGATCGCAATGGATATCTCTATCACGGACGCATAAAGGCTTTAGCCGATGGTGCACGCGAAGGCGGTCTCCAATTCTAATTTTAACTATCCCTACCCTACTCCCCCCATGCCACCTCCAATGATGAAAGGTAAAGATCAAGGTCGTCGCGGTCCTATGAGACGTGAGCCATCAGAGTTTGAAGAAGAAGTTCTTCAGATCGATCGTGTTACTCGTGTGGTGAAGGGTGGTCGTAGAATGCGTTTCCGCGCTACAGTTGTAGTGGGAAATCGTAAGGGAAAAGTAGGTATCGGTATTGGTAAATCAAACGAAGTGGTGGGTGCAATTCAAAAGGCAATCCGCCAAGCTAAGAAAGATATGGTTATCGTTCCATTGAAAAATGGCACTATACCTCATGAAGTGAAGATTAAGTTCAAGAGTGCACGCATCCTCATGATGCCTGCAACTTCAGGTACAGGTATTATCGCCGGTGGTGCAGTCCGCAAGATTGCAGAGCTCGCGGGAATCCAAAACTTACTCTCAAAAATGATCGGTTCATCAAATCGTGTTACGAATGCAAAGGCAACTATGCTGGCACTTGAGAAGTTGAAGGACTATGCAACATCAAAGCATACTCCGGTTGCTCCTAAAGCTCCCGTCGCTACGGCTCCTGTCGCAACTCCTGCTACTCCCGCAACAAAATAATTATTACGACTATGTTATCTATAAGCTCAATCCGCCCGAACAAAGGTTCAAACAAGAAAAAACGCATCGTTGGTCGCGGTGACTCATCAGGTCACGGATCATATTCAACACGTGGTATGAAAGGTCAGAACTCACGTTCTGGTGGAGGAACTAAGCCTGGATTTGAAGGAGGTCAGACTCCCCTTATCCGCCGCTTGCCAAAATTGAAAGGTTTTAAGAATCCAAACCGCGTACCATTCCAGGTAGTTAATGTTTCTGCACTGAATGTATTTGATAACGGTGCAAAGGTAGATATTATTGCCCTTTATGAAGAGCGCTTGGTTCAGAAAAAGAATGCTCCCGTAAAAATTCTTGGCGACGGTGAACTTGAGAAAAAACTTACTATAAAAGTAGACGCATGTTCAGAGTCAGCACGTACAAAGATTGAGGCAAAAGGTGGTACGGTAGATGTACCAACCAAAAAAGAAAAAAACGCGGAGTAAGGCAGTATACAATTTTCAGAACTTCCTTATATGATGAAATACCTATCACAAATCTGGCGATCAAAAGACCTGCGTAATAAGATTCTTTTTACGCTTTTTTGTTTGTTGCTTTTCCGTCTTGCAGCCCAGATATCAATTCCAGGTGCAAACTTAGCAGCGATTAAAGCTGTCTTCGATGGCAATGCTATTCTCGGTGTTTTTTCAGCCCTCACCGGTGGAAGTGCAGAAAACTTCTCGATTGTTTTGATGGGAGTTTCACCTTATATCAACGCATCAATTATTATTCAGCTTTTGACAGTCATTATTCCAAGCATGGAGTCGCTCTCTAAAGAGGGTGAACAGGGTCAGAAGAAATTGAACAAGTATACTCGTTGGCTCAGCTTGCCACTGGCATTCATTCAATCATATGGAGTGATCTTGCTTTTAAATTCACAATCTCAGGTTCCGATCATCGAAAACCTACGTGATCCAATGGTCATCTTACCTATTATGTTGACCGTTACTACGGGTACTATCTTACTCATGTGGCTCGGTGAGCTCATCAGTGAACGTGGTATCGGAAATGGTATCTCTCTCATTATCTTCGCAGGTATCGTGGCAGGTATTCCAAAAATCGTGGGACAAGGATTATTCCTTAGTTCAGACAGTGCAAGCAGCTTAATTCCTTTTGTAAGCGGAGGACTTTTTACCATCATCATGTTGGTAGCAATCGTACTCATTACGGAGGCCGAACGTCGCATCCCTATAACCTATTCCGGACATCGTTTTCAGGGACGTGGTGCGGAATCAAACTTGCCTATCAAGGTTAATCAGTCAGGTATGGTGCCGATTATCTTTGCGGTTTCACTGGTAAACTTCCCCGGTTTAATTGGACAGTTTATGGGTCGTTCAGCAAATGTAACTATTCAAAATATTGGTGAGTTTTTGATATCAGCATTCCAGGTAAATTCTCCCCTCTATCTGATTCTCTACTTCGTATTTATCATCATATTTACTTACTTCTACGTAAGTATCAGCTTCAATCCTAAGCAAGTAGCTGAAAATATTCAAAAACGTGGCGGATATATTCCTGGAATTCGTGCAGGTACAGAGACCGTTGAATACATAAGCAAAACCTCAAATCGTCTGAATCTCTTTGGTGGCACGTTTATCGCCATTATCGCCGTTGCACCAATCTTGGTGAATATCTTATTCTCAGGTGGTTCAGCAAATACGGTCAGCAATATGATTTCAGGCGCAGGAATGATTATCGTGGTAGGTGTGGTGCTTGAGTTGGTTCGCCAAGTCAACGCACAGCTCATCATGCACGACTACGATAAGTTGGTCTGATAACTCATGAGCTATATATAGTGATTGTAGCTGTTGTGTAACGGGATCTTTTCATTTACCATGTCGCAGATTATGGACTATATATTTTTCGGAATTCAAGGTGCGGGAAAAGGAACTCAGGGAAAGCTGCTCACTGAAAAAATCAGTGCGGCGTATTTTGAGACCGGTGGTGAGTTGCGCCGTTTGGCTCATGAAGATTCTGAGCTCGGGCATAAAATTAAATCAATCATTGAGGCCGGCCATTTGGTACCAAATGAAGTGGTCATGGAGATCGTGGAAAATTTTGTAATGAAAGTTGCACGTCCGGATCAAAGTATTATTTTTGATGGCATTCCGCGCAACCAAGAACAGAGCAACACGTTCACTTCCCTACTCGATCGTGCACAGCGCACCTACACCGGCGTCTATTTTGAACTTTCGCGCGAACAGGCCGAAAATCGTTTACTGAAGCGCAGAATTTGTTCAAAGTGTAAATCGGTTTTCCCTGCATTCTATGATAAAGCCGTCTGTGAAAAATGTGGCGGTGAATTAATTACGCGTGCTGATGACAACGCCGATGCGATCAAAACGCGCATCGAAATTTTTTATAAAGAAACACTTCCTGTCATTGAAGGTTGGGCAAAGGTTGGAAAAATGATTTCCATTAACGCCGATCAGCCGATTGAAAAAGTGACTGTTGAGATGATGAATAAGCTCGGAAAATAATTCATGAATATTCGCACTCCAAAAGAAGTTCAGTACATGCGCGAGGCAGGAAAAATTCTCGCAGAGATTTTGCATGAGTTGGCACTGATGACCAAGCCTGGAATTACAACGGGTCAATTAAATATAAAAGCCGAAGCTCTGATGGCAAAATATAATGTTGATTCAAATTTTAAAAACTATCACGGCACGTATCCCGGTGTTATCTGCACCTCAGTGAACGAAGAAGTCGTCCACACGATTCCGGGAAAACGCGTTATTCAAGACGGCGATATTATAAGTATCGATGGTGGCGTGATTCATCATGGATGGCACAGCGATGCAGCGGTCACTGTTCTTGTCGGCAATGTAAAACCAGAGATCCGAAAATTTGTTGAGACCGTACAGAAATCATTTGAAAAAGCGCTCGCCGTGATCAAACCAGGAGCACACGTGGGTGATATCGGTTTTGCAGTTCAGCAGTTCATAGAGGCCAATGGGTACTCTGTGGTGCGTGATTATGTGGGACATGGTATCGGCAGACAGATGCATGAAGAGCCGCAGATACCCAACTTCGGAAAGAAAGGCAAAGGTCCCCTTCTTGTTCCGGGTATGACCATCGCCATTGAGCCTATTATTACTATGGGAGAAAGATACGTCGATGTTGCGGGTGATCAATGGACGGTGGTGAGCCGCGACGGAAGCCCCGCCTGCCAAATCGAACATACTATATATATAGGAGCCAAGGGTCCCGAGGTCTTGACAAAATTCGGCAATACAATAAATTCCGTATATAGCAATTGAATTTAATATTTAACTTTGCGCATAACGACGTTTTTAGTTAATATCCCTCTGCTCCTTATTTAGCCCGGTTTTACAGATCAACATATGCCTAAAGGGGATAAGATGGAGTTTGATGGAGTGGTAGTGGAGACACTACCAAATACCATATTCATCATTAAAATTGATGACCCCAGCTTCCCTCCGGGCTTTACGCTCCGCGGCTACATCTCTGGAAAAATGCGCATGAACTACATTCGCATCATCCCTGGAGATCGCGTGAGAGTTGAGATTGACCCCGCGGATATCACTAATGGACGCATTACCTATCGTTATAAAGAAATCAGAAAATCATGAAGGTCCGAGCATCAGTTAAAAAAATTTGCGAGAAGTGTAAGATTATTCTACGTAAGCGCGTAGTACGCGTTATTTGTAGCGAAGCTAAGCATAAGCAGCGCCAGGGTTAACCTAACTTTCTTTTTTATATATGCTTCGTATTTCAGGTGTCGTCATTCCAGATAATAAGCGCATTGAGGCAGGTTTGCCTCTCATCTACGGCATTGGCCGTGCAATGTCACGAACTATTTTGGAAAAATTAGGTATTGATTTAGACAAGCGCGTAAAGGATCTTACTGAGAATGAAACGAATAAGATCCGCGACTATATTAGCAAAATGCCTACGGAAGGTGATCTTCGCCGCAAGGTTCAGCTTGATATCAAGCGCCTTCAGGAAGTTGGTTGCTACCGTGGATTACGTCATCGTCGCAGATTGCCAGTTCGCGGTCAGCGCACTAAGACAAACGCTCGTACTCGTAAGGGTAAGCGTATGACAGTTGCTAACAAGAAGATGGTAACTAAATAATTATAACTATGGCTGAAGAACAGAAAAAACCAGAAACCGCTCCTACTACAGAAACTGCAACAACGGAAGTTCCTGCAGAAGGCGCAGCAGCTCCTAAAAAGAAGAAGAACAAGAAAAAGCGTCTTACTGAAGGTGTTGTGAATATTCATGCAAGCTACAACAACACGATTGTGTCTGTGGCTGATATGAGTGGAAACGTTGTATGCTGGGCATCGTCCGGCGGCTGCGGATTCAAAGGTACACGTAAGGCAACTCCCTATGCTTCATCTGTTGCAGCAGAAACTGCACTTAGCAAGGCAAAGGCACTTGGTCTTGAAAAAGTTCACATCTCAGTAAAGGGTGTAGGAACGGGTCGCGACCAGGCACTTCGTGCAATTAATGCAAGTGGTGTTGCAATTGAGTCAATTTCTGATAAAACTGCTATCCCACACAATGGCTGCCGTCCACGCAAGGCACGCCGCGTCTAGTAATCTGCTAACTACTAACTGCTAATCACTAAGTTCTATGGGTCGTTATCTAGGTCCAATCTGTCGTCTTTGTCGCCGCGAGGGCATGAAGCTCTGCGATAAACATAAGTGTGCTAGTGTCCGCCGTCCTTATCCACCAGGCATGCATGGCCAGGCTCGCAAAGGAAAGCAGTCTGACTATTCTAAGCAGCTTCGTGAGAAGCAAAAGGCACGTCGTATTTTTGGTATCTCTGAAAAGCAAATGGTTCGCTACTACAAAGTTGCGACTCATTCAGCAGAACAATCTGGTCTTAAGCTCATCGAACAGATGGAGCGTCGCTTGGACAATGCAGTATTTCGCTCTGGCTTAGCACAGACACGCCGCCAGGCTCGTCAGATGGTTGCACACGGAACTTTTACATTGAATGGTCATCGTGTCACGATCCCTTCAATTCAAGTAAAAGACGGTGACACGTTCACTGTACGTGAGAAGAACAAGGGTATGCCCGTGTTCCAGAACCTCGACAAGCGCAAACCTTCAGTACCTAAATGGCTCTCAACCGATACTAATGCTTTAACCGGCAAAGTTGTTGGCAAGCCAGAAAAAGAAGACTTGGAACAAGCTATCCAATCTTCGTTCATCATTGAGTTCTACTCTCGTTAAGTCCTTAAATCCGGCGCGTTGCCTTATGGGCACGTCGGGGCGATCACCTTACTCCTTTCTCAACACACGCTATGCATTACATCCAAGAAGAAATTGGGATTCCTAAAGTTCGCATTCAGCGAATTTCAGATACGCATGCGGTTTTTACCGTCAGCCCCCTCCCAACCGGTTACGGTGTAACCTTGGGTAATGCTTTCCGTCGCGTATTACTTTCTTCTGTTCCTGGTGGTGCAGTAAGTGGCATCAAGATTGATGGAATCACTTATGAGTACGCTACGATCAAGGGAGTAAAAGAAAGCATCTTGGACATGAGCTTGAACCTTAAGCAGTTACAGTTAAAAAAGAGCACTAAGGAAGTTGGCTTTGCTACTCTCAAAGTAAGCAAGGAAGGTGTCGTAAAAGCAAAAGACATCGTTGTTCCTGGTGATGTTGAGATTTTGAATCCTGATTTGTATATCACGACTATCGATCATGGCGGTAAGCTCAACATGGAGCTACGCATTGAAAAGGGTGTTGGTTATCGTCCTGTTGCTTCAATTCCAAAAGAGGAGGCATCAGCAGACGTTATCTGGATCGACGCGTTCTTCTCCCCTGTTAAGAAAGTTCGCTACGATGTAGAGCCTACTCGTGTGGGTGCTATCACGAACTTGGACAAACTTACTCTCGAAATTGAGACGAATGGTGCTATTTCTCCAGAAGACGCGATGAAATTTGCTTCAAATCTTCTCAAGTCATACTTCATTCTTTTCAACACTACTGATGTTTCTGTTGAGCCTGACTTCCTAACTGATGCAACTAAGATTGCTGCAAAGGTAAAAGAAGAAGAATCAAGCAAGCCACAACAAGAATCTTACACCCCGATTGAGATCTTGGGCTTGTCACCACGCACACTGAACGCATTGATCAATGGTGAGATTGGTTCAATCGAGATGCTTACTAAGTGCACTGAAAGCAAACTCAGCAATCTTCGCGGGTTTGGAAAGAAGGCACTTGATGAGGTTGCAGCAGCTCTCGCAACTCGAGGCTTGAAATTATCTGAAAGTTGATTTATAAAGGTTTCCTCCATTACATATATTTATGCGACACCGTAAGAAACTCAATACACTCGGTCTTAAGAAAAGTCATCGCGACTCATTGCTTAAGAATTTAATTGCATCACTGGTCATCAACGAGAAGATCAAGACAACTGACAGACGTGCTAAGGCACTTGCTCAGAGATTTGGTCGCCTTATGAGCCTAGTGAAGAAACAGGAAACACGCGAGGCAATTCGCACAATAGCAGGATATGCATTTACTATGGCCGCTTCACGCAAGTTAATTGCTGAATTGAAGCCTCGTTATGAAACTCGCACCTCTGGATTCACTCGTATTACACGCTTGGGTCTACGCAAAGGTGATAACGCATTACTCGTCCAAATTGAACTCGTATGACAATGACCATCAAGAAAACTCAGAAGACAACTATCCCCGTAATCGACGAGAAGAAGCAGCAGTGGTACCTCGTGGATGTGAAGGGCAAGACGCTCGGTATTATCGCAACTGAAATTGCGAACATGCTCCGCGGTAAGCAAAAGCCTCTTTTCACTCCTCAGCTCGACTGTGGTGACTATATCGTTGTTATCAACGCCCGCCATGTTCGCTTGGCTGGAAACAAGGATGATCAGAAAATGTATCAGTGGCACTCAGGATTCCCCGGTGGTTTCAAAGAGCGCACTGCAAAGGCTATGAGAATTGAGAAGCCAGAAGAAATCATCTACGACGCAGTATGGGGAATGCTTCCACGTAACAAACTCCGTCGTACTATCATCAAGAAATTGCGCATCTTTGCTGATGAAACTCACACTCATTCTGCGCAAAATCCTAAACCTATAGAACTATAATTATGCCTACGAAAGAACCTAAAAAAGCAGCAGCACCTAAGAAGAAGGCAGCCCCAAAAGCAGCAGCAGTAAAAACTGCAAAGCCTAAGGCAGCTCCCGTGAAAGAGGTAAAGGAAGTAGTAGCTGTTAAAGCAGCTCCTGCAAAGAAAGTTTCAGCACCTACAACTGCAAAAGGACCTATTCGCCCTTATTTTTATGCAAACGGCAAACGCAAGACTTCAATTGCTACTGTTCGTCTCTATAAAGATGGAAATGGCACGATTACGGTAAATGACCGCACATTCGAAAACTACTTCCCTGTCTTCACTGATCAGGACAAAATTGTCACTCCGCTTCGCATTACTGACACCATGAAGAGCTTTGATATCTCAGCTCATGTTCAGGGTGGTGGTGTGCACTCACAGGCTGAGGCAATCCGTCACGCAATCTCAAAGGCATTGCTCGTTTACAACGTAAGCATGCGCCCAGGATTGAAATCTGCAGGACTTTTGACACGTGATCCACGTATCAAGGAACGCAAGAAGTACGGTTTACACCGCGCTCGTCGTGCTCCACAGTTCAGCAAACGTTAATACGATTGGCTTGGCCATCGATTGCGAGATTTGTTTCGTATCTTTGCTATACTGCAGCCAATGATTTTCGATGTACTGACCATTTTTCCCGGACTTATCGAGGGCTATCTCTCGGATAGTATTTTGAAGCGCGAGATTGCCAAGAAGACGATGAAGGTGCGCACGCATGATATTCGCGCCTACAGCAAAGATAAGCACAAGAAAGTGGATGCACGCCCGTATGGAGGAGGTGCGGGTATGTTAATGACGCCCGAGCCCCTCTATGACGCGATTACTGCGGCTAAAAAGAAAAATCCCAAGGCACCGGTGATCTATATGTCTCCGACGGGAAAAATGTTTACGTATAAGATGGCCAAGAAGCTCGCCAAGAAACCGGGACTTATTTTGGTATGCGGCCGCTACGAAGGCATTGATGAGCGTGTAAAGAAGCTTTGCATCGACGAAGAGATCTCAATTGGTGAATATGTCTTATCGGGTGGTGAACTGCCTTCTCTGGTCGTTATTGAAGCAGTGACGCGTTTGCTACCGGGTGCACTGGGCGATGAACGCTCTGCACATGAAGATTCATTTACCGAAGCTTTGGATGGCAAAAAAGAGTATCCCCACTACACACGCCCACCGGTGTTTAAGGGTTTGAAAGTTCCAAAAGTGTTGCTGGGCGGCCATCATGCAAAGATTAATGAGTGGCGAAAGAAAAAGTTAAAATAGCCTGTAAATTTAGGGAACCTCTGAAAAACTATGTTTTGTAACGAAATTTCTGAGCTTCTGCCGAAAACGCTGAATGCCGACGATGCCGTATCAGGTACCGATACGGTGAGGAGGCATGAGGCAGTTTGCAGGCGAAGATCAGAAATTGCAGTCATAAGATAGTTTTTCAGAGGTTCCTTAGGGTAAACTGTGGCTATGAATGGAATCACTACGCAACGCGCGGAAGAACTTTTGAAGCAGTTTGGCTCAAATACGATCACGTCCAAGCGTAGAAGTTTGGCGATCTTAGATTTTTTTAAGCAGTTTAAAGATGCGCTCGTTATTATTTTGATTATCGCGTCAGCGGTCGCTTATTTTGCAGGTGAAAAGATCGATGCAATTATTATTTTTGGGATCGTGCTGTTAAATGCGACGATTGGTTTTATTCAAGAGTTTAAGGCGGAACGTGCGATTGAGGCGTTGAAAAAAATGCTTGAGCCCAAGGCTCGTGTGCTGCGTGATGGAGTTGAGCAGATTATAAGCATCGAAAAATTAGTGCCCGGCGATGTGATTATTTTAAATGAAGGCGACAAAATTCCTGCAGATGCAGAGGTTTTTGAGGCTAATGAGTTGATGCTTGATGAGGCTCTGTTAACAGGTGAGTCAGTGCCGGTAACCAAAAATCTAAGTGATAATAAGAAGCTGTTTATGGGTACGCAAGTGACTCATGGAACGGGAAAAGCCGTGGTGACGCAGACGGGTATGCGCACTGAGTTTGGAAAAATTGCGAACCTGACGAGCACGACCAAAAAAGATCTTACCCCGCTACAAAAAGAGCTCGACCATATTGGAGTTTTTGTGGGGAAAATTACGATTGTTATCAGTGTGGTGCTTTTTTTAGTGGGATTTTTCCTTTATAAAAACGGATTGATTGAGACGATTTTGTTTTCTGTTTCGGTGGCTGTTGCTGCCGTGCCCGAGGGTCTGCCTACCACGATTACCGTCGCGCTCGCGCTGGGGGTACAGCGACTCGCGCGCAAAAACGCCATTGTTAAACAGTTATCTTCCGTGGAGACATTAGGCTCAACAACGGTTATCTGTAGCGATAAAACGGGCACGCTCACGAAGAATCAAATGACGGTACAAGAAGTGTTGCTGGGACAGTATGTCCTGACCGTGCGCGGCGTGGGCTATGAACCAGTAGGCGATTTTTCAATTCTCAACACGAACGGTCCACGCAATGACTATATTACCTTTGATAAAAGTTCGCTTGCTCAATTGGCATATAAATCGCCAGATCTGTACGAGCACCTTCAGCTGCTCTCAACCGCCGCGCTGCTGTGTAATAATGCGCGCCTGGTAAGTACAGATAATGAAAATGGCGAGGCACAGTGGAGTATTTTGGGGGATCCTACTGAAGGCGCGCTCGTGACGCTCGCTGAAAAAGCAGGATTTACCGCAGATCAAATTGGTCAGCAGCACACGCGCGTATTTGAAATTCCCTTCGACTCAAATCGCAAGCGCATGAGCGTCATTGCACAAACACAGGATGATCACCAGATGCGTGCCTATGTAAAAGGAGCGCCTGATGCGATGCTAGAGCTGTGCACGCATATTCGTGAGAATGGTAAAACTATTCCACTGACACCCGAGGGCAGAGAGAAAATCCGTGAGACGGTGGAGAACATGGCGCAGCGTGCGCTGCGCACGATTGCCGTGGGATATAAAGACATCCCACACGAGCAGCAGAACAACTATGAAAAAGAGAAGATTGAGCAACAGCTGGTATTGATCGGCGTATTTGGCATGATTGATCCGCCACGCGATGAGGTAAAAGAAGCGGTGAAGCTCACTCACAAGGCCGGCATTCGCGTCTTTATTATCACGGGAGATCACGGCCTCACCGCCCATGCGATCGCAAAAGAATTGGGCATAGTGAAATCCTACGGCGTGAATATAGTCACGGGAGATATGCTTAATGCAATGACAGATACCAAGCTCTTATCGATGGTCGCACCCGGGCAAGAAACTATTTTTGCGCGTGTGAGCCCTGAACACAAATTACGCATCGTGGATGCACTAAAACGCAGCGGAGAGGTTGTCGCGGTAACAGGCGATGGAGTAAATGATGCACCCGCACTCAAGCGCGCAGATATTGGCGTAGCTATGGGTATTACCGGAACCGACGTGAGTAAAGAAGCCGCAAACATGGTGCTCACGGATGATAGCTTTGGCACGATCGTCTCCGCCATCATAGAGGGCCGCACGATTTACGAGAACATGCGCAAGTTCATCTCATTTATTTTTGCTTCGAATATCGGTGAACTCGTGGCCATTTTCGTTACTATTATGATTGGACTTCCCGCTCCCCTTTCTGCCGTTCTTATTCTTATCATCAATACACTAACCGACGTCTTCCCTTCACTCGCGCTTGGTGTAGAACCTGTTGAGAAAAACGTCTTAGAAAAAAAACCGCGCAATCCAAATTCCCGCATCATGGAACGTCCTTTTATTATTCGCTGCTTTATAAATGGTGGCGTTATCGGACTCGTTACTGTAGGAGTTTTTGTGTGGAATTTAAGTAGGGCTGGATGGCATTTTGGCGAGTCTTTAAGTACCGATTCTACCCTCTATTATAAGTCTGCAACGATGGCATTTGTAATGCTCACGCTCATGCAAATGGTTCACGCGTTCAATAATCGCAGCGAAACTGTTTCCGTATTCCGTATGAATCCGCTTACCAATCCTGCCCTCATCGGTGCTGTTTTATTTTCTATTTTAGGCACCGTTGCACTCGTAGAAATCCCTGTATTGCAAACTTATTTTAAAACCGTCTCACTCTCTGGTATGGAATGGCTTGCACTGGTACTATTAAGTTTTGCACCACTTATTCCAGAAGAAATCCGTAAGCGATATCACAAATTATGAGCCACCAATTACCATCTATATTTCGACCTAAAAAATCATTCGGACAAAATTTTTTGATCAACCAAGAGATCATTGAAAGAATAATTGAGGCTGCACAGCTTCAACCTGGAGAAGAAATTATTGAGGTTGGACCCGGTAAAGGCATCTTAACAAAAGCGCTTCTAGAAGCTGGTTGCAAGGTAACCGCAATTGAAAAAGATCACGATCTCATTCCCCTTTTAAAGGCGAGCTTTTTGGATCAAAAGAATTTCACACTCATCCACGCCGACGCGCTCACGATTGCGCCGCCAACAGTGCCGTACAAAATTGTCGCCAATATCCCCTACTCGATTACCTCTCCATTACTCGATCACTTCATTCGCGAACAACCCGAAAACCTTCCCCTAAAAGCAGTGCTCCTTGTACAAAAAGAAGTCGCTGAAAAAATATGTTCCCAGCCACCGCATATGAATGTGCTCGCGCTGCATGTTCAACCTTTTGGTGTGCCCAAATATCTTTTTAAAGTGGGTCCTGAAAATTTTCGACCGAGTCCAAAAGTTGACTCAGCTGTTATTGAAATTACGTTTGCACCACTCACTGAAAAACTTCCCACAAACTTTTTCGAGATGATTCACAAAGGTTTCTCACAGAAACGCAAAATGCTACGAAACACGATCGATCCGACGCACCTAGAAAAAGCCGCCATCGACCCCACGCGCCGCCCGGAAACCCTTACGATTGACGAATGGAAGCTCCTCGCTAGAACCGCAACTGTTTAGCCATCTTTAGCACTACCTCACGCGCAGCCTCAGCATATTTTTTCTCGTTGCCACTTTCTTCCCACGCAAAGTTAATCTCGCGGCTAGAGTTGATAATCGCCCCCAGTCCATCTTCATTAAAGCAGGCCTTCACATCATCGATCTTTCCACCCTGTGCACCAAAACCAGGAACCAAGAAGAAATTCTGCGGCATCATGATACGCAACTTAGCTGCCTCCTGAGGAAATGTCGCACCGACCACTGCACCCACAGAAGAGTACCCTGACTCACCGATCTCATCGGCACCCCACGACTCCACAAACTGTCCCATCAAATCACTCACCGCAATTTTTTCATCCACCGTCACGCGTGACTGCAAGTCAGATGAAGACGGATTAGAAGTTTTCACCAAGATAAAAACACCCCGGTTCATTTTTCTGCAAACCTCGATAAATGGCTTAATGCCATCATAACCCAGGTAGGGATTCACCGTCACTGCATCCACTCCCAGCGGAACCACTTTTTTCCCAAAGACATCTACCTCGCCCATAATTCCCTGTGCATATGCTTCAGCAGTAGAACCAATGTCATTTGATTTCGTATCGGCAATAACAAGCAACCCTTTAGACTGAGCATACTTGCACGTCTCTTCAAAGGCGCGAACGCCTGCAGATCCATACTGCACATAAAAGGCAAACTGAGGCTTCACCACGGGAACCAAGTCATGTGTCGCATCGATCAACCCTTTATTAAACTCAAAAATTGCATCAGCTGCTGCCTCCAACGTCTCACCTTTCTTTTCTTTTGCCGCCTTCAACAAAAATTTCGGCAAACGATCGAGACGTGGATCGAGCCCCATACAAATGGGCGAACCTTTTTTCTGAATCGCAGCGACCAACCGGTCGGCGAAGTGTTGAGAGGTTTTTGTAGCGGCCATCGGCAGGATTATATCAGATCGCCATAGCAAATGAAAACACGGTCTTTACTTTTGTCAAAAAATGATTACTATCTTACTCTATGCCAAAATTGCGCGAAAGTCCTGTCACTCCCCGCGTACGCCCTGGGAGACAAGGAAAAAGAAATGTAGTAACCCATAATCTTGTTGCCTTAAAAAAACAGGTTCAAGCGAATACAGAGGATGCAGTAAGCAATCTACATAGGGCACCCCAAACACGTTCAGAATGCCAAGATGGAATACGTCCCTGCCCCTATGTACGATGCAAATACAATCTTTATCTCGATGTGAATCCACGGACAGGAAGTATGCAGCTTAATTTCCCCAACCGTGAACCATGGGAAATGGAAGAAAGTTGCGCATTGGATGTAGCAGACCGTGGAGGTACAATTCTGGAAGAAGTTGGGGACATATTTAATTTAACCCGCGAACGTATTAGACAAGTTGAAGCACAGGGTCTAGAAAAATTACGTAAAAAAGCGGCTCAGTTGGGACTCAGGGATTTTCTTGCGTTCCTTGATGAACCTAGTAGAGAAATTATTCAGTAGGACTGCTATTACCGATGCGCGCCCCAGCTGCGCGGGTCTTTTTTGAAGTCCAAAATGTCGATCATCTGCGCTTCTGTGATGATGCTATTTTCCCGTGCTGCAGCCATAATCTGCGTGAAGGTCGTCAGTGTAGTGAGATGCAATCCGGAGCTCTGAAATGCAGTCTGTGCTTCAGATAACTCATAGGTAACAATTGCCAAAACATCGGTGACAATTCCCTTACACTCATCGGCCACTGCCTGCGCCGCCTTGAGCGAAGAACCACCCGTAGAAATTAAATCTTCCACAATCACCACGCGTTTGCCGGGAGGCAAATCCCCTTCTACCTGCTTGCCTGCGCCATGACCTTTTTTCTCTGGACGAATGTATACCATCGGCAAATTCAGTTCTTGTGCCACAAAAGCTGCCCACGCAATTGCTGCAGTCGCTGTTCCCGCAATATATTCCGGATAGCGATCTTTAGGCAGTTTCTTAATCAATTCTATAAATCCACGCACCACTTCTGTACGTTCAGACGGATATGAAATGAGCTTTCGATTGTCGCAATAAATAGGCGAGCGAATGCCGGAAGTCCAGGTAAAAAGCGGATCCATGCTGACTTTTACTGCGCCAATATCCATCAAACTATGAGCAATTTTTTGTGAAAGTTCCATATGAACACCAGCTTACCTCAACTTTCTACAGGCCACCAGCCCGCACTTGTGACCTATGTAACGCAGCTACATCCATAATCTTATTGCCACTCGGGGCCAGTACCAGATAGATCGAATACCCATTAGGTAAATCGCCTATATGTGCACGCAACACGGGATAACTCGGGTGAGTTTGGGGAATAGCAACTACGCGGCGATTATGAAGGGGTCTGCCAAGAGCAAATACTGTTTGTATCTCCGCACCACGGGGGAGCGTTGCCGTAAGGATTTTCGCGCGTGCATTTTCTCGCGCCCGAGTAATGACCTCTCCTAGATTCTCTCTCTGTTTTTCCAGTTTACCAACCATAGCCCCCAGACGGGACCGATCGTGTTCCGTCATCTCAGTGAGCAGTTTTAAAAGAGCATCAGGTGATTCTTCCAAATCATTCAAGCCTCTCATTAAGACGCCAATTGCATCACGAACTATCGCAAATTTACGCGCTATTGGATTTTGTTCTGATTGTGTTTTCTCGGGACTACTTTCGGCGAGCGCCTGTTTAACAGCCGTAGTCACGATCTCATGTCGTTCATCTACATCAAGCTCTTCATTATTTAGGGGAACTGCAATAATATCCGTTACTCTTTGCAGAAACGCCGTGCGCTCTGGCGTATCTCCGCGCTTCCGGGAAATATCATGTGCTGCATTGAGAATTTTTGTAGCGGAGGTGAACGTAAGCTGTTTTCGTGAAACCATTTCCTGTAGTGACAGGGGCAGCTGCAACAGCTGAAGATAACGAAACAGTGTACGATTATTATATTGGCTGGATTCCTTGGATCGCCCTTCCAGGCGTGTACGCAAAACATCCATAGCAGCCTGCTGGGTAACATCTTCTGAGTTCTGAATATCATCCAGCATGGAACGGAAAAACTGCGCTTTCTCCATGGCGGTATGATCCTGACGCTCGTCATTTGCTAAAAATGAATGGAGCTGTAACTGTGCGACGTCCTGGAAATAAACAACTAATACGCGCGCCGGTGGCGGTGGTGCTAACAACTTTAAGGCACGATAGCGCCGCTCTCCATCTACAATCAAATAGGTCTGGCTGCCATCAGCCAATTGGATGGGAGTAACTATAATGGGATAGGTCAGACCTTTTTCAGAAATACTACGCGCCAAATCCGAGAGCTGTTGCGGATCAAAATACTTTCGTGGTTGATCGACATACGGGTGGAGCGACTCCACTTGCTCCTGGTAGACAGTATTAGCATCGCGCGGAGCTGCCTCTGGACTCAAGAGAGTGACCGTTTGGCCGTCACGCAGGGTAAGCTCACGATTCCCCGATAAGGAAGAGTGGACTTCAGGAACAGTCAACATAAGTGACAGATAATACAGCCACTCGCGTTTTTTGCAACACGCGCACGATGAAGCGCTATCCTAATAATTCTGCTTTCTACCGACATTATCACGGTGATACACGCCAAATTCTTTAATTTTCTGTGCGACTTCGTTATCCATTACTGTACCGTTCTGGCAGGACGTGATGCCAAGCTCGTCTACCGTGCAGTTTCCACAAATGCCAAATCCACACTTCATGTACCGCTCTACCGAGACTTGCGCGGCGAGCTTGCGAGCCGCGCATTCATCAGAGATTGCCTTCATCATCATCTCCGGTCCACAGGTCATCGCCACATCATACTTGGTATCCTTATCCATTTGCTGCTTCCAGAAGGCCACGTTATTCCCATGAAAACCTTCTGAACCATCATCAGTGGAAGGGTAGTATGTTGCATTCTCCAATTTTTTCACACGCGTTGCAAAAAGCAGATGCTCTCCCGAGCGCGCACCATGATAAAAATCAACATGACAGCCGTCTTTCACCGCCTGCTTAGCTGCGAAATAAAGAGGCGCGGCACCGTATCCACCCGCGAGCATTGCAATCCGCTGACCTGGTTTCCAGGTAAATGGCTTACCAAACGGCCCACGAATTCCCACGATGTCACCCTCTTGAATTTGGCTTAGTGCCTTGCTAAACGTGCCCACGGCCGCAACTGAAATCGTAATATGGGTACCATCGTCATCGGCTACACTCATTGGTTTTTCATCGACACCCGGCAACCACACATTGATAAACTGACCCGGCTGCGCACGGCGTGGAAACTCAAACATATACGAACGCACAAGCGGCGTTTCTTTTATAATTTTTTTAATGCGGACTGTTGTTGGCCACGTTGAGCAGCTCATAAAAAGGTTGTTAAACTTTTGCCGTACCAATTACATCAGATAATTTTTCGACACCATTCTCATTACACCACTCACTCATCTCGTCAGTACATTTTTTGAAAATTTCCACTCCTCGATAATGCACACCCGTTCCAATTCCCACGAGCGTTGCACCTGCCATCATCATCTCAATCGCATCACGACCCGTGAGCACGCCACCAGTCCCAATGATCGGTAAAGTAGGAAACACGCGTCGAATATCAACGATGAACTTCACCGCGAGCGGCTTGAGCGGTGGCCCCGTGAGCCCTCCCACTTTATTAGACAAAATCGGCATACGTGACTCGATATCAATCGCCATGCCTGGCCCGACTGAATTCATAACCGTCACCGCATCAGCACCCGCCTCCACCACCGCGCGCACAATCGACACCATATTTTCAACATTCGGTGAAAGCTTAATTGAAATCGGTAAGTTAGGCGCAACTTTTGCCAGAGCCTTTTTCACCTCAGTCGTCACCCGTGCCGCATCACCCGCCACACACGCAAATGGCCGTCCAAACTCATCCTGAACATTGGGACACGAAATATTTACCTCAAGAATATCAGGCTGAATCTGCGCAATTTCCTCTGCAGTTCGCCCATAATCATCTACCGTTCCCGCAATGATATTCGCAATCAACGGCGCTGGTCCCTTTATTTTTTCCGCCCTCATTCGCTTAAAAGTCCCCATCTCATCGCGTGCCTTCTCTACTCCCGCATCCGGCACTCCCACCGCATTTAACATGTAATACTCATTGGCAATGATGACCGGATTTTTGTGACCCTTATGCTCCTGGAGCCATAGTGATTTTGTCGTCACTCCACCCGCACCATTTGCAATCACATTCATCCAGCTGGAAGCCGTAATACCCAAAATACCCGAGGCCAACACCAGAGGGTTTTTAAACTCTACTCCGCAAAATTGTACCGACAGGTCCGTCATCTGCTGCAGAATAACACAATGACCTCTTATAGTTCCACTCCGTTTTTTCTAAAAAAGGTTCTCACTCGCTCCACGAAAAAAGGGTCTATTTGTGGACTAGCAACATCCTGACCGCCTTCTTCATCCCCCACAGACCGTGCGGCCACCTCATTGTAACGAGCAACCCGTTGTCTCAATTCATCCAGGTAGATATTAAACTGTCCAAAAGCCGCATTGTCACCTTCAAAATCTCTTCTATACGCCGCGAGCATCCACTCCATCACAGTTGCTTCATCACGATATCCTGAAGCGATATCATTTAACCATTGTGCAGAATAGCCCACATTTCGACGTGCTTTTCGTTCGCTGGGTAGACCCAGTCGATCACATACATCACTTTGTACGCCCCCTAGATCTTCCAGTCCGTAATGCGCCCAAAGTCTACCTAAGACCTTCCATATTGTATCTGCCACATCCGGTTTCTCCCGAAGTAGTCCTTCAATATTTGATACGAGCCATTCACGCGGCATTGCTTTATCTATAGGTGAAGCGTTCGGCTGAGCCTCTCTTTCTACAATGGCAAGAATATTTTCTATCATCGGCCTCATTTCTGCCGAGCCAATATCACGAACTCCATCATCTTTTAACCATCCTAAAACAGCATCCGTAGCAATGTCTGCACGACGCTGATCTAGCTCGTTTTTTGATTTTGTCCTCATTTCTTCTAGAACTGCAGCCGTATCTTGTGGTGTAACTACTACACCAAGACGATCCAGAAATTGATGTATAGCTGGCTCTATAGTGGGTGTTGTTACTTGTAATACCGTTGCAGCTCGTTTAAAAATTCCGTCTTGTCTTTCTAACTTTTGCAAAAACTTTTCATCATCACTACCGGGTTGAACTTTTTCCACCAATCTACCAAATACACTTCCCAACATACGAAACCCCATCCCCCTCATCTCGTTTTCTGGATCTAGTGCAAACGCATTACCTGCAAAGGCACGAAGAAACATCACTTCAACCTCTATATTTTTCCTATTCCTTATATCTTCAATAGTAACTACCGCGGCAGGCTCTACCTCAGGATCGGTTCCTGCGAATCGACGGTCATCTTCAACCGCACGGGCTCTAAATTCACCAGGGAAAGCTACCAGGCGACCCGGGGGAATCCCACTCTCTTTATCAACTTTTCCGTCATCATCTAAGTTACCCATATACTATATAATAACATAATAGTCGAATAAAGCAATAAACGCGGGTAATCCACATAATTGAGGATCGCGGAATATTTGTTAGTTACTAACGCCAATTCTCCTGCGCATAAACGCATGCTGAACCTTTTCTGCTACGCGATAATATTCAACATCAAGATTCTCAGCAGGATTATGACTTATTCCGTCATGCCTGCAGAACACCATGCAAATCGGCGTCCCCATGGCGGCAAGTGCTGAACCATCATGTCCCGGCATGGAAGGCAATGTTGCGTAGGTAACACCAAGGTGATCACATGTAGCGATAAGTTCACGAGCCAGACCCTCATTAATCGGAGCATGGGGTTTCCGCGAAACATCCTTCTGCTCAAGCGGTGCGCCCACGTTCTGACTAATCTCGTCCACCACTCTCCCTATCTCAACCTCCAAGGCACGCATCCCCTCCGGATTCACATCACGCAAATCCAAATTTGCACTAAGCACACACTGCCCCTCTTTGTTTGGAGCAAAGGTAAAATCAACAACCGTGGCACGCAGCGTACCAACACTATTCGACTCATCCGTCTCAGTTTCATTATTAACCGCTGTACGCACTAATCGTTCAACTTCAATAGGAAGCGCTACCTGTTGATGCAGTTTCACCACATCAATAAAATTATGCTCACCATCGGGCAACTGACATACACTTCCCTGCTGAACTTGAACCCCATAATCACGTTCAGCATTTTGTACCATGGCAAGAATAGAGCTTGTATCGAATTCTGCGGGGAATGAGAACTCAAGAATTTGCGAGTGGGGAACCGTTGTATATCCGGTTGCACGCTCTGGTCGATAGCTCAAAACTTTAATTTTATCACCATATCGGCTTAGTAACATCTTTGTAAATTGGGCACTTGCTACCAATGCATCTTTTCTATACCAGGGAAGGCCTTGGCGGCGTGCCTCATCTACTGTCTCGGCAACATTTGGCGGAGTACCGCCCGTGTGAGCCTGCTCACCGATAAATGTTAGCGTAATTTTCTTGTGTGGATTTTCAGGAGTAACGGTAAGTTTATTGCAATCAACGCTCTGCGTAAGCTGCTGTCGAATTGCACTTCCAATACCTCCCACCACAATACCGACATCCCTCCCCTGACGTTCAGTCACCGCGCTTTGTTCAATATGCAGCTCATTACTTCCCGTAACCCTCATTTTTGAAAAGAATGGATTCCCATTTTGATATTCCTGAACGATTTGCTCCCACGCCTCCTCTCCACGTGTATCAATAATATGCTGTTTAAGCGTTATCGCTTCTGCTCCCGGAAATTTATACGGTACACGCTCAAGCTCTTTTAATGACATGGTTTGTGTCGCCACACGACTGCCTACGGATGTTGTACCCGTAGTGGGACTCGACTCTTCTGCACGCCATGCAACCATGGTAAAACCCGCCTCAGGCGTAATGTTATTTTCAACAAGATGTCGTAAGAAATTATAAGCGCTATTCACCCCGGCAGGCCCATCGAACACACCACCGCCCAGCACACTATCAAGATGCGATCCGGACACAAATGTCTCCCCTCTATTTTTACCAAACCACGTGACGTATAAATTTCCTATCGCGTCTTGTGTGATCTCGTACTGGTCTGGCGATACACCATGCTCAGCAAAAAGATGAACGACCTGCCCATGAACCGTGGCAAATGCATCATCTTCTTTTTCGGAAAAGGCGAAACAGGTGCGGCCTTCTGTGGCGACTTTAGCCTGATTATCAAGCGCAGCCACGCCATGCAGAATGGCGAACTCGTTTGTATCAGGGTAACCGTTAAGACGCTCTGTCATCTCCATATGTAGGCGGCCTACAATAAGCCTCCATTGGCTATCTGTCAACGTTAGCTTTAGTTCTTCAGCAACTCCTTTCCCGTCGGCTCCCCCACCAGCAACCCATCCTGAAACACTACCTTTCCACCTACGATCGTCATCTTGGGCCAGCCTTTTAATTTTCGTCCTTCGTATGGCGACCAATTACACTTGGTAAAATATTTTTTCTCACCTACGGCGCGCTCTTCATTCATATCAACGATCGTCAGATCGGCATCAAATTCCATCTCAATTTTTCCTTTTGTCTTCAATCCTAAAATTTCCGCAGGATGCGTCGAGGTCAACGCAATAAATTGCTGTAGCGAAATTTTGTCACGATTTACCGCATCTAATAAAAGCGGCACTGACATTTCTACCCCGGGCATTCCCGATGGAACATTTTTATACTCACGATCTTTTTCTTCTAACGTATGTGGCGCATGATCCGTGGCCACACAATCAATCAATCCCTCTTTCATGCCTTTCCAAAGCGCTTCCCGGTCTTCTTCAAAACGCAGTGGTGGATTCACCTTCGCGCGATTTCCCAGGGTCTGATAATCATCATCAGTCAAAAATAAATGGTGCGGAGTTGCATCAGCGGTAATGAGCGCGGTCTTATTTTTTCGCAACTCCTCTATCTCCAATCCAGTGGAAAGATGTGTAATATGAATGCGGCCATTTGTTTTTTTTGAGAGTTCTATAATGCGTTCCGTCGCGGCGGCAGCAGCCAGGGGATTGCGGATTAATGAGTGCGTGCGTGGCTCTACCGCACCCAAAAACTTCTCTTCATAGTCTCCAATCATATTCTGATCCTCTGCGTGAATAATACACATGCCGCCCAGCTGCAAAAATTTCTCCAGCATCTCGGTCGACTCCACGAGCAAATTTCCCGTAGATTTTCCCATGTAAATTTTAATGCCAAAAACGCCGGTCTTGAGCGCCTGCCGTGCTTCCTCAAGATTGTCCTCCGTACCACCAAAATAAAATCCATAGTTCACATATGAACGCCCCTGAACTATCTTACGCTTTTGCTCCAGAGCTTCCATCGTCGTCACGAGCGGACTCGTGTTAGGCATATCAATAACCGTCGTCACCCCACCGCTTGCCGCAGCAGCCGAACCCGTCAAGAAATCTTCTTTATGCGTGCCACCTGGATCACGGAAATGCACATGCATATCGATCACACCCGGCAAAACATGGAGCCCGGTACAATCAATTACCTGCGCGCCTTCCACGGAAATACTTCGATCGATATCCGCAATTTTTCCATCTTTCAAAAAAACATCCGCCCGCGTCATTCCCTGCGCCGTGACGATTGTTCCGTTTTTTAGAATCAGCGAAGTCATACAATAGTGCGCGTCATTATTTTCCCAGTACCAGCGTCAAAAGTGCCATTCTCACCGCCACACCATTTGCTACCTGGCGGAAGTACGCAGCTCCCGGAACCTGATCTACATCAGCAGTAATTTCCCAAATACGTGGCAACGGGTGCATGATCGTCATCTTAGGATTTGTGGACTCAACCATCGCCTTAGTCAAAATATAGGTATTGCGATGCTTATCGTACTCAGCTTGGTCAGTGAAACGCTCTTGTTGAATGCGTGTCATATAGACCACATCAGCCTTTTTCAAACCGCCCACCATGTCGGTTGTTTCTTCAATATCAATGCCACGCTTCTTGAGTTCTTCAGTAATATGCGCCGGCATCTTTAATTCATCAGGAGCAATAAAAATAAGTTTCACCTTAAAGTGACTCAGCATCTGTGAAAGCGAGTGCACCGTGCGACCAAACTTCAGATCCCCCACCATGGCCACAGTAATTCCATCCAACGTTCCGCGCTCCTTCTGAATTGTAAATAAATCCAGGAGTGACTGAGAAGGGTGCTCGTTTGAGCCGTCTCCTGCGTTAATAACCGGAATGTTCGCGCCCCGTGCGAGCTCTGCCACAGAGCCATTATCAGGATGACGCATGGCAATCACATCTGCATAATTTTCAATAATCAAACCAGTATCATAAAGTGTTTCGCCTTTCGTAAGCGATGAAAACTGCAGTCCAACCGCCGAAATCACACGGCCACCCAATCGCTGCATCGAGGTCTCAAAAGACAGGCGCGTACGCGTAGAAGGTTCATAAAAAAGCGAAGCCATGAGCTTCCCCTCCAAAATATTCCCCCACTTCTCTTTTTTGGCATAGGGCTCAAGTTCCGCCGCCCGCTGCAAGACCGTCAAAATATCATCCTTTTCAAACTGCGCTGCACTCAAGATGTCTGAGCCGGTGAATTTCATCGGGGTGATTATAGCAGATGCCGTCAGCTCTTTCTATTGTGATGCAACAACATCTCCATCGCGTGATCCATAGAGCCCGCGCGTACCACCTCACCGGCATTCACGAAAAATATCTCATCGGCATTTTCGATCGTATTCAAGCGATGCGCGATAATGACCTTAGTAGTGCCTGGTGGTAAGTTGCGCAAAATATCTTCCAAAAGCTGCTCGGTCACCGTATCGATATTCGCCGTCGCCTCATCCAAAATCAGCAGCTCAGGATTTCTCAACACTGCCCTAATAAACGCGATCAACTGCTTCTGCCCCAGACTCACCGCGTCTCCGCTGGCGGTAAGCTCCGTCTCCAAACCTTTATCAAACCGATTCAGTAATTTTTCCAAACCAGCTTCCCGTAGTAACTTCTCTAACTTTTCATTGTCATACGAAACATACTGCTCATTGCCATACAAAATATTTTCCCTCAACGTACCGGTAAACAACATTGGTTCCTGCAGAATAAATCCAATTTTCTGGGTACGCTCTTCATCGGAATATGCGCGGATATCTTTCCCATTCAATACTATCGTCCCTATCGTAGGATCGTACAAACGCGCCATCAAAGAAGCAGTCGTCGTCTTTCCTCCTCCGGTCGGCCCCACGAGTGCATATGTTTTTCCCTTCTCCAAACTCATTGAAATAGTATGCAAGACTTCCTTTCCATCGGGATAAGAAAAACTCACCTTTTTAAATTCGAGAATTGCATTGCTCGGAGTGGAAGTAACATCGCTCAATAAAGGTAAATTGCTCTCCATCACGAGTATTTCATGCACGCGATCCCAACTTGCAAGCGCTGTCTGAAAGTTTGCCCAGAGCGCGGCTAAATGTCTGAGAGGGTTGTAGAAATTATTTGCGTAAGCCAAAAAACTAATCAATAGCCCAATCGTAAAATTCCCCGCTGCAATAAGGGAAATACCATACGCAATAACGATGAGCTGCCCAATATTTGAGGCCAATCCATAAATCGGAACAAACGTATTATTGGCAACACCCGCATCAATTGCCGCAGTATAATTTATACTATTCACTTCCTGAAAACGCTTTTTAAAATAATCTCGACGATTAAAGGCAATAATCACTTTAAAATTCTGCAAGCTCTCCTGAATCTCCGAACTCATACCGCCCAAAGACTGAGAACTCACCAGGTTTTTTCTCTTAACCCAAGGTGAAAGAAGCAGGGTAAAAATCAGCAAAAATACGGCGGGTGCCAACGTAGCTGCACCAAGACGAAAATTAAGAATTAACAAAAATACGGCAGCACCTGTCATGAGAAAAATACTATTAACAAATTGCACGAGCGCCTGGGAGAAAAATTGACTGATCTTATCGGTATCATTATTAATGCGTGAAATCAGATCGCCTGCTTTATTTTGATTAAAAAACGCGATCGGCAATGCTTGAAGCTTATTGAAAATGCGATTACGCAAACGATATAAGACTCTCTGGCCAACGCCGCCCATGAGACGCGTCTGCACATAGCTTGTGACCAAAGCACACAAAAATATCGCGAGAATTATTCCCGCATACACGAGCACTCCATGATAATCGCGATTGATAATATAGGTATCTACTGCATGCGCGATCAACCGAGGAGCTACAAGATTTAAAAGAGAATTTACTATCACCGCCACAAAAGCAAAGATCATTATCTTTTTTTCTTCAACGATGAGCGGCCACATTTTCTTTGCAGCTTTCCACGTGGAAGTCTTCTGTGCGGGATTAGGCTTGCTGAGGTTGTAATTCATATGTGTTGGTACTTTGCTGAGAGTCAAAAATTTGGATATATTCGGGCGAAGTCTCCATGAGCTTTTCATGTTTACCCGTAGCTATGACTTCGCCCTCCATCAGAACAATAATTTGATCGTACTGTTCCACTGAAGAAATTTTCTGGGTCACTGAAATTAATGTTAAGCCCGGATAATTCTGTGCGACATTTTCTAAAATCTTTTTTTCAGTCGTTGTATCAACACGCGCAGTAAAATCATCCAACAACAAAATTTTTGGATTAATCGCCAACGCGCGCGCAAGCATAATTCGTTGCTTCTGACCGCCAGACAAGCTCGTTCCTCTTTCAGAAACAATCGTATTAAGCCCCTCGGGCAACGCACTGATAAAATCGGAAAGTTCCGCGGTCTCGATCGCTTTCTGCATGTCTTCTTCCGTTACCTCTGTATTGAAGGCAATATTCTCCCGTAAACTCATATTAAAAATAATGCTGTCCTGAAAAACCAGCCCCACCTGCTTATACAATGCTTCACGCTGATATTCATTGAGACTGTGATGATCGTATTTCACCTCACCCGTGGTCGGCGGTATTAAGCCAATAAGAAGACTCAATAACTGCGTTTTTCCCGCTGCCGTCGGTCCAATAATCGCCACTCTGCTGCCCGGTTCAATGGTTAATGAAACATTTTTAAGCGCGACTTTTTCTCCATACAACAAACTGAGGTCTTCTATTTGAATACTGCCCTGTAACGCCTCTGTCCGCGCACCATCTTCTTTTGGCTCGGGCGCATTGAGCACCTCAACAACTCTATTATACGAGGCCTGCGCCTGCGCGATAATATTGCTCATGAATCCAAGAATAAAAATCGGAAAGATTAAGATTGCCAGGTACGTGTTAAACGAAGCGAAGTCACCTAAACTCATTGTTCCCTCAATAATATATTTTCCACCCAGCACTAAAATAATAAGGATGGCGAGATTTGTGGCAAAGGTAATAATCGGAATCATCGCTGAAAAAAGTTTCAAAATGCTTAATCCTACTTCCCGTGCCTTTGTGTTTGCGGCAGTAAATTTCTCATGTTCAGATTTTTGTGAATTAAGCACTCTAATCAACGCCGAACCCAAAATACTCTCGTTAATGACCTTATTAAGCCAATCTATGACCTCACGCGTTTTCACAAACAACGAACGTACTTTTCCCAGGATGACAAAAAAGGTACCACCGATAATCGGCAATATAATCAGCACCGCCAACCCCAGCTTCCAATTAATAGTTATCAGCAAAATACTTCCCACGACAATAAGAAAAACTGAGGAAATAATATTTGCCACCGCCAGAGACACGAACATTTTTATCGAATCAATATCAGAAGTCAGGTTGGTTAACAGCTTGGCCGGAGTGACATTCTGTACCTGAGCAAACGTGTGCGTGGAGATTTTGTCCGAAAGATTTCTCCTCAAATCCCGCCCAACCCGCTCGGAGGCGTACGTTTGGAAGATATTCTGCACATAGGTCAGCAGAAATATAAATGCCGACGCAATGGCGAATTTACCTAAAACAGGATCCAGCTCCCCACCTGTTAAAAAACCATCTATCCCATGAGATATCAGGAGCGGCAACCACAATGTTAAGGCATTGCTCAAAAGTGCCAGCACAATCAAGGGGATGATAAGCTTGCGATACGGCTTCAGTAAGCCAAATAGATTAGGTTGAGACGGTTTTTTCTTCATATGACGGGGTAGTGATTCTACCAGTATATTGTCAGACCTACCATCCATGTGTAGTATATGCCCAATAAATGGCGCGACTCGTCCTCACTGATGGAAGTAGTTTCGAGGGAAAACCCTTTGGAGCGCCTGTTAGTAGTGAAGGCGAGGTGGTTTTTAATACCGGAATGGTAGGTTATCCTGAAAGTTTGACTGATCCTTCTTATAGAGGACAGATTTTAGTGCTGACGTATCCTCTGGTGGGAAATTATGGTGTACCTTCTCAAGAGCGCGATGAATATAAGATGAAGAAATTTTTCGAGAGTGATTCCATGCACATTCGCGGATTAATTGTGAGTGAATATTGCGATACCTATAGTCACTGGAATGCAAAGGAAAGTCTCTCTAAGTGGATGCAGTATTACAATATACCGGGATTAACCGGAATTGATACACGCGCCTTGACCCAGAAATTGCGTGAACATGGCGTGATGCTCGGTCAGATTGTAGCTGATGGGAAACAGCCTAAAAAAGCAATCGAAGATCCGAATAAAGAAAATCTAGTCGCACAGGTCTCGCTGACTAAACCTATAGAATACCGCAAGGCAGGAAACAAAAAAACGATTATCGCCTTTGATACGGGGATGAAGAATAATATTTTGCGCAGCTTCCTGGATCGCGGACTGAATATTATTCGTGTGCCATGGGATTACGATGTGTTGAATACGAAATATGAGTATGATGGTCTCTTTTTCTCAAATGGCCCAGGCGATCCCGCAAGTCTTACGGCTATGCACGCTATGATTAAAAAGGCTTACGAAAAGCGTATTCCCACCTTTGGTATCTGTTTGGGAATCCAGGTTATGGCAATTGCTGCAGGGGCAAAAACATATAAGCTGAAGTACGGTCACCGTGCGCAGAATCAACCAGTTATCGATGTTACCACCCAGCACTGCTACCTCACCTCGCAAAATCACGGATTTGCGGTAAATGGAAAAACACTACCGAAAGACTGGATGGTATGGATGGAAAATGCCAACGACCACACGGTAGAGGGTATTAAACACAAAAAACTTCCTTTCATGGCAGTCCAATTTCATCCTGAAGCAGATCCGGGTCCTACCGACACGGCCTTCCTGTTTGATGATTTTGTGAAAATGCTATAATTGCCCCCTGAACCATTAACCATTTTCCTATGAAAAAGATCTTCGCATCTATTGCGATCTCATTAATGATGATCGCTCCTGCACAAGCACTCACAGTAACGAATCCCTATGACTTGTTTGCTGATGACACGATCATGCTCTATGAACTTCAACTCTCGGAGAGCCTGCGTACTAAAATCCCATCACTCATGGTGCTTCTGGATGGGCTTATAAAAAGTGACACTGAATTAAGTATTAGTAAATCCACCGCAAAATTGTTTGCGAATAAAGTAAAAGCTGGCAACCGCATATATTTGGGAATGGCAGAGTTACAGGCAAATGAAATGAGTGTTATCACTCAAATTACGCCGGAAGAATGGACTGGTCTTACCGCAAACGCAGAGCCAACTGACTATAAAGGTGCGTCAATTTTGAACTTGGAAGAAGAAAGAAATGATCTAGGAGCAATTGGATATGTGGGCAATTATTTGGTCGCCGCAGGAAATTTAGATTTTCTACAGAATATTATCGATAAAAATATCGACACTGCAGGAAAAATGCTCGGCCGTGATCCTGAATTCAAACAATTAAAGGATGCACTGCCAGAGCAGTACGCACTCTTTATGATGATTGGAGTGAAAGATATTTTCAGCACAATGGGCTTAGAAAACGAATTGGGACAATTTGAGTATCTCGATCTCGAAGGTATTACCATGAATGAGACACCTACGGGTTATGTTATGGATGCCCATGTTATTGGAAATCCAAAGCTTATCGCTGAGCAAAATCTAAGCCTCAATCCAGGCGGTGATTTCACTCCCTCTATGGCACAGCACTTCCCTAACCTTGCGCCAATTTTGTACTATGAAGGATTTAACTTGAAAGCGAATATCGAGCAGGCAAAGAAAACATATATGGGAACGGAGATCTCTGTAGATAAGATGCTAAAACAGCTCGAGAAAGAGTCGAAAATTACTTTCTCAAACTTACTCAATGCGATGACGCGTGGCCATGCATTTGCAGTTCAGTACACACCTGATCAAATTCTTCCTTACGTGAGCTTTGTTGCCGATGTGACTTCTAATCGTGCAAGTGCAGAGGAGTTTACAAAGACGCTCACCACACAGCTGACGAAAGAATTGGGAAAGTTGCCGTCACAAGATTCCCATGAAAATGTTCCCGTTATCGATATTCGTACGGTAAATAATGGCCTTACGGAAATTCACTTTAAATTTCCTTGGCTGAATTACAAGTTCAATACGACGTTGATGTTCGGCGTTACTGACTCCGGTTATTTTGTCTTTACTAACTACCAGTGGATTAATGGTGTTGTTGCAAATCAGTCACTTGCTCAGCAGAGCGATTATCTTTCTTTTGCCTCAAAGATAAAGGGACCAGTTATGGGCTTGATGTACTTGAATATGCGCAACGTCTGGGCATTGCTTGATATTGATGCTTCGATGTTTAGTCTTAAGTTCACACAGGGATATCATGCATTGGTAAATAAAATATATGCATGGAAAGATCTTTCAATGGTTATGACAGGTACAACAAACACAAGTAACGTACACGCTGAAGTAACAGTTGATACGGCAACATATCCGACCTTCTCAGAATTTGCAGAAAAGCTGAGCAAAAAAGATTCTGACAATGATAAGGTAAACGATTACGATGAACAATTCATCTATCGCACTGACGTAAAAGATGCGGATTGTGATAACGATGGCGCAGACGATCAGGCAGAAATTAAGTTGGGAAATGATCCGTGTGGCGGCGGGAACACACGCTTTTTCCAAGATGTGGGACGTGCGGCTTACTACACGGAGGGCGTTTCTGTACTTAAGCAAAATGGCATCGTAAATGGCTACGGAGATGGATTATTTCATCCTGAACGCGAAGTAAATCGCGCTGAATTTGTAGCAATGGTCATGGCTGCACTCCACTCAAGTGAGGCTCCCCTAGCTCCCCTACTTCAAAATTCTTACTCACCTTTTGATGACGTACGAAGTTCAGATTGGTTTGCCCCTGCATTGAGCGAGGCTGCACGCGCAGGCATCGTAACGACAAGTCACTACAACTTCCGCCCATCTGATCCGATCACACGCGCAGAGGCAGTCGTCATTTTATCTCGCGCTGCAAAAGTACTTTCTCAACTAGATGAAAACAGCTCAGCAGATTTACCATTTGATGATGTTGCGCGCGATCAATGGTTCACTGAGCCAATCGTTATCGCACACCAAAAAGGAATTATTAAAGGAAAGAGCCAAAACTCATTTGATCCAATGGGGCATTTACTCCGCGCCGATGCGGCAACACTGATTCATCGCGTGATGAAGTTGGAGTTCAGTGAAGCGAAGAATGATAACGGCGGTACTTTTGATTTGTTTAACGGAAGCTTCTAAATGTTTCCACACGAATCGAGTCTGGAGCACATTATCTTCGACATTATAATCATAGGGTTTCTACTGCTTGATGGGCTGGTGATATACCGGCTCATCAGCAGACGTGCCCGCCACACAAACAAGAAACGTAAGCCCTGGTACAAAGGTGCGCTCGTGTTGGCAGTGATTGCGTGGCTAACGGTTTTCTATGGAAGTTACATTGAGCCGCAGATTATTTTAGTGAATCGCCAGACCATTAATCTCACTGAAAAACCCACGCACACTATTACGATTGCACTTATTTCTGATACGCATGTGGGGCCGTTCAAACGGGACAGATTTATGCAACGGGCGGTCGATAAAATAAATTCACTTCATGCGGATGCAATTGTGTTGGATGGAGATTTTATTAGTTTCCAGGCATCGGAAACGAAATATCTAGAGCCACTCAAAAACTTGCAAGCAAAGCTGGGCGTGTATGGAACATTGGGAAATCACGATTACGGCGTTGATGCAGAAGGTAATTTTAGTAATAACGATATGGCCAATTCGGTGAGAGATTCGCTGGTTTCACTCGGCGTGAACGTATTACGAAACCAAGGCGTAGTATTGGAAAATAATGGCAGCTCACTACGACTTATTGGCACTGACGAAATTCAAACGGGACGTGCAAGCATTCGTGGTGCACTTGGTTCCGTGGGCTCTTCAACAACTGCTCGCTACCCTACTATTTTACTTGCGCACAACCCGGACACTGCCACCTACGCACAAAAATATGGCATTGATCTCGTGCTCGCGGGACATACTCATGGCGGCCAAGTACGACTGCCGTTTATTGGACCGGTTCCTCCCCTGCCTCAACATCTTCCACGAAAATACGACCGTGGACTTTTTAGTAGCGATTTTGGAAAAACGCAGTTATTTATCACCAGCGGTATTGGTGAGTCCGGCGCACGCGCACGATTATTTGTTCCTCCGGAAATTGCACTGTTGACGATCAACTATTAAGAAGTAGTTGCACATTGTATCTTAGCCAGAAAAACGGTATAATACAGGGATACAATAATCGTTTTATATGGCGCAAGAAAGCCAAGAAATCGGGCACCTGAAAGATACCAGCAAACTGGCGGAAAGTATCTTCGACCCAAATTCACTCATTGAACATGCATTGAATGGATTGAATCAGCCGAACTCTACTTCTGAAGTTACAAAAAAAGAGCCTGTTTTTGATCCCATTGCATACGAAAAATGCAAAGATAATTTACCTAGTACAAAAGCGAAGCTCGGGGAATTTTTAAAAACTATAGTTGAAACAGATCAATATGATCTACTGCTTAAAGATTATACACTTCTGAGCACGGTTCCAGAATTTGAAGAGGAGGTAGGAAATGCCGCTATGCGTCTGAGTGATAAAGATCCACGGGATGGTCTTCCTTATTTAATACGCTTTGCAAAATACGATAAGAATTTTACGCAAGAGCCCAAGGTAGCTGCGGCACTAAATATTCTCGCCGAACGTCTCGCGGCCAGTGATCCAGAGATGTTCTTACTTGCAGGCCGTCTGTGGCAAAATACACCCGATGCACAAAGTTATTATATTCAAGCTGTAGAGACTATAAAGAATACCCAAGATGCATATCGTGTTTTGATAGTAGGCTATGATTCGTATAAAGATTTTGTAGAAAAACCTCAAGACATACTCGAAAAGGCTGTATGGAATGCTGAAGATGCAAAACAAGCAGCTTTCATTTTCAAGAACTGGAGTGTCATTTGCAATAATCTGCCTGAACAAAATAGATTCAGAATTCTCTATTACTTAGCGAATCATCAACCAGAAGAGACTCTTCAATCATGTAAAATTTTTTATAAAACAGCAGAGAGGGGAAAGGAAGTACTTACCACAGCGTTAAGAAAGCTGCCTTATTCAGAAGACGTGGTTGATAAGTGGTACTCACTACCAAAAGAAATACGCGACACATTAGATGTATCTTTTTTGAAAGAAGCTATTTTGAATATTGTAAAACAGCTGCCTGACAATATGAACAACCGGTACAAATTAATAAAAGATGAACCTTGGGCCGTGGATGTATTGAATGAAGCTTTTAAACTATTTCCCAATTCAGAGGCTGTGGTTGATGGTTGGTATATAGTTGCAAAAAAACTACGTGATAAATTAGATACATCTATAATTCAAGACGCTATTCTAAATATTGCAAGACAACATCCTGACAATATGAAGGTGCGCAGGGCTTTAATAAAAGATGAACCTTGGGCAACTAACATTATCAAAGAAATAGATGAGAATGAGAGAGTTCAGGGGAACATCATCGATGTCGCCAAGGGTCAGGGTGATCCGGGTTTTGATGCAAATCAACTCATTAGTGATCCATCATTACGCCCTGGAGATATAAAATTGATACAAATGCTAATCCCCAGGGAATATATAAGCAGCATGAGAATTAAGATTGCCCTCAGTGTATTAGTTGCACGCAATTTGTTTCAGAAAAATATAGAAATCAATGCAAAGACAGTCGAAGACGAGTGTAAAAATATAGCAGAAAAAAGAGAAAAATATGGCAACATACCTCTTTTTTACAAGAGAAATATTTGTCTTATTACTCACAATGAGCAGTTTAGAAATGGCTTTTCACAAACACCTCGTTTTGGACGTAGAAAATTTCTTGATCGACTAAAAGAGCAACAATCAAATGATGGCGCATTGGCTTTCTACCATGATGTAGCACAAAATAATACTACGGAAGAGTTAAAGAAAGCTCGAGACGCAGCACTCATAAATATTCAAGAAATGCCACCCCCAGCAACCTTTATTTTTAGAGGCCATGGAAGTCCAGATGCATTGTGGCTTGCAAAAAAGGAAGTTTTGCCATCGGGAGAAAAAATAACCACTGGTGGAAATTTGAGTATCAGTGATGAGGACTTTGCAGAGGCCTGGGCAAAACGAAGTGAAAAGTTTGGAGCAGAAGCAATATCAAAAGATATCGTTATACTTGCCTCTTGCTATAATCATAATTTTGTTCGCTCCATATATGACAAGCTGAAAGATAAAAAGGCTGCGTCTTTTATAAGCGCAGGCTCTGCTGAATATGGCCAAGTGGGATATACAAATTTTGATGAGTCACTTGGAAGTGATTTTCTCAAACAAGTCTTGAGGCTCAATTCGGAACGAAGTACGTTAGGAGATGTATGGGACAGTGAAGAAAAGGGTGATTTTATTGGTGGAGGTAATCCTTACGTCTATGTACCTGATAACGGCGTTCCTATAGAACTTACTGAACAAAAGACCCCAGCGGTAAAAAAGGGTGAAATTGGCTGAATTGCATAAAAAAAGAGCCCACCCTTTTTAAGAGGATGAGCTCTCAGTATTATTTTTAGTAAGCTACGTAACCGTTAGGAACTGAAGCGGCGTAACCATAACCATAATCATAGGTATAGTTCGTGCCGTAGTTGTAGTTATTGTTGTTCGTATAATAGTAACCACCGTTGTTTGCTGGATATGTTGAGTAATCCGCTGCTGGGTAACTTGGACGGTTATATGCCGTCATGTAGTAGTTGTGTGAAGCATTGTATGCGCTGTATGCATCGCGGTTGTCCTGAGCAGTTGGAACAACTGGCTGCACTACGGGAGGTACATATACCGGTGGAACAATGACTGGCTCCTGGTATTGAGGATACTGCTGATACTGAGGAACGATAACATTGTTGTTAACTGGAGAATTGCCACGCATCAAATAGATCATACGTGCTGCATCCTGACGCTGAATGACACTTGGGAATGATGTGTAATCAGGGAAGCTACCAAATGCTTTCGTAATAATCGTGTTTGCATCGTACCAGTTTGTATCCATTCCAGGACCAAAACGATCCCCGTTCATGCTGCCCAACCAACCTGCTGATTTTGCATAACATACTTCGTTTGCAAACCATTCAGTGTGAACATCCTCATAACAATCGCGGAACAAATTTTCACTAGGTTTTGCACCAACAGCCTTTACGACCATTGCCACAAATTCTGAGCGCAAAACAGTTTGACGTGGGCGGAAGGTACCATCGGTATATCCCATGGCAATACCAGCCTGGCGCACGTAGTTAATTTCATTAAAATAAGTGTAGTCTGGAGCAACGTCCGTAAAATACGGAACATAATAACCAGATGACGGAAGCGCAATTACAGCGCCCACCAGTCCAAACACGACTGCCATACTTAACAAGATTTTTTTGACCATAAACGGGGTATTAAAAGGTACAAAATAAAAGGGGGTTATGCTACCATGACTTTAAATAATATGCAACTCATTTTTTTGGATATCGAGTCGACCGGGTTTGATTGTAATCAAGATCGCATTATAGAGATAGGTGTTGTTAAGTGGGAAAATGGAATAATAATCGATCGTTTTAGCTCGCTGGCGAATCCCCATGTACAGATTCCTCAGGAGATTATACAGCTGACGGGAATTACTGATACGGAGGTCGCGGCGGCACCAGATTTTAGTCAGATAAAAGAGGAGCTTGCTACGTTTATTGGAGACCTGCCGATCGTGGGACACAACATTCAATTTGATGTGGGATTTTTAAAGGCGAATCAGCTCGCGCTGACACACAATCAACTGATTGATACGGTGGACTTGGCGCGCATTTTGTTAGTGAAAGAAGCGTCATATTCCTTGGAAGTGCTTATGAAGAAATATGTGCCGGTGCAGCGAACCTCTCATCGTGCATTGGCGGATACGGAAACAACCGTGGATTTTTTTATGTTTTTGGTTGAGCGAATTGAGGCGCTACCGGAAAAAGTACGAACACAGTTGAATGAGGTCTTGGCCAAGTCGAGCTGGCCAGCGGGTGTGGTATTTGAGTATGCCAGAGAAAATCTAGCAGTCCCCCCTCTTTCCCCTCTAGATCTTCCGCCACCCCAAGCTGCTCTATCAAAATGGCAGACGTACTGGTCTAACGATACACTTGAACTAACCTCATTACACAATCGGATGTTGGTAAGTTCTGCCGGGGATCCACCGCTCAACAAACTCACTACGCCACTGTGTGTGGCCTATGCGTATCGCTCCACACGTGAGCGGCTTGAAGAACAGTCACAGGCAGCCGGGTTAACGATTGCACATCTAAAAGAGCCAGGCTACTATCTCGCACCAAGAAAATTGGCGATACTTTTGAGTCAGGAAAAATTACCACTCACTGAAGTTCCCTTTTTATTGAAGATGATTATATGGAGTGGGGTAACGCTCACCGGCGACCGCGAGGAGGTGTCACTGGATCGCGGAGAATATGCGCTTTTTGACAAAGTAGCAGATAGCGAAGCGCAAGATTTTTTCTGGCAACAACAAGTAAAGCGTGCAGATGAAAGTGAAATTATTTTTGTGCACCACATCAGCTGGTGGAAAAATGTTCATACACATCTTTCTACACTCAATGAGCGGACATTGATTATCAGCGATGCACACTGTCTGGAAGAAACCGGAACGATGGCGCTTTCTACCGTATTTACTGGTGCGCAATTACAAGCTGAGTTAGGTGAAAAAGGTGACATACTCACGGGTCTACTGGGAATTTTCTACACAAGAAATAAACCACAAGATGATGCGTTTGGCTCCGAGTGTGTACCGGTAGATGAGTACACTCGTAATTCAAAAGAGTGGCGAGCGGTGGAAGATGCCGTCACGGGAATTGAGCATGAAGCATTTCGAAATAAGCTCCAAAAAGCCTTTACTCTGGAGGATAACGACATAGCCTATATTCAGCATTTTGCAGATGAATTATCATTTCACAAATCTCCCCTCTCGCTAAAGACCGCATTTACACAGTCGAGCGCAACATGGCCGCGCATTATTATTCATGATCACACATTGCTTCTCGATGGGCTGGGAATTCTGGATGAGTCGTGGCATCGTATTGATGAGAACAGTAATATTCGAGACCATATTGAAATAAAAGTGCTCGATGATTTTCCGGAGGCAAATGCGCTTGGTTACTTCAAACGTTCGATGGAGCTTTTTTCCGATATTATTGAAGAGCGGCGCGGCGGCTGCTTGTTCATAGTAAGTTCAAAAAAAGCAGCCGCCGCCTACTACCGTGCCTTAAAAAGTTTTTGTGAATCTCGCGATGTTCACCTCTACGCCGCCGGCACCTCAGGCGGAAGTGGAAAAACTGCCACGCTCTTTTTGCACGATCCCGACCACAGTGTGCTGTTCCTCACTCCGCATAGCCTGCCCCAACATCTCGATGTCATCCGCCATATCAACACCATGGCATTTCAGAAAATACCGTTTGACCCACCATCTGATCCGGTAGTGAGCGCCCGCAGTAACTTGTGTGAAAATGCGTTCGATCAGTATTCACTCCCCCGTGCCATCATGAAACTGCGCCACATACTCTGGCAGTTCGCTCGCCTCTCGCACGCGCCACAAAAAACCTGCTACCTCATGGACAGCAGACTTACGACACGCAGCTACGGAAAACACTTTATCTAAAGCCCGGGACGCTACACATACTTCGGCTTTGCATTTTTCCCTTTTCCCCCCGCTTTCATCTGATCGCGAATCTCGTCGATCTCGTCACGCATCTCGGCAGCTTTTTCAAACTCCAAATTCTGCACCGCCAACTCCATCTGAACCTCCAAACTCTTAATAAGACGTGCCAACTCTTCGGGCGGAATTTTTTTCGTATCCAACTTTCTCTTTTTGCCTTTTTTAGGATCGTGCATCTGTAAATCACGCACCGCCTTGATAATCGTCTGCGGCGTAATTCCGTGATCCTTATTATATTGAACTTGAATTGCACGACGACGATCCGTCTCTCCCAGCGCGCCCTTCATTGCATCCGTCATCTTGTCCGCATACATCACCACAAAACCATTTACGTTACGCGCCGCACGTCCAATAGTCTGAATTAACGCCGGTGTCGAGCGCAAAAAGCCCTGTTTATCTGCATCTAAAATAGCGATAAATGAAACCTCCGGTAAGTCCAAACCTTCACGCAACAGGTTAATACCTACCAACACATCAAATTTTCCCAGACGCAGATCGCGCAAAATTTCCACACGCTCAAACGTCTCAATTTCTGAATGCAAATATTTAACTTTGAATCCCGCATCGGTGAGATAGTCAGTGAGATCTTCTGCAGAACGTTTTGTTAATGTCGTAATCAGCGTTCGCTCTTTCACTGCAATACGTTTATTAATTTCTGCCGAGAGATCCAAAATCTGCCCCTTGATCGGACGCACCTCCACTACTGGATCGATCAATCCTGTTGGACGCACGATTTGCTGCACAATATTATCTCCACCTTTTGCCATCTCATACTTGGACGGCGTTGCCGAAATATAAATCGTCTGAGGCATATGTTTTTCAAACTCTTCAAACTTCAGCGGACGGTTATCGTGTGCAGAGGGCATACGGAAGCCATAATCAATGAGCGTCTGTTTGCGCGAAAAATTTCCATTATGCATACCTCCAATCTGCGGAATCGTAATATGCGACTCATCGACGATCAACAAATAATCATCGGGGAAGTAATCGAGGAGTGTCTCAGGTTGTGAGCCTGGCTCACGCTGCCCCAGATAGCGCGTGTAATTTTCAATACCCGTGCAGTATCCCGTCTCCAACATAATTTCCAAATCATATTCAGTACGCGTCTTGATTCTCTCGGCCTCAAGCATCTTTCCCATCTTTCTCAAAAGCGCCACATGCGCCTCCATCTCACTTCGAATTCCCTCCACAGCAACTTTAATTTTATCCGTCGTGGTCACATCGTGCTTGGCGGGGAAGACGGTAATTTCATCCATCGTCTTAATCACCTCACCGGTAAATGAGTCCGCCTCCACAATCGCATCCACCTCATCGCCAAAAAATTCCAAACGAATCACCGTATCCTGACCCGGAGGAAAAATCTCCACCACATCACCGAGCACATGAAACATTCCCTGCTTAAACTCCATGTGTGAGCGGGAATATTGAATATCTGTAAGACGGCGAAGCAACTTATCACGCTGGAACTGTTCGCCTTTTTTAATCGTCACTGCCAAGGCTTCGTAACTCTCCACTGAACCCAGTCCATAAATACACGACACCGTTGCAATAATAATCACATCTTTTCGTGTGAGCAGATGCATTGTCGCCGCATGGCGGAACTTCGCAATTTCCTCATTAATAGATGCATCTTTTTCAATATAGGTATCGGTCGTGGGCATGTAGGCCTCCGGCTGATAATAGTCATAGTACGAGACAAAATAATCCACCGCGTTATTAGGGAAAAACTCTTTAAACTCAGCAAACAACTGCGCCGCCAAAGTCTTATTATGCGACAAAATCAGCGTTGGCTTCTGAATTTCCTGGATCACATTAGCTACAGAAAATGTCTTACCAGATCCCGTTACTCCCAGGAGCACCTGATCTTTTTTCCCACTCTTAATACCCTTTATCAACGTCTCGATGGCCTTGGGCTGGTCACCTGATGGTTGAAACGGCGATACTAACTCGAACTTTTGCATGCGATGCATTCTACTATATCTATCGCATTTGAGCAATGCTCACACGGTTAACTACCACTTTTAGACATTGCCATTAAAACGCTTCTCTAAGACATTTACCGCATAGTCCTGTTTGACCGGTACATACTTGTGAGTTTTTTCATCTCTAAAACCACGTAGTCCCGGAACGCGAATCGCCTTGGCACAGGTAACTACACCATTTGCATCACGCACCTCTACACTTAAGACATCCGCAGGCAACATCTCTCCCATACCCAACTTCTTAGCTGCGACTGCATTACCATTGTAATCAATTTTATAACTATTACCGTCTGGAGAGAGCACTGCATATGAAGATGGTGTGGTGCTGACGCGTTCTTTTTCAGGCGTAATAATCGGCGCCTGAGCCACGATCTGCGGTGGTCGCTGTGGAGTATCGGGAAGTGGTGCACCCAAAAAAGTTCCGTAATAATCCTGCGCGAGCTTTTTATGATCTGCTTTAAGATCACCACTGCTGCGATCCACATGTACAAAACGGACATTGTCTTTTCCATCAAATGCACCCTTTAATTTGCCGGCGGTATAGCCCGTTGTTTCATCCATAAATATCACATTTAACTTTCCTCCATCACGAGCAAATTGATTTAGTGCAGGACCCGTCATTTTATACGCGGCATCCAGTAAGGTAACCTCAGTAATTTTTTTCGCCGCAGCATCTTTGCTTGTTAACGAATATGCCGCTCCTTCACCACCCAAGCTTGCGCCAGTAATTCGTATGCCTTTTACGGAGCCTGTCTTTGCCTCAACTTGATTTATGACACGATCGAATACTCCTTCCAGAGCGAGACTTCCATAACGACTCTGACCGGGCTCCATATTTCCTTCAATCACGACAAATGCACGCTGATCTCCTTTTTTCCATGCTTCCTGCGCACGTTGTCCAATTTTCATTTGAGATTCCATTGAAGCTTCCAAGCTTTGCCCCTTACCATCGTAAAATAATTCCAACTGCCCATTACAATTCGGCGGTATCATGACACTCACGCGACCCACCTGAGGATCTTTAAAATCAATGCGTTTTCCCTCGGTTGATTCAGCTGCCTGGGGCAGGCTATCACTGGCAAGTTTGCATGTTGCATCAATATCCTGAAAACACTGAACCTCATACGAGCTCATATCTGCAGTATTTTGACCTGCTGCAAGAGCCGGCGTCGGATTACTTTCTATATTTCCTTGTTCAAATCCCATCATATTAGTATATCACAAAAGACCCCCATTGCTGAGGGTCTTTTTATATAACGCGTGACTGGTAAGGCCTATTCTAACGGTGCCGGCTCGATACGTACGTCGTCAAACCAACCTTCACCCTGTGGAAGATTTCGATATGGTGGACCATAATCCGCACTACTCATAACCAGAACGATACGGAAGAGTCCGGAGGCATAGTTGGCGGGAGCTGTGAAGAAACGCTCGTACTGACTCCACTCACCACCCGTAGAACCAAGCAGAGGTTCAAGTGCGTAATTTTGTTGATACTCAAAATCATAGTTAGACGTATCGGTACTTAGACGTGGCAAAAATGTTCCACCCGCTGTGCGATACCAAACGGTAAAGCGATAACGCTGACCGGGAACGAGCGGAATATTTACCTGCTGAGCACCAAAGTTTGCATTTGAGATAACGTGCAAACTCTGCAAACCAGCGTGAACAAATGCCGCAGTTTTTTCTACCAGTAATGGCTGGCCGTAATTTTGCCAGATACCCAATCCTTCGACTTCCATATCGCCATCAGTCGGAAGTGTATTTACAACGGGAATTTCCTGCAAGAATACATCGTCAATATATATTTCACCTGAACGAACGATAAAGGCTACACGCAGATCACTTATGTAGGTAGGTGGAACAGTAAACTCACGCACATATGACTGCCAGTTATTACTTACCGCAGTGGTTGCAAATACTTTTCTCTCAAAATCACTATTTGAATCGCGGATGCCAATCAACTGACGCAACTCACCGCTGCGCAACATATAACGATAACTCAAACGGTAACGATGACCAGCTTGAATATTTGGAATGAGAATTTGCTGTGCACCACCACCTCCTGCCGGAGCAGTATTAATATGCAAGCTCTGAGCTGGACTTACAAATTGTGCTGCAGATTTTTCTTTGATTGCGGGAGCACCCCAGTTACGCCATGACACCAAATCAGGAGCCTCCATTGATCCATCCTGAAGGAGGTTCACCGCAACATCAGCGCGAATTAATACAGAGAATGGTGACTCATCAGGATCATTTGAAGCAATGCGTAGTGCAACACTCTTAGTTCCCAATTCAGGAAGTGCAGGTGCGGTAAAACGAACGGTAAATTGCGTGTTTCTGCCAGCAGCCGTCAGCGCGTTTGGCTGTGCAGTAACTTGGAAAAATGCAGCATCTGCGCCCTCAATTGCTACATTTCCCGCGAGCTGCAACGGACCCACGCCCGTGTTTTGAAGTGAGAAGGTAACATCACGAACATCGCCAGGATTCACTGCACCCAAACTATATATTCCTCCCGTAGAGAGATTCGTATTATTTACCGCAAGTGCAATATCAGGAATACCTGCCGGTGCTGATGGCATTTTTATACGACTCAAGTACGAGATAAATCGGTGCATGTTGGTACTCACCATACGACTCACCGATGAAGAATGTTGCCCGTATGTTATGTGAGCAACAGGATCTTCAGCGTCCCATATCATTGAGTGAAATTGTTTCTCACTCGCCGTCTGCAGTACCGTTCCATCGGTACGGATTACTACATACGTTCCATCACCAAAAGGAATCGTCAATTCATTCCCCACTGAATCATCACGCACGTCTGCAAAAAGCACGGGGCCAACCGGCGTGCCGCTCAAATTACGCGGGTACCCTGCAGCCATCTGGCCGTTCTGGCGCATCATGCCGCCCAGGCGACCATCACGCAATATGGCGTACCACACGCCATTTGCCGAGTTCACCGCAACGGGATATAACACCGGCGCGGTTACTACAAAAGAAACACGACGAGCCCACGCACCGTTTGTCTCACGATACACATCGACTGACGCGCGCTCTGGATAATTCACTACCAGCTCCGCGCCATCAAGTGCAATACCTGCAGGGAAGCCAACTTGAAAAGCCACGCCACGCGTTACGATATTATTTTCCATTCGTATGCGATACATCGTTCCATCAATTGCCGGAACAAAAACATCATCGGAAGCTGCGCCACCTCTACGAATCACTACGGGGTCGTAATATACCTCTCCTGGAATATCAACTGAACCCACTACCTGCCCCGCACTGCTGAGCGCATAGAGACGGTAGGCATTTTGTGCATCACGCGCTACCACTACAATTTCATCAGAGCCATCACCTGCAATATTCGCTACCACGGGTGATGCGACCACCACAAATCCTTCGATATTCACAGGAAAATTCAGCAGCTGATTCCCCTCATAACTAGCCACTGACACATTCCCCTCCTCAGTGACGCTGATGCGCTCGGGCCCCGGCGTGGCCACATCCACATCACTTAATAGTGGCTTGAAGTAGGACTCCCGCGCGAGGGCTACCGAACTAAATAAAATCCCAATGAAGAAGAGGGGCAGCAGAAGATATTTGAAACGGCTTAGAATGTACATAAAGATATTAATAAAAAATTATTCTGCACTACCCGAAAGGTAGATTGTCTGTGGAGGATGTACGCCGTCATCGATCACTGCATATGGAGATAGCGTTCCTTTGGGAAATTGAGTGAGATCAATAGTAAATGTATTGGCTCCATCTTGATGAACGGTTCCTAACGGGATACCAATATTAACTAAATTTTTACGATATATTCCATCTTCCACTATTCCACTTTCCGGGAAGAAAAAAGTGTAGAATGAAATCATTGGGTCGTCATTCAAATCACCGTCGATCCAAGTAATTTTAATTGTTTCCTTTGTTCCGTCATTATCCAACGCCGGAGAACCTGTCGGAGAAGTAAAACTAAATTGAGGCTGCATAGTTGTTGGCAATGTATATACGTATGGCTTAGCCATAATTGAGCCTACAATTTCGCCATTATCATTAAGATGCATAGGAACAAAATCCGGTTCTAATGTTCTGCCATTTAAATCAGTAACGGTAAAAGGCGATTTCACTAACTTTCTAAAATCGATTACATCTTCGTGGTCTAATATCACATTCCAGGAATCAACATGGCCATCCTCTTTTTTTAAAAGATATGCTCCTAAAATTTGCCCCTTATTATTGATAGCAATGGGTGAGATAGGGATAGTTTTCATAACGCCGTTCTCCCATAAGAAGTTTATTTCCTTATACGTCTTAGGATCTTGGAGATTTCCAATGACTTGGCCTTTATCGTTAATATCAATTGCTAATGTGTGTGCGCCAATCTCACTCATATGACCATTTTCCCAGAAGTAAGCATGTGAAGATGCTTCTTCTCCCGCGACATTGGAATGTCCAATAATCTGTCCATTATTATTAATTTTATACGCTGATGAATTATCTCCACCCGCTAATGTTCCCAAATACGTTATTTTTCCTTTCTCCCATAAGAATGCTTTTTGCCATGAACCTCCCCTGCCCATCTGATATCCCACAATCTGCCCCTTATCATTAATATCAAATGCGTTTCCCAGAAAGTCCATTCCACCCAACAGTTGGAACTTTCCATTATCGATAAGAAATGGTCGCTCATCAACATCCTGATCTTTTAATTTTACACTACCCACCACCTGCCCCTTATTATTCATAGCATGTGCCTGAATAATGTACTGAGGAAATTCATCTGCAAATACTTTCGGCTCACCATTATCCCAAATCAGGAGATCATTAAGAACTTGTCCCTTATTATTTATTTGGAACGTATATCCCAACCAAGGCCGATTATGTTTCAGCTCAACAATAGAGCCGGGCACACCTAGGGCAACATTTGTAGAAAGATTTTTCAGCACGGTAACTTCAGTAAAAAGCTCAAGCTGATCTTTTGGAAGTTCCACAATAGTCACACTGCTCACCTGAACTACTTGGCTTTCATCGAGCGCCGCCGTCCTGTTGCCACTCACATTTACCGCATACACTTTCCCACCTTCTTCCGCTTGCACATAACGTGCCACGGGAATCTTTTTCAAATCCTTAGATGATATAACCTGTATATCGCTTTTCTTATATCCTCTCTTCTTTACGGCTTTATTCGGCACGCGCAGTTTCTGCCCTTCCGCCACCATATACACCGTCCCAAAACCTTTCGCCTTTACCAGGCGAGCTTTTTGCGAGGCTTGAGATGCCGTAGCAGCACTGGCACCAGCCGGAATAATAAGGGTGAGTACAAGCAATGCAGTGACAAGGCGGCGAAGGTGAAACATAGAAAAGTAATTAGAAATTATTGAGAAATTTTATTTAAGTAGTCTTGAGCGAGAGTTAATGTTGGATCAAGCTCAAGCGCACGTTTGACCGAAGAAATCGCCTCAGCCTTTCTACCTAATCGATATAACGCATTGGATAAATACAAGTGTGATAATGCATTGCCCGGATTATTTTCGACTGATAAACTTAAAAATTTCTCGGCTACATCATACTGCTTCTTTCTCAAATAGCTGAGCCCCTGCATGTAATATACTTCACCAATAAAAAATGTATTACTCGATGGTACGTCCTTCAACGCTCGGTCGAATTCAACTAAAGCAGCATCGTATTGTCCTCTGAAATGAAACACTTTTCCCAATAACATACGGAAAACACTATCTTTAGGATGTAATTCCAGCTCTCTATTAATAATCCGCTCTGCTTCATCATATCGTTCAAGCCCCGCAAGTGTATCGGCTTTTTTTACTAATGCATTATAATGAGATGGATTAATCCTCAACGCTTGATCAAATGCAACTAATGCATCATCGAATTGACGTAATTTAAAGAGCTCCTCGCCTTTTTTGTAATAGCGAACTGCAGCAAGTGTTGGATCCAATTTCTCGGCCTTCTTTAGGGCCTTTTCGGCTTTTTCCGTTTCTTTTTTTTCGCTGTATCCCGTACTCAACGCAAAATACAAATACGCATTATTTTTATCATTTTCTAAAGCCTCTTTAATCTCGGCAATGGCCGCATCTACATTGCCCATATAGTAGTAAATATTCGCGACCTCGCCCCTGATTTCGGTGGATGTAGGATCAAGCTGCTGCGCCCGGCTATACGCCGCGAGCGCCTCGGGATACTGTTTTTGCTCAAGATAAATAGTGCCAATTTTCTTTTGAATATCAGCAGAGTCAGGATTAATTTTTCCCGCTTTTTTAAAGTATGTAAGCGCACTCTTGTAATCACCCTGATCTAAATATGATTGCGCCAAATTTGCCGTCGGTTTGGAATACTTTGAATTTTTAACTCTGCTGCCCAGCTTGATTGCTTTCTCAAAATATACGCGTGCCGTCTGTGGATCACCTGTCAGTTGTGCGATTACACCAAGCGTATTGTGCGGACGTGCTCCATCGGGATTCAGTGCAATCGATTCTTCCAAATATTTTTTTGCAGTCGCATACTCAGCTTCAGAAAGCTCGCCATCCTGAACCATTTCATAGGTAAGAAAGCCTAGTGAATTTTTAATCACATGATAATTGGGATCAATTGCTTCTGCCTTTTTTAGAACCTCTATGGCTTTCTTGAAATTATGTTGATCGTAGTAAATCAGGTGCTGCGCATAATAAGCAGGAATGTAGTTGCGATCCAGCGCGAGCGCTCTATTGATATACATTTTCGCCTTGGCGAACTGTCCATCTTCACGATACAAGGTTGCCAGAAGCACATAGCGGCTCGGCGATTTTACGGTCATCTGTGGCGATTCCTGAATAAGTTTTTTTAATCCATCACTAAGATTATCCAACTCCTGTACAAATGAAACCGAGAGCAGTGCTGCATCCAGTGATTCAAGTGCTTTATCATACTGCTTCTTATCCGGCAAAATCACATACTTGGCAAAATTAGCGATCATCTTTCCCTCCTCACACTCTTTTTCACCAAGAATCACATTTGCCTTTTTCACCGCATCATCAAAATAATCACGGTTGTAATCAATGAGAAGTGATAGCGTCAAAAAACTGCAACGATCTTCGGCATTCTTAATCGTCTCCTTTTTAAAAGGTGCAAGAATTATAGCTGCCTGTTGAGCCTTATCCGTCTGCATAAAAATGGCCGCTATTTTAAGCGCATCATACAATGATGTACTGTTCACCGCCCTTTGATCTTTCAAATACAAACTAAACGCCGCACTTGAACGATACAAATCCCCTTTCTCAAATAATGCGACACCATTCTTGAAGTCTGCATTCTGCCACGATGCGCTCAATGCCGGAGCCGCTGCAGATGCAAGCGAAGCAGTGAGGAGGAGAGTGATGATGGAGAGGAGAAGACGATGAGAATATCTCATAAATATTAGAAATTATTATGTACAGGACATCCAAAACCAATGATCTTTAATTTTTTGCAATTCAACATACTCACATCCAAAATCATATTTCTGTGGCTCACTATCACCTGACTGAAATGCAAAGCCTGCAAAATTATCAATAACCCCCCTATAGGTGAAAAAGAAAACATTTGGTTCTATGCCATTATTTTCCACTATCACATCTCCCCCACCGCTTGAAAGATATTTATATTTTCCAGGCAAAGCAATGGAATCATTACTAGGGCTTGTGGGCGTGATTGCACCATTCTTTATCATCTCAACTACTTCTTCGCGTCTGTCCAAATTCAAATAAAAATTAATTTTCAAAGTTATCGCAGTAAAAGGTACGAATAAAACAATTATTAACGTAGCTATATTGATCAATACAGGTAGAAGCGCTATCTTTTTTTGTCTTTTAAACTCCATTAAACAAAATATCAAAGACCAAATAAGGGCAATTACAAAAACTATTAAAACAACTAGTTCCAACAACGGCTCTAAAAATGGCGTAAATATTTCAACTAAGTTCCAACGAAAAATACTTACTGCCAATACAATTGCGCTGACACCGATAGAAAACCGGGTAACGGCTGGTAATGGGCGATGCTTAGTAATTAGCTTTAACACTCCAATAAAAACGAGGAGTAATGTGATTGCTGGGAACACTATGGTGAAGAGGGGTGAGTTCATTTTTGAATTAATTTACCATCACTATTTATAGAAAATATTTCTGTTTTCCAGTCACATTGTTGATGCGCCTCCTGCCACTCATCGCACGTAGCACCGCTTGCACAGGCCCAATCTTCTTTAATTGTAATCTGTAGATTTTTAACTGATATAACTGCACATCTTTTCGTAAAATATTCATCGAGTTTCTCATAAGGCTTATCGCAATGAAAAGACTTTATAGCCGACTGAGTATATTCAGATTCAAGAGGGAAAAAATCAACACAGATATTCTCATCTTCGTTTACTACAATGGGGCCTTTGGGATAAGGATTCGGTATGTGTCCCAAAAATCTTACCGCTACTGATTTTAAATAAAAAAATAATACTACTAATGTAGTAGCGCCTATTACTATTTTAATAATCGTTCGAGTATTCTTGGTAAATCTATTGGATCCGAATATTACTAAATGACAATACTCTACGAAAATATACAAAATTGATATACATATGAAAGTAATAATAAAAACTGGAATAAACCAAGATAAGAAAAACAAAAATAAATATTGATAATTGATGGCACCAGTAAGTGGATCATTGAACTCAAGTTGTGGATTATGTATTAACCCAATCCAACTCATTGTTATTCCAAAAACAATTGCGACCAAAGTACTAATAAGGGCTAATTTTCTTATGAGTTCAGCGTACATATAACTTAGTAATCAACTTTAATAAATTTCCCCTGATCATCTATTTCATAAACTTCTCTATCCCAGTTACAGCTTTCGCTATAACGAGGATTAGTGCATGGACCAAGCCAAGTGCAGAGTGCATCCTGAGTAAATATTATCCTAGTATTTTGACTATCGGAGTCTTCGATTTTTGACCGCGCGCACTTTTTTACTAATAAAGAATCTTCTTCTATATGGGTTACACAATCATAGGTAGCTGCATACATTGATGAATGCCCAGCATTAACATTCGTGATCTCGAGGCAAACCTTCCCAGTCGAGGAACTAATAATGGTTTTTGCTTGAGGAATTGCATACGGCACACGTCCCACAAAAGCCAAACCAATTCTATATATTGCACACAAAATTAAGAGTATAAGGATTGAATAAAATACATATTTTTTAGATCGGATTTTCATTGTCATAAAAAGTGCAGATATCTTAGATAGTTCTAATCGTTTCAATTTCCCTTTTAATAAAGGCCGCACACGCAAGTTTCTGATCAGTAAATGTTAGTTCCTTTAATACCTTACCCAAAGATACATAAGCAACCGAATACCCTCCCTCTTTTTTCTCGCCGAAAGCCCAACCTTCATTAGTTCTCTTATCTTCTGACAAAAGCATCCAGTCGCCGATGATATCAATCGGTGACTCTTTAAGCACATCATAGATATTTTCTTCGGTAATTTCGTCAAAAACTTCAAAGTATTGAGCATCTTTGAGCAGGTCATACATTGATCTGTTCCCCAATTTATGAAACTGTCGGGGAAGAAGTAATATCGACTGTATAATTTTACTTGTAATCATATAATTTATTGGGTCATGCCAGGAAACCTCTTCTCAAATTGTAATTTTAATAAATCGTTAATTTGTTTTTTTGTATTATAGTAATTATTTGGCTTGTATAATTCACTAATTTTCTCAAAATCTCTCTTAATAAAATTATTAAGTCTTTCAATCCGTTTATAATTATCCATATCTTGTTCATCACTATTTATACGATCTGGGTTATGAATAAAATCTCTAATAAAAGATACGGCAAGAAATTCATTGGGTTCTAGTTTACTGGCAATATTAATGGTCAAAAAGGATCTATCGTTTACATAACAAAGCAAAAAATCTTCTCCGGATAATGTTATAGAATAATTTCCAAAATGCTCGGAATCGTACCCTTCATCTACCTTTGAAAAGCCAAAATCATCTATCAAATACTTATATAATCTCTCTCGATTTTCGTACGTAAGTGTATCTTCCATAGTAATCATTGATTCAAATTATGGCTGCAATTTAAATTCCCCCTTGGAATTTATCGAATATACCTGCTTTCCCCAATGGCAGTCATCCTCCTCTCCCCGGGATTCGGTACAGGGTCCGAATTCAGAACACACTCTATTCTCAGTCAATACTACAAGTGGGTTCTGACCATCATTTTCAATCTTTATATTAGGACAGGTGAATGAAATAATACTATCCATTACAGTGATGCCGCTCGTCTTTAGCGATTCATAAAATCCCTCCTGAGGTAAAGAGTGAATTTCTTTTGGCTGTTGATCACATTTGAACGAAAATAGGGTTACACTATTTTCAATATCAATGTCCCTCCTAAAAGCGAGACAGATGTTTTCTACATCTCGAATTTTTTGATCTTTAGGCAATTTGGCATTACCTAAAATACTTGGGGCGAAGTATACGGCCGCTGCAATTACAACAATTATCATGCTAGCCGTAATAACAATAAATTTTCTAAAGGCGTTTATCATATGCATCTTGTACATGTGTTGGTTGGTTGTGGCATAAAATTAAGACTTTTTATACCATTAAAGTGCCGTTCAAGTAGCCACTGCGCGTAGTCAATATCGTGCTGAAAATCTTTCTGTTTAATATCAGCGGATGATGGGGTTCGACCAGTCTGTATCCATGCTTCTAAACTGTCCTTATTTGCGGGAGCATCGGGCGTATTGTGCCTTGCAGCCATTTCCGCCATTTGCTCAATAGAGAGTGATTTAGAATAGTTCACTCCAAATCTATCATCGATACTTCTACGCATGCCGGCACCAACTATATTAATACTACCTTTATTACTAGATAGATTTTTCCGTGACCAGTCGGCCATTTTAGTCATATCTGAATTTGGATAGTATTTCTCAAGGTGTTTTACAACCGTGGCCGCATGAGCAGGTTTTGTGTTGGACAGTCCTTCCGAATAACCCATACCATTGTCATGAGAATCATCTAATCCAAAGACATTATTACCAAAGTAGGTGTAAATTTGCTTAGCACCTCTTTTATAAGATTTTATTGTACCTTCGCCGTTCTCTAATTGGAGTACAACGGCAATAACTTCTGGTGGAACATTATATAATTTTGCTGCATCCATTACGTAGTCACGTGTTTTTCCCGTTGCATTATAGAAGAAGGGTAGATCATTATTCTCTGTCTCCTGAGGTCGGTAAGGCTGCAAATAGTCAGTGGGCGTGATTAAAAAAATACTTGCAACTAGAAGTGGATCTTTATCGGCCGGCAAGGCATTAACTGCCTTTTCTTGTTTTGTCTCATGCCCCGTCGGATCAGTGAATCTCAGCGGATTGTTCTGCACGTAAATATATAAGTTGCGCGATAGGCTGTTGCCTACCGTGCCAAAGACGCTGTCGCGAGAGATGAAGCGGCCGGTCTGGGCGTTGTAGTAGCGGGCGTTGTAGTACGAGAGATTTGATTCGGGGTCGAACTCCTGGTTGGTGAAAAGATATTTTGTAGAAGCGCCGCCCACGCTGGAGCCGGCCGCGCCTTTTGTACCAATAATCGCACCAAACGGATCGTAGTCGTACTCCTGCACCACGGCACCTGCAGCATTGGTAAGCAGCAGTGGTGAGCCTAGAGTATCGGTGTGAATAAAGGTGAGATTTCCCTGCGCATCAATATCAGCCAGCTGGCCACCAAAACCGGACAAGCCCTGAATAATTGATTTAGTAACATCACCCTGGGCGGAGAGCTCATTCAAAACGGTGAGCCCATTATTAACATAGTAGGTTGTATCAGTATTGTTCACTGTTTTACGAACGCGATTGCCTGCATCATCATAGGCAAAGGTAAGTGTGTTCGCCGTTGCTGCGGGCATAAATGCCGGGCGTGATGCATCGCTCATTGAAATCTGTGACAGACGATTCTGTGCATCCCACTGGTAGTCCACATTTTTTACCGCTTTGCCCAAACGCGTGTACGCCTCGCGGGTGATCGAACCATTGCCATCATAGGTAAGCGCAACATTCACTCGGTCACTCTTAGTATAAGAAGCTAATTCCTGTGTGCCATTAGTATACGTGTAGCGGCTCGTGGCGTGCGGTGCAGCAAAGGTCAGACGATTTCCATTTGTGTCATACGTGAATTGCAAATCCGCATTTCCCGCGACATCAGAATAATCCACGCCCGTGAGCTGGTTGAGCGTGTCGTAACTATAACCCATCGTGCGATTCGTATTCACTGCATTGATCGCGGTAACCTCGGTAGTCTGTGTGCGATTTGAATTAGCATCATAGGTATAATCATGGCGGAATAGATTCTGATTCTGCGCATTATTAATGCTCAACTGCGTGACGCGCATCAAACTATCGTATGTATAACTTTGTGTAATACCATTGCGGTACGCGAGCGCGGTCGGCTGATTATTTTGATTATAGGTATAGGTTGCAATCGCCTGACCCAGGTACGAAGCATTTTGCAACAATCCCAGATTATTATAGGTATAGGTGACTCGTTTTTGTCCTGCATCCTCTAAAAATGCAGGTTGATTATCGGCGTTGTAGCCACGAGTAATAGTGTAGGTGCGGTTGGCAATTCCCGTGAGCGTTTTATCTTCACGCACCGGACGGTTCATCGCATCATACGTTTCAGTCGTCGTTCCAGAGGGTTCGGTCACACTCACCACATTTCCCCAGTTGTCATATACATACTGCACGCTCGTGTTATCCGCGAGCAGCTTGTTGGTTGCACGATCCAGTGCATCATAGGTAAACGTCATCACACTTCCCTTTCCATCAATTTTCGTAAGCGCATTCCCGTTTGCATCGTAGGTATAGTTCTCCACTTTATTTCCCGGATGCGTCACACGCGTGAGTTGATTGTTTGCATCGAATTGATAACTTGTCGTCACCCCACTCATCGTCTCACTTAAACGATTTCCATTGTTGTCATAGGTATACGTGGTTATCGTATTTTGTGGATTCTGCTCACTCAAAACTCGGTTCAAATTATTATAGGCAAAGGTAACTGCGAGCCCGCGTTTATCAGTATGGCGAAGTGAATTACCCACTGCATCGTACGTAAATTGCTCGGATTGATTGAGCGGATCCGTCACGCTCGTCACGCGATTTGCTGCGTCATATACTGAAGTGGTCACCGTGCCATCGGGCAACGTAACAGAAACTTTATTGCTGTTTGCATCATAGGCATAGCGCGTCACTGCACCGGCCGGATTGTGCTCTTCAGTAAGACGATCAAAAGAATCATATACATAGGTGGTAGTGCGATTCATCTGATCAGTTTTTGCGGTGACATTTCCATTCAAGTCATAGGCAAACGTCGCCGTAGCGCCCATGGCATCCGTTTCCTGCGTCTTGCGGCCTAGCTCATTAAAAGTAGCGGTTGCAGCGTGCGTTGCATTTCCTCCATTTGCATCCTGGCGATCAATTGTTCGGATGACATGACTATCAGCATCATAGAAAAAGAGTGATGTTTTACTGAGCGCATCAGTTACTTTTGTCCGACGACCTGCCCGGTCGTATTCATAATTAGTAGCGTTGCCTCGTGCAGAAAGTTCAGCGATTTTATTTCCATCTACATCATAGGCAAAACGACTTCTATTTCCGAGAGGATCGGTAACTGCAGTGAGATGGTCGAGCACATCATATTCATAGATTGATACTCCCCCGTTTGGATTAATCTCTTTCACTTTTCTTCCTAATCCATCGTACTGATAGCGCGTCTCTACAAACGTATTCGCGTCAGTGTACCGCTTGACCGATACAATCTGATCACGAGCATCATACGTATAGTCCGTGCGCTGATCGAGCGAGCCAACGCCCTGAACTTCCCGTGTCTTATTTCCATTTCCATCATAGAGATACGTCACCGTATTGAGCGGATCCGTGCGCTGTGTAACACGATTTGCACCATTGCGCGTGACCGTAGCAACAGTTCCACGAGCATCCGTAACACGCTTTGCATTCCCCAGCCAGTCATAGTCCGTGCGTGTGATAATTGAACCGTTTGCCCCCACATGCTCTGTTGAGAGCAGGCTCTCAGAAATATCACTGTCGTAACTATAATTCGTCACATGCCCCAGGCGATCTGTCATCGAAGTGCGATGATTCTCAAGATCATAGGTATAGGTAATCGTGCTTCCCGCTGCATCAATTTCTTTGCGCAAGTTTCCCGCGCTATCATACTCAAAACGCGAGACGTTATTGCGCGGTGAGGTTATGGTAATGCGATGACCATACGGATCGTAGGTGTACTGCGTGGTGATCGTTTGATTTGCGCCATCTGCCTGCTGCACCGTCATGGACTCACGCGCAAGATAATTATTATTCGCATCATAGGTAAATGTCTGAACGCCATTATTTTTTGTCGTGTGGCGAGTTACATTTCCAAAACCATCGTAGATAAACGATTCAGTATTACGCGCACCATCAGTGATAGATGTGATCGAACCGTTATCATTATTAATTACATAATCGGTTGTGCGCTGAATCTGCTCTGCAGGAGGCACTAATCGAGATGTCGCCGTCTCCTGTTTTTGCGTCAGACGATTAAAAGTATTTTCATAGGTATAGGTAGTTTCCGTATGCCAGTCAGCTGTGTCGGGGAACACTTCACGCGTGACACGACGACGATTATCATAAAACAACTGATGCACGTTGCCGTTCGCATCGGTGAGCGAGGTCATCATACCGCTGGCGCTATAAGCCATACGCGTCACATCTCCCGCTCCATTTTGCATGTAAATCTTAAGCCCATTTACATCGAAACATGTTTTGTCTGTAAAGTCTGTTCCATCGCCACGATAGTTTGTTACAAGCGTACAAGAAACGCTTCCTGCAACTTGGGGATCAGGAATATCGGTATAAGCCAGCTCATACACAAGACGTTTTGTGCCCGCTGCATCAATACGTGGATTAAACTCATACTGATGTGTTACGCGACCAATTAGATCATACGTATTATATAAAATCGTTCCGCGTGCATCGGTATACGTCGTCAATCTTTTATCTACGTAGGTATAACGCTTCACACTTTCTTCAGCAACATTGTTATAGAAACGTGTATCGTGAACCTCTGTCAGATTGAGCGCACCATCATAAACATAGGTAATAGTATGAGGATGTGCGGGATCGGTATTTTCAGTAATGCTTACAATTTTATCCCATGTAGGACCGCCTAAATTACCATAGGTAAATGTGACCGCTCGTCCTGACGGATCACTGATTCTAGTAAGAAGAGGAATATCTCGAACTACGGTATATTCATAATTGGTCGAGTTGCCAAAGGTATCCTGAACTTGTGACAAAATACCCAAATTCGTCGTCAGTCGACGTGCAAAAATATACTTGAGTCCATCGATGGTACGATAGGTAAATATGTCGTTTGAAACGGTGAGCGTGTCATCCACACCAACGGGCGATGTAAACGTGACCCCGCCATCATTCGTCATAAATTCGGAAATAAGCGCACCTCCCAAATACATTTGAATGTTCTTGCTTGCCTCATCCTGGTAGTAGAACATCTGCGCAGAAAGGTTCCATCCATTTCCCACGCGATTGTTCATATCTGTCACACGACTGTTATAGGTGCGTACCAATGAAATTGGGATGCCACGTCCCGGCAGGGCAAAATCTTCCTGTGTAAACTCAAACGAACCGGTACGAAGATTCACCGGATCACCACCGTAGGAATCCTGCTTATGATCGGGTTGGATTGCGTTATTTTGGAGTGCTTTTGGCGGACTAAAAAACGGCACCGTCTGGCCATCACTGCGTGTATTAATATCAAAACCTGCATAAACTTTTAACGTATCGGGAGTGCCATCGCCGGCAGTACTAGGCAAGCTACCCGGCTCCGGCACATTTCCTCCTCCTCCACATCCACCACAGTATCCATTGCGTTCAATGACTAAAACTGTCGCCGTGTAATCTGTATTATTCCCCTCAACCGTTTCAGCAATCGTCTGGTCTGAATCGAGCTCAAGTCGCATCTGGTACGAACCGGTAATTGGAATATCTGCCGGCACTATGCCCTGAATAATCATGGCGTTGTCATAACCCGCGGCAAGATTCAATGATACGGGGACTTGATTCTGTAGCGGATAGCGCAGACCCGTATTAATATTTTCCATCACATACGTGAGGTGCACATTGTTTGCAGCCAAATTTCCGTTATTGCGAATACGTGCCGTGATACTGAGCTCCTCACCGGACAGCACCCGCCGTGCATTCATGACTTGTAAGTTGCTTGGGATCAAATCTTGCCCCCCACGAACCGTAATCTGGAACGATGCTTGATTATTATTTTCATTACTTTCGACTACATTGTTCTGTGCATCCACCCATAATGAAAAATAGTACGTGCCCGGTGCAGTACCCGCAGGAATGGTATAGCTTATACTTTCATCACTTCCCGCGCCCACGGCGAGCTGTGGAAAATAGTCACTACCAAAACGGTCATTATCGTTATATGAAGCCGCATTTGGCGCAAAATAGTAATATACATATCCATCACGTGAAGCGGCGGCCTGACCGTTATTTGTCGCACGAACTTGTAACGTAACAGTATCTCCAGGCAGCACACTGTTTGACGAAAGCTGCGTGTTTGAATAGCGCAAGTCTGCCTGCAATGGTGGATCCACCGTGATATTTATCTCTACTTTATTATTATTATCACTCGACTCTGCAACTCTCCCCTCCCAATCAATCCAGAAATAAAATTTATAATTTCCCGGAACTGTATCTGCCGGAATAGTAAATGGTACATCGATGCGTTGAGTATTCCCTGCGAGTAAATTATTAAGATTATAGTTGCCTACATCGTAATTATCATTATAGGTAGCCGAGGTCTGTTTAAAATAATATTTCACATGAGCGTTACTGCCGGCCGGTACTGCAACTGCACCATTATTACGCACAACATTTGAAAAATTCATCGTATCACCGGGGTGAAACACATTATTTTGACTACCAGTATCAAAACTACTATTCACTAAATCTGGCTGTCCGGCTGCCTGCGTGCGCACATCAAGATACGGACCCTTTCTACCGACCACATTGTCATTTCCGGCATAGCGAGAAGAGCGGAATCTAAAAAGAACATTTGGCCATGGAGGTACATTCCCATTGGGCCACGCCGGTCTGGGTTCAATGGCTATACCTTCATTAGTGGCTGAGTTTTGTTTCCACTGATTAAACGTGTTGGTGATGTTGTAATTAATTTCCGTGCCCGCAACCATGTTCGTATTTATGACAACCTCGGGACTCGCGTCCACCAGTCCCGCACGAATAGTGCTATAAAAAAGGCGTGCAGGATCATTCCACGGCGGCATAGCCGTAATAATTTTACGTGCTACGGTAGTAACTGGTCCTCTATAATTACCGAATCCGAGTCGCGTATAGGTAAGAATAAGATTAGCCGAGGTCACCTGTTCATTATCAGGAATGACACCATTTACTAAGGGAAATTTAAGAACCGGTACACGCGAGGCGTGCCCATCCGGAGCATTGTAGTATCCCAAATATAATTCTGGATCAACGCGATCATTTGAGCCCAAATATCTGAGATAGAAATTAGTAATATTGTTGCCACTCAATGTGCAGTTCACATTAGGTCCCAGACTTCCCGCTCCACACGCCATATAAATCGGATCCACCACGACCGGATAAATTCTATGTGCATCAAGCAAATACGAAGCCGGCACCTTGATACCAATACGCATTTGTCTTCCGTTCGCATTGACCGTTACCGTCTGTTCTAGACCCTGAACATACATATCACTCTGGGACTGGTCGAAGATCGTTGCAGGACTTATTGAAAAAGAACTTCCATCCGCAAGCTCTACCGCAAGGGATCTGTTCTGCATCTGAGTCGTAGAACCCGATGCATACACATTCCCATCCAAATCTCTCACCCGTGCACCCGCAGGAAGCGTATATGTTTCCCAAAAAGTATACATATCATTTTCCGCGATATGTTCCGGCTGGCGCGTAAACGTAATCGTGCGCTCACGACCTTGGCGGCTGTCTTTAAAGGCGAGATCAATATTCGGATAAATATTTTTGTAGAGTGAAATTCGTGCACCCTCTTCATCAGTTTGCGTAAAAGCTGGTGCAGTAAGCGGCAATGCTCGTCCATTTAATTCAATGCCACCACCACTCACCCCGATGAAATTTCCCGGAGAAAAAGGAACCGTATATTGATACAGCCCCGCCCGTAATGCCTTCATTTTTGTCTCAGCAAACTCATCAAAAAAATTATAACCAGCAGGTTTTTCTGTCAGTGCACCACGAGAATATTCCAAAAAGCGTGGCGTCTCATACAAGCGATACACCGTCTGACCATCGCCCACATAGGCGACATCGGTAAACGGATCGACAATCTGCATTCTGCTCTCTATAAAAGCCTTGTCCTTAATGGGCTTAAAAGGGATGAGTGGTGTTCCGGGTCTCGGTGGAAGAATAACGGGAGGAGGACTGGGCGGCGTTGCCGGAGTAGCCGGTGTGGGAGGAGTGACTGGTGTCGCGGGAGTTGCCGTGCCCGGAATTCTAGGCAATGGCCCTGGCTTTGCGATGGCCGGTGCTACTGCTTTAGGCGCTGCAGCAGCGGGCTTTTTTACCGTAGTAGAAAGTTTAGGAACCGTAGTCGCCGCAAGTGCTAACGGCGAAAATGCGAAATAGAGCACCCACACTGCCATGAAGATACATCGTAAACGTCGCATAATAAGAAAATTACGGAGTTATAATAGAAAAACTCCCTAATGCTAGAAGCAATTCTCCCTTTAAGCAAACGAAAAACACACCCCGTTCATAATTCGTTCATAACTATTTCATAACTTCCTCTAATTTTGGCTTACATCAAGCTACTATAAAATGTATCGAAAGCCAGTTTCACATCTTTACTGTGCATATAAAAAACGATTTCGGTAAAAGTAGAAGACACTTCCAAAATATTAATATTTTGCAGCGTTAAAAGTTGCAGCAAGAAATGCAAGAATCCCGGGGTCTCACTGTGCTGTGCGGAGAACTGAATACTCACCGCAGCTACATCGGAAAATTCTTTTTTGGGCTTCACGTTTTTAAGAAACTGCTCGCGATTCGCCGCTTCCACAATCACGGTAACCTCATGCACGCCCTCGGTAATACTCAAATAGCTGTTACCAAAATTATGACGAACCTCTGGATCTTTTCTAAATGTCATAATCCTCAAATTGGAATACACATTAATATTCCCCACATGATAGGTATGTTTTTTCAGCGCATATTTTGAAACTAGTTTTTGCATGCGCGAAAGGTTCATGACAATCGCACCCGTCTGCAGTGTCTTTTTTGTACGTGCCTCCAGCAAGGGTTTAATATATTCGGCCAGCTGTGAAAGATTAAATAATCGATGACTTAATCCCCATCGCAGAAACTGGTTATCGCTCACTAACGTCCTGACTTCGTTCGAGGTTTTTATCATAATAAGGAGTGTTTTGTTGCAAATATAACAAATTTTGTGAAAAAGTCACTTTTTTCTCTAAAAACTATGGGGAATATGCCTGCTGCGATTTAATAGCCACGCTTTATTATTTGATTACATCTTATGAGAAATTCACTTACATTAACTATCGATCCAGGCACACAACAATATGAAACAAGAGGCGATGCTCCCATTCCCCCTGAGCTTCGCAAAATTGCAGAAGGGACATCTGAGGCGGGATTGCTTGTACTGGAAGGCCACTATGATGATATCGCTCCCCTTGCACAAGCTTTGTATAGAATGCAGCAATTAAATTGCAACGGAACATCTTTTGATGGTTGTGCCACATTTCCCCAAACCCAAGCAGAGCTTGAGGCATTACAAGAAAGGTTACTCGAAAATCGAAGAGCTCGAGCCACTATGGATGACGAGCCCGTGGATGCCTATGAAGCATGGGGCGCTTATGATGAGTCAAACGATCCTTCAGTTCCACAAAGAAGACTCTCAGAGAGTCTCACCGCCTAGCTCTTGCCATTTTATAAACTTGTTTTATAATACAGGCATGTCCGAAACCCCTGTAGGAAGAAATTTAGAGCTTACCCCAGAAAATAGGATGCATGTCCTGGAGGTAATTACTCATGCTGCTCAAGCGGCACATCTTGATATTACTCCAACGGGAACCAACGCTGGCTATACTATTCAGATGAAGAGAACTGGCATGCTGTCTCCAGAAGAGCGCACTCAAGTACAGTTTTTAGATAAGTTGGCTCGCCATGCATTTATTGGGATGGAGGATCCCGGGATAGTGGCCTTAAGAGAAGTAGCACGCGGTTCATTCCAAAGTAATTTAAGCGAAGACCAGGAGTTAGGATTTATGGGAGGCGTTGATAATCCCGAAGCCACTGCTATGCGGCAGCGCGTTTTCAAACAAATTCAGGAAAAATCCGATCCACAGGGATATGCCATGAGCGGCTTGCTTTCTTCACTGCGCGGAGTACCGATCCCGGATGAAGAGCTCGATGCTATTTTGAAGTTCGCATTAGAGTTGGTACTTAGTAATCCTGGTCCAGCAACACTTGAGCTCCTTGCTAAAATGGGAGCGAGCCTAACAGGCAGAAGTGGCCCCGTTCATAATCAGTGGCTTGCCATTTTAGATCACAACACAAATGCATACGAGCAATCCTTAACCGATAACCTTGATCAGAGATTATCACGCATGACTGAACATCCTGATTCGCTCAACATGAATGAGCTTAATTATTTTTTCGGCATGGCTGAATCAGTAAATTTGTCTCATCGAGCCATCTATCAATTATTAGCAACGCAAATAGGCAGTGGAAGTATTGAGATAATTCAAGAGAACATAGCTAACAAAACGGGAAACCCACGAACCACGCGCGCAGCACTCGATTTCTCCGCTGTTCGCAGAATGGTATTTCGGCGAGGTATTGTGATGCCTATGACAGGTGATGGGCTTAATCAATATGAAGATTTCTTAGGGACGCTTGCTCAAGCGCAGATAATTTTAGAGGGGGGCAGCACTGATGCGGAGACTGAGATGACGTTTGCCCAGGCTCTCCGTGTAGTGTATATCACACGCCATGGCATTAACTGCACTGATGGCATTATCGAAGGAGCTGGACGCTCTCTTGTTGGTGTACCGCTCGAGCAGGACGGAGGCATGAGAAGGGAGATGGATGATTTTGCAGATACATTAGAGCAGCAAAATGGGGCAGTACTTTTGCCGTACGGATTACGTGCGAACATACTCGCAAGTTTATCACTGGATGATAGTGAAGAGGCATGGACCATGCGCGGGATTGCAATAGATGCCCTCCGGGGACTAGATCGCGGGGATCGCAAGAGCGAGTTGAAACGACAGATAATAACTCAAGGAGTTTTGGAGAGTATCACGGGCATGTTGACGCCGCGAGCCAATGCTCTGCGCACTGAAATTATGCGCGCAGGTTCTGACAGCGACTTTGCACCACGCACGCCAGAGGCAGTTCTCGACTCAGTTAATAACGCATTTGTGGGCAGCCTTACCAGCTTACAGCCTCATCTGCGCTCGGTTGCATAGTAAAAAGCTTTAGTATATCCTAGGCCAGCAGTGTTACATGCGCCCATAGTTCAACGGATAGAATGCAAGCTTGCGGAGCTTGAGATTTAGGTTCGATTCCTAATGGGCGCACCACTACTTATAAGCTCAACTTCACTCAAAACTGGCGGAGCCAGATTTTTCGTTCGTCTCGCGGCGCCGCCGTGCGGCGCCCCATAAAGAAGAACTTATTACAATATCGAAATCGTGATGGTTCTTTGCGGTGTCTTAAGTGACTTTAACCGTGCATCAAGCAATCGCAAAAGATACTTAAGGGCTATCAGCTCCCTTTCTTGAGTTACTCCAGAAAGACGTATGCGCACATCGACGGGAACATGTGTTGTCAGTGCAGTAATCTTGGGCGCAATCTGATTGCACAATTGTGTCACCGCACGACCAAACGCCTCCAGCGCAACGGAACTTGTAATATCATCGACATGCTTGGCAAGTAACTTAGCAATAGATTCACAGGGGATTTCAATATCATGGTGGCGTCGAGGGCGCAAAACATGTGGAGATCTCACCGCTTCTTCAGCAGCATCTGCCGTATAATTTCGGGTTTCTTCCAGAGAAGATCTTGTTCCAATCCTGACGGGAACACTGATTCCCATTCTCATGAGTTGAGCAGATAAAATCGCACTCGCCTCTTTCAGTCGCAAGGTTCTCTGTTGATGATGCAGATCGACTTCAGCGGACGCACCTTCCCGTAGCACAAACTGATCAATTTGTTCCTGCAAAAAATCTAGCGGATAGCCCGAACCAAGCAATGTTTGTAACGGCGCGATCGCCTGTAAAATACACGCGTATAAATCCTCAAATGAAACACCCGTGATATCCACAATAAAATTTCTTCCATCAAATACATCTGCCGTATCAGCAATGAAATTATTATGGAGCCTGGCGTGATCCGGATTACCATTATCCGGATCACGCTCAGACTCAGCTTGTTTTAGCTCATCTGATTCTCTCCAAACCATACTGAAAAAATTATGCTCCCTTGAGCATCTTCTCAGCGGATTCATAGATCGAGGTTTTCCCTAGATCGTTCGCCACATTCGCGTAAGTGATCTTGCCACGGAATGTGTTCAAACCCGTGCGCAAACTCTTATCGCGCTTCAATGCCTCAAGGACACCGATCTTACCCATCTTTAGGATGTATGGCAATGTTGCGCTCGTGAGTGCCTGTGTCGATTGATGAGCTACCTGACCTGGCATATTTGTGATGCAGCAGAATACTTTTCCCTCAAAATCAAAAATTGGATTGCGATGAGTTGTTGGCTTTGAACCCCATATACAACCACCCTGATCGATAGACACATCGACCACAACCGCACCCTTCTTCATGCTCTTAATCATTTTTTCGCTAACGACCGTAGGTGCCTTTTTACCTGGAATGAGGACACCACCAATCAAAAGATCAGCTTGTTTTACCCACTTGCTCAAGATTGCCGTGTTTGAAACTTCACACTTCACATTCTTAGAAAGTTTCGTGCCAAGTTTTGTCGTAATTTCTTTCTTTGCGCGATCCAATACTTTCTTATTAATATCCAACAACACTACTTTTCCTCCCATACCACCTGCAGTCATTGCTGCCGTTTTTCCTACGATACCTGCACCAACTACTACCGTAAGAGCTGGCTCTGCACCATCAATATGACCAAGCGTATTACCCGTACCACCATGCATTTTTTGCATGTAGTTAGCACCGTACTGGCAGGCCAGTACACCTGCAACTTGGCTCATAGGCTTCAATAACGGCAAACCCTTTCCATCAAATACGGTCTCATACGCAATACCCGTAATATTATTTTCAAGTAGTTTTTCCGTAAGCTTTGGATCAACTCCTGACAAATGCAGATACGTGAAAAGCGTCTTCCCTTTAAATAAATCCAACCAGTAATACTCTGCTACCACCGGCTCTTTGATCTTGACGATCATGTCGGCCTTTTTAACGATCTCATGTGGTGAGTCGTTGAGTTTTGCACCAGCCTTCTGGTACATCTCATCACTAAAACCAGAGCCATAACCAGCCTGGCGCTCGACTATAACCGTGTGTCCAGCTTTAACAAGCCGGCGAACTCCATCCGGAGTGAGGCCAACACGATTTTCGTTGTCTTTGACCTCTTTTAATGTAGCAATAATCATAGTGAAACTGTATCAGTCGACTTATTGATTTTCAAGCAAGCCTCCCTGTAGTGACGTGTTGGTCTTGCAAAATAGACATTACATGTTAAAATATCGTCTATGGCTATTAGATCGCCTGACGGGCCAGATCGACAGACAGCAGATCAGGAAAAAGTAGTTTTGAAGGATCCTACTTTGGATTCCAGTCCACGAACTGGCTCTCTTCGATTAGATACAAGGGGCGCGGCGCATGGAGCTGAACGATTATTTGAAGAAGCAGCGGCTACAAAAGGATTAAATCGCCTCTTGGTGCGCTGGGGAATAACCGGGAAGAGCCCTCTTACGACACGAGCGCTTCCCGAAGATCTCACCTTAGTACGCGTGATGGTCGATGCAGAAAATGCTGACTATTTTTATCGAGCTGCCCAAGAAATGGATTTGGGCGTACCCATTACTCGACTGATACCGGCGAGAGGTGGACTTACTCCTATTGACCTGATCGCACCTCCAGGAAAAATTGAAGAACTATTGGAATTAGCTGGCGAAGGAAGTCGTGCATTTGCTGTTGATCAATATGACGATGGCACACAAAGAAATTCTATCCCTATTATGGTAGTAAACGGCGGCCATTTACTACCACTCGCGCCTCCCTTTCCTCCAAACAGAGAGATTGGTAAACATCGTTTCGGATATGTGATGAAAGACGGAACGGTCGTACGAGATCAAGATGCGCCAGCATCAAACCCAATGAGCTTTAGTTCAGCAGTAGAAATTCCAACGACTGACGATACGCTCTCCGCAGACGCCGTAGTCTGGCAACGAAATGTTGAGGGTACTCTTGCACCAGAAAAAACCGGACGTAGATCAACGCTCACCGTGGACACCTCAAAACTGTATGGCGACGGCACGGAAGTACGCCCCGGCGTAAGAACATTAGGGCAACAACTTAAGTCGCTCGCGCGACTGGGCAGCCGCAACTTTTTTATTAGCGGTACCATAGATACGGTAGAAATTACGAGTTTGAATGAAAAGGCTGAGGGCTTGCTGGGAAAAGTGGGACTCACTCTCAAGGCGGCAGAAATTTCCTGTTGGTTGAGTGAAACTACTCTAAACCATGAAAATGGAGTTACTAAAGCAAGCGGATTACCATCGGATTTTGTGATGGATAAGTTACGCAAAAGTGAGAACGCACGCTTCCCTACCTCAAGAAGATTGGCAGATGCTATGGGGGGTAATACCACCGCTGATCGTGGAGGAAGTTTTGGAACGCTCGTATCTGAAGACAGCGGCGATTTTGGCACTAATGTAAAAGAAATTACTGGCATTGATGAACGAGTGCGCATCGCAACCGATGGACCAGAATTTTTAGATCCGAGTGGCGCGCTGGATCGCCTAAGAAGACTTCTAACGGACGGCGCCACCCGCTTGATCGTGATGCACGCACCGGGTGGTACGGGAAAATCACGCCTTATTACAGAGCTGACCAAAGGTGAACCGGATACTGCAATGACACTTTCGTTTGAAGGAGAGGCAGGCGATCCTGGTTCCGGATTGGCGCGTATAGCACGCTCACTTTCTGAGCACTTGAGTACTACACATGTGAACAAACCTGCGACGCAAAAACTGCAGGAGCTCGTCGACGATCCGCAGTGTGCGGGACGTTTTATCTCACCGGACATGCAGGCCCGCCAGATGGATATTGCCACTCTCGGACTCGCATTAGAACATCCTGCAATTACCGTAAATGACGACACTCAAAATCTACATCGCGTGGATCTGGACAGTTTACTAAGTGCATTGGGCCCACGTATTAGAGTTGGCAAAGCCACCATTATCTTATCGCGTGAACTGCCCGCGCCAGTTATCGCCCTTATTAAAAGAATGAATGATGCCACTCCTGGAAGTGCAACTGCTATTGCATATCCCGGTTTGGATTTTGTTAGCTACGAAGCAAGTCATGGCACCGCTACTGCCTATATTGGTTCGTATTTAAAAAAACTTCACGCTGCAGATCCTGAACGCTACAAAGGCGAAAAAGAACTTATGGTAGAAGGCGCGATGCTTGGACCACTTCCCATGCATCTTGCAAAAATCGCTGAAAATAATCCGCAGATCATGAACGATTTGGTGCGTTCACTTTTTGAAGGAAATGCACTTGAACGTGATGCAGATAATATTATTCGAATGAAAGAGGGTGTTGATATTGCAAAAGTTATTGCGAGTGCAGACAGCCCCGCAGAGTATCCACGCATTTTCGCTACTGCGCTTAAATCACTTCCACCTGATGAACAGAAATTGCTCTATACCGCTGCACTTACGGGAAAACAGCTCACTCCTGTACAACTACAAAAAATCGCAGCAAAAGTATTAGTGGCAGGAAAAAGTCATCAAGGCACCATCGACAAACTACTCGACCGTTTTTTTACCGGTATAGAAAACCGCGAAACAAAAGTGGTGGATTCATTTTCATGGACTCATGACTTGCAACGCGAAGCAACTCTCGCAAATATCCCCGAGGCAGAAGCAGCGCAGCTTGCAAGCGTGGCATTTCAAGAAGCCGAGGTGCGCACTGTTGGTTTGCTCCAATGGATTGCGCGTTTTGTAAAGCCAGATATTCACAGTGCATTTTGGATAAGTTATAACCAAACATTGCGAGAAAATCTCGCCGATGCACGCAAACGCAACTCCGTTCCCGAGGCACTTTTCTGTGCGCGCTCCACAATGCAGATTGATGTCGTACAAGAAACATTAGGACAGATGAATGCCCTTTCTACACACGCGGCAGCTCAACGCTCACGGGGAAATATAAACAAAGAACGTGATGCGGTAAACGGATTAGGTGATATTGCAAAGACTGCTAGAAACGAAACAATCAGTCTACTTAAACCATTTAATGGCGACGAGCCCGTTACGGAACCTAAAAAAATAACCGAACAGGCAGAGGCGTGTTTGCATGGAGTTAAAGAACGCCTGGCGAGCCTACAGAGAATTAAAAATTCTGCTGATGCAGTAATTGCTGCTTACTCAAATAGAGCGGCAGAACAACTCGCACCGCTGGTAAAACTATCAAAAGAACTCGACCAGCTCAATGCAATAAACGAGACGCTCAGTATCATTATGAAAGAACTCGGCACACTCAGCAGAGAGCCCAGATATACTTTAAAAAATATTATTCCCGCACTCAACACTTTATCATCTCAAGTCACGGCCCTGGGTTCAATTGATATTTCCTCCGCTATTACATCCACCGATTCAGCGTTAGAAAAACTTGCTCCACAGCAACTACCGCCCGATCACTTAGTTGCAACCGTACGAGAAGCACTCTTTACTCTCGCTGAACTTTCTTCCACGGGTGGTGATGTAAAAGAGGGATTGGAAGCGGTTAGCACATTAAAAAAATTATATCCTCTACCTGAAGATTTTAATTTAGACATAACCTCACTCCCTCCAGACCAATTACGACTACGCTTGGCCGAGGTATTTACGCACTATATTGGACTGATGATGGGACAAGGAAGCGTTAAGGTATTCGACCAATCAAATCAAGAACTCCTCTCCGGCCCCACACGCACCGAGCTCGACACAAAATATCCGATGGAAGGAGCTGTGGTGAGAGCCCGCGCATTATTTAGAAAAATGGATATGGCTCAACGCGGAATACTTCCAATAACAGAACGTGAATCTGCGTGGAGTGAATTACAGGACATGTCAAAAAACGAGGAGCTAAACAGACGTATATTTGGAGCACTTAATTCAAGCAACAAAGCTCAAGCGGGGAATGCGCTTGAGGTCATGCGCATTATAAGAATCCGCGCACCTTTTCAATATTTACGCTACCAAGTTCAAAATGTTCCCAGTGCAGATACTGCACATCATCCTGATCCCTATATACAGGAGGATGAACGACTTTTTAGCCCCCAGCGACTTGGTGATGTTGAGAACCTAAGCGGAGAAGTAGAAAAATTACTTGAATCAATCGCGGTGTTTGATGAGCATGAAAAACGTCATGCCGGAGCACTCATAACCATGTCCCGTCTCTCAGTAGATGAGGTAAAAGCACAGGCACTTATGTGGGCGGGAGAGCCTGATGAATCATTAAGAGTCTGCCAAGAAGGCAGCCGTATCTCAACTATTAATGGTTTGCATGGGCAGGCCTTCCGCTTTGGAATGGTTGAGACATTATTGGGAAGAGTCTTCAGTACAATCCAAAAAAATGAAGATGAGGATACATGGGCTGAGCGTGAACCAAAAAACTATGATGGCGCTACATTAATTGCATCCCTAAAAACACTTATTGAACAAAAACTTCCACAAGCGCGTGGGCTCAATAATCCTGCAATGGTAGAAGAAACCCACCTAGATATTCTTAAATACATGAGCCTTGTTTTTGAACATAATCTTGCAAGTCAGGAATGGGGTGAGTTACAAAAAAATCACGAAAAAGCCAAGCAGCATATTACACAGATTAATTACTCAAATGGTCACATTGAAGAGGCACTTAGAACCATTAGTGATTTGGAATTAAAAATAGAACAAGATGACGATGAAGAAGAATCCCCCGATACGCCATCGGCCGATGCTACAAGGAAGATAGTAGGAGCATATAAGCCCACTTTGGAAGGAATTAATATTCAACAAGGTATAATTGAAACACACAGAGAAAGAATCGCCGCTCTAGAAGCTGAGTTATCAGCACTATTAAAGCAGACCATGCCCATCCTGGATAAATATAGAACTAATAATAAGGAGGTCACCGACTACCTGGAGGTAGGATTTGAATCAATCCGTGCCCTCGTGGGAAGCGGCGATTCAGCAATATGTTCAACCAAAATGAATATAGCTGATCCTGGCCTGAAGCAACATTACTACATCTACCAAGCGTTTTCTCAAATGTGTAATCTGGCACTACAGTATGGAATTCCCCTTCCTGACGATCTTATCACTCACCCCGCTTTTAGTGGTTCAGAGGGAGCAGTTAGAGTAATTCTTCTTCATGGAAGAACACTCCAGAATTCACCATTTACCCACAAAATGCAGAATGATCTCCACTCACTCTCAGGACTTCTTTCGCGTGTAGAACAGAGGTCGGGAGAATTTGGTGAGAGAGAAATCGACATCGAAAATACTGCTATAAAACAAACGCGTGCACGGTGGGAGACAATGAATTCTAAAGGTTAGAATCCACTATCAATAATGCTCGTCGTAGTAATACCTGTAGGAGCCTTCAACTTGGTAGTAGTTGAGTAAGAATATTTCAAAAGTGCATTCTGATAATCAACCGTGTTCATGACGCGGTAAAGAAAAAAGAATCCAACGATCAAGGCGCCGGTCAACAAACCAAGCCATAAAATCATCATCGTGTTCCAAGTGCGTGTGTGTGCTGTACGTGTACTCATATTTTTGTTTTATTAATATTTATTACCTGTATTATCGCATAAATTACTAAATACGTCAATATGGTGCATACCACTTGACTAAGTTGGCTTTTTTGTTTAAATTGCACACCTATGTCAACAAAAGGAAACGGAGAGGGGCCAAAAGGTCCCGATGATGAGAAACTAGTTAAAGGTATCACCGGAGAACCTGCCGCTAACGATGATATAGAATTTCCTATAGATAATGCTTCACGCCAGGGAGGACTAACTATAGGTGCCTTAATGGAGATGATTACTGATCCTGAGGTCGTAGCTATTTTGGAACAACTTGATGCACTCAACTTAGCGCCGGGAACTCAGCCGGATGAATTGAAGCTGCCCGATGCAGAGAAACTGGGTGCAAACGTAACAAACCTCCGAGAAATAGTTGAACTTGGAACTAAATTATCAGATGTAGTAGGCAAAAGATTAGCTGCTCTAAAAGAAGCTGATCCCGAGAGAATCACTGCCGCATTTTCATTTGTGGAAGAAAATGGTGACAGGAACACGGAAGGAGGTACGTTGCAGACGTTTACTGCAAGTATCTTGCGCCAAATGGACACGCTTCTCTCTGACATATCTCATGGAGCCGTGGCAGCAACACTCGACAACGATGGACGAAGCGATGAAGACTATACCGATCGTTTACGACAACTTTTTCACACCATGTCAGCCGCATCAAGAATGGTTATGGATATGCCTTCTTTGCGAGATCATAGATTAAAACGGGCATTACCAAGTGACCCTTCTACAAGAACCTACTTAAGAGCGACACATGCAGATGAGCTTATTCGTGAATGTGCCGATGGTTTAGAGCAGGGCGTCCAACGTATTGCACGCGAAGAAGGACTCAACGGTGATGACCGATTTGTACGTCAGGAGCTCGCTATCCAATACTATTACCAACACTTGATGGGACTTGCGGGAATGATTATGGCTGATGCACAAAATCCTGAAGCAGACAGAGAAACGCTCCGCGAAACAGTCACCGCATTTGCCGAGATTACACTCCATAGTATGAATGCCGCATTTGCGACAGACAATCGCGCATCACTGCTCTTCCCCTACCGCCGTGAACCAAACAATACGAATTCCGGGATGACATGTCTTCTGGATCAGGTTCCCCAGACTCCCCTGCGTCGCAGCAACGAAATGATTAAACAAACAAGCGTTGCGGCTCACGCAGTGAACCTGATAAAACTTCTGCAGACGTTCCAGAACACAGCAAAATAGGGCCACAAGTTTCCCCGTGTGCCCTATTTATAATATCAATTACAAAAACTCTATTGATTCAACTGATCGAGCAATGCTTGCACTGCTTTCTTTCCTCCTTTAGCATCAACTGCACCTTGAGTAGCAGCCATCATAGACTCTGCCTCAGCTGCATTTAAACCTGCGCCTACTGCTGGCATGCCCTCTGGTGTAGGGATACCGTTGTTTATGTCTTCTGCTGGATTTGCCATATAAGTAGTGGGTTACGTAAGTACATATTAATTTATACCACTATAACTGCCTTTTTGTAAAGGGGTTTTGGCTTACTGAAAAGCTTACTCGGCCTTTGTCGTAGGAGCGGGTAACGTACGACGTAATGCAAATTCTCCACGTAGTCCATCACGCAACAATCTCCACATCAGAGAAAATGCCCTCACATCTTCTTGGCTTGGGAGTGCAGCATTTGCATCCGTATCGAGAACCAACCGCTTTAAGGCCTTAGGAAAAACATCATCTGGTTTACTTTTGCCCATCAATGCAATAACTGCCTTAGGTACTTCGTTCCCATCCTTGCCACGGTCAACTCCATAGTGAACCTCATCAACCAATTTACCACCGGCACCTCCAATGGTTAACCATCGTTCATCTTTCTGGGCTGCAGTAGGAGACAAACTAGACAGTGGCGAATTGCTTAGGAATCGTGCACGTATCATGCCTTTATCATTAGTCACTCGTGCCAGTCTTGGTCGTTTAGGAAAACCTACGTTAACACCTGATTTTGCCTCCCCTGGTCTTGTTTTAATAAGTCTACCAAGAAGGTTTTTTATTGTAGCCTCGGGCCCTTCCCCCGCAATCTCTCTAATAAATGCTGCTGCAATTTCAGGCGCGTGCGCAGGGACAATCTCACTCATAGGATGCCCTTCAATATCCGAAAAGTACGCAAGCAGCTGCTCTAATTCGGCAACCATCTGAGCATCTAATCTACCACTCATTGAGAGCGCAAGTACGGTTCCATCGAAACTGCCCGTAGGCATTGGTAACTGATCAAATGGAGGTATATCAATTGCTGGTGTAGGCGTGAGCTCTGCAGGAAATCCTTCATCCGCTTCATCACCAATATCAGCCGCTGCACCAGCTGCATCGGGCACAATCGCAGGCTGATTTACTGTAGTGATTATATCCGCCGGAGGCGGAGCTTCTCCTCGTTCTCCCTCTACTCCAAGTTTTGCCATAAATGCAGTTCTCTCGATTATCGGTGCGATAGCAACCGGATCTATAGCTGGTACCTCTACAGCAGACGGCGGCACGCTAGATCTTAACTGCTCAATCAACTCAGGGTCAGGCTCTTTAACCCCTGTTTCGTTACTTCCCGAAAAAGCTGCAGCTGCCTCTTTAGCATCGAGAGCATCTTGAATTCTTATGAGGAGGCCATTCAATGGTTTCGCTATTTTCGAAAGTGTTCTTGTGGCCCTATCCGCCTGTGCTGGAATAGATGCAGCTTGTTTTGTAATAACCGTTGAAGCCTCATTATTATCAGGAGTTTTTGCAACGCGAAATCCACCTTTTCCACCATCTGCCATAGGAGAAAGGTATATTGCATTCTGTTGATTATTCCAAAGAACTTGGAGAGCCGCTACGTGTCCTGCAACTCCGCCCATCTCCCGTGATCTTGGGAAAACTATTCTCAATCCCTTTACTACAGGTGCATCAATAGCTACGATTTTTGACGCATCGGGAAGATCTAATTCTCTACCATTCTGCGCATGAATACCCACTAGGGTAACATATGCTTCCAGCTGTCGAACCATCTCATCGTACATCTGCTGAGGTGACATGCCTTCTACACTCAAAATTGGTTCGCGCTGTTGTGGTCCTTCAGATGGTCCTGCCATATCTCAATAGTTAAAAAATACATTAGATAGTATCCACTTCTGCATCTGGATCCCTCCAGCCTCCGTTACCTAAAAAAGCAGAAACCGCTCGATTAAAAGCAGGAGATGAGTTAAGTGAATTTGGCGCTACAACTTCGCCACCAACCTTAGGTAATTGGGGCAATGGAACAAGCTCACCTGTTGTAGGATGCGTAACCAGCGTACTACGTCGCTTCTCACTGGCAAAGGCGGCAACAACACCTGGAACCTCATCTCTACCAACTCTGCTTGGAATAAGCGTAGGTAGTTTGGGCAGAGGTCGACTTGGTGAGGATGCCGGGCGCGCTATTGCTCCAGCCATAAAATCTTCATCAGCAGGCTCAATAAACTGATCATCACGATAAACAGCAGCCTCTCCCATAAGTTCACGAATAGCCGCTTCATCTAATACCATCGTTTGAAACTGAGTCCTTGCCTCCTCTCCTGCCCATCTTCTAACCGCCTCTAAATCAGGACGATTTCTCACGCGCGTAGGATCTACCCGTTCAAAATCTCCTTCAGCCATAAATGGGGCACTCACCACGCTCCAATCCTCCTCAAATGCTTTCATAGCAGCCATGGCCTCACGGTAAGCATGCGCAACTGCTTCTGGAGTTTGTTGCTGACCTTCTAAACGTGATGCCGCCAAAAAACGTAAACTCTCAATAACTGACTCAATCTCTCTTAGTCTTCTGAGTGTTCCCTGCACCTCATCCGCCTGGCCGCTCATAGCCAAGGCATGAGCCCCTTCCGCCATGGTCTGGCACTCAAAAATAAGTGGCTTTATTTGATCCGGAAAATTCGCAGCAGCCAAAGCACCTACGCGATATATTGCCTGCATTGCATCAAAGCGTGCCTGAGCCTCGAATTGAAGTTGTAACGCGACCTCCGTCGGTGCCCTTTGAGCCTGAGGGGTATCTACTATTTGTTCTGTTGATTCTGAATCCATAGTTGAGGTCGATATACTTAAAAATGGCCGTCATTATAACGGAAATATGCTTTTTGACAATACTAATTTTATATTTCAGATTCGCAGACCCCTGATTGCGTCAGCGCGATCTGATGCACCAAAGACATACGACCCCGCAACAAGGATATTTGCACCTGCAGCAATCACTTTATGAGCCGTTTTATCATTCACCCCCCCATCCACCTGAATGTTCAGGTTTGGACGCATGGCACGGAGCTGACGAACTTTTGGCAAAACAGCCTCAATAAACTTCTGACCGCCAAATCCAGGATTGACCGTCATGAGCAGCACCATCTCCACGTCATCTAAAACATACTCGATCATCTCAAGTGGTGAGGCAGGGTTCAATGCAACAGCCGGCTTCACCCCAAGCGCGCGAATTTGCTGGAGTACACGATGCAGATGCACGCACGCCTCCGCATGGACGGTGATATAACAGTCATCTTTTCTGCCATGAGCTTTTTCCAATGCCTTTGTAAAATCTTCCACAAAATTTTCTGGATGCTCGATCATCAAATGCACATCAATCGGAAGTGTAGTACGGATGCGCTCCACCACCGGCGCACCAAAAGTAATATTCGGCACAAAATGCCCATCCATAATATCAACATGCATCATGTCAGCGTACTGCTGCACCGATACAATCTCTTCATTAAGTTTGCCAAAATCCGCAGAGAGGATAGACGGCGCAATGAGGATTTTATTTTCGGTTGGCATGGGAATTATTTTTTCTTGTCTATTTTCTTCACGCGGCGGGCATGACGTTCTCCGTCTTCAAATGGCGTGCTCATAAAAACATCTACCATTTGGTGCGCAAGTTTTGGTTCCAATACGCGACCACCAAGACATAAAATATTTGCATCGTTATGGCGGCGGGTCATCTCTACTGTCTGTACCGATTCACAGCTTGCGGCGCGAACGCCCTGAGTTTTATTTGCAGTCATACACATACCAATTCCTGTTCCACATACCAAAATGCCACGGACACCATTATTCTCACGTATCTTTTCTGCAACCTCATGTGCAATATCAGGATAGTCAGTAGGCGGTTCTACAGCAAAAGCACCAAGATCAATAACCTTCGTTCCCTGTTCTTCCAAATGCTTCTTTAATTGATTTTTGAGTTCCAGGCCAGCATGGTCAGAACCGAAATATACAGTTGGATTCACCCATACAGTATATCACGGATTCATGAGCGGTGTCAGTGCTTTTCCCGTGTGAACACTTTCAATAACCTTTGCGAGAAGTGGTGCCACAGACAAAATTGTCATGTTTTTAAGAATCTTTTCTTTTGGAAGTGGAATCGTATCGGTGAAAATAATTTCCTTAAACTTCGCGCTTGCTAATTTATCTGCCGCATCGCGAGAAAGTACCGGATGAGTTGCGACCATGTAAATATCTCCCGTCGCGCCATTGTTACGTAGAACGCTTGCGCCATTAGCCACGCTGCCTGCCGTATCGACCAAATCGTCATACATAATACAGGTGCGTCCCTCCACTGTTCCCACCAAATGAGTCACTTCAGAAACATTGTGAGCGGAACGAATTTTATTCAAAATCGCCAAATCTGCACCGAGTAGTTTTGCAAAACGTTGAGCCTCTTTAGCACTTCCTACATCTGGCGCCACAACGGTTAAATTCTTCAACTTTTTCTTTCTGAAATATTCAACAAACAACTGACGAGCCGCGAGATTATCAACGGGGAAATCAAAGAATCCCTGCTCCTGCTCACTGTGCAGAGTAAATGTTATGAGATGATCAGCTCCTGCCTTGGCCAATAAATTCGCCACCAACTTAGCTGAAATCGGCTCGCGTGGAGAAGCCACACGATCCTGACGTGCATAAGGAAAATACGGCATGATAACATGAATTTTTGCAGCAAAAGATCTCTTAAAACTATCAAGTAGAATAAACAACTCCATAAGTTCTTCGTTCACGGCCTGGGTTGCACTTTGGATAATATAGACATCACTATTACGAACGCTCTCAACAGACTTTGCATAAATCTCGTTTGAGGCAAAACGGCGAATATCGAGCGGTGATGATTTTATTTTAAGTAACTTTGCGACTGATTGTGTCAGTGCAGGATGCGAGCTTCCACCAAAGAGTTTTATGTGTTGCATATGTGTACTTGGCATGCTGGAACGCATTGTATCACATTATTTTTCCCCTCGCTTTCTGAAAGAGCGTATCTTTTCCAAAACTGCTGCCGCACGATCATGGTCAGATTTATCCATTATTCTCATATGAAAATTTGTTCGTAGTGGTGGATTAATACCACTATCAGACATACAACACGCCTCATCGAATTCTCTATTAGTTACCGGCGGCTCTCCGGTACTAAGGAACGCACCTTTCTTCTCTAGCCACCCCATGACTCCCCGTGCATCTCTCGACGAAACACCACGTATCGCATCCGCAAGCGATTGCGCCTCTATGCCAAATTCTACATGTGGCGGCTCCGCCTTCACTGCAGGAGTGTAGCTTGGTCCCAGGGTAAGTTTCATAGGGGAAATTATATCAAACTGCATTCATAATGGCTTTCACCATCTGATCTACGGCTTCCCTTCCCACTTCTGTGGGCGGACGGGGCTCAATAGAAACCCTCTCACCTCTCGCCACGGGAAGATTCACCTGACAAATATAACCACGCCCATCGACTTCGGTCATAGACAGTGATGCCCCGCTATCGGTTGTAATTGCTATTCTCCCTGACGCATACGCACCCCCCTGGATATCGATGGTGAGGCTTTGCGAATTCTGTAGGGCACGTAGAGCAAATACCCGAGTTGATCCATCCAATGTGAGTCCGTCAGCTAAACCGGTCAGCTGACCATCTGCTGCAATATGTATACTTTCGGGAAAGACCAAACCTGACACTCCTAATTCATCATCACACAAATCCGTTTCCGACAAAGATGCCCTCACCCTTGGGCTCGATGAAATATCACGAGATGTAGTTCGCCTCACATATGACGATGTATCTTCACCCTCACCAACAACAATTCTTTCTTCAGTAACAGTATCGGCTTTTTTATCACCACTTAATGCATCCCAGATTTTTCCTAATTCCATAGACCAGACAGTACCACTATTAGCATTTTAGTCAACTCATAGCCACTCCTTGATCTGTTCGTAGACTCCGTCGGCATCTAACTTGTGCTTCTTATATAAGTCCGCTGTTTTTCCCGATTCGCCAAAACGGTCATGCATACCAATTCTATAGAATGTCCGTGGATAAGTTTCACATAAAACTTCAGCCACTGCGCCCGCTAGACCTCCTGTCGTCTGATGATCCTCCGCCGTCACGAGCACTCCCACTTTTCGTGCCGTCTCTTCTATGAGGCGTGCATCGATCGGCTTGAGCGTACTCATATTTACCACGCGCACCGAGATACCTTCATCGCGGAGTTTTTGCGCAGCCAGATAGGCACTTCCCACTAAACTTCCGATCGCAATAATACCCACATCATCACCGTCCATTAAGACACTTCCCTTTCCAATTTTAAATTCATAAGAATCATCATAGAGCACCGGCACCGGCTGACGTCCTAATCTAATATATGCAGGACCATAATCTTCAAGCACCGCCGGCAACATCTTTTTCATCTCAACTGCATCGGCGGCACAGAATACTTTCATATTGGGAATCACGCGCATAATGGCAAAATCCTCGAGCGCCTGATGCGTAGCACCATCTTCACCCAGCTGAATACCACCGTGAGAGCCGACTAATTTCACATTCATATTGGGATAACAAATGGCATTTCTAATCTGTTGCCAAGCTAAACCAGTCAAAAAAATCGAAAATGAACAGGCAATCGGCAGCTTACCCGCCATGGCCATACCCGCAGCCGTATCAACTAAATCCTGCTCAGAGATACCGATATTAAAGTGCCGCTCCGGAAACTTTTTCTCGTAAAAATGAGCCATCACCGAGGTCGTCAAATCCGCATCTAGGACTACAAGATTCTTATATTTATCACCTGCTACGACCAGCGCTTCACCAAAAGCTTTTCTCGTGGCGATCATTTCTAGAGGAAGTGGTGTGGAGGTCATGCGCCGCTTATTGTACAATGTGGCCATTATGAACACCAGAAAAACCGTTACTGTCACCCTACTTATCGCGAGTCTCTTTGCTTTTTCAGGTTGCAAACTCGTTGATACCGCAAAAGAAACCTACGGAGCGATTGTTAAAAAATTCAAAAGCGATACGCTTCCCACCCAGACTATTGTCCTAAAAACCAAGCAAGCAGAGATCACGATGCTCGTAGAAACTGCCGATGATGTCGATGAACGCGAGCAAGGTTTAATGGAGCGCACCCAGTTAGAAGAAGGCAAAGGCATGATTTTTATTTACGAAGACGAAGCACCACGCGCCTTCTGGATGAAGAATACCAAGATCCCCCTAGATGTTATTTTCTTTAGCAGCAAGCATGAGGTGGTGAGCATTGTTCCTACCATGACGCCATGCAACGTAGCTCAGTGTCCTTCATACGGATCAACTGAGCCTGCAATGTACGCACTGGAAGTACCCGCCGGCTGGACGAACACGCGTGGCGTTGCCGTAGGAGATCGCTTTGATTTTAAAGAGTAACACTTAGCAAAAAGGCCCGGAGATTAAACATCCCCGAGCCCGGATTGCCTGCCTTCTGACTATTTATAATAGTGCATCGATGGCGCTGGTCGACCCACAAAACATGACTGTGAATAGTTATGTGAAGCGAGGGTATTTTTTAATTGCATTGCGTCGCTGTAATTTGCTGCAGATGCGAGCGCGTGATTACCATCCAAAACTTGGTACTTACCATTTGTCATACCAGACAAGGTCAAGTTGCGTGAGTTGAATGAAACACAGTCTTCATTACGTAGTGAGGGAACATGAGTAAGGCTGCTTCCTCCACTGCGCAACCAATAACTATTTACCTCAGTAGCACCACGACCTACAAAACATAATTTGTTGAAGCGGTAGGTAGTGATGGCGTCACGGGCGCGGACTGCCTCGTCGTAAGTAGGAAATATCTGGAAAGTAAATTTTCTACCATTTACATTGGTCGACAACTTATACTTATTTGAAGTTGCAATATATTCGATACTTAGTGAGTCTGGGTTTACTGCATCACAGTCGCTATCGATTGATGTTGTGGAGATAACGGGCAACGTAGTAGTCGGTCTAGAAATCGGACCGACAGAAGCAACAGAAACTCTATTGCGGTTCACGTGAACAAATGCTGATCCAGAAAGTGTAATTCCCGTTACTGGATTGTATGCGCTGACCTGAACACGGTACCAGCCATTTGCCTGCAAGGTGCCATTACCATCGCGGCCGTCCCACAATACACGCTGCGTACCGGCAGAGCGGTACACTCCATTTTCGATCGTACGAACTACCTGGGGGGCTGTCGTTGCTGAGTTACTATAAACGCGAACCGTCACTGTAGATGGCTGATTCAACGTATAGCGGACAGACGCTGTCTGCGAGAATGCTGTGATAGAACCTTCTACAGCTACTCCCAAAGTTGAAGGAAGTGTCGTAGGAACCGGAACCACCTGTCCAGCTTGCGGATACGCATTAAGCTGAAGTATTGAGGTGCGCTGACCATCTGCGCCCACTAATTGACCACCTGAAACTGAATGTAAACCACTCGTCACCATATAGGTTACGCCGTTCTTGTAGCCACGGAAGGTAAACTGGCGACCGCGCTCTATAGCAAGTCCTGCGATACCACGGTAATCCGTGTTTGTTGTCGCAATGCGATTACCATTTGCGTCCAATACATCAATTGATGCACTTTTTATGCGTGTTGAGGGGCTATTATTTTGCATGACCCATAGCTCAACAAATGCACGAGCGCCACCCTGACCGTAGATCGATGCGGGAACCGCAACATTTGAATCTGAAACCGGAACTGAGAGGCCTCCAAAGGCACATGACTCGCTGCCGTTGCTCATCATTTTATTGTACTGATCCTGAAAATTAATCTGACATAACTTTCCCTGCCATGCTTCCTGCATAGTGAAATTTTTGTATGGCGGAGAAGTGAATGTCCAGTGTGTTGCAGCATTTGCAACTGTTGAGTTACTGAAAGCGACGAATTCCACCATAGCACCCAACGGCACCGTGAAGTGTCGTGAGCTCCCTGCACCCACATACTGAGTATCGGCTAAAGATCCGTAATACAGACCATTCTGAATCTGATCAATACGATACATATTGATATAGGCGCTGCGGCTCCCGCTAGCAGGATACGCATTTGCGCTCACGGCAAAAGATGCATTTGTAGAACCACCGGCAGACGCTGATGGAATAACGAGCATCGCGGCCAGCAATCCGACGATAACCACCGAGCTGAGAAATTTCTTACTAAACATAAATAAAGGAGATAAGGATAATATGTTGCGGTCTTGTAAACGACCTCATGCGCAAAATATTACAACTATCTTCTGAAAGCGTTACGTTACAGGTTAGTTGAGGTCAGTGCCTCGGCGCGCTCCACGCAGGCGCCGCACTTGCCGCAGGGCTTAGCGAGGCCCTTATAACAGGTCCAGGTAAGGTCAAAAGGCACCTTTAAGCGGTGGCCAATCTGAGCTATCTGCCTTTTTGTTTTATTCAAGAATGGCGCGTAGACGCCCAATTTTTCATAGTTGGAGACGCGGCCCGCAGCCTGCATGACTTTTATAAACTCAGGGCGACAGTCGGGATAAATTGCGTGATCACCCGCGTGTACCGCTAGAGCGATACGGTCATATTTTTGAGAAATGGCAGCAGCCATCGCAAGTGAAATAAAAATCATATTACGATTGGGCACTACCGTGCTGCGCATAGTTTTATCCTGATAATGCCCCTCGGGCACGGCAATATCAGAGGTCAGCGACGAACCCGCCATAAGTGTATTCAGACTTTTTATATTTACGATCTGATGCGGCACCTTTAATAAGCCGCAGATTTTTTCCGCACTGCGCAGCTCTTTTTTATGCCGCTGTCCGTAATCAAAAGAAATCGCGCGCACCTCATCACCATCTGCGCGCAGCTTATACAGCAACGTCGTCGAATCCATTCCGCCGGAATAAATGAGAAGTGTTTTTCTCCTATCTTTCAGCATGCTTCATTATGGTCACAACTTCACCAAACTCCAAAGCCAATTTATTCAAGTACCATATATCATCGGATGGTCGATGGCCATCCTTACCCATTGCCTCGCCAAAGGCATCTGATAGAGCCCCGATGACCTTCGCCTTATTACGGAGCGCAGCATCACGATCTCCTGCTTTCATAAAACAATCTGCAGCCAACTGACTCTCCTCATTCTTTTCTAAACTTCTTCCCACCATAGCATACTGTTCTTGTGGCGTGAGAAGGTGTGTTCTACCCAATACAACTAGATCCACATAAGGCACCTCATCACAGGTATCTACCCCGTACCTCCACCCATCATTTTCATGAAAGTTATGAACAACTCTTCCCACACAAGGCTCAAACATATCACGCGCATTTCCATCTAGGCCTGCCTCTTCGTAAAGCTTTGCGGCATTACACAGCTCCCCCTCTGCCTCTTCTTGACGAGCATACGCAGCAGTCTGAACTTTGAATTTATCTTGATCGCCAAGCTCTTCAGCACATCTCCGTGCAGCCCATGGATGACCTTTTTCAGACTCTTGTGGAATACATGTTTCAAATGCTTTTGTGCGGGCATTAGTATCACCGGCTCTTTCATATGCGTCCGCTGCTTTGAAAAAATATCCATTTTTCATCGCGATATCACCTACTTCGTGATAGGCGTCTTCCTCTTGATATCCCAGGACTGCTAAAAGTCGAACCATTTGCCAGATTTCTGTATCTTGATTAAAATTTGCAACTTCTTTCTCAAACGCTTTCTCGGCTAACTCTCGTTGGCGTTCAATAGCTCCACTGCGATCAGCAAAATATTGTGCATATTGATAGTCACCGATTTCTTCATAGTCACCAGCAAGTTCAGCGAATAAGTCATTTGCTATATCACGCGCATCATGTTCATGACAAAAATAAGCGGCTTGTGCTTTTTCATCGAGCGTCTCGAATTTTCTTTCTTTAATCCACATCAGTACACTTTGAAGTGCGATGCCTTCATTATCCCCAGCTTCGACAAATAATTTATACCGACTATTAGGAAATGTGTCAGCTTCAGCCTTTCTACGAATTTCATCAGGTCTTGGCCTATAAGCTGATTCACTGTAATGAGACTCTTTTTCAACAGGTCGTGCCGCTCTTTCAGCTTCATTCTTCTTAATCTCTTTTTCCCGAGCTTCCTCTGCACTTTTTTCATCACCGATATCTCTATAGAGATTTTCAGCATAACTAAAAAGTCCTTGCGATTCATAACTTCGGATCTCTCCTCGTGTAGCGGCAATATAGAGCGGTGCAGTTTTCTCAGTAATAACCTTACGAACACCAGAAAAATCGCCTTTCTTAAACGCATTTTCTACAATGCGCTGCAGTAAACCACGTAAATTCTGATTTTGTTTTACTACTTGAGAAAAATCTTCAACTACCATCTCCGCAGCCCAGGTTCCTCCTTCGCGTAAGTCATGAATCAACATAGCCTCTAGAAATTCGTCTCTCTGCTGTTCAAAATATCTCACATCATTAGTTGCAATTTTTGTCTCTACCGCGGATTGTTGACTCGCAGATTCAACGGGAGTTTTACAAGCGGGCAGTGCAGTAGCCGCTACCAAACTTGCTACCTGTACAACTCTTTCAAAAGACTCCTTAAATTTCATAAGCAATAATAAGGCTAAATTTATCTTAAGTTACGCACTTTATTGCAATTTGTCAAGTACCCCTCTGGGCGCCCCAAGTAAGTATATGTAGTCGCGGAGTGAAGCGATATCCCTTTTGCTTACAGTATTCCGTGATAAAGTCATGTTTTTTAAGCAACTGTTCAGAAGTAATTCCTTGCGGCATCAAGAAAATCTTTTCAGAAGGCAACGCATTCTGCGCAATCACCTCTTCAATTTCCTGAAAATCTGCCGGTGTATCCACCACAAATTTATAGACACATTTATCATTTTTTGTTTTTAATTCATACGGCGCATTTCCAGAATTCGACGTTTTATACGATACCGTAAACAAATTTACCTCATCGTAACAGCGCACTGGCTGACTCCCATTTGTCTCCACCTCAATATAACTATCGGTAAATTCTTTTCGAATCGCGACAATTACTTCTTGCTGCAGCATTGGTTCGCCACCCGTAAGAATCAAGTGATGTACTGGTCCAGCAGTACGAATCCTTTCGAATAACGCCGGTAGCTGTGCCTCGTAGTTATCTCTCACCGTAGGATCCCAGGTGTATTTCGTATCGCACCAGCTGCACTTTAAATTACAGTTTCCAAAACGCACAAAAACCGCAGGCACTCCTATGTTTAAGCCCTCGC
>JAGOUV010000015.1 GCA_018061065.1 Candidatus Altimarinota bacterium | reverse complement strand
AAGATTTTGGATTTGTACATAATGGTGAAATTCACTCACTTTTTTCTCGCATTTCTTTTATGAATATGGGGATTTTCATTCGACTCTATTTCTCACTTTTGAAGTTTCGAAGAAAATTTCGGATATTTAGGAAAAGATGTATTAGTATGTCTCAAAAAGAAGCACTCGAAAAAGACCCCTACCTTTTGGCGCTTTACCACAGAAAAGGTTCCGAGATAATTCACGAGTTTAAAGCACTTGCATTGGTAAGGGAGTATTTTGATCAATTAGGGAATTTTATGTCATTTGGATATCCGGGCAATACTAATGCATTTTCCCTAATGCAATGGGCATCTGAGATGCTCTCCTTGAGGATGTACGAATTTCATCTTGATATTACAAAACTTACCAAAGAGCTTAAAAAGAAGATTGTATATGGAGAAGTTATTGGTATCAAAAAAACAAAAACAACATACATAGTCGATACTAAAGATCGTCAGTATCAGGCAGATAATGTAGTAGTAGCAACCGAGCCGTGGGTAACAAGGGAACTAATACAGCTTGATTCTACATCCCCTATTCTCATGAGTGCCTACGTTCGCCATGTGATGGGTATTCCAAGCAAACAAATAAAATCTACGCATTTTACATATATTTTGTTTCCTTCCAAGAGCGGCATAATTTCAATTAATAGGCAGGCAGACGGAAGTTACCTGATATACACCGATTCTAAAGATATATCGATTGATAAGTATTTTGAGTCGCATGAAATCATTTACGAAAGACCGTGGGATCCTGCATTTATTTTTTCTTCAAAAGAACTAATTGAGGCCAAGCACGATAAAGGACTCTATTTAATCGGGGGAATAAATATTGAAAGTATGGAGGATTGCGCAACTACGGGAATCTGGGCTGCACGCCAAATCCTAAGATCGCAGCTGAGCTTATAAAATGGTGACCCCGACAGGAATCGAACCTGTATCAACAGCTTAGAAGGCTGCTGCACTATCCATTATGCTACGAGGCCACATGCATCTAACTTTTTGTGATAACGAGCTCTATTATAAGTGCGAGCGCATTATTCACAATATGAAAAAAAATACCGGGAATAATTGAGTTGTGACGACGATATATCCAGTTGAGCAAAAGAGCGAGGGGAAAAATCAAAAAAAAGCTCTCAAATTGAAAATGTACGATGGTAAAAAAGAGGCCTGAAATGAGACTGGCGCGCATAAAAGTCATATGTCCCATGAGCGTTTTTAGCATAAAACCGCGGAAAAAGAGCTCTTCTAAAAAGGGGGCAATACCAATTGCGATGACGAAAAGTATAATTTGATCTAATAATCGCCCTTTCGCAGTGGATAAGAATTCCTCTTGAGGGCTGAAGCCGGGAAGATTCGGCCAATTGCTGCCGATAAAACTGAGTATCAGCTCAATTGCTATAAAAATTCCCAGAGCTAATCCTAATGTTTTTAAAAAAGGTTTAAATCGGACAGGAACCCATCCCAGATCCCTCCATGTGGGCTTATATTTACGCAAAACAAATACATAGAGGGGTAAGAAAAAAAGAAGTTCTTGAAATAAATAGAGGATAATAATGGGCAATTCCCAAAAATGCTCAGGCAAAATCATAACTGAGCCAATAGCCAATATCATGGCAGCCAGACAGACTTGGGTCACCACATGAAGCTTAAAATAATTCATAATCGGAGCTATGATATACTGATGCGTAATAACACACCATGCATCTACGCGAACAAGAAGTTATTCTAAAGATAGTTAAACGGCATCTCACGCCCTATTTTATGAAGATGCTTGCGCTCGTTATTGTCTCAATTCCTCTTTATTTTTTCCTCTACGCGATTGGAAATGATGCCGAGGGAGAATGGATTTATTATGCATACGCAGCCGTTTCATTTTTTATGGGTATTTTAGCGGCGATTATTTCACTGGATTATCTTTTGGACAAAATTGTTATTACCAATAAACGCGTGATTGGTATTGATTGGAAATCGCTCTTTAAAAAACATGAAAATGAGGCAGAACTCAATGATATTCAGGATGTAGAAACTAAAGATAAAGGGGTTCTATCTCGTCTGAGTGTGTTGAACTATGGACTTCTCCAAATTGAAACAGCTGCATCTCAAACATGTATTGTTTTTCAGGATTGTCCCGACCCTAATACAGTTAAACATTTCCTGATGACCAATATTGAACATCATAGAGCAAGACATGCAGCGTTGGCAGGACATGCGAGCCCAAATGGTGGTATACTTTGAGCCAATGATTGAGAGAGAAGACGTGCGCCTCACCGATCCTCATGTCGGTGGAACAAATGGATCAACTTCAGAAGATACAGCCACAGACGATGTGGTGCAGTTTGAAAATAAACTCCGTCCACAGACCTTTGAAGACTATATTGGTCAGGCTGAACTTAAACGAACGTTACTCGTTTCTATAAGCGCTGCGCAGCAGCGTAGTGAGCCTCTTGAGCATGTATTGCTACATGGCTCAGCGGGTCTGGGTAAGACGACACTTGCACATATTATTGCGCATGCAATGGGCTCAACCGTGCGTATAACTTCTGGGCCGGCCTTGGAACGTGCTGCGGATGTGGCTTCAATTTTGACTAATTTAAAGGCGGGCGATGTGTTTTTTATTGATGAGATTCATCGTCTTAGACCTGCGGTAGAAGAAGTTCTTTATAGTGCTATGGAGGATTTTGCGATCGATATTACCCTGGGCAAGGGGCCTTCAGCGCGGGCAGTACGCTTAAATTTACCGCACTTTACGCTCGTGGGTGCGACGACAAAAATCAGCCTCCTCTCCTCCCCTTTGCGTGACCGTTTTGGCAACGTATGTAAATTTTCTTTTTACTCAAAGCCAGATATTCAAAAAATTATTACTCGATCTGCAAACATACTCAACATTTCAATTGATCCAATTGCAGCTGAATTACTAGCCGCATGCAGCCGTGCAACCCCACGTATTGCCAATAGACTGTTGCGCCGTGTACGTGATTTTGCCCAATACCATGGTGAAACTGCCATCAATGAACAGCGCGTCAAAAAAACAATGGATGAGCTGGGCGTAGACCCTTCAGGTCTTGATCGTACTGATCGCGATATTCTCCGCACTATTATTGAAAAATTCAGCGGCGGCCCCGTAGGACTAAATACTATTTCTTCTGCGCTTTCTGAAGAAGAAGCCACTATTGAAGATATTTATGAGCCCTATCTTATACAACTCGGATTGCTTGAGCGTACCTCGCGTGGTCGCATGGTAACTCAACATGCTTTCACACATTTAGGATTACCTCTTCCTGCCACCTTTCGGCAAAACACTCTTATTACCTAACGGCACTGTATTATGACTCACGTGTACCGCACTTCTTTTAGGGTTTTTACCATTGGTCTATTGATGATTGCACTCCTTAGTGGTTGTAGTTTATTTGGAGCTTCTGGTGAAAGTAATGTGCCAAAGGGAACCGAACAAGATACTAAATTAGACAAGCGTACGGGTATGCTCTTACGTGGTGGCGATGTAGGGATAAATGAAAAAGGAAATGTATATGTATTACTCGCAGACAACGGCGATCAAATTGCCCTTATGTCCCTGGAAGTGCCTTTAGTGCGCTACTACAAGCGGAAAATCGAAGTTGAAGGCCGTTTTAATGCAGATACAAAATCTATGGAAGTGACTTCAGTAAAGAGTCTCAGCCAAGATACTGCCGAAAAATTGAAATACACCAATACTGAATTGGGAGTTCAATTCTCATATCCAAGCGTGTGGAATTTAGAAGCAGTGGCAGACGCAACGGGAAATAAACATATTTCAATCACGCCGTATCAACTTAATCCTGATGAGGTAGCAAAAATCGACACGATTACGATTGAACGAACTGATAATAAAGACCGTTTAACATTGCGCGAGTGGCTCAAACTCGACGAGTCATATCGTTTACCAGAAAATAGTACAAAAACGGCTCGTTACCAGCCAAGCTCCCTAGGTGTAAGCCAATTATCTGCGGTCAAAGAAACTTCACCGGATGATGTAAAAACTACATTTTATATTCAGCGTGATGCCTATATTTATATGATTTCTCATGAGACCGTGCATGATGCCGATCAAGATACCTATAGAAATGGATTTTTAGATTTAGTGAACTCATTTGAATTTGTTCCTTTTTCTGATACGCCTCAAATAATAACTCCGATCGCGCTTACGCCTGTTGTGCCAGAAGTAGCACCGCCTCCCGTCACTCCCCTTCCGATTACTCCCGTTGTTACTCCGACTCCTGCACCGAACATTGATAATTCTCCCCAGCGACAAGTGGCGTTTTATGCCTTTCTTAAAACGCATTTGAACGATATAACATATGAGGCCTCTACGGATGGAGACTGGCAACTAGTGAGCTTCGCACTTGCTTACGATGAAGGTTCAGACCCTGAAACGTTCACTCATGCCTATGTGGTTTACAAGAATAATGTAGAACTACGTCGTGTCTTAGTATCCGTGAGACGAGAACTCCCTCCTGTTGTGACAAAAGTTGCTTATTTCAAACCTGGAACAGTTACTGACTGGACCCTTGCTGAAGGAACAGACGACGGACGCGGAAAGGAAAAAAAGGTCGTGAATGTAGCGAGTGCTGAGACTACGACAGTGACAGTTAAAAAAGGCATGCAATTAATTGATTCCAAAGCATACAAAATTACCTTCCAAGTTCCCTCAAATTGGTTCTGGCAGTATGCGAGTGGTCGTTATGAGTTTGCAAGCAAGCCACTTTCTGAAGCAACACCATCAGTTACCATAACAAAAGGTGCTCCGGGCACAAGTGGTCAAAAAATTGCTGATATTAATAACCAACCCGCTACAAAGTTAGTTGATAGCGCGGGTGAATTTATTCAAATTTGCGTCTCAATGACGGATGATACTTATTGTGGTTCGTTTTCAAATGCGGGAGATGAAGAGACAGTAAAAGGAATTTTGGGCAGTATACAAGCGAAATAATATATATATTGACTTAGCTTAATTAGCACTCTATAGTAAGGAGTGCTAATTTGGTTGTTTATTCAATAATATATTTTATAGATAAGTAAATACTAAGCATATGATAAATCAGTCAGTTTATGGTATATTTTACTGAACCAATTAATACAAACTTTCTATGTCAGACCCAAAATTCGAAAAATTTACAAAGGAAGCAAAGCAGGCATTGGTAGTGGCTCAAGAGAAGTCACGCGACGCGGGACTTAACTACGTGGGGACTGAGCATATCCTAATTGGTATCTTGTCTCAGCAACACTCACTTGGAAGTTCTGTGCTTACTAATTTTGGTGTTTCACTCGATAATGTTTATCTGGTACTTAAAACTGCGGGACGTGGTGCCACCTCTACAACACCGGCACAGAAACCAGGTGGTTTCTCAGGATTCGCAAAACAAGTTATTGAGGATGCAGTTCGCTGCGGCCATGAGTTTAATCATGCTTTTGTAGGAACTGAACATTTGCTTTTTGCCCTATGTTCTCAAGAAAACACTGCAGCAACGGTTATTTTGGAAAACATGAAGATTAATCCTGCAAGTATTAAAGAACAGTTGGTGCAAATATTTAGAAAAAATAACGAACAAAACCGTGGAGCTACACAGCCAGGCATGCAAGCCGGTGCACCATCGATGATGAATCCACTCGAATTTTTCTTAAATGGATTAAACGGCGTGCTCGTAGGTTACGATAAAGAGGGCAAAGAACAGCCACAGATTCCCGGTCAAAAGCAAAAAGGACAGGGTAATAATGGAAAAGATCAGAAATCAAAGACGCCTGCGTTGGACTATTTCACGAGCGATATGGTTCAGGAAGCACGCAAAGGCAAATTAGATCCGGTTATTGGACGTCAACCAGAGATTGAACGCATGATCTCGATTTTGAATCGTAAGACAAAGAATAATCCCGTACTCATTGGTGAGCCAGGTGTGGGTAAGACGGCGATCGTAGAAGGATTAGCTCAGGCCATTGTGCTTGAGCAAGTGCCCGATACATTGCTCGATAAACGCATTTTATCGCTTTCTATGTCTTCACTTATTGCAGGTACTAAGTATCGTGGTGAGTTTGAAGAGCGCCTTAAGCAGTTAATTGATGAGGCAATGAGCCAAAACAATATAATTTTGTTTATTGATGAGTTACACACGGTAATTGGTGCGGGCAGTGCCGAAGGAAGTCTTGATGCCGCTAATATTTTGAAACCAGCATTGGCTCGTGGAAAATTACAAATTGTAGGTGCTACAACGACGACTGATTATCGTAAAGAGGTTGAGAAAGATGCGGCACTCGAGAGACGCTTCCAACCAATAATGGTCAATGAACCAAGTGAAGAAGATGCTATTAGTATCTTACGCGGCATTAAAAAATCTTTTGAGGATCATCACAATTTGATTATTGAAGATGAGGCAGTTACTCAGTCGGTAATACTTGCAAAACGCTATATCAATGATCGTTTCTTGCCCGATAAAGCAATCGACTTAATGGATGAGGCTGCAGCATTAAAGCGTGTTAAAGAACGCGGCAAGAAAGAAGAGGTCGTTAAATTTCAACAGGAATTAAATGATGTGACAAAGAAGAAAGAAAAAGCGGTTGCCGATCAAGATTATGAAAAGGCAGCTGAAATGCGCTGCAAAGAAATTGAAATTGCACGAAAGATCGATGAGGCACGCAAAGTTTCGATACCACGTGAAAAACGTGATCACGTTACTGCTGATGATATCGGACGTGTAGTAGCTACTATGACAGGGGTTCCCGTAACACGCATCCTGAAAAACGATGCTGAGCGTCTAATGAACCTTGAAGGTTTATTGAGATCACGCATTATTGGCCAGGAAGAGGCTGTAAAAGAAGTGGCAAAGGCTATTCGCCGTTCACGCGCGGGCATCTCAGACGAGAAGCGTCCTATTGCTTCATATATCTTCATGGGACCAACGGGTGTAGGTAAAACTGAGCTCGTTAAGGCACTTGCTGAAGAAATTTATAGCGATGAAAAAGCGCTGATCAAGATTGATATGAGTGAATTCATGGAACGTCATAATACAAGCCGCTTGGTAGGTGCGACTGCTGGTTACGTAGGATATGAGGATGGCGGAACACTTACCGAATCAGTTCGCAGAAAGCCTTACTCAGTTATTTTGTTCGATGAAATTGAGAAAGCTCATCCTGATGTCTTCAATATGTTATTGCAGATTTTGGAAGACGGCATTCTCACCGACGGTAAAGGACGAAAGATCGACTTCAAAAATACGATCATCGTTATGACTTCAAATATCGGTGCTACGCGACTTACAGAAAAAGCGGGTAAAATCGGCTTCGAGACACAATCAGATAATCTTAAAAAAGCTGAGGAAGAGTATTCACACGTTAAAGAAGAAATTTTGAGTGAGATGAAAGATTACTTCCGCCCAGAATTTTTGAATCGTATTGATAAAGTAATTTTGTTTAATCCCCTCACTCACGATCAAATTAAGCAGATCGTTAAGCTGATTATTGGTCGCTTGCAGAAGCGCCTTGCACCTAAAGAAATTACGCTTGATCTCACTCCCGCTGGTCTTGAGCTTCTCGCCAAGGAAAGTTATGACGAAAAGTATGGTGCACGTCCCGCACGTCGCAAAATCCAAGATTTAGTCGAGGATCCCCTTACTCACATGTTGCTTGATGGCACAATTCACGAAGGAGACACCGTCAAGATCAATGCCAAAGCAGGCAAAATTGAACTTACAAAAGGTCGTAAATCTGCAATGAAAGGCCTAAAGGAAGACAAGAAAGAGCTCGCACAGAGCCGGACGCGTTAAATATTGAATAAATGAAACAAAAGGAAGTCTCAAAAATGAGACTTCCTTTTAAAATACACATTTTTTGACATCCAACAGATTATCCTATAGAGTCAGCATGCAATTTGTACAGTTACACCATATGAGGTGCTGTATAGATATGCTCTTTATACTTTTTAAACCTCATATACTAACTATTCATGGCAACGAAAGCAGCCGTCTCAGCCGAGCCTACGGGTCTCATGCATGAGCTTTTAGAAAACGCCGTTTCATTTACGGTTCCAAGCTTAGGATCACTTGTTGAATGTCAGGTGATTGATATTTTTGGTAATAAGATTTTAGTTGATATCAATGGCGTTGCCGTTGGTTTGATCTCTGGAAAAGAGGCTCATGACAGCATGGGTACGCTTTCAAACCTTAAGTCAGGTGATCAGATTTCAGCTTACGTTATCGAAGATGAGAACGATGAGGGTTACTATGTTCTTTCACTTCGCAAAGCAAGCCAGGAGCGCACATGGAGAAAATTCATGAAAGCATACGAAAGTGCTGAGGTTATTGATGTAACTATTCACGAAGCAAATAAAGGTGGTCTTTTGGTTCTGATCGATGGTATCAAGGGTTTTATCCCCGTTTCACAGCTCGCTCCTCTTCACTATCCACGTGTTGACGGTGCAAATGCATCACAAATTTTGACTCGTCTTCAGCAGTTAGTAAACCAGGTTTTGAAGGTGAAAATTATTAATGTCGACCAAAATGGCGGCAAATTGATTCTATCTGAAAAAGCAGCATTGGAAGAGCAACGTCACGAGGCACTCAAGAGCTTAACTCCAGGAACAGTTGTTCACGGTATGATCTCAGGCATTGTGAAATTTGGTATCTTTGTCGCTTTTGATGGCTTGGAAGGCTTAGTTCATATATCAGAAATTGAGTGGGGACATGTAAAGGATCCAATCAATTACGGTAAGATCGGCGATCCAGTTGATGTTCAGATTATCGGAATTGAAGGCGAGAAGATTTCTCTTTCTATGAAGCGCTTATTGCCTGATCCTTGGATGAAGGCAGCAGAAAAGTACAAAGTTGGTACCAATGTTAAGGGAATGGTAGATCGCATAACTCAGTTTGGTGTGTTTATCAAATTGGCTGACGATATCTCAGGATTGGTTCATTTATCAGAGCTCTCAAGCTCACAGGTAAAAGATCCACATAAGTTCGTACGAGTTGGTCAGGAAGTTGAGGCACAGATTATTGCTATCGATCCACAAGACCATCGCATTGGCCTCTCTATGAAGGTTTTAGAGGCAGGAGAAAATGCTGAAGCAGCTACAGAAGAGACCGATTCAGATGATAAAGATGCTCCAAAGAAGAAATCTAAGAAGAAAGCTGAGTAATAACTTAGAACGAAAGACTGAAATTAAGCCACTACGAATAACCACGTAGTGGCTTTTTACTTTCTCTAAGCCACTTTTATCTGATATACTATATGGGTACACAATGTTATCAAAAGATAAGGTACTGTTGCTGATCCGAGTTCCTCAGGAAATTGAGCGTCGTGTGCTCGCCTTTGAACAGTTTTTAGTAAATATTCACGAGATCTTACATCATCACGAGTTCACCTTTGAGATGACCTCGTATAATCAACATATTTACTTTTTTGCGTGTATTGAGAGAAATTTAAAGGAGCTTTTGGAGGGTCAAATTTATGCGCAGTATCCATTTTGTGAAATTGAAGAAGTAAGTGACTATGCACAGCCTGATGTCCTCGAACGTGGTTTTGCAGGAACAGAATTGCGTTTATTGCGTTCAGATATTATCCCGATTAAAACGTTTAAAGAATTCGAAGGCGACTCGCTCGCGGGTATTTTTGCAGTCATGACAAAAGTGGAGGAGCACGAGCAGGTCTGGGTACAGATTTTTGTGGAGCCAGTAGCCGATGACTGGAAACTAAACTTCAAGCGCTCGTGGAAGATGAAATTCAATAATATTAAGCTGTATTTCCGTTTCAAAAACTACTTCAAGATGCAATCGGCAAAGTCGATGCGCGAGATGGAAAAGGAAGCCTACAAGCACAAATCAGAGCATCACTCCTACCGCACTGCAATTAGACTGGCCTGTGTAGCCGATAATAAAGAAAAGGCAAAGAATAAATTAGATGTTTTGATTAAGGCATTTTTGCAATTTAATACGATAGATTTGAATGGTTTTAAGCCTGTACGTTTTCCACGTGCAACTGGATTTTTTAAGCAGTATCAAGAACGCAACATGCCGGAAGGTTTTGTCCTTAGTTCTCATGAAGTTTCGAGTATCTTCCACTTCCCTCACCCCGATGACGTTCCACATATCGTTCATGTGCTCGCAAAAAAGGCTGAGCCACCGCGTGATCTTCCGCGTGAAGGATCGGTGGATCCGACGAATATGTCGACGTTTGGAACGACTAATTTCCACAATCAAAATATTCGTTTTGGTATTAAGCGCACTGATCGACGACGCCATCTTTATGTAGTGGGAAAAAGTGGTACAGGTAAATCAAAGCTCCTCGAACTGCTCATCATTGAAGATATTATGGCCGGTAAAGGCGTGGGGGTGCTCGATCCTCACGGCGACTTAGTTGATAATATTTTGCGTCATATACCCAAGGAACGTATCGATGACGTGGTGCTCTTTAATCCGGCTGATTACGACTTCCCTGTCGCTTTTAATCCCCTTGAACAAGTTCCTCCCGAGATGCGTGTGCGTGTGACTATTGGTTTCATTGATATCTTTAAAAAGCTCTTTGGAAATAACTGGACCAACCGTCTGGAACACGTGTTGCGCTATACGACATTGGCTCTTTTGGACTCACCAAATACCACCGTGCTTTCAATTCTTAAGATGCTCTCGGATAAAAATTACCGTCAGAAAATTGTCGCACGCATAGAAGATTCAGTGGTAAAAAACTTCTGGGTAAATGAATTTGCAGCATGGAGTGAAAAGTTTGATAACGAGGCGATCATGCCAATTTTGAATAAAGTAGGACAGTTCGTTTCAACGGCGCTTATAAGAAATATCGTCGGACAATCAAAAAACAAGATCGATATTCAGGATATTATGGATAGTGGAAAAATCCTATTAATGCGTATTTCAAAGGGTAATTTGGGTGAAGAAAATGCGGCGCTTATCGGTTCGATGGTCGTCACTAAAATCCAACAAGCAGCAATGGCACGTACCGCAATTCCGGAAGAAGAACGTCGTGACTTTTACCTTTATTGTGATGAGTTTCAGTACTTTGCTACCGATACGTTTGCTGAGATTCTATCTGAAGCTCGTAAATATCGCCTCAACTTGACCATGGCTCATCAGTATATGGGTCAATTAACGCATGTAATACGCACTACGGCCTTTGGTAACGTAGGAAGCATCATTAACTTCCGCGTAGGCGCTGACGACGCTGCAGTGCTTGAAAATGAATATACGCCCGTCTTTAAAGTTCGTGACATTATTAACCTTGGAGTACGTGAATTTTATATAAAAATGTCGGTAGACGGCGAATTGCGTGATGCTTTTTCTGGAAAAACACTCAATGTTCCTTTCCCTGTTGATAACTATTCCGATGAAATTATTAAACGTTCACGCGAACGCTATGCAACCCCACGTGAACAGGTTGAAAATGATCTGAAGAAATGGGACGAAGGTGCTGCCGAGCCCGATGCGATGCTTGCTGCCCAAATCGAGCAGAAGTTTGCTGAGCCTTTGATATAATGGCCACACATGGTGGAGATTGATTTTTATAAACAATTTAAGGAGCTTGTATTAGCAAAACCCGCGAGTGCTATCTGGGCACGGGCATGTGAAAATGTGAATTTTGGTGATTACCACTTCCGCTCAAAAAATATGTATTTGAGCTACTTTACTGAAGAATCAGAGGATTGTTTATACTCGTCATATCTATCTAAATCGCACGACTGCGTAGACTGCCTCTACGTAACCAATGGTGAGCTGGTATATGAAAGTGTGGATTCTAGTAATCTCTATGACTGTGCTTTTTTGCAGGACTGTCACCACTGCTCACGAGTACAATTTTCTTTTGACTGCATTAATTGTAAAAATTGTTTCGGTTGTTTTGGCTTACGGCAACAGGAATTTTGTATCTTTAATAAAAAATATAGTGAGCAAGAATACTACGAAAAGGTGCAGCAATTTCTCAAACATCCTCCTCAGAAGATTTTTGAAATTATGCATGAACAGTTTATGAAAACACCACGCCTATATGCTCATCTATTTAAATCAGGCGGCAATTCTTTGGGTGATTATCTTTATCGCAGCAATTCATGTTTTTTTAGTTATAACATGCACTCAACAAGCGATGCTGCGTACTGCCAAGATTTTCTAAGTGATGCGGTAAGTTCATCGAACGTCTTTGAGGCGGGTTTTTGTTCCAATCTGAATAGCTGTTACGACGCTGATAGTAGCTTTGAGTGCACTGACTGTAATTTTATTAAAAACTGCGTTGCGTGCGAGGAAAGCGAGTATCTTATTAATTGCTACAATTGTAAAAATTGCTTTGGTTGTGTGTACCTAGAAAACAAGCAGTATTGCTTCTTAAATAAACAGCTTACGCGAGAAGAATATGAGTTTGCGATCAATCAAATAAAGGGGAATCTCAAGTCGGCCGGAAACTATGGAAAAATGCTGGCGGATGTATTACTATAGGCGCATATGGCAGACGCAACCTTCAAAGAAGAAATTCGCACCTGTGAAACCTGTCAAAAACAGTTTTTGATTATTCCGCAAGAACAGGAATTTTATAAGAAAAAGGATCTTCCTTGGCCTACCAACTGCCCGGAGTGTCGTCAGAAACGCCGTTTAGCGCTTCGTAACGAGAGAAAACTATATAAGCGAAAATGTGATAAGTGTCAGAAAGATATTATTTCGACCTACGCCCCTGATTCTCCCTATATTGTCTATTGTCAGGAGTGTTTCTGGCAGAACATTGGGTAGTTATGAAAATTGCATTCTGCGTCGTCAACTTCACGATTTCTTCCTCATCGTACCTTCTTTAGTAAGCCTCGTCATAAATCGCTTCATTAATAATTTATGTTGAATCAAGCGCAAGAGCGTGTGGTACGCCATGAGGGCGGTCCCCTGCTTGTTATTTCAGGAGCAGGTACAGGAAAAACGCATGTCTTAACACAGCGCCTTTTGCATTTGATGAATGAGCGAAAGATTGCTCCAGAGAGCATTTTAGCTCTGACGTTTACGGAAAAAGCGACCCAAGAAATGGCTGATCGTATCGAGGCAGCAAAGCCGTACACGGCAAGCCGCATGATGATTCGGACGTTTCACTCTTTTTGCGATGCAATATTGCGCGAATTTGGCTTACACATAGGACTTTCTAGCGACTATAAGCTGCTTCAAGACGCCGATTTACTGTTCTTTTTAAAGCGTCATTATCACGATTTTAAGCTAACTTATTTCGCAACGCGCTCACAGCCGTATCGTATACTGACCACATTGCAGGGCTACTTTAGCCGACTTCAAGACGAAGATATTACCCCGGAAGCATATAGTGATTTTGCTGCGGGGATGGCAACGGCGACAAGTGAAGAGCAAGAAGAAGCACAAAAACACACTGAGCTCGCACAGGCATATGGAACGTACCTGCAATTATTAGTAGAAAATAGATACATGGATTACGCAGGTCTCCAGTATCACACTCTGCGTCTTTTAGAGAAGCGCTCTTCTGTGTTAGCCAGCTTGCAAAAACGCTTTGCTCATATCATGGTTGATGAGTTCCAAGATACAAATTATTCGCAAATGAAGATGGTTATTGCGCTCGCAAAAAGTCATAAAAATATTATGGTGGTGGGCGATGATGATCAGTCGATTTATAAATGGCGCGGGGCATCACTTTCTAACGCTCAGATTTTCACCAAAACATTTCCCGGACACAAGACAGAAGTCTTAACTCAAAATTACCGCAGCACTCAGGCAATTTTGGATGCAACGTATGCAGTGATACAAAATAATAATCCGAACCGTTTAGAAATTTCGCACGCTATTAATAAGCGTTTACTTGCAGAAGATAAAGATCCGGGCTCGGTTCCTGAGGTGCACCATTTTGTAAACGGAAGTGATGAGCGGGCATTTATTATTGCACGCGCGAAACATACCGTGAAAATGGGAAATTCAGTCGCCATTTTGTGTCGTACAAACAGCCTTGCTACCCAATTTATTGAGCTATTACAGAATCAAGACACGCCCCTGGTCTATAGTTCCTATAATGCATTTTTCCAATCGCCTGGTGTAAAAGATATTATGGGGTTGTTGCGTTTTTTATCCGATCCTAAAGACGATATCGCCCTTTTCCGCGTATTGAGTTTATCTCACTGGAATATACCGCAGCAGGATATTCTACTCATGTTAAACGAATCCAAAAAAACACACGCTTCCCTCTTTGATATATTAAAAAGAAGTGAATTAGCTGAGATCGCGACCACCTTAGAATCGCTGATAGAAAAAACGCGGACATTGAGCGTATCTGAAATTATCGGCACTTTTTTTGATACGACTTCTTTTGTTTCACAGCTTGAGAAAAAAGGCGAAGTAGAGGCGCTACAAGCAGTCGGGACGTTTTCAGAAAAAGTTGGGCAATTTGAAGAAACACATGAGGACAAAAGTGTGCTCGCCTTTGTAGAGTATACGAAAATTATTGAAGATATGGGCGGACAAAATGAAGGCATTAGCTCTTCAAAAGAAGGAAATGCTGCAGTGCATGTCATTACCGTACACGGAAGCAAAGGACTTGAGTTTGACGAGGTGATCGTCCCCTCTTTGGTACAAAATAAATTCCCCGGAATACGCCGTAGTGAGTCGCTTGAAATACCGGCACCACTAATACAAGAACCACTTCCAGAAACCGATACCCACATGGAAGAAGAACGTCGACTTTTTTATGTCGCATGTACTCGAGCGCGTGCTTCTTTACTCCTCACGTATAGCGATAAATACGAAAGTACACGGAACTACAAAGTTTCTCCGTTTGCCACTGAAATGCTCACTACAAGTCATGCCACATATCATCACCATCTCGCATCAGGTCCCGAAGGTATTCAAGGCAGACTTTTTGAAGAGGTTGAAGATTCCAAAACTCCCCATGTGCAGCTCTCAACCTTGAGTTATAGCCAGATTAGTACTTATGAAACGTGCCCGCTGAAATATCAGTTTCGTTATCTCTTCCGTTTGCCTGAAGCTCCCAGCGCCTCACTTTCTTTTGGCATTAGCGTTCACAATGCATTGAAAGATATTTTTACAGAAATTAAGAAAAATCCCTCATATTTAGAAATTGATCTAAGTCCACTTATAGAAGAGCTCGTTGAGAAAAATTGGATAGCTTCCGGCTATGCCTCCCGCATGATTCAGCTTGAGCAAAAACAAACAGCAAAGGCAGCGGTGGTGAACTATTATAATAAAATGCGAGACCAACTCACGATTCCCCACGAAATAGAGGTGCCATTTCGCTTTACGCTCAGCGGAATCAAGATTTCAGGACGTATAGATCGTGTCGATAAACTTGCGGATGGAACCTATGAAATTATCGATTATAAGACCGGCTCACCCGAAAATTATCGCGTAAATAGCGATATGCAGCTCTCACTCTATGCGCTCGCTGCGGAAAAAAGTTTAAAAATTCCCATTAGCAAACTAAGTCTGCATTTCATTGAAACTGCTGAAATATTGAGCACAACTCGTAATAAAAAACAGCTTGATAAATGTGAGGAATCAATCACGGAAACTGCAGAAGAAATTAAGAAGGGAATATTTATACCCACTCCTGGATTCCAATGTAATAGCTGTGATTTTAGACTTATTTGTCCTGCACGGATGGTGATGTTAAGATAAATACCTTATGGAAACAGTATTAGTAATTATCGGAATTGCGATCTTGGCAGGGTTTGGATTTTTAATCATGAAGATTCAAACGATCGCAGCCCCAAGACAAGAAGACGCAACACTGAAGCTATTGAATGAAAACTTTAATGCGCGCATGCAGGATATTGCGACGCAGTTTCATCGACAATCTCAAGTTTTACAGCAGTCCAGCCAAAGCATGAATGAGCGCTTGGATAACGCTGCAAAAGTAGTGGGCGGCGTGACAGATCGTATGGGAAAAATGGAGACGGGTTTTGTTCAGCAGTTGACTCAGTTACAAGAAGATAATAAACGTATCTTTGACGTTGGTAAGGATATCTCCGGGCTGCACGATATTTTGCGTGCTCCTAAGCTGCGTGGATCTATGGGTGAATTTTTCTTACATGACATATTGTCTCAGTATTTCCCCAAGGAAAAGTTTTCTATGCAGTATGCATTCCGCACGGGTGAAATTGTCGATGCAGCCCTTCATTTAGCCGATAATCGCATTGTGCCCATTGACTCTAAATTCCCTCTCGAGAATTTCCAGAAGATGATTGCCATTGCTGCAGACGAAAAAGAATATAAGAATTTGAAAAAAGTTTTCGTTAATGATGTAAAAAAACACATCGATAAAATTGCACATTACATACTCCCGGATGAAGGTACTATGGATTTTGCACTCATGTATATTCCCGCTGAAAATGTTTATTACGAGATTATTGCAAAAGACGAGGCCGACGATGGGCTTTCCTCATATGCCTTTAAAAAGCGTGTTATTCCGGTCTCTCCTAACAACTTTTTTGTCTATTTACAGACTATTTTAATGGGTTTGCGCGGTCTGGAAATTGAGAAAAGCGCGCACTTAATTCAAGCTTCACTCATTCGTCTGAAAGGTGATTTCATTAAATTTGCTTCTGAGTATGATGTTCTGGGGAAACACATTACTAATGCCTCAAATAAGTTCGAGGAGTCTAAGCGCAGTGTCGATAAAATCGGCAATAAACTAGAGACGATTGAGCTCTCATCTGCAGAAGAAAAGGTACCTGCTACGCTCCTACCAGAATTATAATAGCCAGGAGCCATCTTATCTGGTACAATCCTCGCGATGTCCGTCTCTTTAAGCGATCTCAGCAAAAAATTCAATGTACCTGCACCAGAGTTAATTGAAAAACTCAAAGCACTGGGCATTACGGTTGGTTTAAAGGCAAAATCAATCGATGAAGATGCAGCCGCACTGCTTGAATTAGAGTTGCAGGAACATCATGCGGTAGCTGACAAAAACGGCAGTCCTACTACGGGGATTGAAGAAACATTTGAAAAAGAACGTGAGCGCGAGATTATTAAATCTCAACGTAAGATGACGGCTGGTAAAGATGCCCGCTCAAAAAAACATGATACGAGAAAGCGTGACGACTCAAGAGAGCCCAAGGAAATCGAGATTCCAGACACCATTAGCGTAAAAGAATTTTCAGAAAAGACAGGTATGAGCCCCGTACGTGTTATTGGCGAGCTCATGAAAAATGGCATTTTGGCCAACATTAATCAGACGATTGATTACGATACGGCGCTTATTATTGCCGACGATTTTGGTATTAAACTCAAGCGCAGACGTACTGCAGCTACGATTGAAGATATCTCAATGGGAAATATTGAGATGCTCACTGATGAGAAAGACACGGCGTTGTTGAGTACACGTCCACCGGTCGTAACGATTATGGGGCACGTTGACCATGGCAAGACCTCACTTCTCGACGCGATTCGTGAAACGCATGTAACTAAAGGTGAAGCAGGTGGCATAACTCAGCATATTGGTGCTTACCAGGTTGTTAAAAATGGTAAAAAAATTAGTTTTATTGATACCCCTGGTCACGAGGCATTTACCTCGATGCGTGCACGCGGAGCCCGCATTACTGACATTGTTATTTTAGTAGTTGCTGCAGATGAAGGTATTAAACCACAGACAACTGAAGCCCTTAATCATGCATTAGAAGCAGAGGTACCCATTATCGTAGCTCTAAATAAAATTGATAAAGAAGGTGCAAATGTTGATCGCGTAAAAGCTCAGCTCGCAGAGGCTGGTTTGCAGCCGGAAGACTGGGGTGGAAAAACAATTATGGTTCCTGTTTCTGCAGTTACCGGAGAAGGAATTCCCCTGTTGTTAGAGATGATCTTGCTCGTTGCAGAAGTTGAAAATCTCCGCGCTAATCCAACACGACCTGCAGTAGCAACCGTTTTGGAATCACACCTAGATAAGAGCATGGGGCCTGTGGCAACGATTATTGTGAACACAGGAACGCTCAAGTCTCACGATACATTTATCGTCGGTAGTATTTGTGGACGTGTAAAAATTATGAGAAATGATAGTGGCGTTTCTATAAAAGAAGCACCTCCTTCAACACCAGTACTTATCGCGGGCTTAGAAAGCACCCCTACCGCAGGTGATATTTTGCAAGTAGTGGGGTCTATGGAAGAGGCTCACCGTAAGGCAGAACAGATCTCAACTCATCGTAGTAATTCAAAGCTAGAGGTTGCGACTACGGGATTAGAAAATATTATGTCTGCTATTCAAGCAGGTCAGCTCAAGACACTTAAAGTAGTGGTAAAAGCAGACACACTCGGAACTATGGAAGCACTTAAACTTTCATTAGCCCAGGTTAAAAAAGATGAGGTAGCGATAAAAATTATTCATAGCGCAGTTGGACCTATTAATGAAAGTGATGTCGTCATGGCAGCAGCCTCGGGCGGTATTGTGGTTGGTTTTAATACAGAAGCAAATCCACATGTTCATGAAGTGGCGTATCGCAACGGAGTAAAAGTATTTACGTACAAAATTATTTATAAACTCATTGAAGATCTTAAGAAGATTTTGTCTGGATTGCTCTTACCTCAAGAACAGGAAGTTATTCTTGGTCAGGCTGAAATCCGTCAGATATTTCTCACTGAGCGTAAATATGTAATTATTGGCTGTAAGATCACCTCGGGTAAAATGGAAAATAAGGCGAAAGCCCGTGTTATCCGCGATGGAAAAGTTATTGGTGAAGGCGTTATTGCATCTCTCAAGCGCATAAACGATCCGGTACATGAACTGGGCGAAGGTAATGACTGTGGTATTAAATTTGAAACTGACGTAAAACTTCTTCAAGAAAAAGATATTATTGAAGCGTGGAAGATGGAGCAGACACAACGTATCGTTACTTAATTGCATGAACGTACAATTTTGGCGCCTGCCGGTCTTTTCGGATGGTCGCGGGAGCTTATCAGTTGCAGAGAATACGCACCTTCCCTTTCCCATTAAAAGGGTCTATTTCCTCTTTGATACAAAAGAAATGCGTGGCGGACATGCACACCGCAAAGAACAAGAGGTATTTATTTGTGTGAGCGGCAGTTTTAAGGCAAAAATCCACGATGGAAAACGCTGGAAAAGCTATACCCTCAATAAACCGGGACAGGCTCTATATACTGGAGCCATGATCTGGCATCAGTTTGAGGATTTCTCTGATAATGCTATTATGCTTGCGCTTTCTTCGACCTCTTATGAGGGACAAAAAGGCTATATCGTTGATCTCGAACTTTTTAAGAAGACATGCAAAAAAAGATCCTCATAACCGGCGGCGCTGGATTTATCGGAAGTAACTTTGTTTACCACATCGCACGACAGTATCCCGAATATTCGATTGTCGTTTTAGACAAGCTTACTTACGCAGGAAATCGTGAAAACATCGCTGACTTGATTGATTCCGGACGAGTGACATTTGTGCAGGGAGATATTAGCGATGGGCAGTTTATCGAGGCACTTTTTGAAAAAGAAAAGTTTACCTTTGTCGTCAATTTTGCCGCTGAAACACACGTAGATCGCAGCATTATCGAGCCAGGTATTTTTATTCAGACAAACATTATTGGAACATATACGCTCTTAGAGGCAGCGAAAAAATATAATGTGGAACGCTTCCACCAAGTTTCAACCGATGAGGTCTATGGAGATTTGGGAGATAACTCCACGGATTATTTTACAGAAACGACGAATCTTGAGCCCAATTGCCCTTATGCCGCGTCTAAGACAGCCGCAGACTTACTTGTACTTTCCTACTTCCGCACCTATAAAATGCACGTAACGATTACGCGATGTTCAAATAATTACGGCCCCTACCAATTTCCTGAAAAACTGCTCCCCTTTTTCTTTCAATTAGCTAAGCAAGGCAAGCCGCTTCCCGTCTACGGCGATGGTAAAAACGTCCGTGACTGGCTCTATGTGGAAGATCACTGCGAGGCGATTGATTTGGTACTGCATAAAGGCCGACCCGGCGAGGTATACAATGTGGGTGGACATAACGAGAAGCAAAATTTAGAAATTGCTCAGTTAATACTCTCATTTTTTGGTCGCCCAACCTCTGATATTACATTTGTAGAAGACCGAAAAGCACATGACCGTCGCTATGCGATTGATCCTGCTAAAATTGAGAAGGAGCTCGGCTGGAGTCCTAAAACTCATTTTCAAGAAGGTATAAAAAAGACATTTGCATGGTATGATGAGCACCAGAAATGGTCTCAATCAATTATCGATAAGCAGAAAATTGATACGGATCGCTCACACCTTACCGCTCGAAAATAATAATTTACTATGAAATATTCACACTTATTTGGAAAAACGAAACGCGATGCTCCTGCCGATGCAGATAGCGTAAATGCTGCACTGCTTTCACAGGGTGGATTTGTCGATAAACAAATGGCGGGCGTCTATAACTTCTTGCCATTGGGACTGCGTGTTTTGAAAAAAATTCAAAATATTATCCGTGAAGAGATGGATGCAGTTGGAGGCAACGAAATTCTTATGCCTGCACTTACGCAAATTGAAAATTATGAAAAAACAGGCCGCAGTGATTTGGATATTCTCTTCCACACAATGGGGCACAATGAAACTAAGTATGTCTTGAATCAGTCACATGAAGAGGTGGTAACGCCTTTAGTACAGCGGTTTTCCTTTTCTTACCGCGATTTTCCTATGGCGGTGTATCAGCTTCAAAATAAATTCCGCAATGAGCCTCGTGCTAAATCCGGCGTATTGCGTGGCCGCGAGTTCAACATGAAAGATATGTATTCATTCCATGCAACTGAAGAAAATTTAAATGAGTATTATGAAAAGGTAAAAGAGGCTTATTTTAAGGTTTATAACCGCCTTGGGATTGGTGATATCACCGTCATTGCCTATGCTTCCGGGGGAAGTTTTAGTAAGTATTCTCACGAATTCCAAACACTCTGTGATATTGGTGAAGACACGGTGCACCTCTGTGAAAAATGCCGTATTGGTATTAATAAAGAAATTATTGAAGAGCAAAAAAACTGTCCTGGCTGCGGAAATACTGAACTCGTGGCACGTAAATCAATTGAGGTGGGAAATATTTTCAAGCTCCGTACACGATTTTCCGATGCGTTTGAATTTACCTACACCGATGAAAAAGGTCAGAAGCAAAAAGTTGAGATGGGTTGTTATGGTATCGGTCCTTCACGATTGCTGGGAACGCTCGTTGAGGTTTTCCATGATACTAAGGGCATTGTTTGGCCAGAGGCGGTTGCACCTTACAAACTGCATGTGGTCTCGCTTGGTAATCAGCCAGAGGTGCTTGCAGCAGCCCAGCAGCTTTATACACAATTGAGTGAGCGCAAAGCAGAGGTACTCTTTGATGATCGCGATGAATCAATTGGAGCAAAACTTGCCGATGCAGACTTAATTGGTATTCCATGGAGGCTCGTCGTCAGCAAAAAATCGCTTGAAAAAGGCGGCGTTGAGCTCAAAGGTCGCAATTCATCTGAGGCCAAGATCATATCTATGGAAGAGTGCCTCGCACTTTGTTAAGACTATGAAAATACTACTTTTCGGACCAAATGGTCGCTTAGGTGGTGAGCTGGCTCGGGAACTCGCGTTGCATCACGAGGTGGTGGGTGTTACTCATACGACATGTGATGTCACGAGCGCAGGAGATGTTGGTGAAGTGTTTAAGCAGCATCAAAATGTTGAAGCCGTAATCAATGCCACCGGCTACACCGATGTAGATAAAGCTGAGTCAGAAGAAGAACGTGCATATTTATTAAATGAGCGAGCCGTGGGATTACTCGTACAGCAAACGCAAAAATTGGGTGTTCCTTTTTTCCATTTCAGCTCGGATTATGTCTTTAGAGGAGACAAAAAAGAGCCTTATCTTGAAACTGATACTCCCGATCCTATAAATGTGTACGGTGCATCAAAATATGCTGGTGAAAAGCTTGCTCTCGCCTATGGCAAAACCTTTCTTATTCGCATCGCGTGGCCCTATGGGGAAGGAGGCAATAGCTTTGTTGACAAGATACTAATTTCAGCACGAGATAAGCAAAAACTCACTGTAGTAACTGACCAAGTTGGTTCTCCAACCAATTTAAAAGATGCCGTTCAAGCGGTTATTCCCTTACTATCAAGCCAAAAGTATGGTATTTATCATGTTGTTAATAATGGCCAGGCAAGCTGGTACGAATTTGCACGAGAGATTATTTATCAGCTGGGAATTCCCGTCATTGTAGAACCAATGACCTCATCGGCTCTCGAGAGGCCCGCACAGCGACCTGCTTACTCGGTACTCGCAAATACAAAGTTACCACCGCTGCGCCACTGGAAACAGGCACTTGAATCATTTTTACAAGACAAGCAACTTATCTTATGAAGGGAATCGTACTCGCGGGCGGCAACGGTCGACGCATGCAGCCACTTACTGAGGTTACCAACAAACATTTACTACCGGTTTATGACAAACCGATGATTTTTTACCCGATCAATACGCTCATTCAAGGTGGAGTAAAAGATATTATGATTGTGACAGGAAAAGAGTACGCAGGAGGATTTTTGAAATTACTTGGTTCAGGACGAGAATTTGGCTGCCGCTTCCACTTTGAGATACAAGAAGATGCCCTTGGAATTGCCCATGCCTTAGACCTTGCTGCATCATTTGTAGGAAATGATACCTGTGCAGTTATTTTGGGAGATAATATTTATGAGCATGAGTTCAAAGATGAGATGAAAAACTTCACCACAGGGGCACATGTTTTTCTGAAATATGTTTCGGACGCATTCCGTTTTGGTGTGGCAACAATCAGTGATAGTCGCATCACCTCAATAGTTGAAAAACCTTCCGACATTAACGATGGCCTTGCGGTGACAGGACTGTATCTTTACGATTCATCTGTCTTTGAAATTATTAAGACACTTAAGCCATCTGGACGCGGCGAGCTTGAGATCACCGATGTAAATAATGCGTATATACAAGCAGGGACGATGAGCCATACCGTGCTTGAGGGCGAATGGACCGACTGCGGAACATTTGAAAGCTTGTATCGTGCAAATAGTATTGCGCGGCACTTAGTTATGAATGGCTTAACGACACCTTTTGAAAATGAAATTCAGAACCGCAAACAACGTCAGCTCGATCTAGATAGAAAGTGGCAGTCATCAGTAATTGCCGCTACAAAATGAAGAAAAAAGACATACTAGTGTGCGGCTCAATCGCCTACGATGTGATTTTCAATTATGATCGGAATTTTCAAGATGCATTGCGCACGGATTCAGACATTAGTGTGGCTTTTAACGTTCAGAACAAACAAACCTTTTTTGGCGGCTGCTCGGGAAATATCGTGTATTGGGGCAAAAAAATAGACGCTGATTTTAGCCTTTTCGGGCTAGCAGGTAAGGATTTTGGACCATATCAAGAGCACTTAGAAAACGCCGGAATCGATACGAGTGATGTGATGATCGATGCAGAGTTATTTACCTCTCAAGCGGTTATTACAACCGATAAAAAAAACCAGCAAATCATTTTCTTCTATGAGGGGGCAACGAGCGCAGCGCGTAAGTATGAGAAAGCAATTCAGGGATTTTTTAAGAAGCACTCAGCACAGACAAGTCTTGCACACATCGCACCAAATAATCCGGTGTTTGTGTCATTATGTGCGCAGGCATGTGTGCAAAATAACTTGCCGTATTTTTTCGATCCTGGACAGGCAACTGCCGCTTTTGAATCAAGCGAACTTAAACAATTACTGGAAAACTCCGCAGGCTTTTTTTGCAACGAATATGAGCTGGGACTTTTTCTGGAAAAAACTCACATGAAAAAGAAACAGCTTCTGGATGCGGTACCACTTGTAGTCGTGACGCGTGCAGAAAAAGGCTCAACCATATTCTGGCACGGTGAGCCGATAGAGATACCTGTCAGTAAGCCCAAGCGTATTGTGGATCCCACGGGTTGTGGCGATGCATATCGCGCGGGCTTCTTAGCCACAATTGAAAAAAGCTGGCCAAAACTAAATACCCGCCTTTTGTATAAAGCGGGTATAAAGGGAAGTCAGTTAGCGGCACAGTGCATTATGAAGGCTGGGCCTCACTAAGTTACTGAACACGGCAAGGAACCTCATCTACCAATCCATCGTAGTCATCATCAATGCCGTTGTAGCAGATTTCAGTAGGAAGTGGTGTACCGCAACCTTCGTCAATTTGGCGATCACCGTCATTATCGATGCCATCGCATGGCTCGGCTTGATAACATTCGTAGTTATAGTTCGGATCGCGGTAAGGACAATTAGGATCCGTATCCGTAGGTGTAGAGGTTGCACCGGGCTGACATAGTGCAGGATTGTCAAAAAATTCACCGGTTACGGGATTCTGACAGATATCTTTTGGTTCATTAGGATCACACTGTCGACCGATTCCATTATAATCATAATCTTCTTGAAGCGGATTTGCGTAAAGCGAAGGATCTTTTGCCGTAGGAGGAGGAACACAGTTATCTGATGCATCATCCACGCCGTCGTTATCACGATCCACGCCGCTATTTGGGGTTGATTGCTGTTGATCGTTTCCATCGCAAATATCACCAACACCATCACCGTCGTAGTCAGCCTGATCAGGATTAACAATATCAGGACAGTTATCTTTACGATCGCTGACTTCATCACCATCTCTATCTGGACGAGAACTCTTACCATCACTACAGGCAGCCAAAGCTACCGCAGCAACACCAACCATAAGTCCGGTGCGCACGCGTGAACCTAGTGTACTAGTACGGTTTTCAGTTGTGGGAGCTACGGATTGTCGTAATGCAGGAATTTTTTCTGACATATGTTTATTAGTAATAGACTAAGTGTGGTATTGTACTTTAAAATTAGTATTTGTCAATTAAATCAGCCAAGTACTTTTTGTACGATTTAGTATCAGGAGGTGTGGGATGTGCATCGAGCGATAAAAGACTCTCAAAAGAGGCCTTTAAAGCAGAGAGACTAATTTCTTTGATATTTAGAGTAGTTGAGCCAGGTGCGTTGTTAAAATGGGCATTTTTAGAGTTATAGGCCAGATTAATAAAATGCGTACCCGTCAGCGTTGCAAAAATACCTGAATGAAATCTCATACAAAGAGCCACTTGGGCACGACTAAAGTACTCGAGTACCTTTTGAGGTTCAGCACTAAATGGAATTATTGCAACTTTTGCCTTATTTTTAAGTTGAACAAAAATTGTATGCAGAAAATCAACGTCTGAATAGGTATTTTGTTCAAACGCAATTAAGCTTATATCAAAGCCATATTTTTCGGTAATGAAATCAATAAATTGTACAAATATTGTGCTCAAACCAAGTTTGAAATTTTTAACAGGTTTAAGTGATATAATAACACCATTTTCTTGATTCGTCAGAGGGGGCTTAGCTAGAAAATATGCCAAGTCCGGAAACTGATGACCAGAGACTCCATAGCGTCTCAAAAACTCAAAACTAACCTTATCCCGGACAACTACACTTTTTGCTCGACGCAATAAAAAAAGGACCAAAATCCTACTCAGAAAATTCATAGGCCCTATTGAGACGCCTAAGACCCACACGGGCTTACGGGCAATAAAATGACATACGAGTCCCTGAAGTGCCCAAAATGCTCCTGTAAGGGGCCGTTCTTCATCGCTAAACAAACCGCCACCACCCAAAATACAAATATTGGATGATTTTGCTAATTTCAACGGCTTTCTCCAGCTTGCCCATCTAAATAGTGAAACAAGCAAGGATCGAACTCCCATAGGAAAAAGACACCCTTTTCCCATGACTTCAAAATGAGCATCTGGATCAATTTGTTTTATAACGGTCTTGAGACCAAGCAATAATGCCTCGTCGCCCACATTGCCAACTCCATAATTACCAATAATGCTATATCTCATCAGGCTGATTATATACAAAAAAATGCCCGAACGCTGTTTAGAGTGTCGGGCATTTTATATTTCTCATTGAGTAGAAGCCTATGCAGCCTCTTTTTCTGTCTCTTTTGACTCCTTTTCCTGGTACAACTTGATCTTCTTACCAGTTGTGCGAGTCATGTAGTACAAGCGTGCGCGGCGTACGCGTGATTTGCGTGTCACCTCAATCTTAGAGATGTTTGGTGAGTGTACCGGGAAGATTTTCTCGACACCAACACCATCTACTACTTTTCTAACCGTGAACGTTTTGCTCAAACCGAATCCGCTTGAGATAGAAATGATCAAACCTTCAAAGATCTGAACACGTTCTTTTTCACCCTCCTTGATCTTCTGGTGAACTTTTACGTTGTAACCAGAGCGCAATTGAGGTGCGTTCTTGCTGAGCTGACGTTTATCTAATTCATGTAATGTATCCACGGGCGATAGATTATAGAGTATCGAGAGACTTTTCAAGCTTATTTATAGAAATCACATTTTCCTGATCTGTAAGCAGTTCTTTTACGAAGCGATCATTAATTTTCATGCGATACATGAAATCATCGTACGACATAATACTCATTTTTAACGGAAATTTGGGATCAAACTCTTTATTTATATATTCTTGAAGTTCGTGTTTATCGATCTCTCCAACAATAAATAGGTCTGTTGGTGAATTTTTTTCAATGAATGCACCCGAGATGACTAATAAATCCACTTCACCCATTTTTTGAATTGCCTTCGAAAGTTCTTCAAAGGTTGAAGAAGCTTTTCTGAAAATTGAACGCAGCTCGTTATAGAGAAGATGATTTTTATTTACGACGTAAAACTTCTTACGGTTCTTTGCGCGAGATTTAAGCAAACCCACGGATTTTAGATTCGTGAGCTCTCTACGAACTGAGTTAATCTGCTCCCCTAACTTACGCGTAAGCTCTCTAATAAAGAATTCTCCGTCTGGATTGAGGAGGAATGTCTCTAAAAGTTTGATGCGTGCGTTAGATGTAAAAAGTCGTTTGAGCATTTAATTTGTACAAGTAGAAACTACTGTATAAAAAAAATGTGCATGGGTCAAGGGTATGTACACAAAATTGTATACAAAAAGAACAAATGCTACTTATTTGCGCAGCGCGTGTCTACTATTTTACGGCTTATATAAGGCCTCCCGGCTGCTCTTCGTCTTCTTGTCGACTCTTGAGAAGTGAGTTCAAAAATCCAACGTAAAATCCTCCCGCAAAGATACCAAGAAGTGCAATGAGGAATACAACGAGGGTTCCACTCATATCAAATTCGGTAAAAAATACCGTGAATCCACTAAAACTATTTCCGTAGTTCTGGAAACCAACGATTAAAATTAATACCGTAAAGAGAATCGAACCTATTAAGTAAAATGTTTTCACAATAATAGTATAACGTAGGCAATAGGACTTAGCCAAGGTATTTCTTCAACAATTTGTCGAGCATCATGTTATTTTTAACACGGGCGTAGATGCCACGCTGCTCTTTAAACTGCTGTTCAATCGCCTTTTTGCGGTCACCATCAGCCGTCTTTGTAAGCTCTTCATAAGCTGCCTTCATATCGTCATCTGAGACTTCGATAGGGAGCGTTTTGAAAAGATGATTGAGAATGAGACGGATCTTTACGCGCTTTTGAGCCTCTTGCTCGTAATCCTTGCGTGGATCTTTTTTCTGCTTCTTCATCTCCTCAACAAAGCCATCAAAATTGCCGCCTGATGATTCAACACGCTGCTTGAGCTCTTCCATCATAACGTCGATTTCTTCATCAATGAGTGATGGAGGCACTTCTAATGTAGAACGCTCAATAAGCTCCTCAAAAAGTTTATTCTCACGTTTGGTGTGTACCTCCTGACTCTTGCGTGCAGTTACATCTTCTTTTACCAACGTCTTAAACTCTTCAACTGACTTCTTGCTACCTACAATTTTTTCAATAAATTCTTCAGATAATTCAGGAAGCTGAGGCTCTTGAGCTTTCACTACTTTTACCTCAAACTCGACTTTTTTACTCTTGAATGGCTCGTAGTGGTAATCCTTAGGAAAGGTAATAGGAAAGCGCTTTTTCTCCCCTACTTTCATACCCATAAGGTGTTCTTCAAAACCAGGAATCAAACTCCCCTCACCCAAAACAAGCGGGTGATTTTTTGAGTTCGTTTTGTCTAAAGCGGCACCACCTTCATCGTAACCCTGGAAATCAATTTCCATACGATCGCCTTTTACCACTGCACGATCCAAGTCTTTATATGTAGCATGGTAACGACGCATCTCATCTACCACATCATTCATCTCTTTTTCAGAAACCTCGAGCTTTTCTTCCGGAATTACGAGCTTGTCCAAATCCTTAATCGTAATGTCAGGAAAAGTAGGAATAATTGCTTCGTATTCAAGTGGTGTCTGTTTCTTTACCGTCACCCGTGGAGAACCAATTGCCTCGATTTTGTTGTCTACGACTGCTTTTGCGTAGGTCTGTGGAAGGGCTAAGCGAACAACTTCTTCCTCAAACATCTCCTTACCGACACGCGCGAGCACCAAATACTTAGGAGCCGTGCCTTTGCGGAAACCAGGAACCTCAACCTGCTCTGAAATACGCTTGGTTGCCTGTTCTTCATATTTGGCCATTTCTTCTTCTGAAACGGCTACGGTAAGCTGAACTTCTGACTTTGGGAGTTTTTTTACATCGATTTTCATGCGCGCACAGTAACACAAAGCCCTGTACATGACCAGGGTATATGAGGTATAATTATCAGATATAATTTAATTGTGTATATATGGCACCCGGCTCACCATCACCCACACCAGGAGGAGGACGATATAAGAGACCCGCACCTACAGCGGCACCGACCGGAGCAGCTGGTGGACACGGCGGCGGCGCACCTACTGGACCTAAGAAAGGCCCTGGATGGGTAAGAAATAATCCAAAAAAATCTGCAGTTATTGGACTTGCAGTAGCTCTACCCGTAGCTGCAGCAATCGGAAAAGTAATGGATTGGACTAAGCACGATGCATCAGACGATATTGATATTAGACCTTCTGGAAACACTGCCCCACATAACCCAAGTAGTACCGAAGGACATTATGCCGATCTTCCCTCAGGAACACGATTTACCATTGAAGTAGATGCTCATGGGGATGCCTATGTAAGTGACAATTCACAGCTAAAAGTTATGGAATATGACGACTCATCTAATTCAGTGAGAGTCGGTATTAAAGTAGGCGCAGTGGTTGTACCTATTAATCAGGTATTTCATCGTGGCCCAAATATAAAAGACTAATAAATTATTTATGAGCGGTGGACCAGGTGAAAATCCAGGAGAGCAAAAACATGACCTTGCGAGTTTACAAATACTCTCTCATTTAATGAATGATACGGTAGTCGATGGCCAAGATACACATGGTCACGATATACATAAACCTCAAACTGATCCATTAATGATTCAGAAATGGTTTGATGAGGACCTTACTGATAACGATAAAGAAACACTTCGTCTTGTTTTAACCGGTGACAAAACAGGAAGGATTAATACTATAGCAAATCCAACTCACTATCGGGTACTGACGTATTTAAGAACACTGTTCGAGCAGGACGTACAACATCTTGCAGATATATTTGAACATAATGCACATACTCCAATGGATTTAGATGCTGTGACAGCAGACAAAACTGTATTGGAGTTATTATTAGCAACCATTGATGAAAAAGATCGTGCGGCGGCAAAATACGTGAACAAAGTACTTCCCGCACGATTTATTAGAAAAGAAATCACCGCTGAAACACGCGATGCAACCCTACCTACCGCTGCAGATTTTCTAGCTAAAATTAAAGCACTCGTAAATGCATCGACGGGTGATGTTCCTGCTCGATTGGCAAAAAGAACTGAACTTCATGACTACATCGCCTGGCTGAAAAGAATTTTTATTGATGGACTTGGCGTAGATGTAACTACTCTGCCAACAGAGGTGCAAGAATTATTTACAAAAGGAGCTGATGTAACAGGTGTTGCGTTAGACACCCTAGGAAAGACGGTGCATCTGGCAAGTAAGTCTGAGGTATTAGATAGTTTTAAAGGAATGCGCCGCGCAGCGGCGGGAAATGCTGCAAATACTGCGGAACTCTTTAGTGCGTATAAGGAGAAAATTGAGGCTGTAGAAAAAGCGGCAACCGATTTAGGTATGGCTCGCACTGATGTACAAGATGAAATTACTAATAAAAAATTAAAAGACCGCACAGTTGTAGCAGTCGCACAGACTCCCATAGAAGAACCACCTAAAGTAGATGATATTATTGGTTTCTTGATGGAAGTGAAGCAGTTAGCAAAGCAAGTAACCGCGCCTGCTGCCGCACCTACTACGGGAACTCACCAAGAAACTCCGGCTGAATTACAGCAACGTCTTACGGCAACCATGCTGAGTTTTGGAACAAAAATTGGACAGCTACAGTCCGCAGCAGCATTATCAAAGCTAAGAAATTTTCCTATTATTGATACCACTGACGAACGAGCAGTTGCACTATTAGATGGAGCTAAACTCCGTGGGGAGCTCATGGGCATTGCTCTAAAAGTCCAATCAAAAAATCTCACCCCTGCTCCCGTACTTCCCTCCATAGATGATGTTCTTGCGGACCTTACGGTTATAAAACGCACTCGAGGACAATTAAGAAAACCTGCAGATGCTACTGCGCCTAAAACAGGCGATGCCGCTTTAGGAATTGCTGCAAAAAAACAGGAGGCGCTTGATGCGGCCGCACGAAATTTCGGCAATGGTATTCGTCGCTTAAAAAAGATTGCCTCAGAGGCTCGTGTCACCGCTCCTTTCCCTACAGTAGTAACAACAAGCATTGAAGAAATTACCAAACTGGATGAAGACACCCTGAGCGATGAGCTCACGATTGTAGTGCGTGAAATTAAATTGAAAAAAGGAGAACGTGAAACTGTTTTCGAAGAAGAGACCGAAAGTTTACGCGATGTGCTTGCTGCGATATATGCAAAAGTACATGAAGAACAGACGAGACAAGCAAGCGCAGCCAGTGGCAATATCAATAGATTTGCGGCGCCAATTACAAAGGCGCTCGAAGCAATTAAATTAGTTCACGATAAAGCAAAAACTCCCGTTGATAAACGAATTAAACCAAGCGGAACCGCAGCAATTTATTTTGGCATGCGACAGGAGTTTACTGATCTTGGTGTCTCAGAAGACAATACAAATATGATGAAAGCTGCAGCATGTACAGCACTATTTATAATGAATTTAAATGAACCCGTTGCTGGTCATCATGACGCACATGAGCCACCCCCACCTCCGCCAGCACCTACGGGAACTGGTCTTTGGGGACGCATATCCGCTACGACAAAAGCAATAACCGCTATCGGTATAAGCGCTGGCAAAGAAGTCGGGAGAAGAGCACTTACCGCGCGTGAAGATCCACAATTGCTGCTCGGGAATATACCTTTTGCTAAAGATCTCAATCTTCATTCAACTCCCACTGATATTGATAATGCGCTTGCAGCATTTGCTGAGGATCCGTCAGTAAAGAGCAAAACTGATCTTGTTGAAAAAAAGAATGCACTCTTTGGATTACAAATGGAGCTCGTTTTGCAGATGATCGCTTACTTCCGCCATACGATTGAACATGGCCACCATACAGGATGGGGCGGTGTTGAGGATACTACTGAGGCGCGTCATTTTATTGAAAACTTGAAAAAAGTCTGGATTGTAAAAATGATTGAGAAAATTCGCAATGAAACAAAAAAAGATGATGACCATGATGAGGTCTTATTGTGTAAAAAATTAGATGAGTATATACAGGCGCATTACCTGGATAAGTACCCTAAAACGGCTGCAGAACAGCATGCCGTTGAGCATTCCCTACAGGCAAAAACACCTCCCCCACCACCAGAGGGTGCTCATGCACACCATGCTTCACCACATGGTCCTTGGTGGAAACAAATGGGAAGCCATGTGGCAGCTGCACTCGTGGGAAGCGTTGTAGATGATTTCTTTGAAGCACGAGGGGGCAATAAGGGCGGCGGGGGTGGTCACGGAGGCCACCATTAAGATAGGCCATTGATCAAAAGTAGGAAATTTGGTATAATAATGGGATGGCTATAAGTGATAACTATCCTCGATTTGTATTTAGAGCACCACCGGGAGGACAACCCCCGGAGGGTTCTGCTGCTGCGCCGACGCCCGTTCCTACAGAAAAGTCAAAATACGGACCGCTCTTAACAATGGCGCAAAAAATAGAGGCAGAGAAAAAAGAAGAGGCTCTGAAAGCACAACGCAAGGATCTTGCAAAAACAGTTTTAACTGAAGATGTTGCAAAAAAAACTGATGCGCTTGATAAACATTTCCGCGAAAATATTGATGAAACTGGTGATGCAAAAGAATATATCGAGACATTTACAAAAGATAAGATTCGCTATGACCAGCTTGTAGGAAACTTAAAGCTCATCATGTCTCGTGCAGGTACAGACAGCGCAGCGAATTTTGAGAACTGGGAAGGCATGCCGCCAACAGATGTGGCAAAGATTTTTGATATTGAAAATCAAGCGGGATCAGGTGCAGATTATATCCCCCGTGGAAAAGGTCGTCTCGCCTTTGTAGCAGGCTTAAAGCAAGCTACGCCCGACAGCGACCCCACTCATAAAAATACATACGAACAAAGTGATGCAGTCGTAAAGGCATTGGTGCAGATTTTGCATGAACGTTTTGAAAAAGAAAACCGTGCAGATGCAGATCTAAATCAAGAAAAGAATAAACCGCTTTTGGGTCACACATTGGGCGACATGAAGAAAGAACTGCTCAGAAATCTCCAAGGAGGCAGTGGATTGGATAAAACAATGATTGTCGGTTCATTGGCACTCGTCGCATGGCTTGGTTATAAATATCGTGACAGTGATATTTTCTTTGGCGTTAAGTTAAAGGATGTAGCTTCCATAGGTGGTGG
>JAGOUV010000003.1:101547-104251 GCA_018061065.1 Candidatus Altimarinota bacterium | reverse complement strand
GTTTTGGCACCAGGAGGACGTTTGGTCGCGATTGAATCCGTCTTTGATGTTCCGTTCATTGATATTCCTCCCGATGATCTTACTAAGCCGGGTGGGAAATTATATTCCCGCTTAAATGCATCTCGTCAATTTGCGCTTAACGTCTTTTTTGACTGGTTTTATAATCGAGTTATTCACTTCAATCGAGATCCCGCATGCAAGGTAAATGTGCCGTGTAATTTTTTGCCCGTGAGTGGATGGAATCGGGAGTTCCAGAATGTTGGATTACATAGAGCTGGAGGCGAAATGTCCGGATTTGATATTCCTATTGTTCCTGAATTTCACGCGCAGCTCGTGGCAGAAAAATCAGATTGAATATTGACGCGCGACTTTTTCTCGGCGTATAGTTGTTTTGTTATGTTTATGTCACGACTCGTCACCATTACGACTACTACAATTACAACTATCACTAGTTGAGGTCGTTATGCGAATCGGATTCATACACACGCGACGACCTCACAAAGGGTCGTTTTTTTGTAACTATATTTCTATGAAGATAATGAAATTTGGAGGAACATCGGTGGGTTCGCCGGAGCGCATTAAGGAAGTGATTGCTATCGTAAAAATGGCTTTAAAAAAGGGAAAAGTGGCAGTGGTGGTTTCTGCATTTACTAAGATTACGGATGATTTAATTGAGATGGCTCAAAGAGCTGCGAAGGGTGATGAATCGTACGCGGAGCTCTATCAATCATTACATAAGCGTCATGTTCAGACGGTGGATGATTTAGTCTCTTCTAAAAATACGAAGCGCGTAATGGGGCAGGTTGTGGTCATGCTCAATGAATTAAAAGATGTGCTTACCGGAATCTATTTATTGAAAGAGTGTTCACCGCAGGCATTGGATTATGTCTGTAGTTTTGGTGAGCGACTCTGTGCATATATCACGGCGCAGGCATTTGTGGATCGTGGAGTTAAGGCGGAGTATCTGGATGCGCGAAGTGTGGTGCGAACCGATGATAATTTTACGAGCGCGAAGGTGCATTTTTCGGAGACTAATAAGCTTATTTCAGTGCACTTTAAAAATCACGCAGCGTTGCAAGTAGTGACGGGTTTTGTTGGTTCTACAAGCCAAGGTCAGACCACGACATTGGGGCGTGGAGGATCGGATTACAGTGCCTCAATTTTTGGTGCGGCGCTTAAGGTGCGTGCGATTGAAATTTGGACGGACGTAGATGGCGTACTCACTGCAGATCCGCGTGTGGTGAAAAATGCATTTTGTCTCGATTCGCTGACCTATGAGGAGGCAATGGAGATGTCGCATTTTGGTGCAAAAGTAATTTATCCACCTACCATGCAGCCGGCAATGGATAAAGGCGTTCCCATTGTAATTAAAAATACGTTTAATCCGAGTGCTAAAGGTACGGTAATTTCACATAAGCGAGATCCTCATTATCCGCATGCAGTAAAGGGAATTTCGTCTATTAAGTCTATCGCGCTGTTGCGGATTGAAGGAAGTGGATTGATTGGAATTGCTGGAATTTCGGCGCGTATGTTTAGTGCGCTGGCGAGAAAAAAAGTAAATGTGATTTTAATTAGTCAGGCTTCAAGTGAGCACTCAATCTGTGTTGCAATTGAACCGAAACAAATGGCGGTGGCATGTGCAGCATTGGAAGAAGAATTTATTTTTGAATTGAAATCAAAACAGATTGAGAGTATTTCGGCGGATTCACAGCTGGCATGTTTGGCAGTGGTAGGTGAGCAGATGCGTCATCGGTCCGGGGTTTCTGCGGCTCTCTTTAATGCCTTAGGTAAGGCAAAAATTAATGTTGCGGCGATTGCTCAGGGTTCAAGTGAACGCATTATTTCCGTTATCATTTCTACGCAAGATGAGGCAGCCGCGGTGCGCGCAGTGCACGATGCATTTTTTGGAGTGCCGTCAAAGAAAGCTGAGGTCTGGCTTGCGGGTGTTGGAGTGGTTGGCAGTGCATTGCTTGAGCAAATTTCGTCACTCAAGGATCCGCCCTTTGTGCTGGCAGGTGTGTGTACGAGCAGAAAAATTACGGTTGAAAAATCTACTATAGTGATGAAAAATCCGCAGGAAGTTATGGAGAAATATCTGAGTGAAATGTATGCATCAACTGCGTCACGAAAGATTTTTGTGGATTGCACGGCGGGCGATGATTGGGCGAAAATATACCCTTCGTTACTTGAAAAGGGGATCAGTATTGTGACGCCAAACAAAAAGGCAAATTCGGCTTCTATTAAGCATTATGAGTCGATTCGCAGTGCGGCTAAAAAGGGTGGGGTATTCTTTTTGTATGAGACAAATGTAGGCGCGGGGTTGCCGATTATTTCAACGCTGCATGATCTGCTCGTGACGGGGGATGAAGTAGTGCGTATTGATGCAATTTTATCAGGAACCTTGAGTTATATATTTAATTCTTTTGATGCAACGATTCCTTTTTCTGAGCTTGTAAAAAGTGCAAAAGAAAAGGGATATACAGATCCTGATCCGCGTGATGATTTGAGCGGTATGGATGTGGCACGTAAATTATTGGTGCTTTGTCGTGAGATGGGTATGAAGATGGAGTTAGAAGATTTGAGAGTTGAAAATTTAGTGCCGATAGAAGCGAGGAAAGCAAAAAACGTCGAAACATTTTTCGTGGTGATGAAAAAGTTTGATGCAGAGTGGAAAGCCCGTCTAGAAGCCGCAAAAAAGAAGGGA
>JAGOUV010000003.1:0-101447 GCA_018061065.1 Candidatus Altimarinota bacterium | reverse complement strand
TTTGAGAGTTGAAAATTTAGTGCCGATAGAAGCGAGGAAAGCAAAAAACGTCGAAACATTTTTCGTGGTGATGAAAAAGTTTGATGCAGAGTGGAAAGCCCGTCTAGAAGCCGCAAAAAAGAAGGGACACGTGCTGCGCTATGTCGCACACATAGAAAAGAAAAAAGCGTCGGTTTCGTTGCGAGAAGTCGACTCGTCACACCCGTTTTATAGCATGGCGGGCACCGATAATATTATTGCATTTACTACCAAGCGTTACAGCAATACCCCATTAGTCATTAAAGGCCCTGGTGCTGGAGCTGCAGTAACCGCCGCCGGAGTCTTGGCAGATATATTTAAACTAACTAACTAACCACTATCCCATGGTCACTCCTTACACACCTCCAAAAGATAAATACCTCGTTGCAATTCTTGGCGCGACAGGCTCGGTGGGACAGAAATTTATTGAGTTGCTTCAGACGCATCCCTGGTTTGAAATCGCAGCGCTCTGCGCTTCAGAGCGTTCGAGTGGTAAACCATACCGTCAGGCTGCGCGCTGGTTTATGCAAACACCATTGAGCCAACGTTTGGGGAATATGGTAGTGCACGAGTGTGATCCCCAGAAAGTTTCGCAATTATTTGGCAATTATGACGGACCCAAAATCGTCTTTTCTGGATTGGATGCATCGGTAGCGGGAGAGATTGAAAGTGAATTTGCTGAATCGGGTTTTTACGTTATTTCTAACTCAAAAAATCATCGTTGGGATAGTGATGTGCCACTTATTATTCCTGAAATTAATGCCCATCATCTTGATCTTATAAAAAAACAAAAGACGTTTTCTCGTGGTGGTGCGATCATTACGAATCCTAATTGTTCAACCATTGGATTGGCTATGGCACTTAAGCCGCTCGATGATCAATTTGGAGTTGAGGCGGTAAATGTGACCACGCTCCAGGCGCTTTCTGGTGCGGGATATCCTGGCGTGCCGAGTTTGGATATTATTGATAATGTAGTTCCGTTTATTGGCGGTGAGGAAGAAAAAGTTGAGCAAGAGCCGCGCAAAATTTTAGGACAATATAAGGATGGTGTGCTCCAGGAATTTACCGCAAAAATAAGTGCGCAGTGTAATCGCGTCGCAGTTTTGGATGGTCATCTGGAGTGCGTTCAAGTGAAGCTGAAAAACAAGCCAACAATGCAGCAGATGATTGCGGCGTGGGAAAAGTTCCGTGGTGTGCCGCAGGAACTTGATTTGTATATGGCTCCCCAACAGCCGATTCATTATTTGCACGAGGAAAATTATCCTCAGCCCAAGCTGCATCGTATGGCAGATAAGGGCATGGCGGTAAGTGTGGGGCGTCTGCGTCCTTGTAATTTATTTGATTATAAATTTGTCATTCTTTCACATAATACGATTCGCGGTGCGGCAGGAGGAACAATTTTAATTGCAGAACTTTTATTAAAGAATAATGTATTAAAAACGATATGAATTCACGACAAACAATAACTGCTTTTGCTCCGGCTACAGTCGCCAATGTTGGCTGTGGATTCGATGTTTTTGGCTTTGCGGTTGATGCTCCAGGCGATACGGTGAAAGTTCGTTTTTCTGATAACCCGGGAGTGTCTATAGCCAAAATCACCGGAGATAATGGCGCACTTCCAAAAGATGCATCGAAAAATACTGCCGGTGTTTCGGTTCAAATGTTTCTCAATCATCTGGGTAAGTCGAACATCGGCATAGAAATTGAATTAGAAAAAAATATGCCGCTGGGAAGTGGGATGGGCTCGAGTGCAGCCAGCAGCGTGGCAAGTGTGGTAGCGACAAATGAATTATTTGGTTCTCCATTGAAGCGCGAAGAGTTATTGCCGTTTGTCATTGAGGGTGAGCGCGTGGCTTGCGGAAGCGGTCACGCTGATAATGTGGCGCCGGCGTTGCTTGGTGGATTTGTACTTATTCGTAGTTATGAGCCGCTTGATTGTATAAAAATCCCCGTACCCGAAGGGTTATACTGTGTGTTGGTGCATCCGGATGTCATAGTGGAAACTGCATATGCACGGAGTATTTTGCCTAAAGAAATTCCTTTGAAAAAAGCTATTTCACAGTGGGGAAATACTGCTGGAGTGATCGCAGCGCTCATGCAGGGAGATCTAAAACTACTCGGTCGTTCGCTTGAAGATTATATTGTGGAGCCGGTTCGCTCTGCGTTAATTCCTGGTTTTATAGAAGTTAAAAAAGCCGCTACTGCTGCGGGTGCCATTGGTTGCAGTATATCGGGTTCAGGGCCATCAATGTTTGCTTTGTGTGACTCAAAAGAAATAGCTGAAAAAGTTTCATTAGCAATGCAGGAAACGTTTTCTCAAGCTCAAGTGAAAAGTGAAGCTTTTGTATCAGCCGTTAACCAACGCGGGGCTTATATTATCGAATCATTATGAAATTAATTAGTACACACAATTCGGGTCATACTGCTTCTTTCCGTGAGGCGGTGATACGGGGACTTGCTCCCGATGGGGGATTATATATGCCTATGCAACTGCCCCGCCTGCCGAATGGATTTCTTGAGACATTCGCTAGTCGTTCACTCGCGGAAATAGGTTATGAAGTTTCGCGTTTATTTTTGGAAGACGAAGTTCCTGCGGATGAGTTGAGGCACCTTGTAGAGGAGGCCTGCGATTTTTCAATTCCTCTCAAGCAATTAAATGAAAACACCTATGTGCTTGAGTTATTCCATGGTCCGACACTTGCCTTTAAAGATGTTGGTGCACGATTTATGGCACGTCTGTTGGGTTATTTTTTGCGCGGTGAAGATAGGGAAGTCACTGTTCTCGCCGCGACGTCCGGTGATACCGGAAGCGCAGTGGCTCACGGTTTTTATAATGTTCCGGGAATCCGTGTCGTTATTTTGTATCCAAAAAATAAAGTGAGTCCACTGCAAGAAAAAATGCTCACTACTATGGGCGGAAATATAACTGCACTGGAAGTTGAGGGAAGTTTTGATGATTGCCAGGCATTGGTGAAATCTGCATTTGTCGATACTGATATTCAAAAAAAACGGACACTTACCTCCGCAAATTCCATTAATATTGCGCGTCTTTTGCCTCAATCCTTTTATTATTTTTATGCAGCTGCCCAGTTGCAAAAGCAAGTTGTTTTTTCAGTCCCAAGCGGAAATTTTGGTAATCTTACCGCAGGCTTGTATGCCCAGGTGATGGGTCTGCCCGTAGAGCATTTTGTGGCTGCCACAAACGCAAATAACGTCTTTCCTAAGTATCTTGCTTCAGGCACTTATACTCCTGCGCCTTCTGTCCAAACAATTTCAAATGCCATGGACGTGGGAAGTCCAAGTAATTTTTCTCGCATGCAGGCCTTGTATCCAACGGCCGAAAAAATGCGCGAACATGTGTGGTCGTGCAGTGTCAGCGATGAAGTCACCAAATCGACCATTAAAAAAGTGTATGAGCACTATAATTACGTCTGCGATCCGCATGGTGCAGTGGCCTATGCAGGCTTGGAAGCGTATCGTGCTCAATACGGCAGTGAGACCATGGGAATATTTTTTGAGACGGCACATCCAGTGAAATTTTCTGAAGTCGTTGAGCCAATAATTAATAAAACAATTGAGGTTCCTGCATCGGTAGAGCATTATTTGAAAGCAAAAAAGAATGCGATTACTATAAGCAAAGATTTTACTGCATTTAAGGATTTTTTACTTAGCCACTAATCACTAACTACCATTACTCTATGAAAATCTATCACGATCAAGACGCACATTTAGAATTCTTGAAAGACAAAAAAATCGCCGTTATTGGCTATGGAGCACAGGGCCGCGCGCAGGCACGGATGCTTCATGAGTCAGGAATTTCGGTGATTGTGGGTGTGCGTGAGGGGGGGAAGTCATGGGATCTGGCTACAGAAGATGGGCTCACGGTTATGAGTATCAGCAATGCTGCAGCTCAGGCAGACATTGTGCATATTTTGATTCCTGATGAGACACAGAAAGCGGTTTATGAAAGTGACATTCAGCAACATTTGAAACCAGGAAAAATTCTCAGTTTTTCACACGGCTTTAATATTGTTTTTAATCGTATTGTTCCCCCAGAGGGCGTGGGCGTTATTATGGTAGCTCCTAAATGTCCGGGTACTGAAGAGTACAAAGTATATAAGCAGGGGTTTGGTGTGCCTGCTCTTGTTGCAGTACGCACAGATACTGCAGAAAAAAATGCGCTTGAAGTTGCTTTAGCAATGGCAAAAGCGATGTTTTTTACGAAAGCGGGAGTTATCGAATGTACCTTTGAACAAGAAACGCACGAAGATTTATTTGGTGAACAGGCGGTGCTTTGTGGCGGCGTAACCGAGCTTATTAAAGCCGGATTTGAGACGCTCACGGAGGCGGGTTATCCACCGGAGTTGGCATACTTTGAATGTATGCATGAGATGAAATTAATTGTGGATTTGATGTATGAGGGCGGCATGGCGCGCATGTGGGAAGTGGTTTCTAATACGGCTGAATATGGCGGTCACACCCGCGGAAAACGCTTGATCACACCTGCGGTGAAAGCCGAGATGAAAAAGATTTTACAGGAAGTTGAGGATGGCACGTTTGCAAAAGAATGGATGGCCGAGTCTGAACAAAATCATATGAAAGGTTTACTGAAAATGCGCCAAGATGAGTCTGAGCATCCTATCGAAATCGTCGGTGCAAAAATTCGCAAACTGTTCGAAAAATAGAAGGAGCCTGTTTACTTACTATTTTCAATATATCTGGAAAAAAAGATCGCATGATTTGGATTGCTGGCGCAGTCTAAATCTAGCGTCTGCCAGCGGAGCGTATCGGAAGTCGGCGAACAGGGGAGTTTGAGCCACGATGGAAGATCTTCAATTTTATCCAATATTTCCGTAAGTAATACGGGTTTTAGAAGCATGACTTTAAGAAAGCGTGTAATTTTTTCCATGCTCGAGTGATTTCTGACGTATTGTAATAATATCGGCATCTGAATGACCCCTCTTTGGCAAAAATCGAGAAACATAGAGATAGTTCCTTCATCATCGGGGTATTCAAGCATCGCGTGAAATGAAGATTGTATCGCCTCAAAATATCCCGTGCGGCGAGGATTATATCCTCTCTCATCAAACATTTCATCGGGATCTCCGCCATTAAACTGGGCACATACGCGAAGGGTATGGTGCTCTTTCATGTCCTGAAGGCTGCATGCAACTCTTCCGTCCGGTGTGTCATTTGCGTGTGGGCACATTTCTCCCGCATTTTTTACCTGTGTTCGCACCGCGTCTCTCACGGAATCCGGTCTTCTCTCGGGAACTTGTAACTGAAAACCGAAACAACAAAGGCCACACTGACAACACGTCTCATTCTCAGGGCATTTCAGTATTTCTTCAGCCGTAAAGGTGCGTCTATCTGTGTTTCCCATTGAAAGACGCCAATCTTATACGGACTCTGGTATGTTTGTCAATCCACTACCGCACCCCATTAAACAGCGGCAACAGCTTGCTTGGCTCGCGATAGATGATAGTAGTAATGCTCTTCCCACCGTTTGCATCTGCGTTATTTGCACGACAGACGGCTGTATTGTCATTTGGCAATCCAGGCACCTGATTTGCGGGGTAGAAGCGCTTTGAAGTTGCTACATCATTGTCCCAACACATGTGACGTTCGCGATTATTTATCGCTACTTGGTGTGCATAACCGAAACGCATGTAGTTGAAATCATACTTACAGCTGTTCTTTTTTTCCTCAGCCGTACGCGCGATAGAACCATCCCCATTCAATGGCTGAGCTTGTGTACAGCCGCCATAGGTATTATTGCTGATGATACTTCCCACGATAGCTAACTGATTGCGCAGCTGACGCTGATAATCATTTGGGTAATTAGGTAATCCGCTCACCATATCAAGATTTGCAGGGCCTGCAGTATAAGAGAAGATGCTACCGTCGAGTACAAAGTGCGCCTCTACGTCAGTAACGTCTTGATAGATATACACATTTCCTCCGCGGTTCTCACCATTTACTCCTTCATCTTCAAGGGCGATAATGCCAAGTCTACCCTGAGGAGCAGTAATATTTTTGTTAATGTAAACGTTACAGCCTTGTACAACGATCGTCTTCTGTCCGGCAAATGTAATATCGCCGACATCATTTAAAATTACGCCACACGGCTCATCGCGGCCACCAGGTGCAGCAGGAACTTTATAGTAATAGACGCTCGATGTTTGTCCGTTATTTAGCGTTGCATTGTTGATTGTCGCAAAACCAGCGGCAAGAGGACGTGGTGCAGCATCACGAAGTGTCTCTGTGATAACACGGTAGTACGCCTCACGCTTAGACTGTGCACGCTCACCAATTGACTGACTTATGCGATCGCCATTAGGTGAACCGGTTGTATCTAGGATATCTATTTGTACATTTCCCTGTACCGTTGTTGATTGATTGATAAGTGAACTATCCGTCACCGCCTTAGAGTAATAGCGTACGGTAAAGCCATTTAGTGAATACTCGACAATTGACTGAAGTGCGACTGCATTGGTTTCAAGTTGGCCAGCGTCTGCGTTCTGGACTGTTTTTGCGTATACAAAGACATGTGCTGAGTTTGCATCTACAAAGCTCGAGAGGGGCTGAGTAGCAAAGTCTAAATAGTGTTGTTCATTTCTGCATAGACCTACTTTTTCTGGATAACGTGGATCTATTACTGCAAAGTCTTCTGGAGTCACGCCATCTTCCAATGTAATAGTTCCATTGCCATTATCATCAAAGAGAATTTCAAAATTATCCGAACAGCTATATCCTTGCGTAATAATGTTTATTTGATTTGCTGCGGGCATGTTTACCGCCGTGTGTTGTGCGGCTGTCACCTTTACATCCTCTGAGTGATTTACCACTGCGCGAAGGCTGTCTTGTTCACCCTGGACTGCACTTGAGCGTACAGCAGTGACCTCAACCGGTGGCAAGAAGCTAAATGACTGACCTTGTACTGCATCTGCTACAGCAAGCGGTACAAGTTGATTGTCAGCGCGCTTCCGCACCTCAACATCGATTCCATTAAATGACGCTACATTTTGTGCATTAGTAGGTGCGATTGAACGAACCTTGCTCACGTATCCACGTCCCGGTGTCCACACAAAATCCTCAAAACTAACAGGAGTAGGTGCGTCGATTTGTGGATCACATCCCACACAAGGTCCAGCAATTTGGTTGGCGATCACCGTGTTGGTTGTCGCGTCAAAAGAAATAGAAGGACGCAATGAAGGGATAACGACATTATAAAGTGCATCTCCAGGCCCACCGATAAGTATGCCATTCTGATCTCTCACCGCAATAATAATTTCATGATAGTCATTTCCATTCGCATAAATTGAATTTGCACTTGGCTGTGCGGGAGTTCTCAACTGATTTGGTGTTGCGACATTATTTACTGAGTCGCTATAGCGAACCGTAACATTGAGTTCGTCAGCAACTGCATCATTTACAGGGGGAGCAGCTTCTGGTGCGAGTAAAGGGAATGCGGCGTGAATACCACATGTGTTTATCCAGCCTACTGCAGGTGACCACGCGAATCCAAAAACATCACCGGATTGAAGTCCGGGACAGCTTGCATCGGCACTATTAGCACCAGCAACACTCACTCCGTAGTTTCCTAAATAATTTGCGGGGCAGGGTGCGCCGGCGTTTACACCGTTGTCACAGCCCATACTGATCCATCCGATATTTTCACTGTAAATATATCCACGAATTTTTGTTGGTGCGTCCACATCTGCGGGAATAAGTGCATATGCGCCGTAGTTTTGCGCACCACAATCCGGAGCGGCATTATTATTATTTCTACGATTATCACAGCCTAAACTTACATAACCAAAATTCGTATCCCACATCCAACCACCAAGCTGTAACGCAATAGGACTACCTGCGCGTGCACGTGGCTGACTTTCGAGACATGCTTTATATTGTGCATTTGCATTGTTCGCACCAAAATTTGTATGAAGCTGACCTGCGTCACTTATGCCTGCTGCGCGACCTTGTCCTGCCGGACTTAAAATAGGATCCGTTGCCGTTTTATTTCCGGTAAGTGTCACCGGAGAGCAAATATTTGGTTCCTGTGCTTGTGCAAATTGGTGTATTTGCAATGGTTGAAGATTGATAAAACCGCTTATCAGCAATACGAATAACGCACTGGTGAAATCAATGGAAAGTTTTTTGATAAGACGGCAAATCATATTTTTGTTTTTTTATTTCTAATTTAGTTCCAATTAGTATATCAAATTTTTCGAATTTATTGAAGTATATACCATCTATATTATACCATATTGTGAATTTTTCTCAAGATCATGCGGATAATAGTTTGTTTGTAGAGCCCTTTTCGTTATAATTGCCGCCGTGAAACGATTTGGCTTGCTTCTTGCGCTGTTTGTCTTTTGTGCGGGCATTGCACTGTATAGTTCCGTTGTCTCAGATCCACTTGAAACAATAAATAATAAGATCACGGATCTTTTTTTCACGAGCAAACCTGTTAGTCCTGAAATAACCATCATTGCAATTGATGATCGGAGCCTTGATGCGAGTACGGGATTAGGGCGTTTTAAGGATTGGCCACGCAGCTATTATGCTCAATTATTGCGTACGATTGCACCGGCAAAGCCGGCAGTTGTAGGTTTTGATTTGGATTTCCGTGAGGGATCAACAGGTATTAGCAAATTGCGCTTGGATCAGCTTTTTGCTGGTTATGAGAAATATATACAAGAGGGGGGAAGTGCGTCACAATTTTCATGGGCACAGCTTCTTGGACGATTTATACCTTCCAAAGATGAGGTTTCCGATGCATTGAGTCATCCGGATGATGCTGATTTTCAAAAGGCGCTCTCTGAGAATGGTTCGGTCGTCTTATTTGAGCAGATGGTACGCTTAGCAAATGGCAATTTTGATGTCATTGTCCCGATTTTCTCCGGTGAAAAAGTGACTGCAGGTTTTGGCAATGCACTTAGTGATCGAGACGGGGTAATGCGACGATTAATAAATAAGATGGGAGACGAGGTAAGTTTCTCTTATGAAATTGCTCTCCGTTATATGGAGACGAAAGGGAAGACGTTAGCCGTGAAGGCAACGACGACTCCTGAACGGATTCGTTATGTAGCTCGACCCGGATCGTATAACACGATTTCATTTTCAGATGTATTGGCAAATAAATTTGATGAAAATTTAATTAAAGGGAAAATCGTATTGATTGGTGGCACAGCTCCCGTGATTAATGATAATTTTGATACACCCACTTCTAAGACGGCCATGCCCGGAGTGGAAATTCATGCAACGCGTATTCAGCAACTGCTTGAAAACCGAACAGTCACTGAACAGGGGTTCTGGGGAATGATGTTCGTATTCCTTATTATATGTGGTGGAATGGGATATCTGTTTATGACCCAGTCATTGCGACTTTTTGCGATTGTCTTTGGAGTCGGATTTTTCTTGTATCCATTACTTGCTTTTTTGGCTTATCAAAAGGGGTATGTGATGAATGTCGTCTATCCACAAAGCGCACTCATCCTGACGGCGCTCGCGGTGTTATGGTATCGCAATAAAACGGAGCTGCGCGAAAAACGCATGATCAAAAATGCTTTTGCACACTATGTAAGTCCTGTAATTGTAAATGAATTAGTGGAGCAGCCACAGATGTTGAAGTTGGGAGGAAAACGCCAAATCATTTCAGTATTGTTTTCAGATATTGTTGGCTTTACGACACTTTCAGAAAAATTAACACCAGAAGATACGGTCGCTCTGTTGAATGATTATTTGAGTGCGATGACTGATGTGATTTTCCAACACAATGGCACGCTCGATAAATATCAGGGTGATGCGATTATGGCGTTATTCGGTGCTCCATTAGAGGATAAGCTCCATCCGATTAATGCGGTTACTGCAGCACTTAAGATGCGCGCGGCACTGACACTACTACACGAAAAATGGGATCGAATTCCTACGCTTCCTTTTAAGCAGGAGTTAATTAATTTGGATTTCCGTGTTGGTATTTCTACGGGTCCAGCAGTTATCGGAAACGTGGGTTCCGAGAAGCGTTTTGATTACACGGCGATCGGAGATATTGTGAATTTGGGATCGAGATTGGAAAGTTTGAATCGCAAATATGGGACAAAAGTTATGATAGATAAAGGAACGTTCCAGACAATTACTTCGATGCAACATTCATTCTTGTTTAGAAAATTGGATTCAGTTCGTGTGAAAGGAAAGAAAATGGAGACGGATATTTTTGAGGTAGTTGGTGTGGCTGAGGCGATGGCGGCTAATGTAAAAGGGATGCTCGATCATTTTGAAAACGGACGCATCCAATATATTGAGCGTAATTTCTTAGTTGCTAAGCAGCACTTCGAAGATATTTTGGCGCAGTTTCCTGATGATGGTCCTTCGCAGATTTATCGCAATCGTTGCGATTTCTATTTGAGAAAACCTGCGCCGCGAGATTGGAGTCCGGTGGTGACGTTGGATGAAAAATAAGCAGTGCTGTGTGAGAGCTTATTCTGGCATAAATAAGCGATTTTATGCTATAATTAAACGAATAAATAAAACAAAACTATGTCAGGCGAAGATATTGAAAGCAAGAGAGCTAGTGGAGATCAGCATGAGGTGGCTAGCATAATTCTCACTCCAGGAGAGTTGATTGAGAATGCAATTAACACTTTTAGCGTGCCACCATCCCCTGAGCCTGAAAGGCCATTACAAACATTCGATAGAATCCAATACCAAACATGTAAAGATGCCTTGCCTTCTATGCAGGCAAAGACGGATTTGAGTAGATTTTTAGGAGAGATGGTTGCATCAGATGAATATGATCTTCTGCTTGAAGACTACGAATTATTAAAGTCTATCCCGGAATTTGAAGAAGAAGTGGGGAATGCTGTCATGCGATTGTGTGATCAAGAATCTTCTCTAGCTTTACCCTACTTATTGCAATTTGCTGACCGCGATCCTACCTTTGTGCAACAGCCTAAAGTCGCTGCTGCATTGCATGTGTTAGGCGAACGTTTGGCGACTTCTGAGCCAGTTAATTTCCTTACATATGGTTCTCTTTGGTCCCATCTAAGTGATGCAAACGCACTTTATATTCGCGCAGTTGAAGCTGTACAGGGTCTCAATGATGGCGGTATTACTTTAATTGCAGCTTATAATACATACAAAGATTTTGTAGTGGATCCTCAGGGGATTTTATTTTCGGCTGTTGCGAAGGCAATTAACAAAGGCGAGATTGATGCAGTTTTTAACCATTGGAAAACAATAGCAGAAAATGTTAGCGAGGATCTTCAAGTGAAGGTACTTTCCCGAATGGCTGAAATTTCCCCAGAAAAAGTAATACGATCCTATCAGTTGTTTCCCGAATTACTACTCAAAGGGGAGGTTGTTGGCCTGGCGTTTTCCCGATTGCAGCCTGGCGTGGATGTTGAATGTTGGTACAGTTTGCCCTCAGAATTTCGTGCTAAATGCAGTGAGCGTAATGTAAATATTTTGGTACAAATTCAAGAATCTCTACTATCGCTTGTAAAGTATCAACCCGGTGTTATGAAAAGGCTGTCTCCCTTAATAAAGGATGACCAAGCAGCGGAGGCAATTCTTGCTCAGGCACAAGCATGGAGAGAAGAAAATGAAAGAACCAAGAGAACCGTAGCACATGTCACAGCTGGTAATGACGATCCCGATTATAGTATCGATAGTCTCATGGAGGATCCAGCATTGAGCCCAGAGAAGTTAAGGAATATTGCACGAATGATTCCGAGAGATTATATCGTGGCTCCTGGTGATGCATTAAAACTGAGTGTTTATGTTGCGCGTAACTTGTTTCAACGCCTCCAGCTTTCTAGTAAAGAAAATGTTGTAGAAGAATGCCGACGTATCCAGGAAATGAAAAATAAATATGGAGATATGCCGCTTTTCTACAAGCGAAATATTTTATTCGTTTCCCATAACGAACGGGAAAATTTGGGATTTACAAGACGATTCGGAAAAAAAGCCCTTATCGCTGAATTGGAACGCCAACAAGAATCGGATGGAAGTCAGAAAATATATCATACTCAATCGGAGGGTAATTCTCGGGCGGCATTAATAAAAGCAGAGGGAGAAACAGAACGCACCATTGCTGATACACCTCCGCCTCTTACTTTTGTGTTTGACGGACATGGTGGGCCTGATGTTCTAGAGCTGGCAGCTGTTAATAGAAATAATGCTTTTATTACTGCGGAAGAGTTTGCTAATGCATGGTTAAAGCGAAGTGCACGTTTTGGTGCTGAAGTGGTTTCGAAAGATATTGTTATTTTTGCTTCATGTTATAATCACAACTTTGTGCGTAAGGTATACGATATTTTGGCAAAGCGAAAAGCAGGAGCTTTTATCAGTGTTGGATCATCAGAATATGGTCAAGTCGCATATGATGATACTGATGATGGATTAGAAACGAACTTTTATCGTAAATCGCTAAAAGTTACGAGCGCACGCAGTACGCTGAAAGATGTTTGGAATAGTGAAGAAAATGGAGAATTAAATCAAACTAATCCGTATGTCTACATACCAGATAATGATTTTCCAATGGAGCTTACCTATGAACAAAAAGATGATCAAGAGAATGAAAAAGGGGCCTAATGAATTAGGCGCGCTTATATAGAAATCTCCCCGGCCGCATCTTTTGTTATTGTGAAATAAGAAAGAGCCAACCGGGGAAGGGTAGATCGTTGTTCATCTAGGGAGGGCAGCCGTTGAAACGCGGGGTGATTTCGTAGCCGTTGAGGTGCTCGTAGGGCACGAGCTCCGGGATGTGGCCGACGCTGCAGTTGTCGTTCACCGTATCCAGCAACATGAGGTTGGGAATCTCATTGCCTTCGTGGATGTCGGCGGAGACTTTGTAGATGCCGTTTGGCGTGGGGCAGTCGGGACCCGTGCACTGCAGGTAGCTTCCGATGGGGTAGCTGAAGTAGATGCTGCGCCAGGCCGACCAGTCGCTTACTTGGTAGCGAATGCTGTTGGCTCGAACGCGCCACTTGAGCTCTGTGCCGAAGTCGCTCCGGGGACAGTTGAACATCTTGCTCGTGAACGGGGTTGAGGTTTGGAGAACCATGTTCCCGTCCGCTCCTCCGTAGTAGACTTCGAGCTCGTAGTGATCCGCATCGGGTATTGCTGTCCAGACGAACAGGCTGCTGCCTTGTGGTGCACCGAAGGGAACGATGACCATCTCGTTGTTTTCCGGGACGCTCTGAATCGGCGCGGCGTTGAAGGGCGGCAGTGGTGGCGGGGGCGGTGGCTGACAGGAGAGGTCGCCGTCGCAGGCGGTCATTGTACCGTTGCGGCAGTACTGATGCCCCATGACTTGGCAGGCGTTGAGGCAGGCGCGATCCGTCTGCTCATCAATTTCCTCGTCGCAGTCGTTGTCGATGCCGTCGCACTCTTCTGGCTGTGGGATGCAGGAGGGGGGAATCGGTGCGGCGTCGGGATCGGATGCATCTGCGAGGTGGGCGTCTTCAATGTGCGCGTCGAGATCTTCCGTGGGCGGTTGTACGGAGCTGTCGGGCTCGGGGTCTTCTGACGCATCTGGCTCGTCGGGTGGAGGTGCGCAGGCTTGCGCGTTGCACGATTGCCAGCGACCGTTTCCGCAGATTTGTACACCCACATTGCCGCACTCGTTCGTGCAGCCGAGTCGCAGATTCTCATCAACTGACTGGTTGCAGTTGTTGTCTTCTCCGTCGCAGATTTCTGCGGAAGGTTGTTGCGCGTTGCAGTTTTGCCAGTGACCGTTGCTGCACCGTTCCGTGCCATTTCCGCACGCGGTCTGGCAGACTTGAGTCAGTCCGTCATCGCTCTGGCCGTTGCAGTCATCGTCGAATCCGTTGCACGTTTCGCTTGCGGGTGCGGGAGCATTGCAGGCGCTCCACACACCGCGTTGGCAGACACGCACACCGTTTCCACAGTCGTTGTGGCAGGCTTGAGTCAGCCCGTCGTCGATGCTGTTGTTGCAGTCGTTGTCCACACCATCGCAGATCTCAGGCGTAGGTTGCCGCGCGTTGCACGCGAGCCAATTTCCGTTGATGCAGAGCTGCGTTCCTTGGCCGCAGACCGATGCGCATTGTCGACTGATGTCTTCATCGATGAGCTGATCGCAGTCGTTGTCGACATTGTCACAGCGCTCGTCGATCGGAGTGCATGCCGGGGGTGATGGCGGCGCAGCCGTTGGGGGAGCAGAAGGCGGGCTGGATGGGGGATCCGGTGGCGGCGGTGCGGGAGGTTCTGGAGGTTCTCGATCTCGATCATTGACGTTGAATTCGCCCACGACCGGTCCGAAGAGCATATGTTCTTCTGCGATCTCAAAGACCTCCCCACAGGTGCGAATCCGGAAGCGATATCCATACTCGCCTTCGTTGAGGACGCGCTTGGAGTACGTGAACTCGTAGGGATTTTCAGTGCCGTCTACGTACTGCATGGGGAAGGTGAACTCGTTGAACGAGACCGGATTGTAGATGATGACCTCTGCAGCGACGGGTGCGGTTGCTCGGCCAGTTGCTTGCAGCTCCCATGTGAAGTTGGTCTGCAGATTTCCCATCACGGGATCTTGATTTTGCCCCGCAATTCCCAGGCGACGGTTTCGCACGCCCAGAAATTCCGAGGGATCGATCCAGCCGTTGTAGATGTCACAGAAGCAGCTTTCATCCGAGCGGTAGGGGCGGTGTGTGTAGCCGGCGTAGATCCAGTTGCTGCACACCGAGCCCGCGGCCTCATAGTGGCCGCGGTGAATGCCCAGGTGCAGATGGGGGATCCAGCCGCCGTTTTCCGCCGTGGTGCCGAGCCGTCCGATGCGCTGTCCTCCGGTAACGAAGTCGCCGACGTGTACGTAGATATCATCACGATCGGGGTGTGCGTCGTCGTTGATGCCCAGATGTCCGTAGATCGCCACGATCGAACCATCCGGCGTGTCGTACTGAATGAGCACGCGGCCGCCGTAGTTGCCTCGCTCGCTGCGATAGGTGACCTCGACCACGAGCCCGTTGCCGATGGAGCGAACCTCCGTGTCGGCGGCGGCCGGGATGTCGTCACCCAGGTGATAGCAGTTGACCCGACACTCCCAGAATCCGTTGCTGACGTTGTAGTTGTTGCCCAGCGGTCGCGTCCACGCATGGACGATTCCCGGGCACAGCGAAACGGCGCTGATGATGAAGATCATCAGCGCCTGCACGAGCTTGTTCATGAGTCCGTTCCTTTCTGTCTGTTGTTAGCGCACCGTTGCGTTGCCCAGCATCTCGATCATGTCACGCGGGATACTGAAGCTGAGGTGCTGGCTGCGAATCTGCTCTGCCGCTTCTTGCGGGTCTTCAGGCAGCTCCGGCATCCAGCGGAAGTAGTAGACGAAGTCGTCGCTCATCACCGTCACGTGGATGTTGGGCAGCAGACCGAAGTCGTTGCTGTCGTAGATGTAGCCGGTCTGGCCACTTCCCATCTGCAGGTGTCGATCCGAGACGAAGGCGTCGCCCGCTTGCACGCGCGTGCCCCACGAGAGGAGCTCTTCGTTCGCTTGCCGAGGATAGACCACCACGATGTAGCGGTTTTCTCCCTGCAGCAATTCTGCGGCGGCGAGTGCTTGATCGGATGCCCACTGGGGCAGATCGATCCGCGTCACCCCCACGTGACTGCTGTGCGGGAAGCGAATGTTGTAGCCCTGCTCCGGCGAGGTGAAGACGGTGGGGATGCCGCCGTCATTGGTGGTGTTGGGCGTCGCATCGGGTGTGATGCCTACCTCCATCGTGCTGTTGACCGTCGAGTCCCGAGGTGTACCTCCGGTGTTGCGGGCATCGCTGCCGTTGTTGTTGCTGGTCGCGTCGTGCGCCAGATTGCTCGCGGTGGCGTCCTTGGAATCGATGGAATCCGTCGCGTCCGCGCTCTGCTCGTCCTGCTGATTGCGCGCATCTTGCTGCGCCTGTGTGCCGGGTGTTCCCGGCGTTGGAGCTGTCGTGCATCCCGTCAGCACCACCATGAAGGCGGTGATGGCGAGCACGCTCATGCTCGCGAAATGAACCGTGTGTTTCATAAGCTTTCTCCGTTAGATGTTAATGACCACCGTCTGAGGTTCACTGCAGCAGAATTGCACAGTCGAACACGTCATCGGTGTTGCTGGTTATATCAAAGCCATATGAACTCCCGATGAAATAAAAATGAAAAAAATATGAACGGTATATCTCACATACTTTTTCGCAACTTGGTGATCGGCGCTTTTTCTGATATAATGTAGGTAAATTCAATATCAATTAACACAAGCATTATGAAAAAGGGTTTTACACTTATGGAACTGCTTATCGTAATTGCGATTATCGCAATCTTGGCAGTTACTTTTATTCCGAATGCCATGAAGGCACCAGCTCGTGCGCGTGATGTGGCTCGTATTAATCACATTACACAAATTAGAAATACGGTTGAGTTGTATTATCAGAGCAAGGGAGTGTTACCTGTTAGTGCTGATGGTGTCTGCTTCACTGAAGCGCTTAAAACTACTCTTGAGATGCCTGCTTATTATACTGATCAGACAAAGGAAGGTAGCTGTTCAGCCGCCGATGGAAAGTCTCAAATGTATTATTACAAAGCAGTCGCTAACGGCGATTATTATGTAGTTGGTGCAAAGATGGAAAACGCAGATTCAGGAAATACGACAGCAACTTTGGCAGCTGGTCCAGTTGGTGTTGATAATGGTGTTAATTTAACTAACATTGCATCACCTGAAGACGCACAGATGCTCATTCAGCAGAAACCTCTTCCTGCGGGAGACACATACTTCGTGTTGGTAGGCCCTTCCTGAGTACGAGCTTAAAAATAGACTTTTAAACCCGGTTCATAGCCGGGTTTTTTTATAGGAAAAATCCGCCCCTAATCCAGACTATATTTTACGCACCTTGCAACGCTTAATAGAGCCATCTCTAAGCTGTTTTACGGTATACTGTATAGAAACACAAAAATGAAACCAATAGTCAAAAAATTTGGGGTGGGGGCTATAGTGTTTTTCTTCAGTTTTAATTTACTGATGGCTCCCGTTGCTCAGGCGTTTTCATTTCCGGATGATTACGACCTTGTGGCTATTTTAGTGGAGGATAGTTTATACAAAGATCCCAAAAATTTCGGGGGGCTTTTTTCTACACTCGGTAGACCATTGGAATCGACCACGATGACCGCTCGTATAAATCGCTATGCGATCGATATACAAAATGAATTAGATAAAACCCGTGCGGTTATTATTCAAGTTGATACCTACGAGAAGCCGGAAAATGTCGCGTCTGTTTTGGAAAAATTATATTACGAAGGCGATCCCGCTGAGCCGGGACGTACGGCGTATCTCAAGGGCGTAGTGGTGATTGGTGATGTGCCCTTGCCGGTAGTTAATAAAAAAGGAAATCGTTTTATATCGCTTTTTCCGTATACGGATTTCAAGGCACCGGTCTATGAATTTAATCCAGAGACGACGGACTTTGAGCCTACGGGAAGCGTGGATCAGCCTCAGGCGGAAATCTGGCATGGCGTGATACGTACACCGATATCGCTGAAATCAAATGATGGCCGTGAAATGATGGCGCGATATTTTGATAAAAATCATCTCTATCATGTGGGTGATCAGCGGTACACGAGTTTTGATGAAAAAATGTTCTTTCAGGATTTTATTCATGAAGAAGAAAATTTAAATCCTGCAGCATATCAGGGCTATCTCAAATATTTGGATCACATGGATGACGTGGCCTACAAACGCTACACCAAAGATTTGTATAAAGATTTGTCGGGAGCAGTGGAAGAGCAGCTCGCCGACGATCAAGCCGAGGCATTGTTATTGCAACAGTTGCTTGAGTCGCAGGGAATTCCTATCGATGACACTAAGCCACAGCAGCCACCGCGTCCCGATGGTGCGCCTGCAGCCGCGCAGGAAGTGGATAAAAATCAAATTCCCGACATCATGACGATGGTGGGAAAGGATGGTCGTGGAGGAATGTCCGATACGTTGATGAAGCGCTTCTATGAAGTTTTCAGTAAGTATCCGGGATTGGTAAATGATCTTACTAAATACACGGGTCGCTGGGTGCACCCAGTAGGCGACGAATATGATTATGGCGTAGATTCTGCAGTGAATATTATCTCTGCAAAAGATACGTATACGCAGGTGTATTTGAAATCGGTGAATACGATGGTGGAGAAGCAGATTGATCAAATTGTCAGACGTCTGCAGAAAAACGTAACGCTTGGAACAATAACCCTTCAAGTTGATTCAGTGCGCCGCAAAGACCCGAATGGATTCCATATAATTCGCCCAGAGAATATTGTTCAGGCTCCGGAAGGTCCGGTCTATCCTGACCAATACGCTGAGCCGATTGAGTTTACCAACTACAGTCCCGCAGTGACGACTGATGCGACGACGTTTTTACCAAACAATCCGATTGATAATGAGACGTGGAGTTTTCCTGCCTCGATCAATGGATATGAGTTAGGAGAAATTACGAGTGTGGCGCAGTGCACACCATACCGAGGAACATTTGGTGCGGGCAGCTACTCAAAAGTTGTTGAGCTTAATCGTGCATTTAATACGATGACGGCGATGGAGTATGACCGTGATGAAGAAGCAACGACTGGCCGCACGCCTGAAGAAAAAAATAATGATTATGCGTGTTATGGTGGAGTTTTAGGCGGTAAATGTCAGGGCTATGAGCACTTTGCCGGATGTTTTTCCGACAGTACGACATTGGTGAAAAATCCGATTCCAGGTGTGCAAAGTTGTTTCCCCGATCATGCGACTGATCCGATTTTAGATATCAATGGGACGCGGCAAATTCGCACGAATTTGCCCGAAGGATTTGATGACTATCGTTCGTGTATGAACTATCGGCCCAAGGCCGCGCTTGTAAAAGAGCGTATTGCGGCTGATCAGAGATTGGAAGCAGTAGATGATAATTATTTTTATACTGATGAAAATGCGGCAGATCCCGTTGATTATAATCAGGCGGAAAAAGTTCGCCGCATGAGCAGTGTTCCCGTGCCGTCCGGTGATCCGCAGCCCGATGATGTTACGATTTTTGCCTCTACAGGCAACGATCCTTTTATCATTACCATGGGAGATCTCTTGCGTGCGATTGGCTGGAACTCACGACAAAATCCACAAGGATGGAAGAGTTATTTGGCAATGTTCTTGAGCCGTAGTGAGCAACAACAGAATTTTTCTATTCCCATTGTGAATGCAAAAATTGAGAGTGTACAGCTGCATATGAATCGTGCGCAGGTGAAAGAATTATCGAGTGTGTTTTCCCATGTGGAGCCGACCACGGAAACCCTGGCCGCGCAGGCAAAAAATCTTATCGCACTTGATTTGCCTGTTGATAATCCCCGCAATATTACCTTCCAAGATCAGAATCGAAATCCGCAGCGCATTGTATATCCGGATTTGTTTAAGGTGAGTTCGGTGGATGAATATGTGACAAAATTGCAAGAACTTCAAGTGCAGTTAAATCGCTTACCAAAGGCACAAATTCAAGGTCAGCCAGCGGCAGCGCAGCAAGATATCTGCGTTAATTGTTTGACCGCGCTCGTAGGAAATTTGGCTGAGACGACGGCGGCAGATAACGGACCTGATCCAGTAGTCACGCGCGCTAACCGCGCAAAAGTTTCTGAGGCGATCAACTGGAGCAACATGAATATCGATGAGAAGCATGCGTTTATTTCAACGGCGTATCTAGATCCTGCAACACAGGCATATATCGGCGAAACGCCGAAGGGATATGAGTTGAGTTACTTTAATGGCAAGGGTGATGCGCGTGGCTATAGCTTTGCATTCCAGGCAAAGGGAGATGGTCAGTCTGCCGTGAATAATCAAGATTCCGGCGATGAAGAAGATACAAATGCCGATGATCCTAATAATCCTTTTGATAATCAACCCGTAGATCCTCCTGCATTACAGGGCGGCTATGATTTGTTTAGCTGGTCACCGCCACCCGTTTCACCATGGTGGGAGCGGATGAAAGAGTGGTCGCGTGGCCTGAAAGATACAACTTTTGAGTTTTCATTTGGTGAGCCACAAGAAGCGTTCTATGGAGACATGGATGAGCAAAACAAGCAGGAGCTTGAGCAGATTCAAAAACAAACGCAGCAGTTAGTCGAAGATCCATCTAAGGCAGATCAAGTTCAGCTCTCAACGGTAAAACGTATCGAAGTGCAAATGGAGTCGACGACGATTGCAGCGGGCAAGCGCGTTCAGGCGGTGCTCGTGCCAAAAAACAGTGATGGAAAAGTGGTGAATGATGAGTTTATTCGTGTGACAGCACAGTTTATCGGAGAGCAGGCGACTAAGGTGCAGGTCTTGAGCATTGATGATGACCCGAGCGCGCATGGTACGCAGCTCACGATAATCCAGGGTCGTGCAGTCCTAGATTTTGTCGCACCGGATGTTGCAGCGACGATGAAGTTGCAGATAGCGCTTGAGTCTCCGGAATTAAAAACAGATCAGCAATTACAGATTGTTCCGGGGGCGCATTTGTCTGTTCGTACCAATACCCTCGCGCTTGTGGCTGATGGTCAGCAGAGTGTCTTGGTAAATATAGAGGCACTTGATGCAGGTAATAATGTGATCAATTCGCTCAATGGTACCGCGCATATTGGACTTTCGGATAACTCGATTGCGAAACTTTCAAGTAGTGATGTGGTGATGCGTAATGGGCGTGGAAGTGTGAACTTTATCGTTGGCAAAAAAACAGGAACGGTTCAGCTCAATGCGACGATAGCCTCAATAAACTCTGGCCAGCTTCAAATTAAATTGCTGCCGGGACGTCCCGTAAAGCTGGGACTCTCAAGCCGCGATGAAACATTAAAAGTAGTTGCGGGAGGAGGAAGTGATATATATGTGGGGTTATATGATGCCAATGGAAATGTCGTTAATACAAATTCGGCACAGGAAGTTGCGTTGAGTTTGGATCAAGTTTCTGGCCGTATCGCGGCACTGGCAAGTCCTAATGTACGTGTTGCAAATGGTGTGGCAAAAGTTCGTCTCTCGCCACGCGGCCCTACGGGAGTGGTGACGATTACCGCTCAGGCACCGGGTCTAACTTCAGCGACTTTTTCAATTAAAGCGGTAAAAGAATTTAACTCTGCAGCAGTTTCTCGCATGCAGCCCACTTCTCTGGTGGTAGCACTTTTGGGAATTCCTGCGGGAAATATTATTGAACCTGACTTCTTGGGTGGATGGTTTACGATGAATGGAACAGTGCAGGCAGCCACAACACTGACGACTCAACCACAGCAGTTTCAGTCACTCGTGGAAATAACTGATACGGGTGCACTGCGTCTTGCACAGCCAGGTCGCATACAGACTACTTTCAAACCAGCGAATAATTTCACCATGCTCTTACGAGATAATCAGCTCAAGTCTGATGTAGCAGAGGTGAGCATCGTAACGCGCCGTGAAGGAAAATTTGAAGCAATTGAGAGGGCAAATGACAATTACACATTGCTTGCCGACGGTATTTATTTGAGAAAAACGACGGATAACAAAGCCATAGAAGTGGATATGCGCCGCGGTGCGCTGCGCGTGGTAAAAGACCAGGCCGAACGTCTCGATATTCAAACGAATGGATTCCTGCATATTTTTGATAATGACTTTAGTATTCGTCCTCGCGCGGGTGAGTTTTTAACACTGGAAATTTTAGATAAAAGTACGGTGGTAGCGGAAATCGTTTTTGTGCAGCACTTCAATCAAGATGTGCGCGTACTCGCTCCCGATGAAGAAACGCCTTCAGACAAGCCCGGTGTCTATGTGAAACCACTCGCAACCGCGCCACAGATAAAAAATCAACGTGCACTTTCTGGAAATTCAACGTCACTTCCTACCGGTATTTTATTTGTAGACAGCAGCGCTACGGTAAGTGGCCCAAGCAATCCCGGCTTCCAGCACGTTTCTCTCGAAGACAGTCTTACGACATTTGGCGTTGGTTTTACCGAGGGAAATAAATTTGGTCTGCTCTTTGCGGCAGGAGAACAGTTTGGTGAGGCAAATCGTCCTTACGGTTCTGATGCAGGAATTGTGTTGGGTGATCCTACAGTGTCACTCAATCCTCACGCAGACGGAAATTCCTTTACGCGAGATACAGGAAAATTGCTCTATGAAGGTGCCGCAGATGTACATACGATTTTGCCTTTGGACTACAACAGCGATGGCTATGAAGATATTTTATTAGTAGAAGGAGAGGATAAAATTCGTTTACTTCAGAATAACGGTAGCCCCGAACATATTGTGGATAAAGGCTACATTATTCATGCAAAAAATGGCATTACCGATATTGCAAAACTAGATATCAATCGCGATGGACAGATGGATTTGGCAATTTCTACCGCGCAAGGATGTAAAAAAACAGATACGTGTATCGACCTTTATACAAACGATCGCGGAGCTTTTGTTCGCAATAATCTTTCGTTCGCACAAAAAGATAAAGTCGTGACGCTGAAGGCAGCTGATATGAATAACGATACGTACACTGACTTGATTTTGGCTGATACGGGCGGCGACATTAGCATTATTTATAACCGTCGCGGAACATTTGATGCGAGGCCGTCAGTAGTGGGAAATGTGGGTCTGCAAATTGATTTGGCAAAGAATTTAAACAAAACAGTTTTGATCAATTATCCGGGCATGCCACCGAAAGATCAGCAAGATCCTGAATCAGTTTTGAACTATAAGACGTTCTCATTCTCTCAGCCAAATCCCGCTGCACTGCGGGAAGGATTTAGTGGCTTTGGTGGTGGCGCGGGCGGTGTGGTGCCCACGGTAGATACGCCTGAAGAATATGTGAGCTACGATTTTATCTACGTGGATCAAGATCCGGGTTTTGTTACTTCTACGAAATTTGCACAGGATATAAATGGAGGAATTGTTCGTGGAGGTGATCGTATTAAATACACGCTCACGCTGCGTAATACTTCCAATCAAGGCCGTCAAAATATAATGGTTTCAGATTTAGTGAGCCCGCAGTTGCAGTTGGATCAAGAGACCATTCAATGTCTGCAGTGTGCTCAAAATGAACTACAGGTTCAGAAAAATAATCAGGATGCTTCATATCCGGTAGTACTCAAAGGTATTCGTATTCCCGCTCGCAGCGAGCGTACGATTGTTTATGAGACGGTTTATAAGGGTGAAACTGCAAGTTCAGAAAAAATTACCATCGCAATTAATAATCGTTTCAGTGATTCTAATCGTGATCTTCAGACGAAATTACGTGCTGATAATTTGATGGATTTGGCCGTGAGTAAGGAAGGCAATCCAACTGGTCAGGTGCGCTATTTGTATACTACAGCTGGGGGATGGGAATCACAGCTCTCAACAGCGGAAAATCGCAATGCGGCAACGGATTTTTTGAAAGAGGCTGGTTTGAATATTCCTTCTGCGGAAGATTTTGCGCTAAGTGCAGACGCAAATCGGCCATCACCTGCAGTAAGCGATACGTTTGAGTCGTTTAAGTCGGGTGACAAAGATAGTGATGGCTTGCCCGATACTATTGATGATATGAATGCGGTATTTCAGGCGGGAGTTGGTCAGGTCAATCAAGGCCTCGATCGTCTGGCAGGAATTACTTCAGCAGCGGTAAATAAATTAACGTGTGCTGCAGGCTGTGTCGCCTTGCCGGTAAACTACGCATTTTTGGCACCAGGTTTTGTGAGCGTATTTGGTACGCCAACTTCGTATGATCCGGGTATGCCGGTTTTTGGTTGGGGAGTACCAAGCCTCGTTCCCGTTTGGCCACCGTCAGGTGCACCGGCATATGGCTCGCTCGGTGGACGTTTTTATATCTCACCAACACTCACGGGTGGCGTAGGGTTCTCAATGTGTCTTGGACCTTTTGGAACGCCGCGCAACTGCTTCTCATTTGGAGTGAATCCTATAGATCTGTTGCCAGGCAATATTTGTGACAAGATCAACGGTGAAATCTCAGGTGCCCTCTCTAAGGCCAACGATCTCATTACTGATATCAACGGTGGCATGACACTTACCATCGATGGAAACGGTGTTTCTGCTGGCCAGGGCGACCGTTCATCATCGGGCTTAGCGAACTACGCGATGGGAAATTACGAGCCACCAAATCCTTCAAACATACAGGCTAATATTCGCATTCCGGGCTTCCCCGACACGCTCACTGATTGGTGGTCACGTCAGCTGGAGGAGTTCACGGATAAGGCATTTGATCTACCGGATATTTATTTAATTTATCCTGACATTGATTCGGTTGTTGGTTCAGTAAAGCCGACTGCAGAGTTTGATCCCAAGGGCGATGTGCTCACGGAAGTTTTGAATTACGTAAATAGTATTCCCCTTATTAATATCGAATCACAAGAAGTGCTCTTTAAGATTCCGCTGCTCACACGCAATGAAATTGAACGCTTTAAATTAGATGCGTTGCAGTGGATTGAAGACGAAAAACAAGAACTGGATCGCTGGAATGCGCTTGTGGGATGTTTTGGATTTAATGATCGTATGGGTGAAATCCAGCGAGGTGAAGGTGCTCCAAATCCGCTCGTGGATCCTGAATTGTGTCGTATTGTTAACGTGGAGATGAATCAGTTCTTCAATAGCATTGTTGAAAATGTGAAACGTTTGGATGAGTGGATTTTGTTCCCTAAGAAAATTCTCCAATATCGAAATATCGAGGCCTACTATCTGGGTCAAGTTGTTGATTATTTGGATACGATTATTCAATTTACCGGCGGTTGGATTAAGAAAAATACCGCTCGCGTAAAACAGTGGCGCGCTGCCGTGCGTGAAATTAAGCGTGTATTAGAAGAGTGGAAAGCAATGGTGGATATTATGATTGAATACCAGGAATCATGTGATACCTGTAAGACCGAGCGTTATGGATTAAAAGAATTAATCCTCAAGCTGCTCATCGCTATTCCAAAGCCACCTGTTATTCCGTTGCCTAAGTTGCCGGATTTTGTCATCGATGTTTCTAAGATTCAGGCGGGTGCAACGATTCAGTGGCCTGATATTAATTTCGCACCGGAGCGCATTGTATTGCCTAAGATTCCGCGCATTTCACTTGGACTTAATTTGACTTTGCCTCAGTGGAGATTGATTGCGCCTACGTTGCCGCTGATTCCTCAGCCACCGGAACTTCCTCAGTTGCCGGGTCTGCCGCCGCTTAATTTGCCACAACTTCCCGATCTTCCACCGCCTCCTACAATGCCTCCACTTCCTGGTGGATTGCGCGCGGTGATAGATATTTTGAAGAAAGTGATGAAGATTTTGTGCTTAATTCGTCTGGGCTTTATGCCGACTGATGAGTTCTTGCTCAAGGCGCGTATTGAGGAAATTACGGCTCGTGGACTGACGCCGCTCTTGCCTGTCGATACGATGTTTACGATTCAGTATCCGCCGATCACGATTGAATATGTGGATCAAATTGTCGTTACGGCATTTATGAATTTTAATATTGAGATTGATGATGTTCAGAAAATGGTTGAAGGTTTTGCTGAGAAATCAAATGCGATGTCTCGCTTCTTTGTGGGCAGTATTAATACCTACTTACAGCGGTTATCTAAGCACATTGAGCAATATACAACGCCTAAGCTGCAATTTAATTTGGATCTTAACAAAGCCGTTAATTATAACGAAAATGCCACGCCAAAAAACCAAGTTGGTATTATAGAAGATTTGAGAAAAGGGTTATTGGGACTTAATGATATACAAAAAGAATATCAAGAAATTGCCGATCGTGTTCCTAAGGTGGAGACACTGGTAGCTGGGTTAATACCTTATAAAGCAAAGGCTGCTGGTCAACAATCGGGGCTTACGAGTCAGCAGCTCGTTGCAGATGCGGGTGCCTCTGATATTGAAAAAGAATTAGTCGCGTATCGAAATAGTATCGCCGCCTATGCGCAGGGAGATGAACACCTAGGAAGTAATTCACTTGAATTGCCCGCGCTCATTGCACAAGAAAAAGAGCGCGCCTTCCCTCGATCACAGCGGATGCTTGCCTCGCGTGGCACACCAACTCCTACAAACGGAACGAAAAAAGTACATGCGGGTATCTTCGATCCTGAGCAAGTTGCTTGGGCGGATGGCTTAATTGCACAGGTTCCACCAGGAGGTGCAGTTCCTCCGGGTGCAGCAGTGCCGGGCATGGATGGTGGTCAGCCTGAAATTAATAACAAGGGCTTGTTCTATGCAGAACCGCCGCTCAATGAGCCTAAACGTCTCATCTATTATACTTTTGAGGTTGATAAAGAATCGCATCTTGCCGATTTAGATATTGATTTGGATGGAGATCGGGAAAATGTGTATTCGTATGGAACCGATGTCTATGTAAAACAGAATTATAAACGTGCCGCGGATCCTGATGATGCAGTACATTTCCGTTCTGATGATCTTGTAAGTGACACTTGGACGATCTTGGATCTGCTTCCAAAAGTTTCACGTCCTCATACGCCTATAGTGGTGAGTGAGGCGGCAGACAGTGCAAGCTTTAGCTTTACTCGTCCACGCGATGGGCTCTTTCCTATAGCGGGATACGACGTGGAGGCAAAATATTCTCCTACGTATTTTGATAGAGCTTCAGCTACTAAGACCATTTTATCGCATATTATGGTGAATCAAAAACCCGAGGCAGATACTGCCGAGCGGGTGATTCAGTTAGTGAATGCTGATGGTCAGATACAAATAAATAATCTGCCCGTTGTGGGTTCTGTGGTACACGTTGGTGATTTTATTACCACTGGTGCTGATAGCTCGGTAGATTTGAATTCTTCTGATGGAACAAATCTACATTTAGAAGAAAATACGCGCTTTGTTTTGAGCGCAGGAAATTTTGAACTTCAAAGTGGTAGGTTAGATATTCATTTTACCAAGCCGATTAGTGAGATTTTTGCGCCGGGAACGGTCATGCGCGCAAGCTCGGGCGAGCTGCGGCTACGTTTCTTTGATGGCAGTGATGTACGGCTCACGAGTGGCCAGAGCTTTACCTTGCTGGGCTTACAACAAGTGAATGCGTATCTTAAAACAATTACGAACGGTGGAACGATTACCACGCACAAACGTGAATTTATGAGCAGCCGTAATGGAAAGATTTTGTTAGGTCCTGGCGATCGCGTGCATCCACTTCAGGTGGTACGTATCAACTGGGATTTAGATGCGCAACGTCCACAGCAGCTCAACCTTTCTCAAGAGGTGATTCTGCCGGTCCCCGAAAATGCGACCGCAGGGTTGTCCATGAGTGTCGACGCCGGAATGGTAGAGGTCATACGTGCTGACGAGACGGGCTCACAGCCACTTGCCGCAGGAATGATGATAGATGTGGGCGATGTCATTCAACTCAATGCAGGGACGGCTGTAGTGCATTATGCACAGGGTGGTGAGACATCGCTCCGTGCGCCAGAGATTTTTACCTTACGTGAGATGACTGATGCGCCTAAGCCAACGATAGATCTTAAGCTTGATCCGGGTGCATATTTTGCTCGCGTAACCGCAGTGGACACACAGGGAAATCGCTCTGCACCGTCGGAACACGTACTGCTTGCACCACAAGTTTGTGGAGACAGCACGCCGCCGTTCGCGAGTTTTGGAAAGGCGGAGTTCACCGTCTCAATTAATAAAAAATTAGAAATGGATGGCTATCGTTCATTTGATAGCGCAAGTGGTGTGTCCTCATATTCCCTTGATACGGACATAGCCAATGACGTAAATCGTGATGGAAATCCTGCCAATGATCCCGACGTTATAAATGGTTCTAACTCTAAATTTATGGTGGGACCATTTGATGCAGTGGGGGATAAGCGCATGCGTTTAATGGTAAAAGACGGCGCACAAAATGAGGGAGTTCAGGACATCCTTATTCATGTAGTGACGCCGCAGCTGGTACTCGATGTGCCGCCGCTTAAGAGCAATATTATTACCGGTACGGTGACGCCACCAGAAGCTGATGTGCCGATTACCATTGCGCGCTTTAGACAAGGGAATGGCGCGGGCGGCTGGGAGGTCTTACGAACGCCATCTGCAAATGATAACTGGCAGTACATGACCGATGGTTCTGGTCGCTTCACGATAAAAGATGCCGACATGCGTGATCGATTAATCGTGCGTGATAGTGAGAATAAAATTATTGCAGAAATTAATCAGAAAACGGGAAATATTACTGTTGTAGATGAACGGTATGAGAAGCGCGTGGTGGCGGCCCGACCTCCACGAATGCCCACTTTTGTCGGCGTATTCTTGAAAACCGATCGCAGCAACGACGCGCCTTTTGTGCTCGTTTATTATGTGCCCGACGTGAATAGCGACACGATTATAGACGGCAACGGCGTTTCATATACTGCAGAATCGGTGGGTGCGCTGCACGGCGTCCATGTAAAACCACTCTCGGCTGCGGCTGATCGTGCTATTACGTTCCAGGTACTTCCGGGAGATGATGAAAATCTTCCTGGCGCTACTGCACTAATAAAAAATAATGCGCGTATTGCGACGGTTGATGTGAATGGAGATATTGTCTTGAGAGATGCGCAGCTTACGCTTACTCAGCGTCCGATCGCTGATGCTACCGCAAACGAACCGGTCGTGTTTGAAATTAAGTATAGCAATACACCCGTGGCTGAAGTCTATATTGCCACACATGAAAGAGGTGATGATAAAGCGGTTATCGTCGATGCGCTGACACCTGCGGTTCGTCCAAATCCTACGGTCATTTCTCCAAATAATCCCGTTATATTTACCGATATTCCTGCGAATGATCCGTTTAGTGAAATTGCACAACGACTCTATGATCGCGATATTATTTCTGGCTATAGCCAGGCCGATGGCACTGCTGCTTTCAAGCCTGATCAGTTAATCAATCGTGCGGAGTTTGTGAAAATTACCCTAAATCTTTTGTGTATTATTCCGCGTGAAGAAGCCAAGAGATTGCCGACACCATTTTTTGATATGACCGATCCAAAGGCGTGGTATTACCCATTGGTAAAAGAAGGTGCGCTGAGAAAATTAGTTAATGGATATTTAGATGTACAGAAAATTGATCCCGTAACGGGCGCAATTCAGACACGCTTTGGCGCTGAACGTACGATCACGCGTGCGGAGGCAACGAAAGTTATTGTCTCTGCGTTGGCGGATCAGGGCGTTATTGATATCTCAGAAGCAAACATTAATGAATACGATGGCGCATGGTATACGTCATGGATAAAGATAGGACAGGATTTGCGACCGTATTTGAAAAAACCTATTCCCGGCGATGGAAGACTCTTTGTCATTACAGGTGGAGAGGCCTTGGATCCAAATAAACAAATGACGCGTCGTGACTTTGCTATTATGGCAGATCGCGTGTTATTGGCTCGTGATTGTAAGAATCCGGATGCCGATAATGATGGCATGAAAGATGAGTGGGAGCGACAGCAAGGCGGCGTTGCAATGAAGCCAAATGATGATGCTGACGGTGACAAATGTACGAACAAACGCGAATACGATGCGGGCACTGATCCACGTGATCCTGATACTGATAATGGAGGAGTAAATGATTGTACTGAGCTCGACCGTGGCACGGATCCGATAGGAAATCCAAAGGATGATTTGCCGCAGCTGGCACCTGATCGTGCGCAAAATGAAATCGGTATTTTTATTCTCCGTCCTGAATGTGGAAATGTCTGTCCTTGCCGTTCATCTATTGGACCAGGCGCGGATCTCACTATCAATGATATTATTTTTGCGGCCATAACCGGGCCAAAAGGTTTACCTATTTTTATTAAATCAAATGAAGCGAAATATTAATCACCTCAGTAATACGCTCGTGCGAAAAGCCTGGATAGCTGCGCTGTTGATTCTCATCTTGGGAACCTTCACGGTGAGCAGTGCGCAGAATGCGCCGGCAGCGGGAGCACCTGAACAAGCCGCCACTGCTATACGGCTCGATGCGTGTAAAACTCAAATGACGACGTTCTTACAAAAAAAAGAAATCGAGTTTGGAACATTTGTTAATGAACATTTTCGCTCTAATCAACCCACTTCTGAATTAATTCCGGTTGCTATCGAAAAATTCCGCCGCATCCGTGCAGAAATTCGCGGCGAGTTGCGCGCTATCTATCAAGTAACAGGGAACGTTGCCAGCGGCACTGAATTGTTTGGCTGCCAACAGCTTATAGATGAGCACTTTGTACAAATGAAAGACGTCTTGCGCGAGCATATTATTTCAAATGCGTACGCCAAAAAAACAACTCGTCTCATGGATAAATATAAGCGTATCAATGATCGCTTGGCTGATATGAATTTTAAGATCGCACAAATCTATACTTATTTCTCAACGTTCTCTCAAAAGCTTCCTTGTTTTGCAACAAAATGCGTCAAACAATAACTCATCATCGGTATATTCAGTTGAAGGCAGCACTCATCATCCTGGGTGCGCTCGCCACCGTGCTCGTTATGCACTTGGTGCAGCGTCCCGTAGATGCAACTACTCCTGAACAGAAAAATAAATATTTGGACATGGCCAGTAATATTGATGCAGTCGATCAGATTATCGCTGAATATCATAAAACCGTGAATGCGTATTTTAATAATAAAACAAAAGAGATGATGAAGATTGCCAAGAGTGGTACGGATGAGGATCTTAACCGTCTCACGCTTCTTATTACGCCGCCAGAACAGCAGTTTGGCTCTGATGGCCTGCCTACAAAACGTAAAGACTGTAAGGGTAGTGGTGATGGAACGATTAATCTTTCTACCTACTGTGCTTCCATGGATATGACAAAAGAATACTTCCTCATGCGAGAGGCACTGAGTACATTGCGTGGTGAGGCGATGACCCAAGCCATCCAGCGTTTTGAGACACTTGGGCAGGTGCGCAAACCAGACGGAAGTTTTGATAATGTGGTGGAGCAGCCACGAATTTTTGGTGGAGGCACCTTGGGAGAGGGACAGCGACGTCTCCAAGATTACGGCCAGATCGCCAATCATATTGATAGTGAGTTAGACCTAGCACGAAAGGCGCTTGATCAAGGGCTTGCGGCATACAATGAGCTACAGCTGGCACTGCCGATGCATGTGAAATACAAAAAAATTACCGTATCGCTGGAAAAATATCGCGATAAATTATCTGAACTGCGCCAGGATATTGAGTTCTATCCCGCTACGTTTATTGATGTTACTACACCCGCTTGTAAATAAGATTATGAAAAGAATTACGCTCCCTATTGTTGTCCTGATGATCATGATGCATGTCATGACCACGGTCGCGCATGCGCAAGACGCAGCGGCACAGAACGTCGCGCAAGAGGTGTCACGTACTTCTTCTGATAGTTCTACGCTTGATCTTTCCGAGGGCGATCTCTTTGATGATCCAGAAAATATTGGTCAGGATCTCTACATAACACTCTATCAGCGTTTACGTAGCGAAGGTTCAAATATTGCCGTTACTAAGACTGCGGGTCGTCGTAGCCTCACTAAAGATGAAATTTTTGCGATCATTCCGGGTTCAAATATTGGTGACTTATTAGTGCGTGAAAAAATTACTGACGCGGTGACGCCAGAATTGGTCAGTGCACGTCGCACCCAGTTGCTTGAAGAATTAGCTGACGAAAAAGATCTCGCTGATTTGCAGGTCTTTAGTGAAATGGAAGTGGAGACCACAGAACTTTTTGCCAATGGTGATGAAAGTGATTCTGGCTTCGACCTGATTGTGGATTTGGACATTATCGAACAGCTTTTGTTTAACAAAGGTGAGCCATATTTGGGGTCTGGTTCTGAGAACGATCCCAATCGCGGAAATGAAGGGAGGGGAGCCGTGGTGGGCGTTCGCCAGCAGGCAGAACAAAATGGAAACAATGCAGCAAATAATCGTCAAAATGCAGGAGGCAATGGGGCACAGGCGGCAAACGGCAATAACGCTCAAGGCCAGCAGGCCGCAGAGCTTCCGGAAGTTTCTTGTGCGGTGAGTGATTCATTTAATTCTGCGGTAGAACGCGCCCGTGCATCAGAAAATCAACTTGATCAAAATGCTCAAGGCCAGGTTCCTGCGGGTCAAGGAGCCCAGGGAGCACCCGCTTCCGCAGCTCTTCCTCTCGACCTCTCAAGCATCCCCGATAAAGATTTGAAACCCGCCAAGGCCGATAAACGCAACACGATTCTGCCGTGTACGGATCGCTTCTGTATTACTATTGAGGCCAAGCTCAAAAAAGAAAGTGCGTTTACCGTGGAGGACAACTGCATCCTCTGTCATATTGAAAAAATTAACGATGCCTTTAAGAAAACGGTCAGCAAGAGTTTGATCCCCAATAAACTTACGGGAAATTTATTTGAAGGACCAAAGTGTAAGAGTTTTGCTTTCAATGTAAATTCACTCGCTTGGAATTTTGTCGCTATTCCGCAACCAATTCTTACGCCACCTAATGATACGGTCATTGAAAAAGGTGATTTTATTAAAAACTTTACGCTTTTTATTGAGAAAAATTATGGCAACCCGGGACGCTGTGATGAAGATGGATCATGTAAGGAAAATCCTGATCAAATTGCAGGGCCTGCTGCTGATGCACTCGCGCGTGCGGGGGAGGGAACGACCTTTGCCGATATTAGTGGCGAGATCAACCGTGCAGTGCAGCAGAAACAAGTGGAGGTTCGTAAGTCGCTGCGCGATGCGCAGGTGAAGTCACGAGTAGAAGCACAGGGGTCGCAATTTAACATTTTGATTGAGCAGATTGATACGATGAATGCTTACTTTAAGAGTTTCGAGACGCTCTTCTCGGAAATTGGAAATAAAGATAATCCCGACTCTCCGTGTTCACAGTTAACAAGTAAACCAACATGTTCATGATACGCCGACTTCTCACTTTCATTTTTTCATTGACGCTCCTGAGCACCTTTTTGATTCCTCAAAAAGGTGCGGCATTTTCTTTCGAAAATATTCAACTCTTTGGCACAGATCTTCCCGGACTGGAGCAAAATAACAACAGAAAAATTGCTGACTGTTTCAAATATCTTCGTGATTTTTTATCAGCTGGTGTTGGTGTTCAGGACTCTCAAGACTTCACTGACTACTGGCGCGATTTCTTCCTCTGGCCTGCGCACTACTCCGATGTTGCGGTCTTGGATCAGCAGATCAATCAAACCCGTTATGGCGTCATGAGCGCGTTTCTCAAGTGTGAGGTTGAACGTCAGAAACCGCTTATTGATAAGTTTTATAAACTCGAGGCCGAGCGTTATTACGTTCGTCACTATGTGGATACGTCCGGTGGTTACTTGAAAGTTCTTACAACAAGTCCTTCAAGTCGCCGTGAGTTTGCTCAACAGTTGATTGATTACTTTGTTATCCGTAAAGAAGATTCGAGCGATACAACACGCTTCAGTGCCTACTTTGATGCCTTTGAAATGAAATACCGCGATCGTCCTGAGCTCTACGCGAGCTATGAAAATGATCCGGTCTTTAAACAACTGGCGGACAAGGTAAAAGAACTTCAGGACACGCTGAAAGGGTTCCAGGAATTTGGTGATCAAATGACGATGTTGTTTGATGAAGCAATTGTGCAGCCGGCGCAGGCAGTAGGAACATTTGCTAAAGATTTTTATAACAATCCTGGGGCAGGTATACGCAAAATTGGCAGTGCAATCGCAAGTAAGTTTGATGCGTGTGTCTCTCTAGAAGATGATCGTTACTGTGTTTCAGGCGATGGAAACGGCAATGACTTTGAAAATCCGTTCAACGATTTCATTGATAACTTTACGGTGAACAAAGACCGCAAGAGCTTCCAGCAAGTAATGGTAAGCATTAGTCAGCAAAATACCGCACGCAGTGAAGATCTCAGTGCAGCAGAAATGATGAGCCGTTATGAGGTGCTCTACGGTCAAAGCGGTGCAGGTACAAAAAATGTTATTGAGCACTTAGATAAGCTGATCCAAATTGTCGATACTGATTCACTTTCCGCGCTCAACGAAGCTCAAGTCTGCGCTGCAAATGTACGAGGTCGACAGTGTAAATAGTTACATCCACAACGAGAACTTCTTAGTAAGTTCATCGAGCTCACTTTTTTCTCCTAATATACAAATCCCATAGTACTCAAGCTCAACTTCCGGTGTCGCTTTTGATCGTTCTAACTGCTCTTCATAGCCTCCCACGGTCATTGCGCTCGTAAATGATGCAAAGGGTATATTTTTCTCTATCAAGGTGTTTCTGAGTGTACGAATTTTATTCGAGTTATCCGCGCGTAGAATAATATACGGATATTTTGATGCTAGGTGCGCTCCGCCATCTTTGTCCTCATAATTAATAACACCCATATCTTTCTCGGGAAATGACTTTACTAAGCCAACAGTCATATGCGCCAACGCATTCATAATTTTCCCTGTCTCAATTTTTTTATTGAGCACTGCTACAAATTTTGTGGATGACATATGGGGAATAATTTTAATTTACTTCTATATAAAGCAATAAAGCCCGTTTATTTTATCGAAAAGATTTAAAAAGGCAAAAAGCGAGGTGTCGTTTGCCTTCACCATTCGCCGGTTGCCTGACCCGTCAAAGACGAATCCGTTTTCTTTATGTATTAGTTTTTCTTTGTGAGAAAAGCAAAAAACGTACCAGCGTATTTTGAACGTAGTGAAGACTTGAGTGCCGATGCGGGCTGTTGTTGTACGTTGAGTTCTGAGATGAAGAGGGCGTTGTCAGCTTTGCAATAGACACATAGATCTGCGTTAGAAGAAACTTTTTTACCGCAGGTAAGGCAGTTAAACAACATGTGATTAATTGGAGTAATTGTCTAAGAAGGAATCGATGGAACTTTCTCTCAAACGGTAGACCCGACCAATCTTGGTGGCTTTAATTTTTTTAGCGCGAATCAGTTTCAACACAGTGAAGGGGTGTAGCTGTAGCACGCGCGCTGCCTCATCAACGGTCATTATTGGGTCTTTCATTTTTGCTAGATTTTTATCTTATTTGTTCACCTATTAAGATAATTCTAGCAAACTCTATTAAACTTATCAAATGTAAAACGAATTGAGTTAATTATTATCAAAGTTAAGACAGCTAAGCAAGATTATTTATACTTTTAAACTTGTTAACTACATTTAAACATGTTTTGAACAAAATTGTGCAAAACTATACTAATCTACGGAAAATAAGGCAGTTTAATTAAATTCTATTAAACTTTATTAAACCGCAATCATTGCTAAAACTCAATAAATATATTATAATATATTTATAACAAAAACATGAAAATTACATTCAAAAACGCGGCCGTTTTATTCTTAGTTATTGGAAGTATTCTGTCAGCTCTATTTCTTTCGCAATCGGGGTCTCTTAAGGGGAGTTTGCCACCTTTTAAAATTCAAAAAATAAATGTTCCCAAAGTAGTTGTTCCTACTTGTTTGCAGCCTCGTGAGTATCGAGACATATTACATTGTTATCCATCATTGATAAGTGTACGTAATCATTTGCAAACTATAACTGTTACACTTCCAGATACAACTAAAGTTCGTGGAGATGATTTCGTTTTGCGACTTTTGCAAACATACGATGGTAATGCTGCCTATCAAATTAAAGAAAAATTTATTGCAACAAATATCGATAACAATCAATTTGAATTACTAAAAACAAATCAATATATTTTTAGAGTTGTGCACATGCTCTGGTTTGAGAGAAACGGAAATGCACCTTGGTCTATAAAAACGTATACGCCTAATCAGGTAGATGCACTTGTTTTGGTGACCGGACTATTCCCCAATGATCGTTTAGCTATTCCGAATATTCAAGATCCTATTCACTACAATGATGATCAAGGGTGGTGGGAACATTTAAGCTTTCCTGCATTTATTGAATTGAGTGCGCCAGCGCGAAATTTTATTGCACCTAATCACCAACAGACTGCTGTAAATGCCATACGCTGGTACAAAAAGAATTTTTTCCACTCCTATACTGACGACAACAATGGTAATACGTATAATTGGGAGAGATATAACGATCATATCCCAACGCAACGATTTGGTCTTGATGGTGCGCATTTTGCTCTCCCTAACTCACTTGGTAGACAACTCGAAGAACGGGTGAGCGGTTGCCAAGATGCCGGATTAATTTTCAGCAATATGCTGCGCTCTATCAATATTCCCGCAGTAGATTTGGGAGGGAACTCTGCGCATAAAATAGTCTACATTGCGACCATCAATAAGTTCGTTCATGGCGATCACTTGGTGGAGCATTCGGCAGCATTTCCCGCTGATCGATTACTACTCACACCTGTTCAGATGGCTGCAATAGATACACCAGAGAGTTCTTATGAAAATTATTTTGCGAATGCATTTGATACACCAGAAAAGCAGATATTTCTTGTGGGTAGCTGGCTCAAAAGAAATGGAAATACTTTATATGTTCAGACCGGAACATGGTGTAATCCACTCTCTGAAGAAACAATGAGAATAATTCAACAAGAGTTAGGTGAGTTCCACCTACATCCTTCTGCTGAGGGATGTTATAGCTTAGTTGGTGACTCACTGCCAATACTGACGGTCGATCAACTAAATTAAATAGCCTTCGGCTCGTTCGGATTTCTATTGAAGCAGCGACAAAACTTTTTCGTAAATCTCGCGGCTTGCTGCAACGACAAACGGTTCGTCTCTAAACAAGCTTGCAGGGCGGTCATCGAGCGTTCTAATAACCACTCCCTCAACCTCATTTCCAATAACAAATATCGGCAACTTATCCCAGATTTTTTGTTTTGCACTTTCAGAAGAGCTATCGTGAACCACCGCCACCACCGCACTGTGTTGATCAAAAACATCGAGTCCCATTACTGAACTAGGGAGATCGCATCGCACTTGCTGAGGAATGCGCCCAAGGTTGCGTGGATCACGCATCTGGCACAGAAGTTTTGTTACTCGCGGGTCTTCGTCTCTATCGAATCGCTGTCGATTGAATACCACATGTCCTCTCTCCAGTCCAAAGCCCGGTTTCAATCCCTCTAATCGAACATACGGTGTGCCTACTCCGCTATTTTTCCATGCGCCTTTCCCCGTTTCTGCACAAAAAGCGTTGAGCGTTGAGGGTTGCACTACCGCAGCTGCGATATAGCGCACAAGTTCCTCACTTATCATATCGGCTAATCCCACCATTGTTCCATATTGCCCATGCAATCCTGCCACCGCTGCCGCACTTCCATCCAATCCATCAACGGTTCCAAATCTTCTTCCCACTACCGGAGTTTCGTCAGGAGATGTCTCTTCTCCGATTACTACAGCATCAGGGTAATACTGATGCATCAAGTAGCAGGCCATCAAATCTGCAATTTTGTCCGCCTTGGAGACGACATCCCCGATATTGGCTTTAGCTTCTGCTTCTCCACCACCACTTCTGAGTGAATTCTCGGCAAATTTTGCTCCAAGTTGTGCAGCTAAAAGCGTGTGCCGTAGATGTATTGCATCTCTTAGCTCCGGGTTGTCAGGTAAGTCGATAAAATCAGAAACGAGTGGTCGCCGCCCGCCGTGGTTGGGGATTGCGGCGAACATCTCAAAAAGAGAAGTAGGGTCTAATGTTCTATGTTCCATGGATGCATTTAAAATGAGGGTCTCAAGTTAAACGATAACACCCATAAAATCAACGTAATTATTAAGCTTGCCCATCTATCTCCAGCTGATCCTGATACGAGCCCACGGGATCTACTGACTCAACCATCACGGGTGCGGGAACGGGTGTTGGTGGAGGCGTAGCAGCTCCGATAGCAATAACCGTTGGGTTAGCAGGAAGCTGCGCTTCGAGTGGGGGAGCACTTGGCGCACTTGCTGCAATTGCCTTAGACAATCGCATTTCTTCCATGCGTTTTTTTCGCAATGAAGCATTTGATTCGTTGTCCATTTTTGTATCAGAACTCGTTTCTAAGTGCAAAATATTATAGGGAATCTCAATGCCCGCTTCAGTAAGTGCCTCGAGCATCTGTTGATTGAGCTCACTCTTAATTTTAAACCAACCATCGCGTGAGCCCACCCAGAAACGTCCGGTCATTTCAATACAGCTATCTCCATAGCCATTGATTACCACAGAAGGCGCAGGTTTTTTATAAATTTTCGGATGGTTTTTAAGAACGTCCAATGCAATTTTTACCGCATAGCTAATATCCGTATCGTAAGAAACATAAATTGGAATAATGACACGGCGGGTAGGATTTGTCGTATAACTTACCACTTGATTGCGGAAAATTTCCGAGTTCGGCACGATCACTTTTGTTCCATCAGTTGCCTTTAAAATCGTGGCACGCGTTTGGATTTCCATCACTTTTCCCGTTGTAGAACCCACTTTAATAAAATCACCAATGGTAAACTGCCGGCTTACTAAAATCAAAACACCCGATAAGAAATTCATAATTAAATCTTGCAGCGCAAAACCAATACCAAACGCCACGGCGGCGAGGATGGTTGTTAAATCGATACCTGCAATTTTGAGTGCAATCGTAACTCCTAGAATCAGTGTTACAAAATATGTAACACGACCGGCCAATACCAAGACTTCCTGATGTTCCTCATCAATTTTATCTCCAATGCGTGATTCCACCGCTGCCTTTGCCAGCTTTGCCATAAGGAAGCTCGCGATAAACACGATACCTCCGGCGATCCAGCTAGGTACCTGCGCAATTATATAGTCGAAAAACCCCGCAATTTTTTGCGCCAAACCACTCACTTCTGCTGAGTCTCCTTCGCCTGCTTTTGCTACTAAATATGCTAAAAACATATCTAGTAATTATAGCACAAAATGCCCTCCAGAGCCAGTTTACTCCCCGGTGGCCTCCAATAATGCCCGCTGATAGCGTTCGCGTGCACCGTCAACATCCGTAGACTTTGCTGCTTCAGGACGTGATGCACAACCTTTCAGTGATTCGATGTACGATGTCCAATGCCCAGGTGTCATCATCGGTCTCCGTCCCCATTCAGATCGTTCTCTCATAAGAGCCTTATTTTATAATAAGACATGATCGTATCGAGGCGGCTTTTTCTTGTCAATTTCTACAAGCGGTATGAGATCTTTATGATGCCTTCTTTGCACTTAATTTTTGGAATTATAATCGGCCCAATTTCGCTTAATCGAGCCACGTGAGTTCCGCCGCAGGGGATTGCCATATCACCACCATGCTCGGGTGTCATATGAAAAATAGCAGCGCGGCTCGGTTTGTCTTTAGGAATATAGGGCGGTACAAAACGGCAGATTCGTTTTAATTCTTCAAGAGTCATAATGTGAAATGATACGTCTGCATCGGTTTTTTGAATCTCTGCCATTTTTTCTTCGAGTGCTTTTTTGAGCGGTTCGATTTCTGCTAGCTCTATCGTTCCTTTATACTCAACATACGGCCCGTCAGGATGATGGTGTCCTTTATGGGGTTCCCAGAAATAGCCGAGCTGTTCAAGTGCCGCACTTACTAAATGTCCGCCCGAATGGAGGCGACTATTGAGCTTTCTTCTTTCTATATCAACTTTGCATATAACTTCGTCTCCGGCTTTAAATAAGCCAGAAATCACAACTCCTCCATGGTAAACAATACCTTCTTTATAGCGCACTGAAGTAACTTGAAATACTGCCTTTTTACTTTCTATCGTTCCTAAATCATATGGCTGACCGCCGCCCTGCGGATAGAAAATCGTCTGATCTAATATAATTACATCCGTTCCCGTTTCATCTTTTTCTACGGCGATTATTTTTGCATTTCCCTCACAAGTGAATGGTGTATCAAAGTATGCAAGTATTGTTTGCTTCATATAATAATAGTTACGTCAGTAAAAGCTGATATAACTATATTGGCTTATTGGAAACTTTCAATAGCATGGAATACTTTAACGTCAATAGTTACTGACGATGTTGCTACTTCGCAATCATAATAGAATCTTGAGCCTGTATGATTTCTCCGTTTTCCAGGCGGAATTTTACATAGATATTTTTTTTGCCACTGCCAGCAGATAACCGCCAGTTTTTTCTCGATGTGTATTTTGTCCAGGAAGCATTCTCAAAATCTGGGTTATTGGAGATTGAAATGCTCTCTGTTTTTTTAGGAGGATTAAATTGCAATACGACCGTATGATCTTCTGTCTCATAGTTACCGCGTTCTATGGTCACTCCTTGCTTTAATTCTGATGGATCAACAAGAGAGATAAAACGCACGGATACTTTATTTGTTTTAGTGAGACCAATATAGGTAACGCGCAAGTCGTTGCGCTTATCTCCATCAGTGCTAATGTCTATCGTCTTATTTTTTAGCAATTTTACCGGCAGTTTAAGCGAACCAATCTTGAGGTTAATAACATTCTGGTTGGCAGTGTTGATAGTAACGCTATTAACAGAATTTGCGACGGAGACTGCGATAGGAAGATTCATAGGTAAGGAGAAAGAGGCAGCTGGTCGTGGTGAGGTAAATACAATAGGAGTTTCGACTACTGAAGTCCCTCCGCCCGGAGCAGAGCCACTTGGACTAGTGACATTAGTAATAGTTTCAGTGGTCGGTGCAGCCACGTCATTATCAGTGATAGAAGCAGTTACCGAATCCATTGTAATGCCATGGTATGAACTATCATCGGATGTCGCCGTATGAGTGACGGTAGCGCTGTGAGCTCCTTCGACGGTCGTATCGTCAACGGCGGTGAGCGTTATTGTTTGTGGTGTGTCCCAATTTGCGGTCGTAAAAGTGAGCGGACTTGAATTGGTGATTTGTGTGTTTGAGACAGCCGTTACAATTACACTCGCGGTTGGTTCTGAGTTAAGTACCACGGTATAGCTATCGGTCGTACTGCCCTCCGTGAGTCGAGTTGATCCACCCGATTCAGTAATAATAATATCGACAGTGTCATTGTCATTATTCGTGACGGAAACATTGCCTGGATTTATATCGTTGTAATCATTGTCAGAAGAAGTAGCAGCAGCAGTGATAATTGAGTAAGCGATATCATCATCAACCACGTTATCATTTACTCCCGTAACCGTAACTGTCTGGGGTGTATCCCAGTTAACGGAGGTGAAGGTGAGTGAGGCGGGAGTGACGGTGCCCTCTGTTGTATCATTGCTTGTGAGTGCGATACTCACATTTGCAGTCGGTTGTGAATTGAGAGCCACCGTAAAAGTAGCAGTACCACCTGCTTCAGTTGTATGTTCTGAAATAGCTGAAACGGTAAATCCAACAGTGTCGTCATCTGTGTTGGTGACAGAAACATTGGCGGGGTTGAGTGTATTATAATTACCGTCGCTTGAAGTTGCGGCTGCGGTGACAATTGAGTAAGCGATATCACCATCAACCACGTCATCGTTAACTCCGCTTACGGTAACTGTTTGTGCTGTGTTCCAGTTAAGCGTTGTAAACGTCAGTGAGGCAGGAGAGACGGTTCCTTCTGTCGTATCACTGCTTGAGATCCCGATGCTCACGTTTGCCGTTGGCTGAGAGGTGAGCACTACGGTAAAAGTAGCTGTACCACTAGCTTCGGCTGAAGCATTTGAAATAGTTGAAACAGTAATGCCAAAAGTATCATTGTCCGTATTGGTAACAGAAACATTGCTTGGATTTATACCGTTATAGATACTGTCTGCTGAAGTCGCAGCAGCTAATATAATCGAATAAGCTATATCGCCGTCATCTACATTATCGTTGACTCCCGTTACGGTTCCCGTCTGAGGTGTGTTCCAGTTGCCTGAAGTAAAGGTGAGTGAAGCCGGAGAGATCGTGCCTTCGGATGTATCACTGCTCGAGAGTTCGATGCTCACATCTGCCGTTGGTTGAGAGTTGAGTACCACAGTGAAGGTAGCAGTGTCGCCCGCTTCAGCCGTAGCATTTGAAATCGAAGAAACGGTAAATCCAGCGGTATCATTGTCTGTGTTGGTCACGGAAACGTTGCTGGGGTTTATATTGTTATAGGTGTTGTCAGTGGAAGTCGCGGCAGCGGTGACAATTGAATAAGTGCCATCGCCATCATCAACATCATCGTTTACGCCCGTCACGGTAACCGTTTGTGGCGTTGCCCAGTTGGTTGTCGTAAAACTCAATGAACTTGCTGAAATAGTTCCTTCTGTTGTGTCACTGCTTGAAACACCAAAAGATACGGTTGCAGTTGGTTTTGTATCAAGCACTACGGTAAATTCATCTGTCACACCCGCTTCTGTAGTCGTTAAACCAGATGTTGGAGTCACCGTTATTCCCGCTGTATCATTGTCGGTATTGGTAACTGATACGTTTGCTGCATTCACGGTATTATAGTCTTCATCGGAAGACGTTGCTGCTGCAGTTACAATTGTATAGGCGACATCCCCATCATCAACATCGTCGTTCACACCAGTCACTGTTACTGTCCGTGGCGTTGCCCAGTTGCCTGAAGTAAAGGTAAGTGAAGCAGGAGAAACAGTGCCTTCATCTGTGCTGCCACTTGAAATTTCGATAGATACATCAGCAGTTGGTTGAGTATCTAAAACTACGGTAAACGTATCTGTTCCTCCTGCCTCTGTAGTCGTCAGACCGGATGTCGGAGTCACGGTGATGCCCACGATATCATTGTCATTATTTGTCAGGCTCACATCGCTTGAATTCATTGTGTTGTATTCTGGGTCGGTAGAACTAGCAGCTGCGGTGATAATTGAATACGCAATGTTGCCATCAACCACGTCATCGTTGACTCCCGTTACGGTCACGGTTTGAGGCGTGCTCCAGTTTCCAGAAGTAAATGTCAGTGAGGCAGGAGAGACGGTACCCTCAGTTGTATCGCTGCTAGAGAGTCCTACGGAAACATTCGCTGTTGGCTGAGAGTTCAGAACCACCGTGAAGGTAGCGGTGCCGCCTGCTTCGGTCGTAGTATCTGAAATAGCTAAAATAACAAAACCAACAGTGTCATTATCAGTATTGCTAACTGAGACATCGGAAGCATTGAGCGTATTGTAATTTCCATCCGTTGAAGTAGCAGCCGCGGTGACAATCGAGTATGAAATGTCTCCATCGTTTGCATCATCATCGACGCCCGTTACGGTCACGGTTTGAGGCGTGCTCCAGTTTCCCGAGGTGAAAGTTAGTGAAGCAGGAGAAACAGTACCCTCAGTTGTATCGTTACTTGTGAGGCCAACGGAAACATTTGCACTTGGCTGAGTAGTTAACACCATCGTAAAAGTAGCGGTGCCACCGACTTCTGTCGTGGCATTTGAAATTGCTGAAACGGTAAAACCGGCACTGTCATTGTCCGTATTCGTTACGGAAACGTCGCCTGGGTTTATAGCATTATAGGTAACATCGGTAGAAGTCGCGGCTGCGGTAATAATTGAATATGCAATGTCACCATCGACCGCATCGTCATTCACGCCGGTCACGGTAACGGTTTGTGGAGTGCTCCAGTTGCCGGAAGTAAATGTCAGTGAAGCAGGGGAGACAGTACCCTCTGTTGTATCATTACTTGAGAGTTCAAATGTCACATCGGCAGTTGGCTGTGAATTCAGTGCCGCCGTAAAGGTGGCAGTGCCACCCGCTTCTGTTGTAGCTGTTGAAATAGAAGATATCGTAAAGCCGACCGTGTCATTGTCTGTATTCGTCACAGAGACGTCGCCTGGGTTTATGGTGTTGTAGGTAGCATCAGTAGAAGTCGCTGCTGCCGTGATAATCGAGTAAGAAATATCGCCATCGTCCACATCATCATTCACGCCGGTCACCGTTCCTGTTTGAGGTGTACTCCAGTTGCCCGAGGTGAAGGTAAGTGAAGCAGGGGAGATCGTACCTTCAGTTGTGTCATTGCTTGAGAGTTCAACCGTCACATCAGCAGTTGGCTGAGAGGTGAGCACTGCCGTAAAAGTAGCGGTTCCACCAGCTTCTGTTGTAGCAGCTGAAATCGAAGAAACGGTAAATCCAGCGGTGTCATTGTCCGTGTTAGTGACAGAAACGTCCCCAGGGTTGAGCGCGTTATAATTCACATCAGTAGAAGTCGCGGCTGCGGTGATAATTGAGAAAGCAATATCGCCATCATCCACATCATCATTCACGCCGGTCACGGTAACTGTTTGAGGTGTACTCCAGTTAGCCGAAGTAAAAGTCAGTGAAGCGGGAGAGACGGTGCCCTCCGTAGTATCATTACTAGAAAGTTCAAATGTCACATCAGCAGTTGGCTGTGAATTGAGCATTGCCGTAAAGGTGGCAGTACCACCCGCTTCGGTCGTAGCTGTTGTGATCGAAGAAATCGTAAAACCGACCGTGTCATTATCTGTGTTAGTGGCAGAAACATCGGCAGGGTTGAGTGCATTATAATTTCCATCAGTAGAAGTTGCGGCTGCGGTGATAATTGAATATGCAATATCGCCATCAGACACATCATCGTTGACTCCCGTTACGGTAACCGTTTGTGGCGTGCTCCAGTTGCCTGAAGTAAATGTCAGTGAAGCGGGAGAGACAGTACCCTCTGTTGTATCATTACTTGAGAGTTCAAATGTCACATCCGCAGTTGGCTGTGAGGTGAGCACCGCGGTGAAAGTTGCGGTTCCACTGGGCTCGGTAGTATTTCCTGTAATGGCTGAAATAGTAATACCGGCAGTATCGTTGTCGGTGTTAGTTGCGGAGACATCAGCAGGGTTGAGCGTATTATAATTTCCATCCGTAGAAGTCGCGGCAGCGGTGATAATTGAATAGGCAATATCGCCATCAACTGCATCATCGTTGACTCCCGTTACGGTCACGGTTTGAGGTGTGCTCCAGTTGCCCGAAGTGAAAGTTAGTGAGGCAGGAGAAACAGTTCCTTCCGTTGTGTCGCTGCTTGAAAGCCCAACCACAACATCTCCCGTCGGCTGGGTACCTAACACAACGGTAAAAGTTCCCGTGTCACCCGCTTCGGCCGTAGCTCCTGAAATTGCGGAGACGGTTACGGCTGGCGTAGCACTTGCAAAGACGCCACTTATAGATGAGAAGGCGACGGTACTTGAATTATTTGTGCCGTCAGTAATGGTAGTGCCGTTTAAAATGATCGTATCACTGAGAGCGACAGTCGGTGCAGTAGTCCCCGTTGAAAGTGTAATCACTAAAACAGAAGCACTGCTCCAGCTTGCCGAGCCAATTGCACCTCCTCCGTCTGTCCACACATGACTGTTATTCAGCGCGAGAGCGCTATTAATAGTACTTGCATCTATAGTCGCTTGATTGGTGTCTTCGCTAAATGTAATGGTCACTGTATCGCCATTATCAATGCCGACTCCAAACACACTTTCATCGGAGGCGACCGCTGACATAATTGCAGGACCTGCACCATCGGTGGATGCTGCCGCTACGGCTGATGAGAGAGCATTTCCGTATGCGTCGGTTAGTGTTCCTGCAGTATAGGCAAAATTTGGTACAGCGCTTGTACTTAGGACGCCGTCGGTAAAGGTAAGATAGATATCGTCATCATTTGCTGTGTCGGAATTTGTTGTTGAACTAAACGCTAATGAAGTAGTCCCGGTAACTGCAAAATCACCAAAGGCCACACTGGAATCAGCGATATTTTCTGCAAAAGTAACATGTACCGCGTCAATATATCCATCACCATCTAAATCAGCAGTAGCTTTGCTGGAAATTGTTGGATCGAGGTTGTCTACTGAGAACGACAAGGAAGTTGCAACACTACTGTCGGATGTAGCATCATTGGCAGTCAATCGTACTTGGATATCAGCTTGAGTTGTAGTATCAAGTGAACCACCGCCGTTGCTGGCAGAAAGCGTATCCCAAACTATGGTAATTGTCTTATCACCGCCAGAAGTGTCGATAGCATCCGATGTGCCGATTTGATATGCATTGGCATTATCAAGATCAGCAGTCGTACCAGCACTTGGAGTCGCTGAAACTAAAAGTGGGTCGTACCATGTTGATCCGCCATCATCTGAATATTCAACTTTTAATTTAGTATCACTGGCATCTGAAATTGTTGTTTGGAAGGTAACATAACCGGTACCATCGGTCGCTTGAGAAATAGTTTCTGGAGTTGCTGGAGTTGTTGCGGTGGGAGCAGCGTTTGATTGAACGATAGAACTTAGTCCAGCACTTGCAGCGGTTCCACTTCCAGAGCCAGCGGTTACGCTCACTGAAGAGATACTGCTGCTTACGCTGTAGCTAATATAAATACCACCACCACCACCTCCTCCTCCTGAACCGCCGGATCCTTTTGCGCCTCCATTAGCTCTGAAATTTGCCGGTGTTCCTGCAACCGTACCTGCAACTAATTTAATACCACCACCACCACCTCCTCCCGTGATAGTGGTGCCTCCCGAGCTACCATTTGCTGAAATGGTACCATTTATTGTTGCGGTACCAGTGACAGTAATGATGGCCAATCCACCACCTCTACCACCAGTATGTGTGGCATTGTAATAAGCACCTGAAGAACCGATGGTAACTAAATTACTTATGCTACAGTTTGCGGTTCCTCCGGTTGTACCACCACCGTTACCGCAGTGGCCACCACCACCGGTAGATGTACCTGCAGCGGGACCATTTCCTGCATTGTATCCCTTGCCATCCACATTAATACTTGCTGATGCACCGATATTTATAGTTGTTGCCGCAATATTAAGTATGTGTGTTTGAGCAGTTGTATTTGCCGTGTGTTCTAATACGCTTGTACCGGTCATGGTGAGCGTAGAAACAGAAAATGCCGCTGTAGTAGTGAAGTTACTTAACGTCGTCGTGCCTCCGCTCAAAGTTAAATCCGTAATTGTGTGTGTAGCGCCCTGATATATAGCCAACGTTCCCGCTGAAGTAAAACTTGTAAGCGTATTGAGCACTTCACCACCCGAGCTCAATGTAATGCTCGAGGTGCCGTCAGTAGTTATTGTTGAATTATTATTCCAATCACCTCCACTTGAAACAGTAAGTGTAGTTCCACTCAGGTTTGATAGTGAAGTGACATTCAAAATTCCGGTTGTAGTAATAGTGGCACTCGAACTCGTAAGGCCATTTGCATTGAACGTTCCACTATTGGTAATTGTTCCGCTTAGGCTGGTAAGCCCATTAGCGGTAAAAGTTCCAGCATTGGTAATAGTTGGAGCAGTGCCCGTTACGCTTATACTTGTTATGCTTGAACCGAACGTCGCCGCATTTTCAGCACCGGAATCAATATCTAACGCACTACCATTATTAATTGTTACGCTTGTATTTATCGTACTGCCTGGCAATTTCATACGCACAGCACTCGTGTATAAATTATCAATGGTCGCATTTGAGACTGTGGTCGTAGCGGCAGTACTAGCGGTTGAAGTATTTTCCAAAACTAAGTCACCATAAGTACTATCGGTATCTTTCACAAAAAATGAACCGGCACCACCAATCTGGTAACCATTGACCGAGCCGCTCACTGTCATGGCAGCAGTGGAGAGAAAGGTGCTGGCGGAAACGCTATTTGAAGTCGTATAGGTAAATTGAATACATCCACCACCACCACTACCACCACTGGTCACGGCCCCACCGACTGCCGTCAAACTGGTTGGGGTACCCGCGATAGTATTTGCGGTAATTCTAATACCACCACCACTACCACCACCTGAGCGGGCATTATTTGAACCGACACTACCGGCTGCCGTAATTGCACCGCTTAAGGTTGCAGTCCCTGATGCATTTAGGATAATTAATCCACCACCAGCGCCACCTGAATAGTTGTTGCCACTGAAGTTCCCACCCGCACCACCCGAACCCATGGTGTCGACGTCGGTCATATCACAATATGCGGTACCACCGGTTGCGCTGGTGAGCGTATTATTTCCTCCGTTACCTGCATGTGCCCCACCACCACCCGCAAAAGCACCTGCACCCGGACCTTGACCAGCGGTGGTTGATGAACCTCCCGCATATCCTTTTCCCGCTGCCGTGACGGTGGATCCACTTTGAAGATCAATGGTCGTAGCAGTAATATTAAGGACATTAACTTGTCCTGCTGCAGTTGTTGTATTTGCCGTATGTGTCAGTGAACTTCCCGTCGTCATCGTCAGTGTTGAAAGAGACAGAGGATTTGTCGTGGTATACGCAGTGAGTGTCGTAGTACCACCGCTAAGCGTTAAATCATTGATAGTGAAATTGGCTAAACGATGCAGGTTTAATGTTCCCGCCGAGTTCATGCTGGTAAATATATTTGAAATAGTTGAACCAGAAGAAAGAGTGATGCTTGTGGAAGTATTGGAAGTCAACGTAGAAGCATTTCCCCATATAGCCCCATCTGCTACAGATAAACCCACGCTACTATAGTCAGTCAGTGAGGTCGCATTGAACGTGCTTCCCGTAGTTTCAACTGTAATAGTAGGCGCTGTACCAGTTACTCCAATACTAGTGACGCTGGATCCAAAGGTAGTTGTTGTATTAGTAGGGATAGTGAAGGTACTGGCATTATTCATCGTCACACTGGTATTCACCGTCACTCCCGATGACGCCACTACAGCTGCATTTAGATATAGATTGTCATAGGTTAGAGTTGATACATAAGCACTTGAGACCGTGGTGCTCGTGGCAGTACTAGCGGTGGAAGTATTTTTCAAGACGAGGTCACCATAGGTACTGTCAGTATCTTTCACGTAAAATGAACCGGAACCGCCGATAAAAGCGCCGCCAGTTGAGCCGGTCACGATCATGGCAGAGGTGGAGAGAAAGGTGCTGGCTGAAACACTGTTTGCGGCTGTATAGGTAAATTGGATACATCCACCACCACCACTACCACCACTGGTTACGGTACCACCAGCCGCCGTCAAACTGGTTGGGGTACCCGCGATAGTATTTGCAGTAATTCTGATACCACCACCGGCACCACCACCCGAGCGGCCATTATTTGAACCAGCACTACCGGCCGCGGTAATTGCACCACTTAAGGTTGCAGTTCCCGATGCATTTAAAATAATTAATCCACCACCGGCGCCACCTGAATAGTTATTGCCACTGAAGTTACCACCGGCACCACCTGAACCCATGGTGTCGACATCGGTCATATCACAATATGCGGTGCCACCTGCTGCACTGCTGAGCGAATTATTTCCTCCATTACCTGCATGTGCACCACCACCACCTGAGAAAGCACCAGCACCCGGACCTTGACCGGCGGTGGTTGATGAACCTCCTGCGTATCCTTTTGCCGCTGCTGTTATAGTTGATCCACTCTGTGCATTGATAGTGGCAGCTGACCAGTTAATATAATATAGTTGGCCGAGCGCAGTTGTTGTATTTGCCGTATGGGTCAGTGAGCCACCACTTTCAATCGTCAACGTTCCGGAAATTATCTGCTGTACTGCATTTTTTTGAGTAATGGTAGATAGATTTTTGATGGTTACACTGCCACCCGTGCCAATATTTCCCTCTAAAGTTAGAGAATTCGTCGTAGTACTACCTCCAATAGTAAGCGTACTAAAATCAGCGGTTTGTCCCGCGCTAAGAGTCACTGCCGCCCCGGCTGTCCCACGATTAATAGTCACATCATCCGCTGAGGTTGGAGGTGTGCCGCTACTCCAGTTTGTGCCCGTTTCCCAGGTGCCCGTTGTACCACCTGCCCACGTTACGGCTGCAGCAAAAGCTTTCTGACTTCCCAGGGAAAATAAGAGAAGTGGGGTCAAGAGCCAGAGAATGTTTTTTGTTTTTAGCATAAGAACCCCACGCTTAATTGACGAAAAAATGCATTGTGTCATCATATCACAATTCGGTTCTTTACTCAAGTGTTATGTGGTAATAATCACTGCGGATGCTGCTGCATAAAAAACTGCTTACTATCGGATTCAATGAAAAAGAGGCACATGTCTATGCTGCGCTGCTTGAATTCGGTACGCAGCCTGCATCGGTGATCGCAAAAAAAGTGAGCTACCCCAAGGCTACCGTGCTTTTTCTCTTTGATCGGCTTGTGAAGCGCGGTTATGTTCGCAAATCTCAGCGCGGAAGAGTTCAATATTTTTTTGCCGTTCCAGAAGATTTAGAAACCGCACAAAAACAGACATTGAAAACTCATCAAGATGCCCTGGATACGGTCATGCCCCTTTTAAAAGAGCTTAAACATCCGCTGACTTCACAGCCAAAAGTTACATTTTTTGAGGGAATTAATGGCTGTCGAAAAGCCTATAATCTTCTCCTGGAGAGTAAGACGGAAATCCTGGAGTTCGGTGTCCATGATGATTTACTCAAGCTCGGCAGCGCCTATATGAAAAATTTTATAAAAGAGCGCTCCAAGCGGAAAATATTTATTAAAGCAGTTGCTCCACGTACAAAAATTCATCAACAGCTTATAAAACATAATATAAAAGAGCGCCGCAAAATTTTTCTCTATCCAGAAAAGGCCGGTCGCCTCTACTCTTCCATCGCCATTTTTGACGATAAAGTGCTGCTCTTAAATCTCTATCAGGATGCTTTTGCAATACTTATAGAAAACACCGAAGTTGCCCAGACGCTGCGGACTATCCATGCGCTGGTCTTTCATTAAATCAGCTTTTTGCTATAGTACGTACATGGAACTATTTTTCGTATCACCACTGGTGTTTTTTATCATAATCGTCTTGTTGGCAAGTATCCGACAGGTCAACGAATATGAGCGCGGTATTAAGTTTATGCTCGGTCGTTTTACTAAGATTGCACAGCCTGGATGGCGTATTGTGATCCCCGTTTTTCAGTCGATGAGAAAGGTGGATATTCGTGTGCGTGCTATGGATGTTCCCGATCAAGAATCTCTTACAAAAGATAATATTCCGATTCGTATCAATGCAGTTATTTATTTCAAAGTTGCTGATGCCTCACGTGCAGTTCTTGCAGTTGAGAATTTCCTCTATGCGACAAGTCAGTTAGCCCAGACGACGATGCGTAATATGGTGGGTGAGGTGACGTTGGATCATCTCTTGCAGAACAAGGAAGAGGTTTCAGGACGCATCCAAGCAAATGTGGATAAAGTAACTGACGAGTGGGGAATCGATGTTCAAAATGTTGAGTTAAAAGATATTATTTTGCCTGAGTCACTCAAGCGCGTGATTGCTCGTGCTGCTGAGGCAGAACGTGAGAAACGTGCAGTTATTATTGCTTCTGAAGGTGAGGTAGCTTCTGCAGAAAATATGGCAAAGGCAGCAAGCATTCTGTCACAAGCTCCAGGAGCGCTTCACTTGCGTACATTGGCGACCGTTAATGATGTTTCTGAAAGCCCAAACAACACGACCATCTGGATGATGCCTATCGAAGTTCTCCAGGCAGTTCAGGGGATTAAAGAGGCCCTTAGCAAGAAATAATGAGCGTCGAAAAAAAACTTTATTGTGTTATTGGCCAGCCGATTGCGCACTCCGCCTCACCGCGGTTGCACAACGGCTGGTTTCGTAAATTAGCCATAAAAGCGAGGTATGAGGCGGTTGAGGTGGCACCGGAGGATTTACGCGTTTTTATGAAAACGTTTCGTGAGAAATATGCGGGTGGGAATGTGACCATTCCTCACAAAGAAAAAGTGATGAAGTATTTGGATGTAATTAGTGATGAGGCGAAAAAAATCGGCGCGGTAAATACGATCGTAAATAAAAAGGGGAAACTTTTTGGCCATAATACGGATATGTATGGCGCCCTCTCGTCATTGAAAAATGGGGGAGTGAGGTCACTCAAAAATAAGCGCGTGTTAGTCGTAGGTGCCGGTGGTGCGGCTCGAGCCATTGTCTATGGGTTGTCCACTGCGCAGGCGCATGTCGTCATCGCGAATAGAACCCTTTCTAAAGCCAAAAAACTCGCGCGTGAGTTTGATGTACAGGCGATTAATCTTGCCGAGTGGCAGTATGAAAAAGTAGACATAATTATCAATGCGACAAGTGTCGGTTTAAAGGATAAAAATACGACGCCGCTGTCCAATTTAAAATCAGTTTTAAAGAATACTCAGAAAAAGCCGATTGTCATGGATATCGTCTACAATCCAAAGATGACTAAGCTTCTAAAAGATGCTCGCTCAGCTGGCTGCGCAATTATTACGGGTGATCACATGTTCATCGGACAAGCAAAAAAAGCCTTTGAGCTTTGGACCGGCAAGAAAATATAATTTATTTTTTCTCCAGAAATTCAGCTCCGCTTACATCTGGTGGAGGAGGAGTGTCTTCTACTTCTGGTTCACCATAATCGCGGCCATAGTCCATGGTGCTGCGGAGGAAATCCGTTCCGTAAATTGTCCAAATCCAGTGGTAAAACATTTCGGAAATTACTGAGACAAATCCCAGTGCCATCCAGACAACCGGAAGAGTTGAAAACAAGACGATCGTCACATTGTGTCCGCTGAGTTCATACATGCCCATAATCACCGCAGTTGAGCTAACAACCGAGAGAATGACTCCATAAATGCCCACAAGTGCGTAACGCAAATTGCCAATCACTTCTAGTACCATGGCGCTTGCGGTTGCGGTAATCAATACATGAAAGCCTGCCAAAAAACCAACAACATTCATCATGCCGCGCGCATCCAATAAAATATAGATGGGCGCCAAAATGAAAAACGTAACAAGATTAATAAAGAAAATTTGATAGATCGCAGTTGAGCGGCGTGAGTATTTCTCATGATCGGCATAGGTGAAAAATAGAGAACCAATCATGTTCGCTGCCAGTGAGGTTAAAAAAATCATCGCCATAAAGACGAAAATAAAAAGCGGATTTTTACTCGCCACTTCTTCTCCCAACTCTTGAGGATTAAAAGCAGGTTGCAAAATAGTCGACGCTCCCAAGAAAATTGCCAATAAAATAACGACGCCAATAATGCCACCTCCCAAACCGGCGAACGTTTTCGTCACCAAAGTTAAAAAACTAGGTGATCGTGGAACTAGGTTTTCTGTTTGTATTTCATTTCCCATGCAATACTATTTTACCATAAAACACTACTAAAAGGAACGCCCCAACGGTGATATAGGCGTCTGCCAGGTTAAAGCTGGGGAAAAAGGAAAAGCTGATAAAGTCGATCACACTTCCGGGCCAAACCCGATTTATCCCATTTCCCAGCGCTCCTGCAAATATCAAAATGAGCGACCAGCGCGTTGCCGGATGTGAAAAAGAAAACGTTTCCATGAAAAAACGCGTAATCACATATAAAATCACCGGTAACAAAGCTAATACAATCCACCCGGGAACTGGCAAACTGAATGCAATATTCGGGTTATAGCTCAATTTTAGCTGTAACACATTTTCAATCAAGGTGTATGAACCTACGAAATATTTTACCGCTAACCACTTTGTAAAGAGATCCAGGAAAAGTAAAACAACTCCCGATAAGATTCCCTTAATAACCGCTCTAGTACGGAGCACATCTTTAAACATATGAATACTTTACCATCCTCTCCGTCGGTACGACAGTCTGCCACTATCTCAGGGCCACAGTTGCAGGTCTCGCTCACGGGCCTCAATGAAACAAGAATTAGCGCTATTCTAAACCGTGACCAGCGTGGTTCGGAACATTTGGTTAAGGCAATTGCGGGTGAAGTTCAGTTCAAATTATTGAAAATGATACGTGCCATGGCCACAACTGCTGCAATCCATGAAGACGATGCGGAAAAAGATATCATTACTTTAGGTCGCTCTGTGTCAGATGATGTCGGGGCAAAAATTGCTTCAATTGTTGAGCCCGAACAGCAACAAATGGTAGTGGAAAAAGTCTCAAAAATTGGTCGAGCGGCGGTTGAGTGGACTATTGGCACACCTGAAGTTATTACATTGATGAATAGAATGCATGCGCGATTTATGGCGCGCGTTATGCTATTGGAGCCTACTATCCAAGATTTTTCAGATCATCACGATATTACGAGCGATCTTCCTATGGCCGTTGCTCCGGTGGAGTTCTATGATGACGGTTATTCTGAAGAAGCTGCCGAAACCATCCAGGATAATTCACTGGATACTTCTTTTGCTGAGACACATTTTGCTCAACCTGCCTTGGATATTCCTGCTTTTGAGGAACATGCAGCATAATGCTATTATGTGTCGGCAATGATGTCACCAAGGACAAGTCGTGTCGATATGGTCCTGCTTTTAACAGTCGCTATTCTGTTGGTTTTTAGTATTGTGATGATTACCAGCATTGGCGTTCCAAAAAGCATTTCTCTCACTAAACCTGCGGGAAGTCTTTTTCCCAGTTGTGGTGAAGATGGTGTCGATTGTTATTTTTTACTCCGACGTCATGCAATGCGTATTTTGGCCGGACTCGTGGCGCTCTATGTAGCGTATCGTATTCCGTTGCGCTTCTGGCGTAGAGTTGCGATTCCTATGTTTCTGCTTATGGTGATTGTGCTTTTTGGTGTGTTGGTTATTGGTCAGACATTTAATACGACGGCTCGTGCATGGTTGAGATTAGCAAATACCTCTATTCAGCCCGCTGAATTTGCAAAAATAGCGCTCGTGTTTTATCTGGCGGCGTGGATGGAGCGCAAAGGCAAGGATATTCAAGATTTTAAAAATGGATTTTTGTCGTTTTGTGCGGTGGTTTCTATTATCGTTTTGCCGGTTTTATTGCAGCCCGATTTTGGCTCTACATTAGTATATGCCTCAATTGCCACGGTTATTTATTTTGCCGCTGGTGCGCGATTACGTCACATTGGGTTGGGACTTTTAGCAGTGACGCTTTTTTTAACACTTGTGGTTCCCAATGTAGGCTATCTCAAACATCGCTTTACTGCATTTGTTAACCCTACCGTGGAAAATTGTCAGCCGGCCGTGGGGGATCAGGAGCAGACGCGTAATTATTGTTGGCAGACGCAGCAGGCGCAGATTGCGGTGGGCAGCGGTAAGTTTTTTGGTAAGGGTCTTACACAGGGAATTCAAAAATCATATTGGCTTCCTCAGGCAACTGATGACTTCATTTTTGCCGCGACGGCAGAAGAGCTTGGATTCGCGCGAATCACCCTTTTGATTTTGGCCTATTTAGTTATTGCGTATCGCGGGATTCTTATCGCTCAAAATGCAGATGATACCTTTTCAAAATTAACTGCCGTGGGACTTACTGCATGGCTTGTATTCCAGGCATTTATTAATATTGGCGTAAATGTGGGATTATTGCCGGTGACCGGTATTACACTTCCTTTTATCAGTTACGGGGGAACTTCAATGGTGGCGACTCTCATTGCAGTCGGTATACTGTTGCAGATATCACGTGGCACAGCACCTTATGCGAATTCTCTTCACCGGCGGCGGAACCGGGGGACACATCTTCCCCAATATCGCGGTTATTAATGAGCTCAAAAACGTTGAGGTTTCCTACATGGGAAGTGCCCACTCAGTCGAGCAGAAAATAATTGAGGCTGCACACATTCCTTTTTATGCAATTCCTGCGGGAAAAATGCGGCGTTATTTTTCACTGCAAAATGTTGTTGATATGTTTAAGGTAGTCGGAGGTTTGGGAAAAGCTTTTATCACATTGCGCAACATTAAGCCGGATCTCGTTTTTGCAAAAGGCGGGTATGTCAGTGTCCCGGTGGTATATGCGTCACGTCTGTTGAAAATTCCCGTATGGATTCACGAGTCTGACCTTTCGCCAGGTCTTTCTACTAAGCTCGCGAGCAAGGTAGCTCAGCGTGTATATGTGTCTTTTGATGAAACAGTGAAACTCATTCGCCACAAAGATGTTCGTGTCGTTGGCAATCCGATTCGTAAAGAAATGCAAAAAGGGGATGCTAAAAAAGGTGAGTCACTCATTGCTCCCGCGTTCACGCATCGTAAACCGCTTGTGTTGATCATGGGAGGTTCAACCGGTGCACGTTCACTCAATGAAATAGTTGTGCGTTCGTTGGCAGAGCTCACTACGTTCGCAAATGTGGTTCACCTCACGGGGCCTCATCACGATCCAGTTGCGACAGCGCCGTATCACCATTCGTATCGTGCGTTTCCTTTTCTGAATGAACAGCTCGCCGATATCTATGCGGCTTGTGATGTTATCGTTACGCGTGCAGGAAGCGGCAGTATTTTTGAGTCACTTGCACTTCATAAACCTTTGATCCTTATTCCACTTCCTCGTAGCGCCAGCCGTGGCGACCAAATTGAAAATGCCGAGGCGTGTGCCAAACATGGATGGGCAACGGTTCTCGACCAAGATCATTTGAGCACACATGATTTTGTCTCAGCAATTCGTACCGCCAGAACGACAAAACAATCGAGCGAAAAACAGCCACATCTAGATGCCGCGCTGCGTATTGCAAAGGATATGACTTACTTATTGGCCACAAACTGACGGCTATTTTTTAACTGATAAGGAGGAATAGTTGCTGGATACTTAGTCGCGTTATGCTGGAAGCCTCTCTCTGAAAGTTGACCAATAATTTCCCAAGCACCGCTACCTGCCGGCTTGTACATAATATCTTTGTTGAAAAAATAAATGACCGGCTGATGTGCATAATCTTCAGCTACTTTTAATAGTGCCGGTTCCACATCTTTCCAGTCACAATAAATATCAATTGCATTTGCGGATCGGATCATTATTGGTGTCTTATCGCTTACCAAATCTTTTGGAAGCTGACCCGGCATAGGTTTTAATCCATCTCCACCCACAATAACAATATTTTCATGTGCCTCGAGTTGTCCTTTTAATTTAGGACTTACTTTTTTTTGATAATCGCCTAATTCTTCTGGAAGATCAAATGCCACGACTTTCATGTTAGGAAAAGCTTCAGCAACTTCCGCAGAAGTTACCGCAGGTGCAATTGTATTTGCTAATCCTGGCCCAATATCTATAAATACCGGATCAGGACGTCCTTCGAAAATTGCTGAATTCAAAGCCTTTAAAGCGTCACTTTCACCCCTCATAACATCTTCTATAAAATGGATGTGATCATCCAGGCGATGCACGTACGTACGCGCTACTTGATTATCCGTGTGCCGGGAAATACTATATGCCTTGTAGTGACTTAAACGATTCATTTCCTCTGTATCTAAAGCAAAGCTTCCTTTTACTGGTGCCTTTGGTTTCTCTGCTACAGTTGGTTCTTTAGGTGGAGATTTTTCTACAGCAACAGTGAGGACTAAGGTATTATTTTCGCCATTCATTATCCATAATCCGATGCGATCTGACGAAGGATCTAACATATCTTCACGAGTACGTGGATTTCTTAAGAGTTCCCGTGTAACTGCGATGCTATCAACGCCATCTACCGTATAGAGATGGTCGCTCAATTGAGGATCAGATAGAACTTCTTCTCCAGATTTTTTGCTTAATTCTGTATCAATTCTTAAATCGTCTCTTCCTGCTGCTCGTCTTTCTGCATTTAGTAAGAGAGCAATATCGTGTGATGGAGGAACGACGACTTCTTTGTGCTCATTCGTTTCGGCCACACTGGGCATAGAGGCAGTTGAGCTTGGTGCCGCACTCGCAGGAACAGCTCCATCAGTTTAATCTTGGTGAAGATCAATACGTTGGCATGCTGAACTCGTAGCTAACGCCAATCCAGCAACTATAGTTGGTAGTCTGCCTAAGCGGGGAGATTTTGATTGAGGATTCGGGACTTTTGGATAGGAATAGTTATTTTCCATCCACTTATTATATAATATTTTAACTCTTTAGTCAATCTCCACGTAAAAGCGCAGACCCTACAGTCAGGAGTGTCACCGTTGCCGCGCTTTCTTCAAAAGAATGGGTAAATAATCCGGTTACACATATTCCAATAAGAGCCAAAAGCAGTCCACGATTCTCCACGGTCATGGTTTTATATAATCGCATTCCCATTTCAATAAGCATCCACATAAATGCGGCAATCCCTACCATTCCCATCTCAATCGCAATTTGTAAAAACCAATTTTCAGTAAGAAAAGGCGTAAATCTCAGCGAGGCAGGCCCCACCGTACCCAAGCCAATACCCATTGGATGCGCGACTAAGACGTCTAGTCCTTTTTTGAGATAGGTCATGTGCTCGCCCGAAGAAGAGGCTCGCACAATAATACTGCGCAGCAGCGACTGATGTTGATCCAGATCTTTTACCAATATTCCGGTGACGCCCACCGCGACCACTCCGATAATAATCAGTCCCGCCAACACGCGGCGCATTTTTTTCGAGGCAAAAAAGAAACTTCCTATGATTACCATAACCGCTGCCGCTACCCACACAGAACGCGAGTAGGTGAGGAAGATGTTCAAGGCAATCAAACCTCCTACTATAGTAAGGTGACGTTTTTTAGTTCGCAAAAACGGTAGTACCACACCGGCAATCACTAGGAGATACACACCATAGCGCGTTGGTCCCCCAAAAGTAGCGATCGCGCGGCAGACTTTTGCCGTATGCTCCAAATACTGACATCCCGTGATTGCTTCTCCTGCCGTTAGCATATCTTGAGCCGTCCCATAGCCAAAATTCACTAAGAAATCTCGGGGGAGCACAAGCGCCTGCAAAATTCCAAAACTCAAGATGATCACACTACTTATATAGATAACCTTATACAGCTGCTCTTTTTGCTGTTCACTCCAGGTGACATGCCGCAGCACGCCAAACACGATAAAAGGCAGCACATCGATACGCATTCCAAAAAGCCATTGAGTAACTGTTTCCTTCTGAACGATTCCCCATATCAGAGCCACTCCTATATAGATACTAAGCGCCAGATCTAGCCGATCAAGCTTAATACTATGTCTCTTTAGTATAAGTTCACCTCCTCCTATTAGTAGTAAGAGGACCATTAACCCCTCTTTCCAGGCTGCTAGAAAGCCGCCGGCCGGCCACACATCGCGCAGCCAGGTGATTAAAAAGGCATGAAAGGGAATCAGCCCTACTAATATAAGTACTAAAATATGTCTTACACTTAGTTTTAATTGGGGCATTTGGGTATAATTATAGCGTATGTACTTGGTCACCGTCCTTATAATAGTAGCGATCTTTGGAATCGCCATCCTCTATAGCTTATTATCTCAGCTCAAAGATAAGATAGAAAAAGCACAGGATGAGGTGCGTAATCTCTTCTGGAAACGTCGTCATCTCCTACCTCTCTATATAGAGCTGACGCGTACTTCGGTAAAGCCTGAACTGATAGCAAAGCTTATAGAGCTGCGTACGCAAGCCACTTCCCCGTCACTAACACTTGCTGATGAACTAGGATTTGAGGCAACAATAAGCCATTTGGTACAGGAGATCCACCTGGAAAAAGAGGCCTCAAGTGCTTCCGATACGAGCTATTTAGCAGTCAAAACAGAGCTTGCACAAGCCACGGAAGCAATACGGGCACACATCGGCATCCATAACTTTTTAGTAGCTGAATGGTGTAACAGAATAAGTAAGGTTTGGTATAGATTAGTGTCGTTCGCCTTCCCAAAAGGGCTATCAAGCCCCCTCAAAAACGTGTGAATTACAGAATATAATCCATTTACCGCAAGGTACAACCCCTTGACGTATATAGACTTAATTGTTTTTTAGTCCTATCTGTTAATAGGGCTTTTTAACCTGAAGACAAAAATAGGTGAATAGGTAACATTTATGGTAAATGTCAAATACCTCAGCTTGCCGATATCGCCTAAAGGCCTAAAATTGGTGAGATCTAATTGGAAACGCACTAAGTTCATCTTTCGGTTTCCGGGCGGATCAAAAAAATATGCTTCAAAACAATTCACTCAACGATAACACAGAGAGCGAGGAGGTACTGAAGGTAAACAAGAGCGCAAAGCTGCGCCGTCACAAGAAAGTGTTTTTAAATGCGGGTAGTCTGCTCAGCGCAGTCTCTCGATTGAACATCTTCAGTTCATCAAAGTCAGTAAAAGTATCAAGCACACAACAAGATCCTATTAAGAAATTTACTAAGCAGACTGTTGCAATCGCATCAGCGCTCCTTATCTTTACTTCATTCCAGCCTGCAACTCTTCTTGAGACAGGTTTTACTGCAGATTATTTTACCGATACTGATTATATCGGAGATATTGATCCAGGTGATTTACCTTCAATGGTAATGACCGACGATGGAGTTATGATGAAGAGCTCGGTAGAGGGAGGGGATGCTCAGGCAGCAGTTGCTTACTCAGATAGCATTCAACATACGGTTACGAGCGGACAGACACTTTCAGCTATTGCAGCTATGTATAGCGTGAAGCAGCAGACGATTATGTGGGAGAACGGCATTACTAATCCAGAGAAGCTTCGTGTAGGTCAGGTAGTGACGATTCCTCCTGTCGATGGTGTTTCTCATGTTATTGCAAGCAAGACAGAGACGCTCGCTTCGCTCGCTAAGACATATGGAGTCGAGGTGAAGGCAATCAAAGATCACAATAAATTACTCACTGACACTATTACTCAGGGGCAGCGCTTATTCATCCCAGGTGGTAAGCAACAGGTACAAGATGTTCCGGTCATTGTCCGTGCAGATGTACGTGGTGGACGTGTGATTCCTGTGAGTGGATCAAGCAAGGCTCAGATCTCAGTCTCAAATGATAAGTATGAGGGAACTGCAGGTGGCAAGTTTGTCTTCCCTACAAATGGCAAGGTTACTCAAGGATTTAAGAAAGCGCATCTTGCTATCGATATTGGTAATCCTGCTAAGCCAGATATTGTGGCGGCAGCAGATGGTAAAATTATTAAGAAAGTTTCAGGTTGTCCTCAGCTTAAGGTAAGCCGTCAGCGTAAGTGTGGTGGTGGATTTGGTAACTACTATATTATCGATCACGGTAATGGTTATCAGACGCTCTATGCTCACTTGGATGCTCAGTATAAAAATGTTGGTGATGTCGTAGCTTCAGGTGACGCAATCGGTCAGATGGGTTCTTCAGGAAATGTATATGGTATGACGGGTATTCATTTGCACATTGAATTGTATGTGAAGGGAATGAAGCAGAACTTTATGAATTACTTGGCAAAGAAATAGTAAAATTCATCTGTGCGAACAATAAAAAAAATAATTCGGTGGCCGTTTATTGCGGTCATCAAACTCTATCAAAAAACCCTCTCGCCCGATCACGGGCCGATGAAGGTTCTTTTTCCTGAGGGCTACTGTAAATTCTCGCCGACATGTTCCGAGTACACCAAACAAGCTATCGAGAAGCACGGCGTGCTTTGGGGTGGTTTAAAGGGCACCTGGCGCATATTACGGTGTAATCCGTGTAGCAGGGGAGGCGTGGACCAAGTTTAGGCGGCAGTACCCGTAACGTCATCGATCATCTGGTGCACCTCATCACGGTAGCCCTGGATTGCGGTAGGATCTGCAGGTGGTTTTCGATGTTCTGGTCCTTCTTTGAAGCCCAATTCGTGGTAGCGCTCGAGGTCATCAAGGCTGATTTTTCCGATAAATAAATCCTCAAATTTTCCTGGCGTCTTTCCATCGAGCCCGTGCTCAAGATATCCGTTTACTAATTCGAGTCCTTTTTGGTAAGTGACCAAGCGTGTCGAGTATGCTCCGGTATTCTGGCCACGAGTGCCTCTATATAAGCGCTTGTACATATCCCATGATTTTTTTCGGGCAGTTTTTTCCTTGAGACCTAAATATTCTTTGTAGTATGAATTAATCTTTTTGAAGACCTCAGTAGGCGCCTCAGTGCGCGCCCAGCCCACCGCACTTGCGCGAAGCAGTGCAGTAAACTCGTCATTGCTCTCATCACTCACCATTCCCTCGTGATGCATCACCATACCTTCAAGCAGATTTTCATAGCCGGGGCCATTCTTCAGCAGCGCTAAACGCTTTCCCTCTGGGTTCGTCGTCTCATCATGTTGTGTAAAAACACGGGTTTTAAGCTGACCCGCCAGGAGCTGTATCACGCGTTCGTAGGTACAATTAAAACCTTCGGGTATAGCAATTGTCTTAGTCTGTGGATAGGTGGTAACAACCGCCACCTTACTATTAGCTTCGGCTTTCCACTCATCCCAGCCGTATTTCTGTAGATACATGTTAAATACCTCAGCGATTTGCGAGCCACTTAATTTTGGCTTTGATGTAGGACCTTTTTCCGCCCCATCGTTAGCAGTGGCCGCTGAACGTTTTTCTTCTACCAGGGCGTCGAGCGCTTGATTATAGCGAGCAGCTTCTTCTGGATTTGCATCGCCAAAAAGAAAGCGCGAGTAGGCAGTTTGTCTCTTATCTTTAATTTGTGAAGTTGCAATCAGCCCTTTATAGCTGGCGAGTAAATCATTTACTTTTTTTAGATACAACAGCGCTAAAATATATTCTGGATTTTTTGTTTCCTTTGCTTTGAAGTGTGGCATCATTGTGGCCTTGAGTTCTTGCTTAAATGACTCAAGCCGTTCTATGTACTTTGTAATTTTTTCAATGGTTGCCGGATCTTGTAGTTTGGGATAGGTGAGCGCAGGAATTTTTTCTGCGCCATTGAGAAAAGCTGCCTCCTCGTCTGTATCAACTGAGGGGCTTACTACTTTTAATACCTCAACCTCTCCCTCATCAAAAATTTCCTGAAGTCGATTGCTGAGATCTGCATCAAGGTGAGTCTCTGTGGTGATTTTTTCTTCAGTTGGTTCCATAGCTACCAATATTATACGCTATCTGTCAATATCTGTCTATTTACCCAAATGCTCCTAGGGAGTACGCTAGCACCCGGTTTGAATTATGATTAAAACGGCTCTTATATCTGTAACTGATAAGAGTGGCATAGTCGATTTTGCGGCTGCGCTCGCTAAAAAGAATATCCGGATTTTATCAACCGGTGGAACGGCAAAAATACTGCGAGAAGCGGGTATTAGTGTTGAAGATGTTTCTGAACATACTGGTTTCCCAGAAGTGATGGGCGGACGCGTGAAGACCCTACATCCAAAAGTATTTGGTGGCATTTTGATGCGTCGTGAAAATGCAGGAGATATTGAAGTCGCAGCAAAAGAGGGAATCACTCCCATTGATTTGGTTTGTGTGAATTTGTATGAATTTGAAAAATCAGCAGCACAAGAGGGTTTGAGTGAGGATGATACGATCGAGCAAATTGATATTGGTGGTCCAAGTTTAATTCGTGCAGCGGCAAAAAATTATAAATATGTGACCGTGGTGACACGAACAGAGCAGTATGATGAAGTGATTAAAGAAATTGCAGCAAATGGCGAAACGAGCCCAGAAACACGTAAGAAATTAGCATTCGAAGCTTTTGAAGGAACGAGCAACTATGACACACATATCTATAAATGGTTCCGTGGAAAATTAGATATGCCTGAGTTGTTGGATCTCAATTATGAGAAAGTACGAACGTTGCGCTATGGCGAAAATCCGCATCAGCGTGCGGCTTTCTTCCGCAATAAGAAAAATCACGATGCAAATGTTACCAATGCAAAAGTGCTGCACGGTAAAGAATTATCTTTCAATAATATTGTGGATGCGAACTCTGCGTTGGAGTTAGTTAAGGAATTTGAGAAGCCGGCTGTGGCGATTATCAAACATAATAACCCGTGTGGCGTAGCGGTGAGTACAAGCATTGAAAATGCGTTTGATCGAGCATTTCATGTGGATACATTGTCTGCATTTGGTTCGGTGATCGCACTCAATCGTCCGGTGACGCTCGCGATTGCCGAGTATATTAAGAAGCATAAAATTTTTGTAGAGCTCATTGTGTGTCCGTCTTTTGACGCTGATGCGCTCGCGCTTTTGGAAGAGAAGGTTAATATTCGTCTGCTTGAGACGGGCCCGTTGAAACTTGATGAAGAAAAGCGTGATATTAAAAAAGTGGCGGGGGGATTGTTGGTGCAAAACGCAAATACGTATATTGTTTCTGAAAGTGATTTGAAAGTGGTAACCAAAAAACAGCCAACAAAAGAGGAAATTCACGCCATGTTGTTCGCAAATATTATTTGTAAGCACGTCATGAGCAACGCCGTTATTTTTGCGAAATCAAATGGCGAGAGTGATTGGGCTACGGGAATTGGAGCAGGTCAGATGTCACGCGTGGATTCAGTTACGATTGCAGTGAAAAAAGGAGGCGAGAATATTCCGGGATCGGTGATGGCCTCTGATGCGTTTTTTCCTTTTCCTGATGCGGTAGAACAGGCAGCAGCTGCAGGGGTTACCTCAATTATTTCTCCTGGTGGTTCTATCCGCGATCAAGAGGTTATCGATGTCGCTGATAAGCTGGGGATATCGATGGTTTTCACAGGATATCGAATGTTTAGGCACTAAAAAACCGCCCGTTCCTGATTACTCAAGATACGGACGGCTTATTTTTTTGTGCGATTATTTTACGGGAGCAGGAACGGGCGTCGGTGCAGGTGTCGCCTGTGCACGTTTTGCGCGATCAGCGATGTCTGCAGCAATGCCTTTTGCCATAAGTGATTCAGCACCTACGTTTTCCCAGTATACAATTGAATCACTATTCAAATGCATTTGGTCTGTTGGTGAGTGAAGCTCCTCAAATCCACGTTTGATAACACGGAATGAAGGCTGTGCAGGCTGTACTAATTTGCCTTTCTGGTCTGTTTTTGCCTCTTCTTGTTTGAGGTAATATACGTCGGTTAAATAAGGATTTCTATCGTCAGCATTGTGTAATTTTCCAAAGAAGACCTGATCGTTGTTTAAGAGTACCACTTGATACAGATTAGTATCGGGTTTTATCTCATCTCTATTACAACCAGCAAGCACCAAGCTGAAGACCGCTAGGGTGGCCAATGTCAGTGCAATTTTTGATGTATTTTGCATATTTGAAGATTAAAAAGTTGAACAGAGTATATCAGATGACACTATTTTTTGACAGGTATTGAGAAAATGAGTAGAATCTCTTTAATGAAATCGCAGCAAAAAGCCAAAAAGTACAAGATTGCAACGATGGGCAGTCATACTGCGCTGCAAATTTTGAAGGGTGCGCGTGACGAGGGTTTTGAAACAATATGCATATGCCAAAAGGGCTCAAGTAAGCCTTATGAGAGCTATCGTGTGGCCGATAAAATTATTGAGATTGATAGCTTCCAGCATTTTTTTCAAGTGGAGAAAGAGCTCATGGCACAGAATGCAATTATTATTCCCCATGGTTCTTTTGTCAGTTATCTTGGATGGCAGCGCGTGCAGGAACTTAAGTGTCTGCATTATGGAACAAAAGCGATTTTGGAGTGGGAATCGGATCGTACCAAGGAACGTCAGTGGCTGCTTTCAGCTGGATTGAAATTGCCTGCTGTTTACAAGCATCCCGATGATATTGATCGTCCCGTGATTGTGAAATTCCATGGTGCTCGTGGAGGATTGGGCTATTTTATTGCCAATACGCCCGATGAATTTTATGAGTCGATGAAGCGTTATCCAAAGGAAAAAGACTACGCAATTCAAGAATATATCGTGGGTGTGCCGGTGTACTGCCATTATTTTTATTCGCGTTTAACAGGCGAGTTGGAGATCATGAGTTTTGATAAACGATATGAATCAAATGCTGATTCTATCGGTCGTATTGCTGCGCGCGATCAGCTCGCCACAAAGATCAATACGAGCTATACGATTGTGGGAAATAGCCCGTTGGTGATTCGTGAATCTCTTTTGCCGCAACTTTTTGAAATGGGTGAGAATGTGATCAAGGCTTCACGGGAATTTGTTGATGGTGGTTTGTTTGGGCCATTTTGTTTGGAGATGATTGTGGATAAGGATTTAAATTTTTATGTTTTTGAGATCTCTGCACGCATTGTGGCGGGAACAAATTTATATATCGAAGGATCGCCGTATACTCAGCTACGCTACGATGTACCGATGTCGACGGGAAGGAGGATCGCACGCGATATCAAAGAAGCCATTGCGGCGGGAAAAATTGAGAAGGTTTTGGGATAAGCTATACTACAGCCATGATTTCACCTGAACAGATCAGCAAACTGGTTGCCTCATATGGAGCTCACAGCCCAAGTGATATTACGATTGGCGTGCTCGGAGGGCATAGTGCTTTAGATGTATGTGCGGGCGCAAAAAAATATGGATTTAAAACGGTAGCGGTATGCAAGGACGGGCGAAGTAGCACTTACTCAAAATATTTTAAAACGCGCGATGCAGCTAATCGTGCAGGCGATGTAATTGGATGTATTGATGATGTCATTATTTTGCCTTCATTTGGAGATATCGTGAATCCGGAGGTTCAGGAACGTTTGCGTAAGATGAAGACGATTTTTGTGCACAATCGTTATTTTTGGGTCTACTGCGACTTCAATAAAATTGAAAATGATTTTAATGTGCCAATTTTCGGAACGCGTCACATGTTGAAACTAGAGGAGCGTGATCAGCCCAACAATCAGTATTACTTACTCAAGCAGGCGGGAATTAGAACGCCGAAGATTTTTGGAACAGTTGGCGAAATTTTTGAAAAGAAAATTGATATTAATCAGCCCGTGATGGTAAAGGTAAATGAGGCCACGCGTGGCTATGAGCGTGCGTTTTTTGTCGCAACAACTCGTGAGGAGCTCAGCAGCAAAGCCGATGAGCTGATGGCAAAAGGAACGATTACAAAAGAGGGTTTGATGAAGGCGGTGGTGGAGGAATTTATCATCGGTGCACAGGTGAACATAAATTATTTCTACACACCGTATAGCAACGAGGTTGAGGTCATGGGAACGGATATGCGTCGTCAGACAAATTTGGATGGGCTGCTTCGCATGCCTGCGCGTCAGCAAATGTTGCTGCCGGAAAGTTGGCAGCCAAAGATGGTAGAGACGGGACATGTAGCAGTGACGGTAAAGGAATCCCTTTTGGAAAAAATGTATGACTTGGGTGAACGGTTTGTGAAGACGACGCAAAAAGAGTGCGCTCCCGGAATTATTGGACCGTTTGCATTACAGGGTGCGGTGACGGCGGAGGAGGGGAAGGAGGAGTTTGTGATCTTCGATGTCAGCATGAGAATCCCTGGCTCTCCGGGGACGCGTTTTACGCCGTATACAGGATATCTCTACGGCGAAAACATAAGCGTTGGTGAACGCGTGGCTATGGAGATTGCCGAGGGTATCAAACAGGGCAAACTGGATCGGATTGTGACCTAAGCTTGAGCCTTAGGCAGCAATATCTAGATCGTTATCTCGCAGTGTTCCGCCAATACGCCTCGACACCAAATTCAATCGAGAAGTTACCATTTGGGGATTCACCGTACTTCTGGCAGCCCCTCTATTTTGTGCTGCTGCAAGAATGCGCTCTCTGAGGGTTTTTACTCTTAGAAGCTTATCTCCTTGCCCAGCCAAAACTAGTTCTTTTAGTGTTGCAGTTTCATCCGCCAGTGCGCGTTCAATATCTTCATACTCTTCATTTGTTCGTGCACCGATTGTTCCCGTATCAACCAATTTAGTAGTTTCCAAAAATGCTTGAGCAAATCCTTGGAGTGATTCTGGATCATCAACATCAATCCCTACCGAAAGACGAGCCAACTCTTCTAGGCCATCAACGACATTTAAACCGATTTCAGATTCGGCGCGTGCATCATCTACCATATAGATTTTGTTTTAATTTGATTATATTATACCATTAATTGCTTATTGCCGCAACTGTGGTACACTGGCTCCAGATGCGCCAAATTCCCGCGACCATGTCGACCCAACACCCCGATAATGCAAGTCCGGCCTATTGGTGTAATAAAAGTTTTCTCTCGACGACGGATGAAATTGAAGAGGCATATCGCGCTTTTGAAGAGCTGGGTTGCGATGAGTATATGTGGGACTGGGAGGGGAAGTTTGTGGATGAGGCGGTGATTGATAAATTGCTGCGCCGCTACGAAACCTATTTCAAAAAAAATCCCCTCGGCAAAAAAAAGTTTTTAACGTATCGCATCCCGAATATTTGGGAGGAGCGTGGCTACCGTTTAGCTCGTGCCTTTATTAATATCCTCACCTCTGCAGACTTGGCGAGTGAGTTGAAATTTCACAGTCCTCCGATTTTCGAAGTGATTCTGCCCATGACAAAAAGTCATAAACAGATTTTTGAGACTGATGAGTTGTTTCGCCGTGTGGCACGGTTAAAGTATGAGGTTTTTAATCCAGGAAAAGTTATTAAATTTAATCATGTTGAGGTCATACCGCTCGTGGAGCGCGTGGAGGATTTGATGAATATCGATACGATTCTCAATCCGTATCTGGATAGCTACAAAGATCATTATCAAAAAATGCCCGAGTATATTCGGCCGTTTATTGCGCGGTCTGATCCGGCATTGAATGCGGGGTTGATTCCGGCGGTTTTGGCTTCTAAGGTGGCGATTTCGCTCTTATATAAGCTGCAAGATCGCTATGGTATTCCCGTGTATCCGATCATTGGAACGGGCTCGTTGCCCTTCCGTGGAAGTGTGAATCCAGAAAATATTCACGAGGCGATTAAAGAATATTCAGGCATCCGTACCGTCACGATTCAGTCAGCGTTTAAATACGATTATCCAATCAAGACAGTGCAGAAAGCGCTCGATTTTATTAAAAAAACATTGCCCAAGTTGAAGCCGGATATGCTGAATGATGAGGAAGTTGAGGCGCTTAAAAAAGCGACACCACTTTTTTCTAAGCCATATGCGGCGACGATTGAAACATTGGCTCCATTTATAAATCACATTGCATCTTTTATTCCCGCACGTCGTGAGCGCATGTTGCACATTGGGCTCTTTGGATATTCACGTGGCATGGGAAAAGTGCGTCTGCCTCGTGCGATTTCATTTACCGGTGCGCTGTATTCTCTCGGTGTTCCGCCAGAATTGATTGGTACCGGTCGTGGGCTTGCAGCTGCAGCTAAAAAGGGTCTGACAGAAGTTATTAAACGGACGTATATTAATCTGGAGCGCGATCTAATTCACGCGGGGAAATATCTGAATAAAGAAAATTTGGAGCTGCTCGCAAAACAACATCCTGCATTTAAAGATGTGCAGACAGACGTTCTCGAAATTGAAAAATTCCTGGGACGCGAATTGGGCCCGCATAAAAATCACCACTTTCTACACCGCAATACCGTTTCAAGTATCTACTACAAACTTCAAATGGGCGCCGACTTCTCTGAAGATATAGTCGCGGCAGCCCAGATGAGAAAGAGCTTAGGCTGATCTAACGATGAGTATCCTCTTCGTCGTCAGCTTCTGTATCAGTAGTTAAGCTTTGTAGTATTGCCTTTAGTTGTGGGTAGGCTGCTCTACGCGCTGCCATCAGATTTTCCTCTCTCACTTCACTTGATTGGACAAGTGAAGGATCAAATAATTCTGCAAGTCTCGAGTTACTAAACTCTCCTCCCGTACGTCGTTCGGGTCGTGCGAGATTTTCAAACTCTGCTGCACTCACCCAAACTTCGTTAATTTCCGAAGCACGATCTCCGGGGAAGTTTTGTTGAAAAAATATTTTACCTTCTTCTACTCTTAATACCGTAAGTTGTGTACCTGCTTTGAAGGTGCCATTTGTTTCTGGGGCATTATATTGGCCGCGATGACGTTCAGCTGCCTCTCCGGCTCTACGTGCCCTTGCCGCAATATCTTGTGGAATATCTCTCTTCCAGCTCACTGGCCCTGTTAAATAGTAGTGATTTCCTGGTTGAATTTCCTTTGCGCCGGATGTTTCTAGAGTCATAAGTATGATATTAATTTAATATGATTTTAATACTATTTTACTGGCATGTCAAATTAACGACTTTTCTGGGGATATTGTGGCTCCACCGAAAATGAGAAAGAGTTTAATCAAGGTTTCTGTCTGTCTCACTATTCACGTCTTGTACACAACGCGTGTTCGCTTCAAAAATTCTTTTATCGATTATCACTAATCTTTGGTCTAGAACAGTTGTTGCTACGACATCCCGGTCTTGAATACGCAGAACTCTTATAATTTCACCCTGAAATACTCCGTTTAAACCATTTGGAGTTCCCTTCTCTGTAAGACGTTCGCAGTAGGGACTCTCAGGATGCCGCAATCGGGGTCCACTATGCATAGCCAAATTAAACTCCGTATCTAAATCGTGCGTTATTGCATATTCTCTGCCAAGTTCAGGGGTCTGCGATGGTTGTGGTGTATTCATATTAGAGAAAGAGTCTAAAGTCCCTTTACGGTAGATAATGCTTTTATCAGTTGTGGATGAGCGTTGGCGCGGATTGCTTGTACCGTTTCTCCGGGTCTTACCTTTACTGCTGCATCATTGGGATTAAATATCTCACCCAGACGGTCTGGACCATCATAGGCATAAGTTTTCTTGCGACGCTCTTTTTCAACATTATCTCTAAAATCAGCTTTTCTTATGGTCGCGGTACCGGATGCACCCCTTGCTTTCCAAGTGACGCGAATATCTGCTTCATTTTTTACTTCTTCATTCTCAAGTTTCGCAATTCGTGTGCCCGCTGTAAGAATAAAGCCGGTCTTTATTTTATCTGCACCAGGATATCCATCTAGCTTTGCATCTCTAGCGTCAATTGTTTCTGTTAACTCATACCATCCTCCTACTTCGAGTGGGTTGTAATCTAGATTTTCCATAGCCATGAACAGGTTACAGGGATATTGATTTTATATATATTTATATATTTGTCAAGTATCGGGCTTTTTGCTATATTCTTCAGGTATGAAAGCAGTTATCTTAGCCGCCGGGAGAAGTTTTAGGATGAAGCCGATTGAGGATAAGAATTTTATTAGTTTCTGTGGAGTCATGTTGGTGGAGCATCAGATCAAGATGCTGCGGCAGGCAGGATTGAAGGAGATTGTATTGGTGGGTGGGGCGCATAACTTGGAAAGATTGAAGGCAGTTGCCAAGAAGATGAAGTGTGAGGTCGTCGAGCAAAAAGAGCTGGATTTAGGAATGGCGGGTGCGGTTTTGTCTGCAAAGTCGTTTATAAAAGGGGAGCCGTTTTTATTGGTGAGCTCAAATGATGTTTTAGAAATTTCTGCGTATAAGAAAGTTTTGCTACAGGCTAAGAAAAAAACCTCTGCCCTTTTGGCAAAAAAGGTTACTGAATATTTCCCAGGTGGATATCTCAGCGTCGATAAGAAAAATCAGATTACGGGAATTGTGGAGAAGCCAGGCGCGGGCAAAGAGCCGAGTGATTTGGTAAATATGGTGGTGCACTATCATGCCGATAGTAAGGCGCTTTTGGTGGCTCTGGAAAAGGTTTCTTCGGATAAAGATGATCGCTATGAACGGGCTCTGCAAAGCCTTTTTGATGAGGGGTTGAGTTATGTGGCCGTGCCCTATGATGGTTACTGGCAGCCGGTGAAATTTCCATGGCATATTATTGATTTGATGATGCACTTTCTTCCGCGTACCGGTACGACAGTACGCAAGGGCAAGAACGTGACGATTGCAAAGAGTGCGGTGATTCGTGGGCCGGTAGTGTTGGCGGATGGCGTGAGAGTATTTGATAATGCGGTGATTCAAGGCCCCGCATATATTGGCAAAAATAGTATTATCGCAAATGGTGCGCTCGTGCGCGGCTCGCACGTGGGTACCGACTGTGTCATTGGTTTTGGATCGGAGATCGCGCGCAGCTATGTGGGTGATCATGTCTGGACGCATACAAATTATGTGGGTGATAGCGTTATTGGAAATAATGTTTCGTTTGGTTCAGGCACGGTAACGGGCAATTTACGGCTTGATGAAGGGCAGATTGTTTGCACAGTGAAGGGCGAGAAAATCGGCGCAGGGCGCAACAAACTTGGTCTCATTACGGGCGATAATATTCGCGTAGGAGTAAATACGAGTTTCATGCCAGGAATAAAAGTTGGTTCAAATTGTTTTATCGGAGCGGGAATTACCGTTGCGCAAGATATAGAAGATGGCATGTTTGTGACGGGCGAGCACACACTCAAAATTCGTCCAAATCGAGAAAAAATACCAGTGCGTAAGCCATTATAAAAATATGAAGCCAAAAGTTTCGTGCATTATCGTCACCTGGAATTCTAAATATTTGCCGCGCGTGTGCGTAGAAGCATTGCAGCGCAGTAAATGTGATTTTGATTTTGAAATTATAGTGGTCGATAACGATTCACAGGATGAGAGCCTCTCATATTTAAAAAAAATGCATGAAGATAAAGAAATTATTCTCGTGCAGGCAGGGGCTAATTTAGGCTATGGGAAGGGGAATAATCTTGGTGTGAAACATGCAAAAGGAGAATATGTAGTTATTTTAAATCCGGATGTGGGAGTAGAGGAGGACATGCTTCAAAAACTTGTTGCCTACGTGGACGAACATCCCAAGGTAGGATTAGTAGGTCCGCAGTTGTATTTTTTTAATGGCGAGATTCAAGATTCCTGTAGACGTTTTATGCGTCCAATGGATTTGATTATTAAGCGCACTCCGCTCAAGAGAATTCCAATTCTAGCAAAGCGCGTAAGAGAATATTTGATGGTTGATTATGATAAAAAAATACCACAAGAAGTTGATATGGTGACGGGTGCTTGTTTTATCATGCGCAAAGATATTTTTGAGAAAATGGGTGGTTTTGATCCCCGCTATTTTATGTTTATGGAAGACGCTGATCTGTGTCGCACACTATGGAAGCACGGATACAAAGTCGTCTATTATCCGCATGCGCGTGCGCTCCATTATCATAAACGTTTGTCTGAAGGCGGCCTTTTTTCCTTGTTGCGCAAAAAAGTCTTCTGGATTCATCTGAACTCGGCGCGAAAGTATTTTATGAAGTGGCGGAAGCGTTAGCAATCTGCGCAATTGCTTTTGGATACCACTCTTTCTCAAGTGCTTGTACGCGTGCCTTGAGCGTCTCAACCGTATCACCGGGAAGTACCGGGCATTTTTTTTGCATAATAATTTCGCCACTGTCTACGCCTTCATCTACATAATGAATCGTCATTCCGGTTTCCGCATCTCCTGATTTTAACACCGCCTCATGCACGCTTGCACCAAAAAAATCTTTTCCGCTGTACTTGGGAATAAGTGCGGGATGCACATTAATAATGCGTTGCGGAAATGCCCGTACAAAAAGGGGAGTAAGTATCTTCATATATCCCACGAGCACTACGAGATCTACACGTTCAGTCTGCAATAAGGCCACCATTTGCGCATCAAACTCTTCACGCGTTTTGCCTTTAGGATCAATGAAATACGTCTTATATCCCTGTTGTTGTGCACGTTCTAGCGCGTAGCACTTTTTCTTGTTACTCACTACGCAGGTCAGCTCTACATTCAAGCGTCCTGCTACGATTTCATCAATAATTGCCTGAAGATCGGTGCCATTTGTAGAGGCCAAAACTGCGATGCGTAACATATAAGATTACTCTAGTGTATACATTTCCGTCTTGCAACTTTACATTGGATTTTAATCCATTATAATTACCTGAAATTGTAGAAAATAATCACGCTCACTATGTTCAAATTTTTCAGAAAAAAAATCAGCTCAAAGGCCATAAAATCAGAAAAGACAGAGGTGAAAAAGGCAGCAGAACATAAGGTTGCAGATACTACGGAAGGGCTACTGCATCCTAAATATGATTTTGCAGCTGCAATGACGGCTATTTCAAAAATTTCAGAAATTGATGATGCGCGTTTTGAGAAATCAGAATCAGGCCTGACGGTATTTTTTAATAGAGAGGGTAAAGCATATAACGCACAATTTCGGGTTAATCGAGAAAATACAGGCGCGCGAACGTATAAATTACACGCTGAAGTTGGCCATGAAAAAGGCAAAAAGATGATAGAAAAGGATCGGACGGCATTAGATTATGCGCAAATTGAACCTGCTATTGTATTTGTTTTTCATCAGGCGTTTGAAGAGTAACCCGCTATTGCCCGATTGCGCTTTTGATGTTATAATTTAGATGTATATAAAAATAAAATAATTTAAACCAAACAAATATATGAAAATATCACGGCTTAGAAAGCTTGGCGTATATACGACAACTGCAGCGTTGCTGAGTCTATTGTACGTTCCACAAGTATTTGCAACAGTCACATTAAATGATGGAATTGAAAATACCGGTGATCTTATAAATAACGGTGCTGCGGGAAAAGTAGTTACTCTCGCCTCTGGCAATGGAAGTAATGTCGTGCTTCGTGTAGGTAATGCCACCGCTGTTGCGGGTGATACGGGTGATATTTCACTCACTGGTGCAACTTCTCTCACGAACTACGATGGTAGTTTGATTACATTGACGACGGGAAATGGTGGTGTTGCCTCAACAGTTGGATTAAATGGCGGAAATCTTAGCCTTACAACGGGCGCGGGTACAGATGGCGTCACGGGTATGAATGATGGTGGTTCGGGAGGAAATGTTACTATTACAACAGGTCTGGGCGCTGCGGCAGGATCTGGAACCTCTTCATCAGGAACTGGTGGTGCTTTTAATGTAACACTTGGTACTGGTGGATCACACACGGCTGGCACTACTGCTGGAACGGGTGGTTCATCTACATGGGCACTGGGTGCGGGTGGTACGGGTGACTCAGTAAGTGCCGGTGGTACTGGAGGTAAGTTCGATCTTACTTCAGGTGCTGGAGGTTCAAGTGTATTTAATGGAGGAAATGGTGGTTTAGTTAAATTAGAAAGTGGAGCCGGCGGCACTACGAGCGGCACTGGTACCAACGGTGGTAGTGGTGGTGCGGTTCTTTTGACAGCTGGTGCTGGTAAAAACGGCTCAGGTAGTGGAGTGGCAGGTGCTGGTGGAAGTATTACGCTGACTGCTGGTCTTGGTGGATCAGTGGGGGCAACAGGCGGAGCTGGCGGCGCAATTAACTTGGTCGCTGGTGCTGCTGGTGAAGCAAGTAGTGCCAATGGCGGTGCGGTTAATCTAACCGCCGGAAATGCAGGTAGCTCTACGGGTACGGGAATCGGTGGTGGTGTCGTTATCACTGCTGGTAATGGAGGTGTTACAAGTGGCAAGGGAGGAAGTATAAGCTTTGTAGCTGGTTCTCCACTGGGCACGCCTGCTACTGATGGATCAAGCATCTCAATGACACTGGGAAGCCGTGCTGGTGCAGGTGCAGCACCTTACTTTTTGATTGCAGGTAAGTCAGGATCAGTTGATTCAGCAGCTCATGTGCGTCTTACACAAAGTTCAAAACCTACGGTTGCTGAATTTGGTACTAACTGTGGAGCAGGTCCTACATTTAGTGTTGCTGCTAGTTCTACGGATACGAATGGTTCTATTACTGTTACCGCAGGAGCCGGTCCTGCAACAGATTGTACTGCTCGTGTGACCTTCCTGTTGCCATTTGGAGCTGCTCCTAAGTCGGTGATTGTCACTCCTGCTAACTCATATGCAGCAGTCGCACAGCCATACGTAGGAACGGTAAGTGCAACTACGTTTGATATCACCATGGCAGCTGCCGCAAGTGCAACAAATCCTCATATTTTCTACTACTGGGTTACTGAGTAATTCTATTTTAAACACAACAAAAGGCTCCTCCTTACATAGGTGGGGCCTTTTATTTTATTGTTTTTTTGCTTTTTGTGTGTTTTAGTTTTCTTTGTTTTTGTCTTCCTTTTTTGTTTGGATTTCTAAAGATCAATAATATCTTTAAAAATCATGTAATCTTATCAATTTCTATTTTTATCGCAAGAAGATAGAATAGACTTAGCTTGTAGATATGGAATTAATCAGATTGAAGTCACAATTAATTATGCCGAAAAACGATCTTTTTGAGGTTATTCTCAAGGCGGTTTCCCGAGCAAAGGTGGCGGTAAAAGAAGGAGATATTTTTGTAGTGAGCTCAAAAGTAGTAGCAGTTACCCAGGGACGAGTAGTGGAGTTGGATTCGGTGATACCGTCTCCGCGTGCCAGGAAACTAAAATTGAGTCGTTATGGAAAAGGGAAGGAAGACCCACGCGTGGTGGAGCTGGTGCTGCGAGAGGCCGACAAAGTGATGCCGGGGAATATGTTGCTTGCGTTAAAAGATCATATATTAATTCCGGCGGCGGGAATTGATCTATCCAATGTTGAAAAGGGAAAGGCAATATTGTGGCCCAATAAGCCGTGGGAGACAGCGCGTGAACTGTGGAATGCTTTAAAGAAAAAGTATGGGCTAAAAAAAATCGGTGTCGTTATTATTGATTCACATTGCCAGCCATTACGTTGGGGAACAACGGGAATAGCGTTGGCGTGGGCGGGTTTTGAGGGGATAGAAGATGTGCGCGGAACAAAAGATCTTATGGGGAATACATTGCATGTGACGCAAAAGGCGGTGGCAGATAATTTGGCATCAGCAAGCCAGTTGGTGATGGGGGAGGGCGCCGAAAAAACACCCTTTGTGCTCGTGCGTGCGGCGCCCGTACATTTTACAAATAAAAAAGTCGATAGCTCAAAAACCTTTGTGACTCTTAAGGATGATATCTTTTCGGGCGTGCTCAATTTCTAATTACTAATTGCTGCGCGAATTTCCACGTCGCTCTCCCAGTTTTGATTGAGCTCCCAAACACTTTCGCTTACGTTGGCATTCGTTTGAGGAAAAGTATCTTTTATGCTGAGCTCGTTACCAGCGATTATTTTTTTATGTAAGACAATATTTTGCTGTCCCGGTTGTTTTTGTAGACGTAGCGTGTACTGGTCAATCGGTACAAAACGCAATTTGTAAGGAAGGCGGTAGCGTACGGTGATACTGCTGCTCTCGCCCGGCGTTGCGCCGATAACCGCAGAGAAGTAGGTGGATTTTAGCTCGTCATCGTAGTGAGCCGCTATATTTCCATTTATTGAGCTTATAATGGTGGAGCCCGTAGGGACATATATGCGCAGAAGATGAACGTTTTCATCAGTCCCTAATATAGAGAGCACCTCGGGATCTATTTTTTTAAATCCAAATGGTTTGATATATTTTTCTAGTGTTCGATATGCCGCGTTATTCCAGGTGTTTTTGCGCGTGATCGTCAGCTCGTCTTCGATCGCCCCGTTGTCCTGTATGTAGGTAGTATGGGTCACATCTTCGTGTATAAAAGCGTCTGTTTTGTTCCCTCCGATTGAGGTGTGGGAAATATTCAGGATATCAGTTGGATCTTTTGTCTGTGTAATAAATGCGCCACTGCCACCAAGTTGTTGGAAAAATTTTTCTACGGCTTCATTTTTTGAGTAAAACAAAATATCTTTTGAACGCAGTCGCTTGAGACCAAGCTGAACTAATGCGGCGCCTACTTTGTCTTTTGGCTGCTCAAAGAGCTTTTGCAGCACCACGGGAAACATTTCGCGCACAATTGCCTTTGGGTCTTCATTTCCATTTGCCTTACTTTCCACCATGTATGAGATCACCGGATAGAAATTTTCTGCAGTGATCGGAGCGCTCAGGCCCGGAACAGATATGGGGCCGGTAATGCGCAAGACATCTATCAGTAATTGCTCATTTATCGCGATGACACTATCTACGCCTGGTCCATTTTCTTTTTCTAAAAATTCTGCTGCGCGTTGTGCGGAAAGGGGGAAGTCGGCAGAATAATTTGAATCGCGCAAAAACAGGAAATCACTTACGGGTTTGATTTCGGCAGGAGGTTCTATGCGTTCGGTTAGCTGATGGTCGAATTTGTATACATCGTGAATTTCCGACTTCGTAATGTACCCATCATTCACTTCAACTAACATAATATTTCCAATAAATCCGCCGGTGGCACGTAGCTCACCGCTGTTTTGCAATAACACGAGATACGAATGAGGCTCTTTGTCGCCGAGCAGTTCAAGGAGCGCGGGCAGATGAGTATCAAGATTACCAAAAAGTGTCGTTGCGCTGGTCAGTGCACTCTGCGCAAAATTAAACTCATTTTTAAGTGTAGTAGGTACCAAGCTCTCGTCGATATTTCTTGCTGCGTCCTGGGCGTGCTGTAGTGCCTGTCCGACGTTTATAATTGAGGGTTGTGCCTGGGCGAGTTCCATCGTGATAGACGGCCGTGAGGCACTTACCAGGCCACTTGGCGTAAATTGATGCATGAAAAGGCTTTCGGTTTTTTTTAGGTGCTCGGTGAGATCGACGCCTGCACTACCAGCTTTACTCAACTCACTTCCCATTACAATAATTGCCGAGATACTTTTGAGCGCTGCATCCTGACTCACCTGATTTTTTTCTGTTATCTGTGCAAACCAAGCCTGTTCATCGATCTTCTCAAATGAATCCGCAGATTTCTGAAATGTAGTGCGTGCCTCGTCTAACGCTCCCGCTTGTAACGCCTGCATGCCGCTCGCGATAAGCGTAAAACTGTTTTTCACTTTTTGCTTTATTTCGCTTTCAAAAAGCCAGCCGCGATGTACGAGAGATATGCCAGCTATAATTAAAATAACTGAAAATGTACCAATAAAAAGATACGCCAAATGCCGTGCCCGTCTTTTCTGGTGAGGTTGATGTGGTGGGATAATAATCGGTCCACGCATCGTTTTATTTTGTGCCACTTTCCCAACTGGAGTCGCGTGTTTAGGACGAAATGTGTTTTTTAGCGATACGATATCCGGAACTTTTTTCAGCTCGCTATTGAGTCGTGAAATTATATCGCGGAAAATCATAGGTCAGCAGTTTAGAGGGCCAGCGAAAATTGTGTTTCGATATAATCGGTGAACGTGCGTTTTGAAAATCCAAAAGTGCTTTTTAATCCATGCAGAATATACGGTGCGTTTTGGCTCAGGTTCATATAGCCAGCTCCAAAGAGCTCAGGATTTTTAAGAATCGGTTGAAGCATTTTGGTGTAGAGCTCACTTTCGCGTGTGCTATGCCCCAGTTCCTGTGTCAGTACAATAATTTTTTTAATCTGCTCAAGGTCGTTACTTAATAATAATTTGTCCTGTGCGACCGCTTGAAATAACTGCCCATCTTTTCCTAAATCAAGTTGGTGGATTATTATGTCTTGGAAGGTAATGGTCGTGTCAGTAAGTTTTGTTTCCGCAGGAAAAAGCTCCTCGCCCTCGGTGCCGTCTACGATAGTTACCGGTTTTTGTGTCGTACGTAATAGTTGTGCGCCTGTTAAAAATCGATCCCATAGTACATTCACGAGCTCATTTTCATGGCGTGTGTTGAGTTGAAGCAAGAAAGCCCATGTCTCTGCATTTTTACTGAAGGCGAACTCATCATCCATAAGTGGATAAATTTCTTTCTCTGCATCACTGCCAGGCAGGTAAGTGGAGATGGTATTTTCAATAATGCGATTGAGTTCGTTGCCGTGAGGAGCGCTTTTTTCCAGCTGAGTATTAAGTTGTTGTCCGCCAATTAACAGTTCGGTGTCGAGGGGAATATAGGGTAATAAAATGGCACGATATGCCTTTTCTTCTGCGCGTTGTAGAGAGGTGGGCAGCAAGCCAATCATTTTTCCCAATAAAACATTGTTTTCATAACGTGCTCCTATGCCCACGGCCCGATATGAAAGATCTTGCAGTAACGGCGTGGGAAGATAGAGTGAACTTAATTGAGTAATGTAATCGGAGATGTCTCCCGGTCGCCCAAAAATAAAATAAGGCTCGGGTAATTCATGTACGAGGCGCGCAAAATCGGGGTCGTTGTTGAGGGTGCCTCCCACGGGCGCATGAATCCCTTCCAAGATACGTTGTAACGCCTGAATGCTTGGTGTGATGATGATATAAGAGCCGTTTTGAGTAATCACATTATTCTTGCCGATATATGCCGTATACGTGGCATTTTTAATCGCGAGGTCAGTTTTTTGATGGTCAGAAGATTCATTCAGTTTTGCAAGCACCTCCTGCGGTTGTTCGCTATCAAGTACTAAAATACTTTCGGCAGACTGATCCTGTTGTAGTGAGAGTAAGGTAAGTTGCGTGACGAGCGGTTGTATTGTTTTTGTGTAATCCGCTTCAAGTGTTTTGTCTAAAAAATCCGCAACTTGTGGAGGAACGGTCGGTGCCATCTGGATGTATAACAGGGTACGTTGAGCAAGGATAAATTCTGAAACGCCCTTGATAGGTTGCGGTGCGAGTGAAAAATAGCCGACGATAAGCAACAAAGTACAAAGCCCCCCCATAATCAATATGCGTGCACGATCAAGACGTTCAAGGGATGCGGCAGATGCCTCGGGTTTTTCTATGATATGGGGAGTATATTCTTGCACCTGGCTATTTTAGCAGAAACCGGTGCTATTGCCTCCTGGCGGCTGCCTTGTTAGAATTTCGCTACTATGATGACTACTAAACGGCCTACGGCAAACGAGATCAGACGTCGCTATATCGACTTTTTTGTAAAAAACTACGCGCATAAGGAAATTGCCAGCAGTTCGGTGATCCCAGAAAATGATCCAACGGTGCTCTTTACCACTGCGGGTATGCATCCGCTCGTGCCGTTTCTTATGGGTGAGCCACATCCCCAGGGAACGCGCTTAGTGAATTCACAGAAATGTGTACGTACCGATGATATTGATGAGGTGGGGGATGCTACGCACTGTACGTTTTTTGAGATGTTGGGTAACTGGTCATTGGGAGATTATTTTAAAGAATTGGCGATTGAGATGAGCTTCAAGTTGATGACGACACCATGGGAAGAGGGAGGCCTAGGATTGCCGGTTGAGCGGTTGTCGGTTTCATGTTTTGAGGGAGATAAAGACGCACCTAAAGACGAGGAGTCTAAGAATATTTGGCTTTCACAAAAGACAAAGGAGGGTCACGGAATTCCAGAAAATCGCATTTATTTTTTGCCTAAAAAGAAAAACTGGTGGGGTCCAGCTGGTCAGACAGGGCCATGTGGTCCAGATACTGAGATGTTTTATGATGTGTGTTATGAGTTACCCGGATACAAAGAAAATTCGACCTTACACAAAGAAGGCGGCCGTGTTTCTCAGCCTCACTGTGACGTTGCCTGTGACTGTGGCCGTTATGTGGAAATTTGGAATGACGTTTTCATGCAGTACAACAAAAAAGGCGAGGGTGTTTTTGAGCCGCTCGCACAGCAAAATGTGGATACGGGCATGGGCTTGGAGCGCGTGACGGCGATTCTACAGGGCAAAGAATCACCATTTGAAACAGAGTTGTTCTGGTCTGCGGTGCGTGTGATTTTGGAGAAGGCGAGCCGTGAATCGAGTGACGGAAAAATTCCCGAAGACATTGCCGTTTCTGTGCGCATTATTGCGGATCACCTCCGTGCAGCGACCTTTATTTTGGGTGATAAGATGGGGGTTTCGCCATCGAATGTAGATCAGGGATATATCGTGCGCCGTTTGATTCGTCGCGCGGTACGTCACGGAAAACAGATTGGTATTCAGGGGCATTTCACACCGTTGATTGCTGCTGAGTACATTAAAATTTATGGCGATGTATGGACGGAGCTCGTGACCAACGGTGCATTTATTATGGATGAGCTGCAGCGTGAGGAAGAATTATTTAGCCGAACACTTGAGCATGGGCTTAAGGAATTCGATAAATTAATTGAGAACAAAAAATCTGACACGTCTCTTGGTCAAATTAGTGGAGAAGAGGCATTTCATCTATTTGAAACATATGGTTTTCCACTTGAGATGATTGAAGAGGAGTTGGCAAAGAAGGGCCATACCGTTTCGCATGATGAATTTAGAAAGGCCTTTGGTCTGGCATTTAAAAAACATCAGGAGCTTTCTCGCGCAGGTGCTACACAGAAATTTTCCGGTGGTTTGGCGGATGATTCAGAGCAGTGCAAGATGCACCACACGGCTACGCACTTGGTGCACCAGGCATTGCGTGATGTTTTGGGAACACATGTTTATCAGCGTGGTTCAAATATTACTAAAGAGCGTTTGCGCTTTGACTTTGCTCAGGACGACAAGATGACACCGGAACAGATCAAAAAAGTTGAAGAAATTGTGAATACGCAAATTCAGAAAGATATGCCGATACACTTTGAAATTCTTGATGTTACTGAGGCCAAGTCCCGCGGTGCAATCGGTATTTTTGAGGACAAATACGCCTCACTGGGTAACAAAGTAAAAGTCTACTTTATGGGCGACTACAGTAAAGAAGTGTGCGGTGGTCCACATGTAGAACACACGGGCGTTCTCAAACATTTCAAAATCCTCAAAGAAGAAGCCTGCTCACGCGGCGTGCGCCGTATCAAGGCGATTGTGGAGGGGATTAAGGACGTGATTTAGTTTTGCGGAAGATTTGAACGGGGAACGTATCCATGTTTATTGTGTCACCGTTGGGATTTTTTTCTACCTTAGCGTAGGTCAGCACATCAGAGAAATTTCTTGCTATGTGTGGAACATCCCGCACGACAATGTAACGTCCTACAACGCGTATGTTTTCCAGTAGGGCGGTATATGAATCGAAATTTACACTCGACTCAACGACGATTCGCTGAGCAGTATGAGGATTTTGGCAATCAATGATTAGTCCATCAGATTCCTTTATCTGATACGTCTCTGTCAATTCAGTTACTGATCCTTCTGCGACGCGGCTATAGCCTTTTTCGCTCGGGAAAAATTTTTCGGTTACCTCACTTTCTCCCTCCACATGGCTCATGCCCCTTGTTGCTAATGGTAATACAAGCTGACCCCACTTACTCATCATATTATTAATCTCACTCGTGCTGCCTCCCGACTTGGGAAATTCAATAATATATATGGGTTCCTCGTAGTGAATTCTTATTCCATCCCGGCTGATGACGCAGAACTCTTCGTCCATTTTTTCCACCAATCGTTCTCTTATCCGTGATTCACCTCCTGATCCCTCGTTGGGTATGGCAAATCTTCGTGCTGAGGTGATCCATGCAGTTGAATTTGCAATAAGCCGCTCATCCCGTAGGTATCTTTCAAAATCGCTGATGGGCATTTCAGATGCTATGTCGGGAGTTGGGGGGTCGCGCTTTGTCTCGGCGGCTTTTTTGGGGGGTGTTGGATCGCTATCTCTTAGCACAGGGTCCCCCGTCAATTTAACGGGGCTTTTGGTGACTGCAAATTCCATTACAAATGCCGCTCCGGTAAATGATGGGTTACTTCTAACAGATTGTAAGATGCGCTCCCGACGTTCACTATGCTCAGGGAATTGCACCATAAGGTGTGTGGCATCCAAGCGGTCAAATTCCGTTGCTCCAAAGAGTCTACTTCGTCCCTGTGAAATCGCACGTCCGCCTTCTGTAACAAAGCCAATACCCAACGATCGTTGTATGTATCTATCGAGATCTTCTCGTCTCTGGAACTCAAGCACAAGATCACTTGCTTCGTTCGCATCTTCAGTGAATTCGCAACCTTCTGGTAGAGTGATCGTTTCACGGACGGCAGGAGGTAATGTGGCGAGTGGTTTTTGAGCAGGGCGAGCGGGAGCCGATGGTGTAGAGCCGGGTCGTTGTGGGTTTATGGCTGGTGGTGTGGATGGTGCTCCTGGCGTAGCTAATTTTCCGCATACGATCTGCAAGCCATTGCGTGCCATCATACTCAGAATATGTGTTCCGAGGTCTGAGTTGAATGGCCCAGTTTTAGTGCCATTTCTTTTTACCAGTATCACTGTATCCCTTCTATTTTGCTTGCTGTGGCGTACCTCAAAATCTGCTCCCGACATTTGAAGTCCGTTTGCTAATTTTTCTGCATCAAATCCTGGACGTGCATTTGAGTAGTCGATGATGAGCATTTCTGCATTTAGATCCTCCAGCGCACATTCGGTGTAGCGTGGCGGTTTATCCGGGCCGTGTTTTAATAGGAGTGTATTTTTTCTTCCCACATCGGCAATTGGCTGCAGGTCTGGAACACGACGCAGATGTATTGGCTCAGAAATTACAATGTCATTTCCTCGCGCAAAAGCTCCCACTGAGCCGGCGATCGATTCATGAATTTTCGCAAAATTGGTTCCCAATGGATTATTCAATAGGACCACAATATTCGCTCCATCTACAAAGAGTGTCGCGCCATGTTCCGCTAAGCGTTCAGCTGGCACCTCAATGCTGGATAGGTTCGGTGTCGGGTATGTTCTAATGCGAAACATCATCACTCCTGTGTCGGCAGCCTGAATGCGCTCATAGCGGGCATTTCCTGGATTGATCGTTAAAACATTTTTGCCAGAATATAATCCAAGTGCCAATGATGTTTGGGCTGCGGTTCCATTACGCACCTCATCAATAGGAAGAGGGCGAATGTCAGCATTTTCTGGGCACTCTCTTCCCTCAGGTTTTACTCCTAGCCCTTCTTTTAGATCAATTGAATCGCTGACCTTCACTGCCTGTCCGAGCAACTTTTTATCAAAAACCGCCTTCTCGGTGAGAGGAGTCTGTGTTTGAGCTGCCAGCGTTACGCCTCGATAGCCTTCCATATTGCCAGTACTCTACTCTAGGAATGGAGTATGTCAATACGTGCTACGTACCCCAGCTGAGCTTCTCTCGTAGCATGCGGTAGTAATTATGGCCGGGCATGCGAATCATGCGGAAGCGTCGGCTGGATTCACGGATGCGAATCACATCTCCGCGCTTTAAGTTAAATGTTAGCTGGCCATCGATGGTGAGAACGATAGGTTTTTTTTCAGCGCGCCATTCAGTCTCAAGTCTAATGGTGACTTTGCGATCGTGAGGAATAATGATCGGACGTAACGTAAGGCGCACGGGGCAGATCGGTGCCAGTAAAAGTGAAGGGATTTTCGGATGAACGATCGGTCCGCCGGCAGAGAGAGAGTGACCGGTTGAGCCCGTTGGTGTTGCAATAATCAATCCATCGGCACGGTAGGTACACAGTTCGCGTTGATCCACTTCGACTTTTAAATTAATAAGACGGGCGAAGCCACCTTGATTTATAACCGCTTCATTGAGCGCAAGTGAGGTGTGTGATTTTTTGCCGTTGCGATAAAGCGTTACGCGCAGTACAAAACGCTCATCCATCTCGTATTTTTCCGCAAAAATATCGGGAAGTGCCTTTATCAACCCGTCTGGCGAAAAGCCTGTTAGAAAACCAAGATTTCCCATATTCACGCCGACAATAATCGGCGGTTTTTTATTAAGTGATCGTGCTGTTTTTAATAATGTTCCATCACCGCCCAATACAATGACTAAGTCACTGCGGCTAATAACGCCCGCTTTTTCGTATCCGGTTCGTTTAAAGAGCGGAGCAATGGTCTCATCCAGGACAATATCAACCTTGTATCCTTTTAATAATTGAACCAGCTTTTTTACATACTCAGGCTTGGAAGTTGCCAGTGTGTGCTTTGCGATAATGCCGATACGTTTAAACATCAGTGTCCAGTCTACCCGCTAATGCCTTTGCTGTTAAGTCCGCCGTTTTTGCCCAGGTAAAGTGTGATGCTTGTCCCAAGCTTTTTTTACTGAAATCCGCCTGGATTTCTTCTGAGCTCAGTATTTCTTTCATCTTTCCTGCAATATCTTCTGCGTTCTCTGGGTCTATGTAGAGTGCCGCATGACCGCAGACCTCGGGTAGGCTCGATCGATTGCTACAAATCACGGGACAACCACGCGCCATAGCCTCAAGTGGTGGTAAGCCAAAGCCTTCATAGAGAGAGGGAAACACAAAAAGTTTCGCTTCGCGATAGTACTTATCCAATTGGTCATATGAGACATTTTGTAGATGCTCGATATGCGCGTTCGTCTTTCTTAATTTTTCAAGTGCCGCCTGCGAACGCCAGTGAAGTGCACCGATAATGACGAGTTTATAAGTGGGGAATTTTTTAGAAATAATTTCAAATGCCTCAATTAAACGTGCAACATTTTTGCGTGGTTCTAGACCCGCTACGGTCAAAATAATATCTTTGCGTGAGATTTCTTTTTGCTCTGTAGAAAGGGCTACGCCGAGCGGCGTGACATGGATTTTTTGGCTCTTTGTTTTGAAGAATTTCTGAATGTCGTGCTTCGTATTTTCTGAAGGAGTCAGAATCGCCGCGGCTCGCTCAATCGCTCGCCGCGCACATAATTTCTCAATAAGCGTCGCCTTCAATTGGTGAGAATTCGGGAATAAAAAAGCAATCATGTCATGTACCGTTACGGCAGTACGCACCCGCTTGGGCATAAGACTTGGAATGATAAAACTTGTCGGCGAGAAAAATACATCTACATGTTCGCGCAGCGCATCACGCATCACCGAGATATGCCAAAACACAGACGGTGTACTGATCTCTTTTATGTGAACATCATGGCGATTCCACTCTTTAAGAGGACTATTTGCGGGGAGGGGACGAGTATAGAGCACCCATTCAATGTCCTTTTCATTCGCTAACAAATTCCGCACCACCTCATAGGTGTACACGGCCTTTCCTGATCGTGGATGTACCGCCTCTCGTATATCAATAGCTATTTTCATAACTACCCTCATCCTATCATAGGTTTAAAACTTGCTGGCTTGGCTATTTCTTGGTATTTTATGGCTAAATTATGAGCATTAATCGATTAAAAGATATTTTCCTCCGCCTTCCTTTGAGTCAAAAACTTATTGGTGTTGGTGCGTTGATTTTGGCTGTCTCCACGTTTTTCCCTTGGTACAGCGATGTTGATTCATATCGCGTTGGTGGTCAGTTCAGCGGATTAACAGGTCCTACCTACATGTTAGGTTTCGCCATTTTAGGTCTCGCCGGAGCTTCACTCTGGTTTTTTTCATATCATTTGTTTGAGCGTCGCCGTTCACGTTTGCCGTTAAAAGAATCGACACTTCAATTGTTTTTAAGTGCAGAAGCAGCGGTGTTGTTGCTTATTACAAACACCGTTTTTCTCCATCCGCAATTTGGCGTAAATATTTTGATTAGAGAAATTCGTTTCGGCGTTACGCTTGCGGTTATCGCATTGGGAATGATGATTGTCGGTGGCTATTTGTTGCGTAAAGAAGAGGCAAGTCATGCTGATAATTTCGAGGGTCGTCTCGAGCCACTTATAAAACTTGATCATCAAGAGCGTGCTCATACCCCCGTGGCACGTCCGCGTGAGACAAATGTAGAGCAGCAGCCTTCAGCAACTTCTACGGATACGCAAGGAAGCTATAAAATCCGCATGGATTTATGACAACAAACCCTACGCCGATTGCTCCTACTCCAGAAGCAAATACGGCTCCCATCACTGTTGATGTTAGTATCGTTTTTTTCTGCAAGGATTGTCAGCATATTGTAAAAGCAGCGAAAGTTGGCAATAAATACGTGTATCGCTGTCCCGTGTGTCACACGAAAAATGTCGCCTTTGGTACGGAAAAAAGCATCCGTAAGTTTTATCGCGTGCGTGAAGATCTTCCACCACCACAACCTCTATCCGCACCGCAGCCAGAACAAGTGAAACCGACGCCTACTGTATCGTAATCATCACTTTTTGACCGTTTGCAACATCTCCTCCATTCCAGTCGTGAGTGGCATTTAGCAGTACCTCTTCAGTATAGATATAGTCTTTGCCGTTGCGCGTGCCCGGATCGTGAGTAATAAAACGACCATCTGCAAGATATCCTTTTACCACCACCATGTGATACAACGGGCCGGGTGCCTTAAAGTTCGGATTTTTAAGCATACGTCCTGCAGTGGGCAAGATTACCGGATGTCCTAATGCAATTTCTTTTCTAATTAATTCGGCGGTGACATTCGTTTTTATAACTACATTTTTTATCCCAAAGTGTGATTTTAGAATTTGCAGAGTTTCCGCGGTGGTAGTGTCTTTATAGTATCCAAGGTTTTTATTTTCCCAGTCCACAATTTTCAAGAGAGCTGCATCGGCAGAGTCGGGAGTGAGTGCGTATCCTTTTATAAAAGCGTCAAGCATCAATACGGTCGCTTCCTCGCATGCTTCTTGGTAGGGCATGTCCCAATTTTGATGGGGAGCCTGAGTGGTAAAAGGAACGGCGAGATTTTTTTGTGCTGGAATTTTTTCCTCTTTTTTTGGTTCAACTTTTGGTTCTATCTTAGGTTCCACCTTAGGTTCTGCTGCTTTAGGAGTAGGTGACGGCTCAGGCGTTAAAACGCTCACGGTTACGGGTTCTTCCATGGGCAGCTCAGGTGCTCGCAAATCAGAAAGATACTGTTTCACCTGTCCTCGATATTGATACGCAAAGGTTACCCCCGCTCCACAGAGGATGAGCACTAATGCCACTAAAAGTATTCTATTGTTTCTCATACGTATACTTATACAAAATTAACGTTAAACTATTTCATAATTTTTTCACAGAAATTTCATGTCGAAGTGATATACAGGGGTTGATCAAAGAGAGTAGAGTAATTGCGTCGCTGCAGAAATGCAATAAATAATCTTTTTGTCATCGGTATTGCCAGGTAATAGTTGACTGTGAGTGTGCACTCATATATACTCACATTTACCTACTATTATCTAATATCTATTAATCTAACTACTCATTCGTATGGCACAGCAAAATGAAAAGAAGAAAGCCCTCGATCTGGCTCTTGCGCAGATTGAAAAAAACTTTGGTAAAGGAACTATTATGAAAATGGGAGATTCAAAGAGACTACCTATTGAAACTATTTCGACGGGTTCAATATCATTAGATCTCGCGCTCGGCGGTGGTATTCCACGCGGTCGTGTCTGTGAGATCTTTGGTCCTGAGTCTTCTGGTAAGACAACACTTACGCTTCATATTATTGCTGAGGCTCAAAAGCGCGGTGGCCAGTGTGCCTTTGTGGACGCAGAACACGCTCTGGATCCTGAGTATGCACGCAAAATTGGGGTAGATGTTGATAACTTGCTCGTTTCACAGCCTGATAGTGGTGAGCAGGCATTGGAAATTACAGAAACCTTGGTACGTTCAAATGCAGTTGATGTAGTAGTGGTGGACTCTGTTGCCGCTCTTACTCCTAAGGCTGAAATCGAAGGTGACATGGGTGATAGCCACATGGGTCTCCAGGCTCGTCTTATGAGCCAGGCATTGCGCAAGCTCACCTCTGCTATTAGCAAATCTAAGACCTCAGTTATCTTTATCAATCAGATTCGTATGAAGATTGGGGTTATGTTCGGAAATCCTGAGACAACTACGGGTGGAAATGCGCTCAAGTTTTATTCTTCAGTACGTATGGATATTCGCTCAATCGGTAAGATTGAAGATGGTACGGGAGATGAAAAATCAATTGTAGGAGTGCGCGCACGCGTAAAGGTAGTTAAGAATAAGATGGCTCCTCCATTCCGTACAGCTGAGTTCGATATTATGTATAACAAAGGTATTTCTTATACGGGTGAGCTCATTGATTTGGGTGTTAAGTACGACCGGGTGCACAAGAGCGGTGCGTTCTACTCTTTCGGCGATATCAAGTTGGGTCAAGGACGTGAGAGTGCTAAGGGCTTCCTCACGGGAAATGAAAAGATTGCGAAGGCAATCGATGCAGACATCCGTAAGTTTGTCTTAGCAAATGATGCAAAGCCACCTGAGGCAAAGGAGAAAGATTTTGACGACGATGTAGAAAGTGAGGATTAATAATCATAGCAGGGTTGTCCCGCGCACGCGGGACAACCCCTTTTCAGTATGAAAATGTACGATTCACTACTGCAGTATTGTTTCCGTCTCTTGGGACGCAAAAGTTATAGCGAGCATCAGTTGAGAGGAAAGCTCAAGTTGCGTGCTAAGCGAATAAAACTAGAGGAGCCCGAGATGATTACAATCATCGATCAGATCGTGGCGCGTTTAAAAGAATTAAACTATATAAACGACAGACAGGTAATTATCAATTACCTTCAGTTTCACCTACCCATGCATCCGGTTGGAAAGTGGGGTTTTATTCACGATATGCAAAAACGAGGTATTCCTAAGGATCAAGCACTTGAGGAATGGGATAAAGCAGATATTAACGAGCGTGAATTGATTAAAGAATTTCTCAAGTCAAAAGAACGTCTTTTTCGATCACTGACGGGAATGAAGCAAAAGCAAAAGGTGCAACGATTGTTGGCCAGCAGAGGATTTGCTTCTGATGCGATCTGGAGTGCCCTTGACAAAATAAGATAAATATTTATAGTGTCCGAGCTATGCTTAAACATACACCCGCATCTGCTCGTGATTTTACTGACCTGTGTTCAATCCCTGAGATTGATAGGTCGTTTTCTTCTGATGTCACAACGTTGAGACGAGTGCAGACTACTAAGGGAGATAAAGCAAAAATTGGAAAAATTGCTGCTGAAGTTGGGAAAGAAGAATTTTGGAATAAACTCATGATGGGTGCAATTGCGGATGTAGTGAAGTCACTATCACTCACTCACCCACACGAGCCTATTGATATGCTCGTAATTCAAAATGAGGAAAATATTCTGCGGGTTGCTATGCAGACACTTACTTCCCTGAACGCCAACTATTATCCAGATGAACGAATTTTGCGAAATATGTATTTTGAATTCAGAGCTCGACTTTCAATTCCTGCAGTTGGATCTTACAAAGTCTTTGAGCAGACGTTATCTCAGGGCGGAGCGCCACAGATCAATACACGCATTCTCGACGTGCTGACCGGGGAAGAGGAATCTTTTGAAGATTAAGTTGCATATAACGTCTATTTTGTTATAATAGAGCCACGGATCGAGTTGATCCGCCCATTTCCAATATCATTCAATAACTTTTTTAATTTATGCAGTCGCAATTTTTGGCAGCTATCAATCAACTCTGTGATGAGAAAAATCTTCCTCGTGATGTCGTGTTGGAGACCGTGAAGGCGGCACTTCGCGCTGCATACCGAAAAGACTACGGAAATCGTGATCAGAATATAGATGTTGATTTGGATGGTGCGTCTGGAAATATTACGGTCTACATGTTGAAAATGGTAGTGGAGAATGTAGAAGTTCCTGAGCAAGAGATGACGGTTGATGAGGCGAAGAAATTTAAAAAAGATCCAAAAATTGGCGATGAAATTCGCATTGATGTTACACCGATTGGTTATGGCCGCATCGCAGCACAATCAGCAAAACAGGTCATCATTCAGCGCTTGCAAGAGGCTGAGCGAGACATTATGTACATCACTTTCAAGGATCGTGAAAATGAATTGTTAAACGCATTGGTTCACCGCGTTGAGCGCAACCAGGTTTTTATCGACTTGGATAAGATCACGACTATTTTGCCTTACGATCAGCAGATTCCTGGAGAAAAATATTTTGGTGGTCAGCGTATTAAAATTTATTTGGACAAAGTTATTAAGACAACAAAGGGTCCACAGCTTTTGATCTCACGCACGCATCCAAGTTTGGTGCGCAAATTGCTTGAGCTCGAAATTCCTGAAATTAAGGGCGGACTTGTTGAGATTAAAGCAATTGCACGTCTCCCCGGAGTTCGTTGTAAGGTTGCTGTGTATTCTTCAGATCCAAAAGTAGATCCGATTGGTTCTTGTGTGGGTCAGAAGGGTGTTCGTGTTCAAAATGTAACTGAGGAATTAAACGGCGAACGCATCGATGTTATTCAATGGTACGACTCACCAACTAAGTTTATTGCTGCAGCGCTTTCTCCTGCAAAAATTGTCTTTATCGGCATTGATGATAGTGGCCGCCGCGCATCTGTGTATGTGGCTCAGGATCAACGTCCGTTGGCAATCGGCAAGCAGGGACAAAACGTACGTTTGGCTTCACAGTTGAGTGGTTTTGAGATTGATATTTTGGATGTTAAAGACATGCCAGAAGATATGGTCGCACGCGCAGCAGAGTCGTCAAATAGTCAGCCTGCACCTAATGCGCCTCGCGAACGTGAACATATTGAAAAAGTTGAATTGCTTGATCGTGTGACTCCACAAATTGCCGCAAAACTCGCTTCTGCAAATCTTACTAATGTGGAACAGTTGAAAGGCTTGTCAGTAAAAGACCTTACGTATATTGAAGGCATCACCGAAACCGATGCACAGATCATCGTGGAGGCGATGCGAAGAGTGAAATAGTAGGTGCGAAAAACGAATATTTAAAAGGCCTTGGGAGAAATTCTCGAGGCCTTTTTGCTGGTATCAGCATCCCTCAATCTTGATCTTGCTGCAGCACTATTCCACGCATCCACGTCAGGAGCTTCAACATCATCCCAAAATCCTAATTCTTCATCGATTGTTTCAAATAACGCCCCTGTTCGATCAGGAGGTTTTTTTGTGGGAGTTGCTTTCTTTTGCTGTGGAGCTTCTATAATAACTTCCGCTTCGGGGTCATCTTGTCCGTCAGCATTTGAGTCTGCTTCTACACCAAACTCAATTGTTCCCATTACTGCTTTAATTTCAGCTCTCATTTTTAATAGATATTCTCGTGCTTCGGGAGTATCAGGAAATTGTAGTCGGATGTGACTAGTTTCTATTACTAAAGGAAGCTCGTCTTCCGATCCAAGCACATTACCATCGAGAGCAATTTCGGCGTCTTCAAAAAATTCTAATTCAAGAGGTACTTCAAAACTCGTCATAACAGCTACGCTCTCCGGGTCAATTTCGACACCGGTTGCGGTGGGGATACATACATCAATATAGCGTGGTTTCTCCATATCAAGAGAGTAACGTAATACAAATAGGGGATTATGTCAAATACGCTCGAGCCCAAAACAGGGCTTAAGGCTTCAATCTAACCTGAAAATATGGTAGAATGAACAGATAAATAAAAACAAATGTCTACCGATCCAACACATCAAAACGGGCCTTCCGCAGTTACCTTCAATGATTCAACTCAGGCGCTGACGTACATTAATCGCCAGTTGGAAGAAAAGGTTGCGTTAGAAAAAGCAAAACAGTCGAAGCTACCGTATGTGGATATTGCGGGATTCCCGATCAATCCAGATATTTTGCACTTGGTGCCATTGGAAAAAGCGCAGGCAGCGGCGTTCATGTTGTTTTATAAAACGGGCAAAAAAGTGAAAGCAGCAGTGGCTGATCCAGAAAAAGCAGAAACAAAAGCACTCATCGCAGAGTTTGTGGCAAACGGATACACCGTGAGTGTGGAAATTGCTTCTAGTTCAGGAATTGCTGACGCACAAAAATTATATGCCTCAGATCAGTACAAACAAAAATTAGAAGAAACAAAAAATGTGGTTGAAGAAAAGTCGATAACGTATGAAAAAGAGCTTGAGAATTTGGCTTATTTAAAAGAAAAAATAGAGGCATTGCCAGCTGAGGATGCACTCAATGCCATCAACGTGTCAGCTATAAAAGCAGGTGCTTCTGATGTTCACTATGAACAGCAAGAGCATGATTGTCGTTTGCGTTTTCGTATTGATGGAGTGCTTCATGAAGTGTTTTCAGTTTCACATGAGGCCTCTGAGCGCATTGTGAGTCAATTGAAATATAAGGCGGGAATGAAGTTGAATGTGAAAAATATGCCGCAGGATGGGCGCTTCCGATTTCTCGTAAATGATCGCAAGATTGATGTTCGTGTCTCCGCGATTCCGCTGGAGTATGGAGAGTCATTTGTCTGTCGTATTTTGGATAATGGAAAACATTTTGATTCGCTGGATTCACTGGGATTTACCGGTCGCTCAATGCAGATTCTCAAGAGCGCACAGGATCTTTCACAGGGTATGGTGCTCGTTACAGGTCCTACGGGTTCAGGTAAGACGACAAGTCTGTATGTGGTATTAACGGCTTTAAATACACCAGACGTGAAGATTGTGACACTGGAAGATCCGATTGAATATCATTTGAAAGGAGTAATACAGAGTCAAATTAATGAAAAAAATGGATATACCTTTGCCGATGGGTTACGCGCAATTTTGCGTCATGATCCTGACGTGGTAATGATTGGTGAAATTAGAGATTTGGAGACAGCTCAGGTAGCGGTGCAAGCGGCGCTCACGGGTCATGTGCTCCTTTCTACATTGCATACGAACAGCGCTATTGAGACGATAACACGTATGGTGACGATGGGAGTTTCTCCCCTCATGTTGGCGCCTGCTTTGTCTATTGTCGCGGCGCAGCGCTTGGTACGACGTCTGTGTGATGTCTGCCGTGTGGCACGTCCCCTCACTGAGCCGGAGCAAAATCATCTATCGGGAATTATTGGAAAAATTAAGGAGACGCAGCCGGGTTTATCATTGGAGTTGCCTGCAGAGATGTACTCAGCAAAAGGCTGTGAAATCTGTAATGTAACAGGATATCGCGGTCAGGTAATTATTTCCGAGGTGTTGCATTTTGACGAGGAGCTGCGCGAAGCAGTGTTGCAAAATAAAACGCCGGGAGAACTTATGAAAGTAGCGCGTACGAAAGGCATGCTCACGATGTTAGAAGACGGTGTGTTAAAGGTTTTGGCGGGTATAACGACATTGGAGGAAGTTCAGCGTGTGACAAATATCTGATCTCCGCGAATCGTAATGAGCTGTTTAAGCTCTAGGTGAGAGAGCGTGCTTTGTAGTTTGCTTTGATGTAATGAAACGTGCTGATGTAGTTGCTCCAGTGATGTTGTTTTTGTGGTGAGCGCTTCCAGTACCGTGCGTTCGTATTCTGATAATGAAGACAGGGGAGTGGCGGAAGCTTTTTCAATTGAGGGGTTGAGCTCCAGCAAGGCAATAATATCGCGTGCGCTCGTCACGAGCGCCGCCTCACCTTTTTGAATCAACGCGTGTGTCCCCGAGTTATTTTCATGCATCACGCTTCCCGGCACCGCGCAGATTTCACGGCCGTAGTCGATTGCGTGACGTGCAGTAATAAGCGCTCCAGATGCATGTGGCGCCTCTATAACTACGGTGGCATGTGAGAGTCCCGCAATGATGCGATTTCGCTGGGGAAAGGTTCCTCTATGCGGCGCCATCGCGGGTTGATATTCACTAATAATGCAGCCACGTTTCCGGATTTCCTGTGCCAAAAGTTTGTTTGTATGTCGCTCTACATGTTCATGTCCACTCCCGAGCACCGCTATAGTCGTGCCACCGCCATCGAGCGCACCTTCGTGCGCCGCAGCATCTATCCCATACGCCAAACCACTCACAATCACACAGCCCGCCGCCGCCAGCTCAGCCGCTATTTGATGTGCCATGTGCAGGCCATAATCAGTCGCCCGCCGCGTTCCCACGATCGCCACAAACATAGCTGCTCCACTCAGAATCGTCGCATCACCTAGGCAAAAAAGCTGTTGTGGGGCATCGGGAATGCCCTTTAATAATTCAGGGTAATAGCCATCTGCTTTCCTCATCACTTTCAATTCATCTTTTTCCATGGCTCCTCTTATATCAAATGAAGATGAAATTTTTATGAAAAAAACATGAAAAAGCTGCTACAATGCCCCCGTGACAGCACCTAAAAAAGTCGAGCACGTAGACTATAACGTCCTAGATAAGGCTAAAAGTGCCTTTATACAAGCGGGTCAGCGCACCATGCGTTTTGCAGAAAAATACGGTTTTATTCCCAATAATCGCTTAGGGGCAAGCGCGAACGTTTTTCAGCTCGACCTAAAGCCGTTTCTAAAGATGGGCGCGGAACACCTCTCGATAACGCTGTTACCCGAAGGGCTCGGTACCGCAGATGATGCCCGCCCTGACGATCTCACTCCTCAAGAGCTTGAGCAATTTTGGTACAATATTGGAATCAAAACTGTGGCAGTCATGACCAACGACGCCGCTTCTTCTGGCATGCAGACAATTTTAATTTCGCTCTATCTTCCTTCTGCTCAGCCCGAACTTGTTTTTCATGAACAGTTTATGACGGGCTTCCTCAATGGCTTTGTAGAGGGATGTAAGCAGGTTGGTTGTGTGTATTTCTCCGGCGAAACTCCTCAGCTAAAAAATAAATTAGTTGAGGGTAAGATGGATATTGCGGGAGCTCTTTTTGGCCTTATGCCTGCAGGAAAAAATCCCGTCTCCAGTGAACAGCTCGCGAGCGGCGATCACATTGTTTTTGTTCAAAGTTCAGGCCCCCATGAAAATGGCTATACGACGCTCCGTGCGCTTGCAGAAAAACTTCCTCACGGCTATCGCACGAAACTTCCCAGCGGAAAGGAATATTGGGAAGGATTAAATGCGCCGTCTGTTCTCTATACACCGCTTATTCAAAGCATTTTAGAGGCGGGTATTCAGCCAACCAATATCGAACCCATCTCAGGTCACGGTTGGCAAAAACTCATGCGTCCTAAGCAGACATTACGTTACGTCATTGAAACTCCACTCCCTGTTCCTGAAATTTTCACCTTTGTTCAAGAGCAGCTTGAGCTCACTACGCAGCAGATGATCGAAATTTTTAACTATGGTGTGGGGTATGCAATCTTTACCCGTACTGCTGAAGAAGGACAGCGGATTGTAGATTTGGCAAAACAGCTTGGTCTTAACGCAACGCTCGCGGGTCACGTTGAGTCCTGTGATCACCGCGAGGTTACGGTTCCCTCCTGGAACATCACCCTCACTGACAGCACGTTCACCCTACAGAAATAGCGCTAATAGCAGCCATTTGCAGCTCATTGGCTTGGGCTTCTTGAATGCGCTGTGCCTCAAAATTCTGGGTCATAAATTGAGATACATATGCCTGTTTCGTTTTTACAATTTTCCTGAAATAGTAATTGGGATTGGGAATGTAATGTAATATTTTCGTCTGTGCACTTGCAGAGAGCGTAATATTTATCTCACCATAATCAAACAGCGTGTGAATAATGCCCTCTCTTCCCATTGAAATATCTTGCACTTCTCCCAGGTCGATCGTGTCTTTTCTATCACAAAAAAACAGCGTCTTATTCATATCGATAATACGCATATTCGTAACAATGACCGTCTTGAGGTAGTAATTGAGAATTTTTATAAACGAAAGATGCAATAAATACGTGAGAATAGTTGTCCCTAAAAACATAAGCATGTGGTAAGGGACATCACCTAAAAATGAATTTAATTCTTTAAAATTAATCAGTGTCATCGAGAGAATAATAGTGCTAAAAACCAACCCCAAACCTACAAAATACGGCATGATGACCATCCAGTGTTTTCGTGTAAAACAAAGCACTTCTTCATTGGGAAGCTGACCCTTAAAGTAACGATTGGCATTGTCTGATGTAGTAGTCATAGGGATCACGGTGAAGTGATTAAATAGGTGAACGTTGTCCACATCATGATGCATATGAAATATGCAGCAGCGATCCATCTCAGATGTATAAATCCAAAGAGAAGGGTGTATTTAGATTCGGAAAAACGATATCGGTGAATGTAGCGATACAGTCGGTAGAGAGCGATGAGTGTAAGTAGAATAGAGCCTAAACTGACGACGCTGAAAATGATCGAAAAAAATGCCATTTTCTTGCGAGTTATGGAGTAAGGATCTATATCCGGCATAGCACCGTGGGTTTTTCTTGGCAATAAAAAAACCTCGCGCGGTGCGAAAATGTTTCTTAGTACTGGTTCAGCGTTGATTAATACGCAAACGTTTCGTGTCGGTGTGGATTGGCAAAAAGATGTGATTCAAGCAGTTTTTTGAATGTCAGATCAGCATTTTTTTGATTCTTGCCCGGCAATACGATTGTCCATAATGTTCCAAAATGCACGTCAGAAAGCTTGTCTAATTTTAATTGTTTTACCGCAGTATCACGCTTAGAAATACCAAGGAAATCGGGACGCTCGCGCACCAGAAGACGGCGCACAAAACCTGCATCTTTTTCAAGAGTCAGGGGAGTGAGCGTGCCTTTTGAACCCCCATAGGTAAACTGTTTTTTGCCCTGCACTATCTTCGCTGATTCCTTATTCGTATTGAGGAATAAGCCGCTTTGTATAAGGGTTTTTACTGTTTTTGGAAGCTCGGGAACGGCGCCTTTAAACGCCAATTCAATATGAGTTTCACGCATGAGTTTTACATCTTCAATTCCCATTCGCTTAATTGCCATCTCAAAAGTTTCTTTTTCATTATCGGTGATTTTTAAACTCACCAAAAACTGAATTGCATTTTTAGCAGCTTCATAATTCTCGATTTTTTCTGTAGGAATTTTAACGATTAACTTAGCGCGTTTTGATTTCACGCCGCCTGCATCTAATGCACTCTTAAGTGAGCCAAATAATTTCTTGCTCGCTTCTTCCGCACGTTCTGGATGAGGCATAATAGCCATTACATTTCCCTGCGGATTACATAGTGCAGCTGCATTAAACGCTGCGCCATTTGGATTAGTAGGAAATTCATCGATAATAACGCCCTGTGTAGTGCAGTATCTAAACGGCATCTGTCCGCGGTCGCGTAGCTGCATCATCAAATCAGGAATGTCGGTCGTAAATCGGCCTTCACCATGAGCAATCGGAGCATACAATATCTCGCCTTCTTTCATGTTATAGGTAAAGAAGCAGGATGTAGGGTCAGTCGTGCATTTGATATGCCCCCAAGCATTGTAGTAACCCGTTCCTAACACTTTTCCATTTTGAATTCGTTTGTTGCGAGCGAGCGATACGGCCAACTTGTCACCCTCTACGCCTGGTACTAAGCCCGATTCCACCACAATTTGTGCACCGTTACAGATACCTAAAAGCGGTTTGCCTGCGTGAGCCTGTTTCCGTACTGCATCCATCATGGGATCAAGCGAGGCGATAATGCCTGCGCGTCCACGATCTTCATAAGAAAATCCACCGCCAATTACCATGCCATCGCATTTTTCCAATACACTTGGATTCTCATTCCATCTCACATAAAAAGGCTTCATGCCTGCTGCGGCAATCTCGCGGAAGGTCTCCTGCTCAGTATTCAAACCCGGAAATAAAATAACGGCAATTTTATGCATAGAAAAAATTATGCTGACAATTTATGACGTAATCCACTGAGCCATGCATGACGCATTGCGGGAAGTTTAAGGTTGATAATTTCTTTACCTTGCTCAAAGACGATAAAGTTATTTTTCTGTGTAGTGAAGCCAATCTTAATGAGAGCAACGCCTGCTTTTCGTGCCATATCAACTGCTTTCTTTACATTGTTTCGGCTCACTTCCAATACGAAACCACCTGTTTCGGAAAAGAGTTTTGTATCAGATCTCATATCCATGTTAAAGCTCGTGATAGTTTTCTTGCCCTTCGTTTTTAGCTTTCTCTCAGCGATTTTTGTAATATCAATTTTTGCACCGATATTTCCCTGACCACTGCCGCCAAAACACATTTCGCTCACGGCGACTGCAAGTCCACCGTCAGAGATATCATGAGCGCTCTCAACTAAATCTGCACTAATTAAATCAGCAACAAGGTGAATTTCTGCTGACGCTTCCTTGAAATCCGGCTGCGGAATATTCGCTCCTAATTCACCCATAAGGTCATAATATGCACTTCCTCCCAACTCATCTTTGCGGGGACCAATCATAAATAGCGTGGAACCATGAGACTTGATCTTCATGGTAATGGCGCGGCTCACATCATCCATTTTTCCAATAGTTGCAATGACCGCCTGTGGTGCGATCGCATTTTTATCAGAAACATTATATAAACTTACATTTCCTGAGATACATGGAAGGGGAACAAACGTTGCCTCTGGCTCGGGCTTTTTCTTGCCTTTATCTTTTTTCTTTGGCTTCTCAATAGGTGCGGGAGGAAGTCTCAGTCCCACGCCTTTAAGCGCATCAGTAATACCCTCCACGCCACGTACAAACTGATACATTTGATCGGGAACTTCTGGATTTCCGTAGTTTAAACAGTCAGTAATACAAATTGGAACTGCTCCCACTGCTGCAACATTTCTGCAACCCTCCACGACTGCGTTTGCCGCTTGCCAGTAGGGGTCGATCTGGCCATAGCGTGGATTTGCATCCATCTTCAGTGCCACACCAATTTTCTTCATAGTTTCATCGACATCATCGCGATTTCGCAGCGGTGCCATAACACCTGCATCAGCTTCACCCGCTTCAATAACCGTGAGTCCCTGGACATCTTTGTCATACGACTCATACACCGGCACCTTGCAGGCAATATTTTCATGCGCCAATAACTCCATCAATGTCTTTCCCAAATCTCGTGGCTGAGCCAGCTTAGGCTCTTTATGGGCGACACGTTTTTCCTTGTACGGACGATTGTATGAAAGTCCTTCGGTAATAGCGGAAGCTTTTGCATCACAGATTTTTGTGCCATTGTAGGTGAGCACGTAGTTGCCTTTTGTGACACGTCCAACAACGCTTGCACATGCGCCTTTCGCAACATTTGGTAAGTCCCATGTCTTGTTATAGTGATCGAGCACGAGCTTGGTGTAATCCTTAGGTACAATCCAACACATGCGCTCCTGAGTCTCGCTGCACGCAATGACATGAGGAGGCAATCCCTCCATAGCCGTGTGAATTTTATTTACATCAATATCTGCGCCATAGCCGCCATGTGCCACCATCTCAACTGTTGCACACATGATTCCGCCCGCGCCCATATCTTTAAAACCTACGCGCTCAAGAATTCCTTTTTCCTTAAAAATCTCAAATAACTCATACGTCGACTGCATGATATGACGCTTCAAGAAAGGATTGGGCTCTTGTACCGCGCCCTTATTTTTTTCCTTGTCAGACTCCTGCAATTTCAAAGAAGCAAACGCTGCGCCGCCCATGCCGCTATAGTCCGTAGGCTTTCCCACAATAATAATCTCGTAACCACGCTCGCCGGCACTCTGTGGCGCACGGGAGTGAATCAGCTCATCTTCCCTCAATACTCCTAAGCTCACCACATTTACTAAACAGTTGTCGTTAAAGCTTTTATTGAAGTACGTATCACCCGCTAAATTTGATACACCAATGGGATTTCCGTAGCCGCCAACGCCGCTGATAACTTCATTTGCTATATAGGTTGTTTCTGGGCGTTTGAGTTCACCAAAACGCAGGCCGTCACCGCTTGCAATAACGCGCGCACCCATACATAGAACATCACGGACACATCCGCCAACGCCGGTTGCCGATCCTTCATAGGGAACAACTTGTGAGGGATGATTGTGACTTTCATGAGATACCACGATGCCAAAACGTTTGCCGCGTTTGCCCGGTTCTTTTGCAATTTCAATAATTCCTGAATCTTCGCTTGGACCCAAAATTACATTCGGTCCGTCGGTGGGCAGCATCTTGAGATGTCGTCTGCTTGATTTATATGAACAATGTTCCGAGCCCTGAATATTCCATACGGTGGCTTCTGTAAGGGTCGGATTGCGTCCGAGCATCTTCACCACTTTCTTAATTTCATCAACAGTTAAACTGAGCTTGTTTTCAGCCAGTACGCGCGCAATTTCCTTATCAGTTTTATTTTTGAACTCTAAAACGGGTTCTACGTGTGCCATATAATTACGTCAAAAGGGTAACACATCGACTAGTGAACAGGGAAGAGAGAATACGGAAAATCCTTAGACTAATATGCCATTTTCCAAGTGCAGTACCTTTTGCCCTACTAAATCCACGAGCGGTCGATTGTGCGTGGTGAGAAGTACCGTCATGCCTTGTAGGTGAAATTTCACGAGCTGCTTGATGACCATTTTTGCATTTTCACTATCTAGGTGCCCGGTGGGCTCGTCGGCTAGAATGAATCGTGGTCGATGAACTATTGCGCGCGCCAGCGCGACACGCTGAGCCTCACCTCCGGAAATTTGGTGGGGGTAGTTGTCTTGAATATGCTCAATGCCAATTTCTCGCAGTGCGGCGGGCACCATCTCGGAAATCTGTGCCAGGCTATAGCCAGTGAGCTCGAGCGGAAATGCAACATTTTCAAAAACCGTTTTATCTGCGAGCAACTTTGCATCCTGAAAAATACAACCCATGAGTTTGCGCATATGCTGAACCTCATGCGGTTTCAGCCCTGTTGCGTTGCGGCCTTCCACAAACACACTGCCCTCCGTAGGAGTTTCGATTCCCAGAATTAGTTTGATAATTGTCGTCTTGCCACTGCCGGAATTTCCCACAATCGAAATGAACTCACCCGGACGAATCGACAAACTTATCTCATCCAAAATAGTGCGGTTTCCGTAGCGTTTTGTGACCCCGTCAAAGACGATCATATGCTTGATTTACTTAAGTACAAATGCCGCCTTTACCGTTACCATAACCTCTTTTTCGATCTTAGAGGTGTCGTAGGTGCCGTAGTCTGAAATATCGGTAGAATTTGGTGCCAAGACTTGTACGACCCCCACACTTGCAGATTGAAGTGAGCCGACTTCTT
>JAGOUV010000021.1 GCA_018061065.1 Candidatus Altimarinota bacterium | reverse complement strand
AAGAGCAGATTAAATTTTTGAAAGAAGGATGCGACACGATAGTGACACGCTACGAAAATAATCCTATTGGTGTGGAGCTTCCTCCAAAAGTTGAGTTGAAAATTACTGAGACTACTCCAGGTGTAAAAGGTGACACGGCGACAGGTGGAACAAAAGCCGCGACACTTGAGACGGGATTTGTGGTTCAGGTTCCATTGTTTATTCAGGAAGGCGAGTCGATCCGTATTAATACCGAGACGGGCGAGTACGCGGAGCGGGCATAGTTCCTGAAATTCGTTTGATTGTAACTAAAAGATCCATGGGAAGCGGACTGCGCACATGGGTCTTTTTTTGTGTGAACGGGTGAGTGAAGTCGATGCGTGAGGCGTGGAGAAATTGGCGGCCGAGGCGGACGATCTTTCTAAATTTTTGATTAAATTTTTTGTCGCCGTAGAGGTCATCCATAATGACGGGGCAGCCGATGGCCGCAAGATGGCGGCGGATCTGATGTTTGCGACCGGTGGAAATTGTCGCCTCAATAATACTAAACTCGCCCTTGGGGAAAATGCGCGTGACGTTATATGCCGTGTGCGCCTCTACTAGTGTACCGGTGTAGCGGGACGGTAGCTTTTTAAAGATGTTGCCGTTGCGGGGCTCGGGGACATTTTTGGTCAGTGCGGTATATGTTTTCTTTGTGCTTTCGTTGCGCAGAATGGTAGTGAGTATCTCGCGATCATGCTCGTACTTGCCGAGCAGTACAACGCCGGAAGTTTCATAGTCCAAGCGGTGCAATACGTAGGGCGTATATTCTTTAGTTGGGTAGTCTTTTTGAATTAGCTGAACTAGGCTCTCCGCCTTTGGATCATTTCCATCGGGTACAGAGTGTACGCGTGGAGGTTTGTCCACTGCGATAATCCAGTCGTCTTCAAAAAGTTTCTTTATCATAGTTAATGAGTTGACTTGTGCTCATGCTCTTGGTCGGGGTGCCCTTACAGGACAGCCTCCCAAGCCTTTCGCTTCGTCGCTTTGCTCCTTGCTCAAGAGCTTGGTCGGGGTGCCGGGAATTGAACCCGGTTCACATGACCCCCAGCCATGTATAATAGCCGTTATACGACACCCCGAAGGTAATACTGATATCTGTATATGAGAGCGTGAGCAGTATACATTATTTTTCTTTCTTCGGTTTTCGTGGTCTGCCACTAGGGGAGGGCACTTCTAGTGTGAGTAATAATCTTCTACGATTATCTATTTGTTCAGCACCCACGCGATCCAATACCTGAGCTACAAGTGACCGTACTGTCGCAGCGAGATCAGGCACATCCTTTAAATTAATAGTAATTTCTATGGGCTTGAGTGTCTCGTGCCCTTTGCCTGACACGCGAGGTTCACGGTCAGTTGTCGGTTTTATAATGTTTTGAATTGGATTGTCAGCTCTGAAACCAGTTATCGTATGTATGAAGCGATCGCGGTCTTCGGCATTAAGCGCAATAAAAAAATCACCCATACCTACAATAAAAACCTTCGTGCCATTTGCGACGGTTGTTCCCTGTGCGGTTGGTAAATTAAGACGTGAGCGGAATTTTTGTGGAATTAGAAGTCTATAAATTTTATCTGTGCTCAGTGCATGTCCTACTTCTGCGTCATTTATTTCTGCAGCAGACATCAGTAGTGCATGAGGCACATAGGCGACGAGCGGAACATCTAAAAATGTAAAACATATGGGCGTAAATGCACTCCCTTGTTCTGGTCCAGCATTTCTTGTCGGGAGCATTTTTTCTTTAAAAGAAAATCGTCCCTTGTCATCAATGCTTACTTCACCGTGTCCACTAAAATGAGGATCAAGTATATTAAATTCTCGACCCTTAGCGGGTACTTCGTTTTTTTTGCCGCGATGGCGACGAAAACTTTCCATAGTGCGTGGTGCCATGAGGTAGCAGATAATAAAATATTAAATGCCACTCTGTCAAATGCTGCAGATAGAAAAATATCTGTTACAATAACATGCAAAGATAAGGGTTCTTTTATTATTTAATTACACCTTATTTATGAATTCCAAACAGTTTCTCTTTATCGGAGGTGCTGTGCTCGTTCTCCTCGCCATCCTCGGATGGGTCGGTGTGATCGGACCAGACGCAGAACATAGTGTATTCGGTGCTGCTTGGGTTTTTGATAAATACGAAAACTGGGCACACTTGGTACTTGGTGTCGTTGCTTTGATTGCAGGTGCTGCATTTCCCGCTTCAGTTCAGAAGCCGCTCGTAATGGTGGTAGGTTTGGTAGCTTTGTTTTTTGGAGTTTATTCAGCTTTCGGTCCTGTATATGAGGGTAAAGATTTCATGGGTGCTATGCTTCAGAATCCAACTGACACGGTTCTTCATTTGGTAGTTGGTGTTTGGGCTTTGGTAGCAAGCATGCAAAAAGGTTCAGCTCATCATCATGCATGATTTTTCTGCTTTTCAGAAAAAAGTTTTAGCGTTTTATAAAACGCAGGGTCGAGATCTTCCATGGAGGAAGGCACACGATCCTTACAGAATTCTTGTTTCGGAAATAATGCTCCAGCAAACGCAAGTTACGCGCGTGCTGGAGCGTTTTGATTTGTTTGTAAAAAAGTTCCCCGATTTTAAGTCGCTGGCTCAGGCAGATAAAAATGAGGTACTTATTGAATGGCAGGGGATGGGATATAACCGACGGGCATTATATTTGTGGAGAATTGCACAAATAGTAATGGATGAGCGGGGTGGCGTTTTGCCGCAGACGGTAGAGGAGTTAGATGATCTTCCTGGTATTGGTTATAACACGGCGTGTTCGATTGCGGCTTTTGCTTATAATCTACCCACGGTATTTATTGAGACAAATATCCGTACGGTGTTTCTGCATGAATTTTTTCCCAATGAAGAAAATATTGATGACAAAGTTATTTTAGAATTAGTACAAAAAACGCTCGATACAAAAAATCCGCGCGACTGGTATTACGCACTTATGGATTACGGAACGATGCTTAAAAAGAAGATGGTCAATCCTTCCCGCAGAAGTAAACACTACAAAAAACAATCAAAATTTGCGGGCTCGGATCGTCAGGTAAGGGGAGAGGCGCTGCGATTTATTTTGAAAAATAAAAAAACTTCGAAAGAAAAAATTACCCAGCATTTAGTCGCAAAACTTTCTATAAAAAAAGATCGTGCCCGAAAAATTATTATGCAGCTTCAGAAAGAAGGCTTCCCGTTAGGGTGATCAAGGGATGGTGAACTTGGGGAGGTCTACAGGTAGTCCGAGCGGGGTAGTTTCAGCTGCAGGGGAGTCGACGGGGATAACCTCTTCATCTGCAGACGACGAAGAGGGATTTGCGGCAGCAGCGGTAGCGTCATAGTTCACCTCAATCCTTGCCTCGGCAGCGTATCCTAATTTATCAGTAATTTTTACTGAAATAATATGTGTACCCGATGTTGCTGTCTTAGGGAATTTTACCCAGCCATCGAACGGCGCTTTACGCTTGGTAACATACGGAGTGGTGCGATCATCCAAATAGTAAGAAATTTTATCCACACCATTGGGTGCGCTGAACTTTACCGAGACATTCACTTTTTGCTCAGTTGCCGTGGAGTACGCAGCCGGAGAAGTGATCTGAATCGTGGGCACGCTGTCGGCAGTTTTAGCACTATATAATTTTGTCTTTTCTGTCGGAGGGAAATCAGCGATTGAGTTTGAATCTTTTTCACGAGATCCTTTAACCCATTGTTTAATACCCGCAAGCCAGTTAGGGAAACTGGTAAGCGGATCGTGATGATTCATAAAAACACGTTTTTCAATTTGATCGGGCGGCGTGAATTCGTTTGGCAATAGGCCATCTTGTTTCACCACCTCAACTTGCACATAAATATCATCGGGCTCGGTAGGTACGGCAAAGCTTGCGAAAATATCCGTCACGCGACCAGTGAGAGGAGTTACATCAGTTATTAATTTTCCTGATGCCTTGGCAACTCCCATCGTTTTAATTCCCGCAGGTATTTCAAATTTATCATCAGGTTTTCCTTCGTGGACTTTCTTCATGTAGTTCGCCCAGATCGGAGCAGAAACGGTGTATCCATCTGCATTTGGTTTGAGCGCAGAGCCGTCACTATTTCCCGTCCAGACACCGGTGACCACGGAAGTGGAATATCCCATTGTCCACAAATTAGAAGGCAGAATTTTATTCTTACTAATTTCTTTATTACTTGTTCCCGTCTTTGCACCAGTTGTATGTCCAGGCACATTTAAATTTCCACCAAGCCACACGCTTTTATCCGTGAGAATACTGGTAATTTCGTAGGCAACTTGTGGATCGAGTATGGTTTCTTCAACATTTTCTTCTGGATGGCGTTCATACATAATGGTGCCCTCACGATCTACTACTTTTACGATGTCGTACGGAGTTCGCTTTACTCCATTATTTGCGAAGACAGAAAATGCCTGCACCATTTCAGCCAACGTTACCTCACCCGCACCAATGGCGAGCGGGGGACCGTAGTCGCCATTTTCATTTAATGATTCAAGCCCCATTTTTCTTGCGAACGGGATTAGTTCCTGCTGCTGCCCAGCCATAAAATATGCTTTCAGTGCTGGCAAGTTACGTGATTGCCCCAGCGCTTGGCGAATACTCATCGGGCCACGGAAACCACCTTCGTAATTATCAGGTCTATATCCTCCACCAAAATCCGTCGGCGTATCGTAAATCACCGTAGCGGGTGCATATCCATTCAAAAATGCTTTCGCATAGACAATCGGTTTGAAACTTGAGCCCGGCTGTAATTTAGAAAAAACATGATTCACATTTCCGTGAGCCTCAAGGTCGAAATAATCTGCGGAGCCGACCATAGCTAAGACCTCCCCCGTTTTTGTATCGATAGAATACAGCGCGCCCGTGGTGACTCCATGACGATCTTTGCTTATTTTAATTTGATCCGCGACTGCTTGTTCTGCTGCATCTTGATACTTTGGATTGAGCGTTGTGTATACACGCATTCCTCCTTGCGCGACAATATCTTTCCCAAATTTTTCTTCTAACTGTCGACGAATTTCAAATACAAAATGTGGTGCGCGAATTGTCTCGCGATATCGAGTGAACTCAATGCTTGCGAGTGCTTTGTTGGATTCTTCTAATTGTTGTTGTGTGATATTTCCCAGTTCCGCCATGCGTCGCAAAATTACATTTGCACGACCCGGAACGAATATTTTTCGTCCATCACCCATATCTACATCCTTTCCAAGCAAGCCGATAGTGTAATCTTTTGAATCCAATTCTTCGAGTTTAGGCACCTTCCCCCCAAACTCATCTGCAGTGAACGTACGATCTAAACTAGAAAATTCATGAGAGCCATAGGGAGAGTAGTAGGTAGGAGCATTAGGAAGTGCCGCAAGCACAACTGATTCAGGTAACGTTAATTCGCGTGCTGATTTATTAAAATATAATTGAGCCGCCATTTCTGCACCGTAGGCATTTTGTCCGTAAGGGATGCGGTTTAAATACAACTCGAGAATTTTATCTTTATCATATGCACGTTCCAATCTCACGGCAATAATCAACTCTTTTAATTTTCTCGTGTAGCTATGTTCCCGTGTTAAAAAAGCATTTTTTGCCAACTGCTGTGTAATGGTTGATCCACCACTTGGGATACCAAATCCGAATGCTTCATGTAAAACTGCACGCACGATACCAGGGATATCAAATCCACTATGAGCATAAAATGCATCGTCTTCAATTGAGATGGTTGCTTTTTGCAAATAGGGCGCGATCTGGTCGAGTGGTACATATTTGCGATTTTCTTCACCGTGCACGGTATATAAAATACCTCCCTCGCGATCAAAAATTACGGTGGACTCAATTCCCGCGAGCGAATCAAATTGTCGTACATCCGGAAGTCCTACTGAAAGTACGGCGATTGCAACGGTAAATAAAAATAGACCTACCAAAGTGGCGGCAACGCCGATGATCACGAGCCATAAAAAAAATCGTTTTGCTTTGGAAGGGCGATCGCCCTGGAGCGTCTTCTCTATGTGAGAAAATCTTTCGCGCATCCGTTCACGTAAGGTGAGTTTTTTCATACCCGTGTATTATACCGTTTGAACAACAAAACGTGGCAAACATTATTGACAAAAATACCATGAAGAAGTCTGGTTCAGGTTTGGTGTGTTATTTAGTTGTTGCGAGTGGGCTACCAGCCGAACTGCTTTCCGACCTCATCTGCGGTCTCACGCTTTTTTACCAAGGTCACGTCACCATTTTGGCAAATGACTTTTGCAGGAGCAGCATTAAGACAGTGATGATTGGTAAATCCATCCTGATAATTTCCCGTGTTCAAGAACGCAACGTATTGTTTTTCATTTGGCTCGAGATCTTCCAGTCGTGGCAATAAAATATAACTTCCACCGGCCGTATATTTATCATCGGAATCACAAGAAAGTCCTGCCAACCATGTGCGTGTCATTTTTGTGTTGAGCGCATTGTTGACCGGTACATGATGCCATTGTTTGTGAATTGCCCAAGTGTCGAGCAGGTGAGTCTGAAAACTTCCATCCATTACATACCACTGCTTGGCGACTGCTTTTGGAATTTCTTTCTGGCTAATGACAGAAAAAATAGTCATCTGAGCTGGTGAGACGACGTATGAGCCCCACTCACAGATAATGTTTGGAGGCTGCACCTCATGTTCGCGGCAGAATTTATCTAAGAAACGAATAATCGTATTAACGACGCTCTTAGTAGTAAAGATGCGCTTGCCCATATAGTTTCCAGGGAAGCCGCCACCAATATCAATCGTATCCAAAGAAGGATTCATCTGCTTAAGGCGTTTGTAAATTTCCATCGCACGCTTGAGGGGACGAATAATATCTGCCTCTTTCATAATTTCTGAACCGGCATGATAGTGAAGGGTCGTGAGATTTTTAATTTTTCCCAGTGACCATAATTCATCTACCTGGAGTCCAAAGCGATCGATACGCTTATCCCAATATGAATTTACTTTCACATCAATATCGACGCGTACACCTACCTGGCCACGATATTTCTGAAGCGCCTCCATCTCGGATAAATCTTCAATAATTGGGACGATATCCAGTCCATTTAATTTAAGCTCTTCAATCAATGCCAAATACTGCGGAGTCTTTGGGCCGTTACATATAACTTTAATGCGAGAATTAAAACGGTGCTGCTCCCACATACGCTTCACCACCCAAAGTTCATTTGCGGAAGTCGTCTCAAGATTTCCTCCTTCACTGACGATTGGTAGCACAAATTCGCGATTCTGATTCACCTTCATCGGATAGTGATAGTAGAACTGTCCCTTATAGCGGTATTCACGGATGACATCGTCAAAGAGATCCATGAGGTCTTCTACGCGCTGTTCAATAACATAAGGCAACATGACCTTGAGCGGAGTACCAAACTTTTCTGCGAGCTCACGGACGTTGTATTGGTAATTTCCCTCGAAAATAACTAAATCCCCATCCTTAGAAATATCGAAGTATTGGGTATTAAACTCCTTGCGACCGATCTTCCAGAATTTCTTGAGGTTCTTCAATTCAATGAATATCTAAAAAAATACAATTCAGGGTATAACAGGAATATTCTGCATATGCAAGAAAATCTATTTACCCATCGCATTATTGTAGCATTTTTAGGCGATTTTAGCGAATGGAGTATCCGGCAGTGGTCACTTTCCCGGCGATTGCTTCCTGAACCTGGCGCATCTCCTCATCAGTAAGCGTTCGTTCGTTTGATTGGAGCATGACGCGGAAGGTGAGAGATTTTTTGCCCTCGCCCAATGAAGCGTGATCCATGAAAATATCCACCAGCTTGATCTGTGAAATCAGTCCATCATTTGCTGCGGAGATAAGTCGCTCAATATCTCCCACATGAGTGTGCTGATCGACCAGTACGGAGACGTCAATTTCAATGCCGGGGAATTTTGGAATTGGCTTGTAGGTAATTTCTTTCTGACCCGCCTGAATGAGGTGAGTGTAGTTGATCTCGAAGGCGCTCGCTTCGCTCGCGCCCGCATCCAACGCGCGCATAACTTCCGGATGCACCTCATATACCGTCGCAATCAAAATATCTCCGCTAAATATATCTGCGCTCGCTTTTGGATGCGCATACGGAGCCGGTGTAGCCGATTCCTTGATATGCACATCTTTTGCACCGAACTCGTGCAAAAACGTCTTGAGTGCTCCGAGTGCGTCATAGAATGTACCAATTCCTTTTTGTTCAGCAACCACGCCCGCGATAAATTTCTCCTCAAGGGGGAAGTGCTCGTTTCGCTTTATATAAGTGCGTCCAATTTCATACTGCATAACCTTTGGACGGTGAGTGAGATTGCGTAGCGTTGCTTTTAATAAATGCGGCAACATGGTGATGCGCATGTAGGTTTGGTCTATTGAAAGTGGATTTTCAATTTCCATGTGTAACTCCTGGGGAAGTTTGAAAAGCGCAATTTCGTCAGCACCGTAGAATGAGTAGTGAATCGATTCGCTAAAAGTAAGTTTGTCAGAAAAAATATTTCGTACTTTGTGTTTCAACGCACGCTCAACATTAATAGTGGGAAGTTTTATCGGCAGATGGGGGAGCACGGGCGCAATTTTTTCATAGCCGTACATGCGCGCAACTTCCTCAATCAAATCGTCTTCGATTGAAACATCTTTTGTGGCGCGGAAGCTGGGGACGGTAACGCGGAGAACTCCTTTTGATTCACGCTTAGAGGCGAATTGAAGTAATTTTAAATAATGCGCTACTTCTTTTTCCGTAAGTTGGATTCCCATTTTTTTATTAACGCGTTCTACATGAAGAAGTACCTCGGGTGTTTTTGCGCGCTCAGGATAGATGTCTGTTGCAGGTCCTGCGAGCTGTGCGCCCTTACATAACTTTAAAATCAGTTGAGTCGCACGTTGGAATGCAAACCCAGTGTATTCAGGATCTAGGCTCTTCTCAAAACGTGCCGCTGCATCGCTGCGTAAACTATGACGCTGTGATGTTTTGCGAATCTTAATAGGATTCCAGCAGGCGACCTCCAAAATAATTTCAGTCGTGTCATTCGTAATTTCAGAATTCAATCCGCCCATCACAC
>JAGOUV010000014.1 GCA_018061065.1 Candidatus Altimarinota bacterium | reverse complement strand
AGCTGTGCCTCGTAGTTATCTCTCACCGTAGGATCCCAGGTGTATTTCGTATCGCACCAGCTGCACTTTAAATTACAGTTTCCAAAACGCACAAAAACCGCAGGCACTCCTATGTTTAAGCCCTCGCCTTGAATCGAATAAAAAACTTCGTTGAGAATCATTGGGCTTATTTTACCTTACTTGCTCCTGCATTGGACTGTTTAATCCTCCGTCCGGCTTTGCGTGCCTCCCTAGCGCCTCCGGCATAAGCACGGCGATCATTACGAATATCATGGTGCGCCGCAGGACGATCCTCGGCCTCGCGACGTTGCCTCATAATCCCCAATGCCCAGCGACGTTCTGCATCGACAAAATCATAATGGTCATCAAGACCGTGATTGGCATCTGCCCATCTATCTAAGGTAAGACTATCATCACCGTCATCGTCATCAAATTCCGTAGTACGTGTTCCCACCGGATGTTTGCCATCCATGAGAACGCCAAATCTTAGAAGATCATTGTGGACAGCGTCATATTTTTTCGGATTCCTAAAAGCAGCAGTCATGCGCGCACGATACAACGCTGTATATTCTGCAATTTCACGCCCAGACATAACATAACCTTCCGGCAAGGCATTCAGAGCCGCGTCTTCTGCCTGAACGTCTTTTGGCGAAAGAGCTCCCATCTGAGGCACCACGGCTGCCCGCAATGTAATACCAAGTTCTTTTTCAAAAAGTCGCTCCATGATCTGTATTAAAACCTTTTTATATATTTATGTCAATGATTCGTTTTGTAGGTCTTTTTGCAGACCGTCTTCACATTTCCACGGACATTCATATCCACCACGATCCAGGCTTTCTGTGGCTTCACCGCCTCCAGAAAATCCGCAAAAATCACCTCGGTTAGCGCCTCGTGGAAAATTTTAATATCGCGAAACGCATTGATATACATTTTAAACGACTTCAGCTCCAAACATACTTTGCCCGGAACATACTGAATCTCCACGCGCCCAAAGTCAGGATAATCGGAAAACGGACAAATTGCCGTCAGCTCCGGGGTTGAGATCGAGACCCAGTGCTCACCCGGTGAAATCTCCTCAAAAGCAAAACTCTCAAGTGGTGCCACCTTTTTCATATGTGTCCGCAACGCCTTAAGATCAATCTGTTGATAGTCCTTTCCTTCTTTATAAAGCTTCATAGTGAGGGTATTTTACATTAATTCGTCCAAAAGTTGTTCGCGAAGCTGTAGAACCTTCGGATTTTGGTATATGGGACGTACAAAACGTAGAGCCATCTTCTCGGCTCCGATCTCCTGCTCAATCTCATTCGCCGTAACATGAACATGCCGACCAGGTTTTACTTTTTCAGGTTTCCACCTATTACTCCTGGCGCGCAATGCATCAATAAGTTTCTCATCGGGCACAAAAATTTCACCGGCGGCGAGATTAAGTAAGAGCTGTCGAGAACCAACATCTGTCTTGAATAAGAAATGGAGCGGAACTCCCCCAGGCACACTCATCACCACACAGAATCCTTTTTGATATGCCGAAGAAAAAAGCCCCTCTGTATCTGTACAGGTTACGTCATGGTGTCGACCGAGATTCCATTTATCAATCCGTGGAGGTCGGTCGGCTTTCATGCGCATCCGGTAAACATTTTCGCGAGCATCACCAATTGTTGCGGGAACGCTATCACAATCCTCATGCCACGATGCATCCAGACTATGCACATGAAAAACGCGTAGATACTCCATGGCAGTAATTTGCATCTGCTCAGGTGCAGCGGATTTCGTAACCCCCACCATGGCACTGCGTAACTCTCTATCTTGAAGTCGTATTGCATTTGAAACAAAACCACTAAAATCATTTTGCAGCTGCGGCAAAACATTAGCCAAGGCAGAACCATCTTTTGCAGCTAAAAGAAGATCCCTATTCAATTTATGTCGAACGGTATAGTTAGGTGCTTCCACAGAACTATTAAAGCTTGAATTTCTATTTTGTCAATAACTTCTCCAGCTCCGGCACTGCAACCGCCATCTCTTCTTTGGAAAGCGGTACGCCATGATAATTCGGCTTCTGCTCGGTAAATGCCACTCCCTTACCCTTCACCGTATTACAGACAATCATCACCGGCTTCATCTTCACTTTCCACGCGCGGCGAATCGCATCGCGAATTTCATCAAAATCGTGACCGTTAAGAACATTTATCACATGCCAACCAAAGGCGGAAAACTTAGGACCTATTGGCTCAACTGGCTTTACCGCTCGCACAAAATTCGTCTGCTGCAATTTATTATTATCTACAAAACAAATCACATTATCCAATTTATACTGTACCGCCGTCATGGCTGACTCCCAGATTTGGCCTTCCTGAAGCTCTCCGTCGCCCAGTACTACATAAACACGATTCGTTTTTTTATCCATCTTCAGCGCCATACCGATGCCATTCGCAAAAGAAATTCCCTGACCCAACGGACCAGTAGTTGCCTCGATTCCCGGGATTTTTCGAACCGGATGCCCTTCTAAAAGTGCGTTGATCTGACGAAGATGATTGAGCTCTTCCTTGGGGAAAAAACCTAAATGCGCCAATACCGCATAGAGTGCCGGACAACCATGTCCCTTACTCAAAATGAAATAATCACGTCCATCCCAGTGTGGCTTGGCTGCATCCACTTTCAAGATGCGCTCGCCGTCCACCTCACCAAAATACAACATCGTAATAATGTCGATAGCAGAGAGAGATGTCGTCACATGGCCAGAATTTGCCTTATGAACCATGTGCAAAATATCCAGGCGCAGCTGTGTAGCAAGTTGTTTGAGCTCAGGCGTATTCATGAAATCGTCCTTACTATAGAGTGATCTGGGCATTCGTTCAATAATTCTTTCATCGTTTTTTTCAGGACAGGATGAGTAAAATCTGGTGCAATCTCCACAAGCGGCTCTAAAACAAACCGTCGTTCGCCAATGAGCGGATGTGGGATATGCAGTGGCGGCGGGAGTATAATTTCATCGTCCCAAAACAAAATATCGATATCAATGGTGCGGGGTTCGTAGCGACCTTGGATGATTCTTTTGCGTCCTAACTCTTTTTCGATACGCGTGATTTCTTTGAGAAATTGCTTTGAGGTAAGGGGTGTTTTTCCCTCAATAACTTGGTTCAGAAACCACCCACCCTGTGCTCCACCCCACGGCTCAGTCTCATACAATGAAGACGACTTGGTGATGGTAAGAGGTAAAAGTTCACCAGCCGATTTAATAAGCTGCTGTCGATCACCCAGATTCGATCCGATGCTGAGAAAGATGTGTGCCATTTTAAAAAATCAAACCGTTGAGTGCGATGCCTTTATATTTACGGACGAGTAATTCACTAATACTCTCCGCGGTCTGTTCATTATTCTGTAGTCCAAGAAGTTTTATTACCGCGTCAATTTCTTTCGGCGAAGGAGCCTCAATTTCAACAAATGCCGGAATGCGCGGATGTTCATCGATTTCAAATTTCACTTTTTTGTATGCGTAGTGAGTTCGTTTTTTTTCATAGTACAAAGTTTGCACAAATCCCAGCGCAGTCAAAAAATCACTCAGTTTTTCAAACCACTTTGGCCCCACCTGTTCCACCTCAATTTCCTCAAAACACTTGCACCCGTTTTTCACACCTTTATATATTTTGTAGACTAATTCTGTGCGGGCGGGCCTTCCCTTTTCGCGCAGTTCACGTACGCGTAAAAGATCTTTTTTTGCCCTAATAGAGCCATCTTTAAAATCAAAATAGCGAATACGAACACGGCCCTCAAATAATTTTTTAGGTTTTGGCCGCAGTTTATTAATCGACGAAATAAGCTTTTTTTTATCAATGCCCAAAACTTTTCGTTCAATTTCCATCATAAGTGACCGAGGTGTTATCGCCTTCCCATAATTGTACTTCATACAAGGTTACGGTAGAAAACGCTGACGTAAGCTGTTCCCAAATCCAGGTAACAATATGTTCTGCTGAAGGATTTTTAAACGTGTTATTGAGATCGGTGTGATCGAGCTTGCTCAAAATTTTCTCACTGACAATTTTTTTCATCTCCACAAAATCAATTACCAATCCATCGTCGCGAACCGCGCCCTGAACCGTAACGGCAAGACGATACGTGTGACCATGCGGACGCTCACATGCACCGTGATAATCCGTGAGATGATGTGCTGCCGAGAAACTAAACGTGCGTGTGACTTTCATAGCTGTTTAAGGATATAGCATGAGTGCCATTATTGACAAATAAATATATAGCGGTATTGTACTGGTATGGAAAAACGTACTATCAGAGAAGCAGCCGACTTCAGCGATGAAGAAATTATCAAAGTAGAGACGTCCGGCCTCATGAACAATGGAGCGCCGTTTGGAGTACGGATCATGCTCGCGCTCATGGACTCTGACATTGGAATTGTACAAATGCTGAACCCACGGGATTTTGAGAGACAATATAATGAGCGTGTTCGTTGCCTAAAAGAAGCTGGGCATATTTCGGTTGGAAATGATGACTGCGATGGTCTGAATGATTGGGATGATTAAAGTCCAGAGTGAGCTACAACATCGTGTACCCGGATGATATCAGCGCCATTTTTTGCTGCGACCATGTGCGCCAATAGCGTAGGCACGAGGCGCTCGTTAACATTCCCGGGCAAAAAACCTTTACGCGATGCTCCTACTAATAATGGGAATCCAAGTTTTTTTAGTTCACCTAATCTCCGCAAAATTTCAAAACTATATTGAGGATCACCACTGACAAAAGCACCCATCCCCGGATCCAAGATAATCTGCTCTTTTTTTATGCCTTTAGATAGTGCATATGCGACACGTTCTAGCAAAAATTCCTTCACCGTTTTAATAACATCTTTATATTGTTTTTTTGTACGCGTTGTTCGTGCGGTCGGATCTTTTGAGTACATGAGCACCACCTTGACACCCGATCTTGCGATCACCTCCGCTATGTTCAAATCTCCCCTCAATGCTGTCACATCATTTACCATACGAGCTCCCGCAGCAATCGCCTGACGCGCGACCTCTGCCTTGTACGTATCAATTGATATATAGGGTTTAGGCTTTATTTGAGCCAGTTTTTTTATAATAGGAATCGTGCGACGCAATTCTTCCGCTTCGCTAACATCAATGCTCGTGGGCCCCGTAGACTCCCCTCCTACATCAATAAGTTTTGCACCATCTTTCAACATTCGTCGTGCTTGCCGTACTGCTGCAGCGGTACTATTAAATTTTCCACCATCGGAAAAAGAATCCGGCGTAACATTCAAAACACCCATGATCATGACGTTTTCCATACTTTTTTCTTAAACTTATCCATCAAATGTTTTGTGACCGGTCCCACATGTCCCGTCCCAATTTTTTCGCCATCAACTTTCACTACAGGAATCATGCCTTTCGGCGAGTTAGTAAGGAAACACTCATCGGCACGCAACAGCTCACGCAAGGTAATATCGCGTTGTTTAATTCGGAACAAAGGTCGTGCCATCTTTAAGACTAATTCGCGCGTCGTCCCCAGTAGCACGCCAATCTTAGGCGTGATGATAAATTTCTTTTTCACGATAAAAAGATTGGTATATGTTCCCTCAGTAATAAATCCTTTCGTGTTAATGAGGAGAGCTTCAAACGCTTTTTTGCGCTGCATCTCATTTCGCGCGATTAAAATTGCCTGCATACTGGAAGTTTTCATTTGTGGAAACGGCCGCTCCAGCGGAAACGTAATCGCTGAAACTCCTTTAGAATAAGCTGTATCTGGAACCTCCTCCAACGGTTGTGCCCAAATAAAAAGTGTAGGTCGCTTCACCCCCGGTGTCACGGTAATACGAATGCGCGCCTCTTTATATTCATTCTTTTTCAATATTTTCTCAACTAACTCACGCAGCTCCGCAGGTTTCCACGAGAGCTTCCAGCCCCGCATTTTTGCCGATTCAAAGAGCCGCTCGATATGTTCATCAAATCCCCACACCACACCATCGTATGTTCGTAGCGTCTCAAAAATTCCATCTCCATAGAGAAAGGCCGGATCAAAAATCGAGATCTTTGCCTCCTTTGCATCAACGAATTTACCATTTAAGTAGATGATCATACAGACAACAAAAACATTATAGCAGGAACTTATCCGCGCTGTGTCTCGATGCCCTCTACCGCCTGATCGATATTTTGTAGGATGCCCTCCCACATTTCTAATATAGTTTCCATGTTTGTGAGCATACACTCACACTACCCTTTCGCGCAAGCAGCAACTGTTGACGCGAGCGCCGCAGCCTTATGCAATACCTCTTCATACTCCTGTTGTGGACCTGAGTCCGCCACGATTCCCCCTCCTGAACGGAATGTAAGCTCATGCGTTTTCTTATCAAGCCATGCCGTCCGAATCAAAATATTAAAATCACACGCGCCCGACAAATCAATCCATCCCGCACTGCCACAATAAATACCGCGCGGCTCACCCTCTAATTCTCTAATAATCTCCATGGTGCGCTTCTTAGGACAACCTGTCACGGAACCACCGGGGAAAAGCGCCATCAATGCATCATACCAATCGCATTCAGGATTCAGTTGCCCTTCCACTTCAGCCACCGTATGAATAACATGCGAATATTTTTCAATACGTCGCTCATCAATCACGCGTACTGATCCAGCAGTACAAACCTTTCCCATATCATTCCGTTCCAGATCCACAATCATAGCCAGCTCCGCAGCATTTTTTTCATCAGCCAGAAGCTGACCTGCGAGAGCCGCATCTTCTTCGTCGGTTCTTCCACGTCGCACTGTCCCCTTTATCGGTTGCGTCGTAATGCGTCCTGCCGCATCGATACGCATCAAACACTCAGGCGAATTTGAAATCAACGCAAAATTATCGGTCTCCCAAAAAAACTGATGCGACGATGGATTTCTTGCGACTAGTGTCGCAAAAACTTTTTCTGCCTCACCCCCAAACTTCACCGAAAATTTTTCTGAATAATTTACTTGATACGTCTCACCCGCCGCCAATAACTCTTTTATTTTAGAAAGAGCCGTGAAGTATTTTTCCTTATCTGGAAGCGGATAATCAGGGTTATTTTTTATATTAGAAAGAATCGTAAACTGACTACTATCTACTAATTTCTTTTCTTTCACATACACAAACTTTGAATCGCCTTCATACGTCACAAATCCTACAAAGCCTTCTTGGAATTCTCCATGTACGGCACCAGCCCGCTTATGCGTTCGCACAAAATCGCGCATAAATAAAAGCCCCTTCCCGCCCGACGGTATTTCAATACGAGGATCGATATGACCCTCGTAGAGCTGTCCGTTGGACTGAAAAAGGAGCTTATTCATCGACTCAATTAACGAGCACCATCACGCTCTTCTTCCAAATAAACATGAAGATACTCAGTTTTGTCATAGCTCTCAAACAATTCATCTGGGTTGAAAAAGCGCTTCACTTCAGCAACTGCATTTTCAACCGTGTCTGATGCGTGCACGACATTACATGCAACACTCATGGCGAGGTCACCACGAATTGTTCCTGCATCCGCTTTGCGAGCCTTAGTAATGCCACACAAAATACGAACTGCCTCAACAACCTCTACACCCTCCCAGCACATTGCTACCACCGGAGTAGAGCGCATAAACGACTCAACACCAGGATAAAATGGCTTGTCTGCAATGTGTGCATAATGCTCACGTAAGATCGCCTCATCAAGACTCATCATCTTGAGACCGACCAATTTCAGACCCTTAGATTCAAAGCGCTTCGTTACCTCACCCACCAGGCCGCGCTGTACGCCGTCGGGTTTAATCAATACGAGTGTTCGTTCCATAGTGGCCGCATTATATTACAGGTGCAGTACTTCCTCAAACTCTTTCTTATCTTCGTACGGCCCGATAACCGCCAACCGCAGATTATTATCCTTAAAAAGCTCAGTTGTGACCCGTGCAATGTCCTCCGCCGTCACCTTATCAACCTCTTTTATAATCTCCTCGGGGCCAGCTGGTTTCCCATACAACAGCTCATCTTTTCCCACCAAGTGCGCGTACTCCTCTGAATCCTCCAGACGCAGCACCAGCTTACCCTTTATATATTCCTTGGCTTTGCTGAGCTCATCCGCCGGAATCACCTCACCGCGAATTATTTTATACTGCTCGCAAATCGCCTCGATTGCTAATTTGATACGCTTCACATCCACACCCGCCCGCGTAGAAATCACGCCGGAATCAGTATAATCATCGGTCGATGTTTGAATGTAGTAACAGAGTCCCTTTGCCTCACGCACACCCAAAAACATGCGTGAGCTCATGCCTCCACCCAAAATAACCGACAATACTTTTTGAACGTAATAGTCTTTATGTGTCTCAGAATAAGCCGGGAAGCCGACCACAATATGCGTCTGCTCCGTTTTTTTGTACTGCAAGAAAACGCGCTCCATGCTTGGATTTTCCTCGAGCGCCTGGGGACCATATGCCTTGCGCCCTGCAGGAAAATGAAATAATTTTTTAACTTTCGTGACCACCTCTTCATGATCAATATTTCCCACCACGCTGATCACCGTATTCTCCGGAGTGTAGAGCGCATGTTTGTACTGAATGAAATCCGCCTGCGTCACTGTATTAATTAAATCTTTGCTTCCCACCTGATCCCAACCCATCGGCTGGTCTCCATATATAAGACGCTCAAAATCCCAGCCCACCTGGTACATCGGCGTGTCCTGATACATGTTGTACTCCTCCATAATAACGCCACGCTCTTTTTCAATTTCAGCCGGATCAAATTTAGAATGCAGCAACATATCCGCCAAAACCTCCAACGCTACATCGGCATGACGTGCCGCAACTTTTACGTAATAGCCCACATATTCTTTACCCGTGAACGCATTGAAATCACCACCCACGCGATCGATCGCCTCAGAAACTTCTTTTGCATTTGCATACTTTTCCGCGCCCTTAAAAAACATATGTTCAAGAAAATGCGAGATACCGTTAATTCGTTTCGTCTCATAACGAGAACCCGCTCCCACTAAAATAAGTACCGTCACCGACTGCGTGCTTCCCAGTTTTTTTGTCACCAATCGTAGGCCATTTGAAAGAACTTCTTTTTTCATGGCGTTACTCTAACAAATTTACGGCCTTTTTACGACTTACGCGCCTGGACGACTGCATTCAAGACACGGAATACAGCTGTATCTAAATCATTTTGAGTATGCGGCCCAATTAATGGAGCCATAATCCTCTGATTATCATTGCCTCCGGGCGCCAGGTCAACTGCCCCATTCTCTGTAGAATAATCAAATTCTCGTGCCAATCTGCTCGATCCGAAATTCATTTTCACTATGCGTCCCGCGCGCCTCATGCCCCCGCTCAAAACATCCTTGACCGCCTTCTCCCTATGAAATGCATTTGAAATAGCAAGGTAGAGCGCTCTTGTATCCCTGATCGTCGATGCGAAATATTCATTCACATGCTGCATTCCTCTATCTAATGCCTCAATGTGCTTGGCCAGCCCGGGGGTTTTATGTGGTAGCCCCTGCAAGGCTGCCGCCGTAGTGCCATGAACATTTGCGACCCCCACATGCACGTCCGGAACAAGTTGAAGATCCATAAAAGTCATATCGGCTGCACGGGAAAGCGAATCTGACCACAAGACATTTGCATCGCCCTGTAGCCCTGTGGCAAAAGAGCTGGATTCATCTACTAATACTAATCCATGTGCGCTATGCGTAGCCTCAAGTACGCTATCGCCAAAATCAGTTGAAAAAATATCTGGCCCACCTGAACCATTAGAAAGCACTGGCTGCATAATAACCAAAGGCGCTTGTTTATCTGCCTGAGCGGAACGGATAATGTCACCAGTATTATTTAGTTCAAAAGGCTGCCACGGACTCTCAATTTCTCCCTGTAAAGAAAATGTTGCGTGGCTACTTTTCCCCTCCGCATCTACCACCACGCGACGAACTGATTTGGCAGAACTCCTGCTGCCCGCGATCGCATGTGCGACTGAGATGCATTTCTGAAATAACGCCGCTGAGTCCATGGAAATTTCACCGTGCCCTAATCGTCCGCCAAATAAAAGTCGAAAAACACGATGAGCAATTGCTGGATCATAGGGCACATCATCCCTTGCCAGTATGTTTCTTAACTCATGTTGAATATCGGCAAAAGGCGCGCGTAATGTGCTCGCCAAATCGGTCACCTCCGTAACATCGTCTGTATGGTCTGTATCATCAGGTCTTACGATTCCCAATTGCGCTTCCAACGAATCGTACGCAGGATCCGCGTCTCTATATTCGTCATACGTATCCAATGCTGAAGCTTCTGGTGTTGACATAAATTGATTACTGGCTGCTAATACAGTAGAGCTTTAATTTTATACAATTAATAACATAATATGTCAAGGCGTTTGCTCATGAAATTTACTCTATAATGGTGGCTCCATGAACGCTCTACGCAGATCCAGCACTGGAAAATTCAATCGCCTCTATGGAGTTATTGCCTTGATGGCGTTTTTGGCTTTTGTATTGATTGCCCAGCTGTTCAACCTACAACTGGTAAAGGGTACCTATTTTGCCCAAAAGGCAGAAGAGGGTCACTTGGGATACAGTGAGGTGACCGCGCGACGTGGTGATATTTTAATTCGTGATCATCACTCCGGCGAGGCGTTCCGTTTAGCTACGAATACTTCCCTGCCTACACTTTTTGCCGACCCCACATTATTAAAAGATTCCAATTATTTGGCAGATAAACTGGCGCCGATTTTATTTGATGGAGATCTTGCAAATGAAAAAGAAAAACAACGCGTGCGCCAAGCACGACGTCTGCTTCCAGAAGATGCAACGATCGAACAGATCAATGCCATTACCGCGCGCTCTGAAGAAGATTTAAAAAAAGATTATCGTGGCGAGTTGTATGAAAAAATAAGTCAACGAACACGCGAGAGTATTATTTTGTATCAAGATCCAAATGATGAATTGAAAAATTTCATTACGAGCTCAGGACTTAGTGGTGTGGAAATTTCCAATGAAGCGATTATCGTAAAACCAAATCAAATTGGAGATAAAGACTACACGGCTAAAACACTGGCACCAGTGGTTGAGATTCCATATGAACGTCTGCGTGAGCTTCTAGAAGGCCGAAATCGCTATGTGATTCTCCGCACAAAAGTTCCTCCAGAAGTAGAAAATCAAATTCGAACTCTCATGGCAGCAGATAAAAAAGCCAAGACTGAATTTTTCACCGGCGTCAGTTTTCAAGAAAAATATTATCGTTTTTATCCTGAAGGTCAGCTGGCAGCGCAGGTTGTTGGATTTATGACAGAGGCGGGAGGTGCATATGGAATTGAACGGAGTTTCGATACATTGTTGCGAGGTAAAAAAGGAATTTTCAAAACACAGTTGGATGCCACGGGGCAACAAGTTATCGTCGGGGACGATTTGGTAATTCAACCGGCGATCGACGGCTCATCAGTAATGCTCACCATCGATCGATCGATTCAAACATTTGTGGAGCGCGCACTTGCAAAAATGGTGCAGGATATTCGCGCGGACTCGGGCTCAGTTATTATTATGGAACCTCAGACGGGTCGTATAGTCGCTATGGCACAGTATCCGACGTTCGATCCTAATAGCTTCGGAAAAGCGCTTGAGACTGAGGATATTCACCTCTCTGAACAGGAAATTACCAACATCATTGCCAAGGGAAAACCGGGAGAAGAAACATATATATGGACGATCGATCCAGACTCTCACTATCAAATTCAGCTCTTCAAAGAAATTATGGATAGCGGAAAAATTGTTTATTCAAAATTTAAAAATACGTTAGGCGCGGGCGTGTACCGTAATAGTTCTGTCTCCGATATTTGGGAGCCGGGTTCTATTTTTAAAGTGATCGCGATGTCGATCGGAATTGATGATGGTGATGTGACACCAAACTCTACGTTCAATGATGTGGGACCAGTAAAAGTAGATGAGTTTGAAATTCATAATTCTACCAATGAGTATCGAGGTATTACCACGATGCGTGAAGTGCTTGAGCGTTCGCTCAATACGGGTATGTCTTTTGTGGCGCGCAAAATTGGCCGTGAATTATTTGGAAAATATTTATCTAAATATGGATTCGGTGAGAAGACAGAAATCGAATTCGACGATGAAGCCGAGGGAGCATTTGAGGCAAGTTCTCAGTGGGCGGAAAGTGAATTGTTAACACATGCATTCGGTCAGGGTATCGCGGTTACGCCAATTCAAATGATCACCTCAGTTGCCGCGATCGCCAATGACGGCGTGCTCATGAAGCCTCAGATAATCGAAGAGATTCAAGATTCGAGTGGAAAGACTCTCCAGCAGTATGAGCCCAAAGAAATTCGCCGTGTGATATCGGAAAAATCAGCATCGACCATGCGCGCCATGATGGCGAGTGTGGTAGAAAATGGAGGTGCAAATAGAGCACGCGTGCCAGGGTATCGCATCGGCACAAAAACGGGTACGGCGCAGACGTATAAAAATGGAGTGCCGCTTACCGGTCCCGGTACAACGATCGCTTCATTTATTGGTATGGCTCCTATCGACCATCCTAAGTTTGTGATGCTCGTAAAAATCGACCGCCCTCGTGCATCCATCTGGGCCGATGCGAGCGCTGCTCCCCTCTTTCAACAAATCGCAGAATTCTTGTTCCAGTATTACAACATTCCACCGGATAAGAACATGTAATGGCTACCTGCAGTCGCATGCAGCTAGGAGCACTGTCATCTTGCCAGAAAGATCGATGCCCTATACCATGTTCTAGCTGAAACCATCATAGGGGCGTAGTTTAGTGGCAAAACATCCGCCTCCAAAGCGGCTAATGAGGGTTCGATTCCTTCCGCCCCTGCCAGATAGAAAACTCAGGCATAAGTTTTGCACCACTTTTGCACAAGTGGAATCTTTTTGAGTTTTCCGCTATCGTAGTCGCACTACAAACACATGGCAGTGCTCGTAATTTTGTAAGCTTATGAAAAGAACTACACCCTTTGCGTTTCTCATTTTTTTGGGTCTCCTCATGCCTTTTACAGCCTTTGCGCAACAGTCTGTCAGCTCTGGCTTCAATGCAAGTATGATTGTGCCCGACAGTGTTTTTTCAGATAACAAAACATTTGGTGGCCCTGAAGGAATTCAGAAATTTCTAGAATCAAAAGGCAGCGTGTTAGCAAATACAAGTTTAGATTTTCTAAAAAAATTGCGCGAGCCCGATGATGCATATCTGAAACAAAATCTGGATGATCCACGTCATAATCTTTCTCGACCGCGCACCGCCGCAGAACTCATCTGGGATGCTTCAATCAAAAGCGGACTGAACCCTCAGGTTATTCTCGTAACACTCAATAAAGAGCAGGGACTCATTACCGCCGCACCAAGCGGTGACCGCCTGCAACGTGCATTGAATCACTCCATGGGTTTTGGTTGTCCAGATGGCAGTGGCTGCGATGAAACACTTTCTGGTTTTTATTTTCAACTGTTTGGAAATGTGAGCACCGAAGGAGATCGTTATTTAGGTGCAGCAACTTCACTCATGAAATCATTTTTGACACCGCAAGGCAGGGGCCCCACGATTAACGGAAGAGTCACGAATGTAGGCGATACGATTACCTTAGACAATACACTGGGCGGATATAACGGCGTACAAGCCAAACAAACAATTAAAATTGGCAATCGGGCTACTGCAGCACTGTACCGCTATACACCGCATGTCTATAACGGAAATTATAATTTTTGGAAATTTTTTACGAGCTGGTTCAATTATGCAAACGGCACTATCTTAAAAGACACCGCGACAAATACGATCTATATTATTCAAAATGGCATGAGACGTCAGTTGCCGATGTTTGTAGCGCGCATACGAAAAATTAATACCGATACTATTACCAGCGCCTCCCCTACTGAGTTGAGCGGATATCCGTTGGGAATACTTTACCAACCACCGGCAAATACGATTGTTTCAATGGAAGGAAAATTGTATCTCTTCCTGGGCGGAAAGCGTCATTTAGTTTCAAGCCTCGTACTTTCGCAACGCAATCTTGATCAATCAAAAACACAGCGCATGACCGTAGCAGAGTCTGCGTTATTCCCTGAAGGCGAACAACTTTTGCCTAAAAATGGAACTATCTTACGGGCTCGCACTAAGCCAAATATGTACTATATAGTTGAAAAAGGCAGCCTCAAACAATTCAGCACATTTACTCTAAAACAGCGTAACGCAAAAGACAGAGCGCAGATTGTGGCGGACAGTGAGATCGCACGCTATCCCAAATCAGGATTCGTCGCACCACTGGATGGCACACTCGTTAAAAGTAAATTTAAGGACACGGTATATATCGTGACCAAGGGTAAAAAACGACCACTCACTTCTGGCCTCTTCTCTAACTTAGAATATAAGAAAAAAGATATTGTTATTTTGAGCGATAGTGAAATTGAAAGTCTGGCAGTCGGCACCTACCCTACTCCAAAAGAAAATACGTATTTCACAGAAAAAGAAACGCGTGCGTTGTACGTATTTAAAAATCGTGCGATCCATTTGATCTCACCCGAAGTCGCAAAAAAACAACGCCTTAGAGGGCGATACACCTTTGATGCATCGGTGATAAAAGACTGGCCAATTGGTGCCCCAATAACTAAGTAGGATTTTAGCCTGATGCAATTTTTGTTTGACGTAGGTCATTTAAAGAGCTACCTTGTTGACACAAGGTACTATTATATATCTATGAACGATACCTCAACTATTGCAGATAAATTCGGTCCTATCAGAAAAGGGCTACTGGAATTAGTCGTGCTAAAAATTATTGCAAAAGAAAAAGTATACGCCGCAGATATCCTCTCTCGCTTGAAAAAAACTGAGTTTACTACGCAGGAAGGCACCCTCTATCCCCTCCTCAGTCGCATGCGTCGCGAAGACATGGTGGAATATGAATGGGTGGAGTCAGAGTCGGGCCCACCACGAAAATATTATCAACTTACTGCTCGCGGCAAAGCACAACTCAAAGTTCTTCTAAGCTACTGGAGCGATTTGCATACTACCATCGATACCCTTTAATTCTTTTTTATGAATAAAGTCACCACTATCAATCTCAACGGACGTGCCTATCAATTGGAAGAAGGCGGCTGGGAGGCTCTGAGTCATTACTTAGATCGTGCAGAAAAAAAACTCGGCGAGAATCCAGATAAAGAAGAAATTATGGGTGACTTTGAGCAAGCAATTGCAGATAAATGTGACAACGTTTTAACTGCTCATAAAAATGTCATCACCACAAAAGAAATAGAAACTATTATTGCGGAGATGGGGCCAGTTCACGAAACTGACGAAAAAGCAGGTCAAAAAACGAACACGGAATCAGTAGAAGACAAAGCGGATAAAACCACTACTAATGAGCCGAAACGCCTCTATCAAATCAGGGAAGGAGCGATGATAACCGGCGTCTGTAATGGCTTGGCTGCGTACTTTAATATCGATGTGACTCTCGTGCGCATTGCATTTGTGGGACTGACCATTCTTACTCACGGCGCATGGATTTTAGTATACATAATTATGTCGATCGTTGTTCCTTACGCAAACACTTCTGAGCAAAAAGCAGAGGCACGAGGATTGCCTTTTAACGCAAACGAATTGCTCCAACGTGCCCGTGAAAAATACGCGCAGTTTGATAAGGATTATTGGAAATCAAAAAAGAAAGACTGGAAACGCTGGGCTCATGAGCAACAGGAAAGCTGGGGCAAAAACCAGCCAGCTTTTGCAAAAAATAGAGGCGAGTCAGGCTTGGTGTTCAATAGTATTATGATGACACTTGTGACCTTCGCCTGGCTGGGAATCACCATCTCGGTAATCGTAACAGGAACGCTATTTGGCTATTATTTTGAGGGCGTACCGTTGTGGGTCATTATCGTACTGCTAACGAGCGCATATAGCATCGCGCTGTTACCTTTGCGCGCTATTCGCTCAAGTATGTTGTCGTCGTATCCGTACGGCTATGGTCATCGCAATGACAGCGGAGTGTTTGGAATTTTGGATGCCATTATGTGGTTCACGTTTATTGGCATCGTACTCTGGCTCGTGTGGACGTACGTTCCTGAATCACACATTGTTTGGGAAAAAATCCGCCACTTCTGGCAAGAACAAATGGGCACCGCGCCACTTGAACCATCCCCTCCAGCGCAGCCGCTTCCGCCCATCGCACCTTTGCCACCACTGCAACCATAAACAATGATATACTCGTCCCGTGGATGCTACGGTAAAACAATTGTGCGAAAAACATCATGTAAGTAACGAGCAGTTACAAACGTGGGCACAGAGAAAAATAATGCGCATGATGTTTGAAACTATGGTGGTTTTCTTTGCCGTTTTTGCAACGCTCACTGCACTGGGCATTCATGATGCTTTGACTTCTTCCACCCCTCCACTCGGCCAATTAACCGCCTGGATGAGCGCTCTTATCGTCGGCCCTATTTTCATTGGTTTAATAAGCTCGCTCAGTTGGAACATGGCCACAAATCCTAATTGGAAAGTTGCCGATTTTGGACGCAGCGGATTTCTCGCACTTTCATTGCATCACTATACGAGCGCCGCATACTTAGAAAAAGTTTCCGCACAAGGATGGAAAAGAATTCGCACTGCACGTCCGATCAAAAAATTCCGTCTCACCGAACTCATACAAAAAGCCCCACCAGAAATTCCCCTGTCTATACGTCAGTCCTCGGCACGATACATTACATTGCGCAGACACATTGGCAGAATTTGTCTCATTGCCGTCATTATTTTCTTTATCATTCCTCTCGTATATTTAAAACGCTACACCGGTTTAGTAATTAGTTTATTTGGTCTTTATTTTTTCCTTGATGCATTAATCGTGTCTTCATTTCACCGCGTCGAAACCGTCAGCGGTACAATATATTACGGTTGGTTTGCACGCTTTATCGCAGTCAGCATGTTCTGCCTAAGCGTAGGCATGATATTTCTAGGAGTCGTCATGCTCGCCAGCTCAAACTAAGGAACCTCTGATATCTCATTTCCCATTATTCACTACTTGCCGCTCCAGCGCGCGCTCGATTTTTTCTAAATTGGTTGGTAATAACATAGACTGAAGGTGCTGATCTTCAGAAATATTAACACCCTGTTTTTCCAATAGTTGAGCAACCATGTGAAGAACTTTTGTAGTTTCCTCTTCATTAATAATATCCACCTGCAAATCAATTTCTTCACGCAAATCTCCAATTCTCGCAGCACGATTCTGTGAAATCAACACAATGATAGAAAGCACGATCGCCTCCAGTGAAACGATCATCGTGAGCAAACCAAATGGGAATGGATCAAAGGCGGTAAGTCCTCCTGGCTGATCAAGATTGAGCCAAATCCAAACAGTGAACCAAGCAACATTGAGCACTAAAAACGTAATCGTACCAAAAATAGAAGTCATCCAATCGGCAGCGCGCTCAGTAAATTTACGCTTTGCATCCGCCTTGGCTTTTAAACTTCTAATAATATGTCTACTCGTAAGTGATTTTGGCATATCAATAGTGTAACAAACTTCGTCTCACGTTTGTACCTTTATGCATTATGATATGGACTATTTTTACTATTCTCGTTGTTCTGTGGCTGCTTGGTGTAGTCACTTCTTATACGTTGGGCGGCTTCATACACTTGCTGCTCGTCCTGGCAATCGTCGTTGTGCTAATAAGAGTTATCCAGGGACGTAGACCAATTGCCTGACGCTATAGCCTCCTGGAGTCGCCCGTGTTCTGCGCGTAGTTCAGCGAGGCGCGCATCAAGCTCTGAGTCAGGAGTAGCCCTGGCTCTTTTTTTTGAATCAGCCTTGCCTTGAACATCAGCCTTCATCCACTCGCGTTTTTGTCGTGCTTCCTCAAACACGGTGCTACTCCGCGGACGCGCTACCCTTTGTGCTCTTTCCATTGATTTAGCGACGGCTGCACTTGACTGTGCAGTGAGTCTCGCGTCTAAACGCTGTGAATCCCACGTTATCATGTGCGCGGCAAGACGGCGCTCCCCCTCACGTTCATCTCTTTCATCTTCTGCTCTACGCTCCTCAACAGTCATCTCACTTCTACGTGTAACACGCGCACTTATATCTTCATCAGCTACTGGCGTGGTACCCACCGGTAATTGTCGTCGTACCTCGTTCTGTCTTGAGGTAAGTTCTGGCGGAAGCTGACCGTCAGAAGCCCCCAAGCGTTCCTTAATAAATGCGGCAACTTCCGCCAATGTATGAGCAGATGGACCAATTTTTTCACTATTATTCCCTATGATGCCAGTATTATAAGTACTTTTCCGCATATGTCAATGGCAACACGGCGGGATTTTGCACTCGGGTAAATCTATGTACTAAGGTATGTCTATGAATCAACTTATTATTGAAACCATTGCCGAAGTTCCTCCTCCTATTGCAACACCCTTTCGCCGCGAATTAAATTTACTGTGGTATGGCCCCAGCGAGCTTCTTGCTGCGTATGAAGGTGAAACATTGGTCGGCGTGATCCGTACTGCCCTGCGAGTACATCCTCAACTTAAGCATGGATTAATTACCGATCTCTACTGTGCAAAACCGGAAGATATAAAAAACTGCGCCCCACTTCTTATTCAAGCTGCTGAGAAAAAACTTCTCGCCCAAGGAGCAACAAAAATTGATGCACTTATTATGGATGGAAATAAAATAAGTGATCTTTTTATCGCACAGGGATACTGGGCATCTCGAAAAACAGTCGTAGTAGAGTGGGATTTAGCCGATGTAAAAGCCCCCGAGCTGTCTACGGAATTAGATATAGCTATTGAAACAACGTATGACCCCATCGAGCTCGCTGAATTTATTTTACATTCATATCAGCCGTATTGGACCTGGTGGAAGGATGATGCTTTTGATCGTCTCTGGGATCGCATCGATTATCCCAGCATGGAGCCCGATGAAATTGAACAAAAAAATACTGAAGAAAATCGTGCAAAAGTTATTGAGATGCTGACGGCATCACAGAGTAATCCTGAACAGACATTTTTTATTGCACGACAAAAAAGCGGTGAGAAAAAAATAGTCGCGCTCTGTGATACTGCTTTTGAGTGGGGTGCCATGCTACTGCGCGATCATCCAGGAAAGGGCCTGGGGAACTACCTCGTACTATCTGCATTACATTGGCTTAAAGAAAAAGGCGCAACAACCGCAGAGGCGACCACTACCTCCGGGATGGATGATTTTGATCCCACCGTGTATCTGTATGTGCAATCATGCGGCGGCAAGATAAAAGGCGAGTTTCTGGACATGGTGAAGCGGAAATTTTCGTAGTATACTTATGCATATGACATTTACAGTAAAAGATCTGCCGTTTGGAAAAGATGTATTGAAGGGGATTTCTGCTAAAACAACTGAAATTCACCATGATAAGCTCTATGCTGGCTACGTAAATAAGCGTAACGAGGTTGAAGAAGCGCTCAAAACAGCTGACAAATCAAAAGCGGCGCAAACTTACAGCCCGTTCCGTGCCCTAAAATTAGAAGAGACATTTAACGCAGATGGACAATTGCTTCACGAATTATATTTTGATTCTCTCGGTGGTGACGGCGTAGCAACGGGAACTTTTAAAGAAAAGGTAGCGGAAGATTTCGGCTCATGGGAAGCATTTATTGAAGATGCGACAGCAACAGCTATGGCAGCCCGTGGATGGATGGTGACGGCTTACGACCCCAGCGACGGCCGCGTACATAACTTTCTCTGCGATGTTCACAATCAAGGTGGCGTTTGGGGCACTGTGCCTCTCTGGACTATCGATTGTTACGAACACGCTTATTTTATTGACTACGGCTCTGACCGGAAAGCGTATATCCAAGCGCTTCTGGGAAATATCAACTGGGCTACTGTAAATAGCCGCTATGAAAGAGCCCGCATCTAAACCTCTTCCAAAGAATGGAGGAAACATTGTGCGCATATTCTCTCTTTCGTCTTTTTTAAATGACTTGGGGTCAAATATGATCGCGCCAATTTGGCCAGCTTTTGTGACGACCATCTTAGGTGCAAACATGGCGATCCTCGGCTTTATTGACGGGCTCGGTGAGGCGATGGTTTCACTCTCACAAGCAGTCGGCGGATACCTCTCTGATCGCTACAGAAAGCGAAAAGTTTTCATATGGTTTGGATATTTATGTGCAGGAATCTCACGTATCGGCTATGCGCTATCGTATATATGGCAAACGGTGATCCCCTTCCGCATATTAGATCGCTTTGGGAAATTACGAGAAGCCTCACGCGATGCAATGATCGCTGAAGTATCACATGATAAAAATCGTGGAGGAAATTTTGGCATACTACGCGCCTTTGATAACCTTGGTGCGCTGGTAGGTATTATTACGGTTATTATTTTGATTCGTTGGCTTCCCTTGCGTGCCATTTTTTTGCTGGCAGCACTTCCCTCTCTGCTGGCGGTCTACCTTGTAGTGAAATACATAAAAGAAGACGGCACCTCACAGCTCCCACGAATGCCTTTTTCTTTTAAAGAATTGGGTAGAAACTACTCACTTTTCCTCATCCTCAGCGCGATTTTCTCATTCGGCACTTTTACCTATTCCTTCATATTACTATTCGGTGAGACGCTCGGCATCTCAGTTATTTACGCACCGCTTATTTACTTTTTATTCACCTTTTTTGCGAGCACCAGCTCAGTTCCTTTTGGGAAATTATCCGACCGCATAGGAAGAAAAAAAGTAATTGCACTCGCACTCGCACTTTGGATTCTCATGTGTTTATGCATCGTAGAAAGCACACGTCAGCCGGGCTGGTTCCTCTTGGCAACTATGTTTTATGGCTTACACAACGGAGCTATGGACACCGTACAGAAAACATACGTAAGCGAATTAGCACCTCCGCATCATCGCACTACTGGAATTGGAGGATTCCAAATGGTAGTAGGATTATGCACATTACCGGGCGCACTCATTAATGGAATACTGTGGCAATCAACTGGCCCCTCTGCGGCTTTTATCTACTCCATGAGTATGGCAATTGTCGCTTTTATTATGTTGTTTTTCATTCAAGATGACCATGCTTCCTGAACTACTACAAGAACGACTCGCGGGACTTCAACCGTATATTACAAAAAATAAACTCGAGGCTTTTCGCCTGTGGCAGCCAACCTACGAGCTTCCTATCGCAATTGATATATATAAACACGCGGCCGTTTTTCATTTGTTTGAACCGATCAGCGCACAGACAAAAAAAGAATGTGAGGCAACATTACGAACACTGCTGAATATAAAGTCTTTTTTCTATAAAGATCGTCTTAAGGCAGCCGGACAGCCGATGGACGACAAGAACTTTGAAAAAATTACCGTCAATGAATATGGGAATATATTTGAAGTTAATCTTTCTAATTATTTAGACACGGGATTATTTTTAGATCATCGTGAGACACGTCGCTGGGTAGGTGAACAATCAAAAGGAAAAATTGTATTAAACACTTTTGCTTATACCGGAACATTTTCCGTATATGCTGCGCGTGGTGGTGCCCAGAAAACTTATACCGTAGACCTTTCTAAGACGTACTGTGATTGGACACGACGCAACCTGGAACTTAACAATCTGCCTCCCGAACAAAACTGGATCTATAAAATGGATACGCGGGAATTTTTTAGATATGCCCTACGAAAAAAATTAACATTCGACATTATTATTATCGATCCACCGACATTTAGTCGTAATAAAGGATTGAGTTTTTCAGTGCAAAAAGATCATCCCGAGCTCATCAATGCAGCGTTAGAGATCCTCTCTCCAAAGGGTTTTATCGTCTTCTCAAATAATTTCCAAGAATTTAAGTTGAACAAAAAAGAGCTAAAAGGCGCGCAGGTCGAGGAAAAATTTGATACGATACCGCTGGATTTCGAACCACTCTGCGCCCATCACTGTTTTATAATTCGACATATATGATTGAACTACAACAAAAATTACTCGCCGATCACGGACGCAATGATGCGTTCTATAAGGCACTGCAGTCGACTATTAAAAAAGGCATCAGCACCGTCTCTGATATTGGTTCGGGAACAGGATTTTTAAGCTTTCTCGCATCACAGCTCGGAGCAAAAAAATGCTATCTCTACGAAGCAGATGAAGACATACTCGCATTGAGTAAAAAACTCGCGCTGAAGAACAAGATTACCAACTGCGTACTGATGCACGGGTACAGCGATGAAGTAAAAGACCCGACTCGTACCGATATTGTTATTTCAGAAACGCTCGGCAACTACGCCCTGGAGGAACATATCATTGAAATTTTCCAAGACGCACAGCGTTTCCTAAAAAAAGGCGGGCACATGATTCCCGCTCAGGTTCAGCAATTTGTTGCACCCGTCACTGCACCTCGCATTCATGATGAGATCACCGCCTGGGATCATGTTGGATATAAACTGGATTTTTCTCCAGCAAAAGAAGCGGCACTCAACAATATGTACGTCTATCGCATCACAGCCGATGAACTCAACGGCACACCGCAATGTTGGGACACCATCGACCTCACCGCCAATCCTTCCAGCAAACGTGCTGGCAATGCAGAATGGTCATACGAAAAACCAACGACCGTGTATGGTTTTTGCATTTGGTGGACTGCACATCTCACGAAAGACATTTTGCTCACGACCGATCCTCATCACACCTCCACCCACTGGGATCAGATTTATCTTCCCCTCATGACTCCCCTCACTCTTGCTGCTGATGAAACCTGCTCACTCAAGCTCAGCTCAGACACGAGCTACAACGTAGGCGTGCGTCTCACATGGGAAATCCGCACGAGCAGCTCAAAAGCAGTCATCAAGATGGACACAGCAAAGGGCATTAGATAAGTCGCCTGGAACTATTTACGCTTGCGCTCATTCTCCGTGAGGAACTTTTTGCGTAGACGAATAGACTTCGGCGTGACCTCCACCAACTCATCGTCGTGGATATACTCAAGCGCCTGTTCCAAACTCATATCCTGCGGCGGCACGAGGCGAATCGCATCGTCACTACCAGAGGCACGCATGTTGGTAAGTTTTTTCTCTTTGCATGGATTGACGACCAGGTCATTATCGCGTGAATGTTCACCAATAATCATACCTTCGTAAACTTCCACGCCAGATCCCAAGAACAATTTTCCACGCTCTTGTAGATTCCACAAAGCGTATGAAGCAGTGACTCCATGTTCGCCAGAAATCAATACACCATTCAACTTACCCGCGATCTCACCACGGTATGGCTGATACTCAAGGTAGCTGTGATCCAAAATTCCTTCTCCACGTGTATCGGTAATAAATTCAGAGCGGAAGCCAAGCAAACCACGCGTAGGAACCGTGTACTCCAAACGGCTATGTGCATTTTCCGTAATCATTCCCGTCATCTCACCACGGCGCTTACCTAATTTTTCAATTACAACTCCCGCAAACGCTTCCGGCACATCGATCATCACTTGTTCAATAGGTTCATGTTTTTCACCATTGATCGTCTTAAAAATAACTTCTGGTTTTGAAACTTGAATTTCATATCCTTCACGGCGCATGTTCTCAAGCAAAATTGAGATATGCAGTTCACCACGTCCACTCACTTTATATCCATCCGCACCACCCAAAGGCTCAACCTTCAAACCCACATTCGTCTGCAGCTCACGATCAAGACGCTCATGTATATGACGCGTCGTAACAAACTTTCCCTCTCTTCCCGCAAACGGTGAGTTGTTGACCAAAAAGTTCATCTCCAGTGTCGGCTCATCCACCTCATTTGGTGGCAATGGTGCCGGCTTTTCAGGATCGGTAACCGTATCGCCGATAGTAATGTCCGGGAATCCCGCAATAGCACAGATATCACCTGCCTCTGCTTTTTCTACTTCAACTTGTCTCAAACCTTCATACACGAGCAACTTGCTCACGCGACCAGTGATCATGCTTCCATCACGGCGGCATACGGCAACTGTTTTATTCTTTTCAAGCGTTCCAGAAAACACACGACCAACAGCAATACGACCGACATAGTCATCGTAGTTAAGGTTGGCAACTTGCATCTGCAATACCTCATCATTTTTGTCTGGATACAATGGTACGTGCTTTAAGATCGTATCAAAAAGGGGCGTAAGATCCTTGCTGTCATCGGCCATTTCTTTTTTAGCGATACCCAACTTTCCAATACTATATACAATAGGGAAATCGAGCTGTGCATCACTTGCGCCCATAGCAACGAATAAATCGAACACCATATTCACGACCTCATCTGCACGCTGATCGGGCTTATCGATTTTATTAATAACCACAATCGGACGGATTCCCAATGCGAGTGACTTCTTCAATACGAATTTAGTCTGCGGCATCGGACCTTCTTTTGCATCAACCAATAACAACACACAGTCCACCATCTTCAACACACGCTCAACCTCAGAACCAAAATCCGCGTGTCCAGGAGTATCTACGATATTAATTTTCACGTCACCATAACGAATCGATGCATTTTTAGCCAAAATGGTAATACCACGCTCTTTTTCCAGGTCATTCGAGTCCATCACCAATTCATCAACCGCCTCATTTATCTTGAACGCACCACCTTGTCTCAACAAGTGATCAGTGAGTGTTGTCTTGCCGTGGTCTACGTGCGCGATAATCGCGATATTCAAAATTTTCATATAGGTACCTTAAAAGTAAGCCTTGGCATTATACGCGAGTTCTGGCAAGCCGCAACTTAATATTGTCGATATTATAAAGCTTACTGACTTTTAGATATCAATAAGGTTCAAATTCAACCGATTTCTATTTTGTCTTGTAATCACAAAATAGCTTGAATAAATCGTTTCATTTGGTTGGCCACCCCCCACATAGTTTAAAGAGGTTTTATAACGGTACTTTCCATCAGGGGCAGCCTGAGCATTACCCTGGTAAGCCTGTCCCCGTGTACCATCCCATATTAAACTGAAACCCGAAGCCATTTCCCACTGATCAAGCTGAGCAGGTATACGCCCAGCTATACTAACTCTATTAGTATTTTCTACTAAAAAAGCACTTCGCAACTGGGTAAGAGGCAAATGTTCTACGAAATATCTGGGGAATTCTCTATTACCAACGAAAAAGACAAAATAATGCTTAATATCATTTGACGAGGCAGCCAGCGCCAAGGGGCTCTCTTGATATACACTACTATCTTCATTTTCAGACCAATCTCTTGGTAATACAAAGTAAGGAGAGTAAGCCACCGTGGGGTTGCGTGCACTATCAAAGAAAGTGATCTTAAATCGATATTTATTTGGTATTGTCACTGGCCGATTAGCAGAATTCGTACCGTCCCAACTACATAGTCCTCTGACCGCCCGGATAAAACATACCTCTTTCACCACTGTATTAAATCTATCTTCAACTTCCATTTTAAAATTCACATGAGCCGCTGAATTACTTTTTGCAAAATAATTCAATGTACTGACTGAATGTCCGTCCTGATGAGGATACACCAATGAAGGCAGATAAAACTCAAAATGATGGTAGGTTCGAACAGCATTATTTACTGACGGAATATTTCCTACTAGGTCTAGTAGGGATCCCTTCCCCGTATTAGGTAAAGCAACGTATGCCCCACCAATAATAAGCAGAGCTAAAACAGATAGTCCAAAGATAAATTTAGTTTTTGTTCTCATATTAATAGTATTATATCATAATATCTTATTATTGCAACTATAGTTTAGACGAAAAAAAACCGCCAATTGCTTTTGGGCGGATGCGGTTCCACAACGAGTTCTAAAAACAAACTAACAGGGATATTATACCACACACTTATGGTAAAAATCAAGTTTTTTGGCCGTTTATAGCTTTTATGCTATAATTTAATCATTAAAAATAAAATATTTTTAATGGAAAATTTGCCTCATTTCGACCAAGAAGGGCATCTCGCTGCCCGATTACAGTCTCCGCAATCCCTCGAAAAGTACGAAAAGATACTTATTGGTGCCCAGGTCAAGAAAATGCGCCTTAGAAAGGGGCTGAATCAGAAGCAACTGGCCCATAAACTCAAGACAACCCAAAGCGTCATTGCCCGGATAGAAACCGGCAAACAAAACCTCACGCTACGGACGCTCTGCGGGCTTAGTTATATCTTTGGGAAGCGCCTGATGATCGGATTCAGAAACTAACATTAACTAAAAAGAAGCCCCGTACACAATCTGCGTAGCGAGGCCTCTTAAAAAACTTACTTATCCCCTATTTCAAATATGGCACCGGAACTGGTGTATCCTCCGGATCAACTTGAACAGCTGCGCTCGCGCTTGGAGCATCGACATTGATGGTTCCATTTCCGGTAGGAAGGGCGAATGCTTTTACCAAGTTGCGAGAGACCGTATAAAGATAATCATTGATTAAGACAATACGACGGATCACGCCGGGCATCTCTTCATTTATATACACGTTAGGCTGAGTGAATGTATTTGCGGGAAGGTGCGATACTTTTCCTAGCAAAGTAAATCCCTTTGTAAGATCCAAGTGATAAATATATGCACCTTGGAAAATATCTTTTCCGTACGCACTTCCAGGATCACTCATATTTTCGATACTGCGTGCGCGATCTTCATCAGTGACGCGTGCAACGGTAACGGGGAAGGCAAAAATACCACGGGCACGATCGTAGAGAAGTGCCTTGTGATTGTGTAGCAATTCACTGTTCGTACCACGATCACCGATAACTTCATTGAACTGCAGTTTTGGATTTGCAACATCAGTCACATCAAAGAGTGCAATTTTCATACCCTGGTACCATGCAAAATCTTTTGTGAATTGAAGACTCCATGGACCTGGATTTGTCTCCTCAATTTCTCTTGGATCAACTGCGTCTTTACCAAAACCAATGACGTGATTCTCATCGTAGGGATGAAGATAATCGCTATACCCAGGGATCTTGAGCTCACCCAAAACTTTTGGATTTGTTGGCTCTGAAACATCCAAGACAAAGAATGGATCTATTTTTTTAAAGGTAACCATGTAGGCACGATTTCCCATGAAACGCACTGAGTAAATAGTTTCTCCCGGTGCAAGGTTTTCCAATGCACCTACGCGCTTACTCAAGTCACTACGATCAAGCACATACAAACTGTTTCTGCTTGCGCGGCTGCTCTCGAGACCAGCCCATACCTGACCAATCGTTGTCGCGACACGGAAGTAGTTTCCGTTCTCATCCATAGAAAATTGATTGAGCAAGTGGCCAGGAACTGTACCGGTAGACGAGTACGTTACTGCTCCGTTCGCACCTAATGCGAAACGCACTAATCGTGTTTCTTCCGTGCTCATTGGTGGATTCCAAATATTAAACGTGCCCATTAATGGGTAGCTGTAGCGAGTTGCGGCAACATACAAACTCTCGCGTGACGCATAAATATTTTCTCCTGAGCCCATGATCACCTGCTTCTGCAATGTGCTGTTTGGATTTGAAACATCTAAGCTGGCGACCGTCAAAAAGTTCACATCCTCGTAATTTGGAACGAAGCGAACCTGATTACAATTTACCAATGGACGCTCTGCGCCTACTTTTGAGTCGAACACATAGGGCACTACCTGCTCCGGCTTATCAGTGGCCTCTTGGTCATACATGACGTGATATCCGTTGTACGTATTAGTCACCACATACAGCTGATTATCAATCTTACGTGTAGAAAGAATATTTCCATCAAACTTCACCGTGCGCTCTACTTTTGGTGCTGCACGATCAGTAATATTCACCACGGAAACAATCGTGCGCGTGCTATCTCTCCACGGATACATCATGGGACGAATCGCATCTCCACCATCAGCGTTCATATATTCGTAGCTCGTCCCTACAATCACCAACTTGTTACCATCCACATACATATCCTGTGGCGTAATATTTTTTTCTTCCAGAACAACCACCCCCACTTCTTTCATCTCGCCTACGGGAGCAGCTTTCACAATACGTACTTTGCGACCAGACAAAATATAAATATAGTTCGCATCATTTTTTACGATATCCGCCTCATCCACGCCCTCTACTTGGACATTTGTTGTAGAAAAAGATGAGGATGAGTCAGCACTTTCCTCACTATCGCGGGCTGATTCAGCAACGGGAGCAGCTCCAACATTTTGCGCAGCTGGTGCACTCGTAGGCATCATAAGCGGCATAGCGTCTTTATACATACGTTGTCCACCATACTGACGATAATCGAAGATCTTTAATTTTTCATTAAGCTCATCGCAAGAATTAATTACAGGAAGCGGATTACTAAGGGCTGCAAGCGTCTTGGATGTCTTATTTTCTACGCGCTCTTTTACGCGATAAATCATCTCCGCGGCATCTGAACGACTAATTTTTTGATCGAGGGTATCAATCGTCACGGGAATTGCGCGCTTCTGCTCCATCGTATTTACCGCAGGTGTAAACCACGCATCTCTGCCTGTTGGCACGCCGGCACTTATGCCGATATTCGCATGCGTCATCATTTGAGCAGCTTCCACAAAACTCACATTATTACTCGGACGGAAGGTGTTGTCAGAATATCCTTTTACAATTCCGCGTGCCTTAGCTTCACAGACATACGGCGCGAACCACTCATCTTTCACGTCAGAAAAACAGTTGCTTCCTTTTGGCGTGGTTGTAATTGCACTCACCAACGTTTTAAGAAACTCTGCACGATTAATAGACTGCTCGGGCGAAAAACTTCCATCTGCATACCCGCGCATAAATCCTTTTTCTTTTACCGTGGTCAACGTACTAAAAAAGGGATGATTACTAGGAACATCGGTAAAAAGCGTATTGGTATTTTCAGTCGGCCCCGCGATGCGTAGCGCAACTGGCTCTGCAAATGCCAAAAAAGGTACTACCAAACTCAGGATCGTAATACCGGAAATCCACGTAGTTTTTGATTTCATATCAACGGATTAAAAAAGATAAAAATAACCTCACTGCCTCGTAGTTTTAATACGAAGCAGTGAAGCGTTTGTTACATAGAACTTCTTTACAAGCCGATGAAAGACTCACTGCGAATGCCATCGCTCGTCAATGAACCTGCCGAAAAAACACCTTTTACCAAGCCCAGATATTCCTGAACGAGTGCGAGCCCCGACTTTGTCGCCTCATCCATAGGTTCTATTGTGCTGAATACATCAACGAACCGCTGAATCGTCTTCCCTAATGCTGCAGGATCAAGATACACAACTGACTTCTCTATCTTTGCGTTATTTAAGAACATCTTAAATAGCGGCTGAGAAGTGAGCGCTGCATTCGATGTACCAAGTAGCTTTTCTACGCCCGTATATGTTGAAAAGAAAAATACATTGTCCTTGGTCAAACCATAGGTAACCTCGACCTGTGCCGGTACAAGTGCAGAAATTATTCCTTCTAGTTCCGTAGGAGTATCTTTCAATCGATTTGCATGGAAGGTAAGCACTGCTCCCTGCCCCACTGCTGAATCAAGCGCATGTTTTTCCAGGACTGATTGCATAGGATCTTTTGATGCAATCGACATTTTTGCGAATGAAATAAGACTGTCGAGTGTTACATCGAGCGTTGTCTCAATGCGCTGTGCACTTTCTGCATGCTGTGCTGCATCTACATAGAAAGAAAATGCGGGGATAGCGCCGCTCGGGCTGTTCTGCATAACAAAGGCAAATGGGCCGTTCAAGAGCGGGATAATATCTCCGCGCACATCGATACCTGATGCATCTTTAATATTTTTTAGATCTTCATCAGCCACCTCACCAGCAACTAACATATCCTCTATAACTCCCCCAAGACCCACTCCTTCTTCATAAAGAATTGCATCAGTGGTAGGAACTTTTTTATAAAGACCAATATCGCCCTCTTTCATATTCTTATAATAGGCACTCTTTTTTGTCTCATCGGTAAACGGCTGCAAAGTGCTCACATTAATACCCGTGCCTGATGCAGAGAACACTGACATGCCTGTTTTTGGGAAAGGTAATTTCAATGCAGGAACGTCCTCTGTTCCGTCTCCCATACGATCCCATATTGCATTCGTGTCATAGAAAACATATCCAGCAAATTGATTCGGCAACTCCTTAATAGCATCTTTAAATAATGTGTTGTCTGCGAGGGTCTGAATCTTAGTATTTTCAAAGCGTTCGATAATTTCTGTAGCCTGTTCTGAACTGCCTGTTAGAAAAACAACGTCCTTGATCACTCCCACTTGTAATTTTTTGCCATTGCTTGAGGGTATATATAAAACATCCGCAGTATCACGTTGTGGCGTTACTCCAGTAAGGATGTCTTTCAAAATTGAGCGCTGTGCCTGTATTTGCGACTCGCTAAAGCCACCTATAAATACTCCCATGATAGGATCGCTTTGCTCTGAAGCGGCTGGAGGAAATTTTATCGAGACTGAAATTTGTGGTGCTGCTGGAAAGGCATTCGCTCCCAATGCTTTTTCTTTCTCCATCAAACTTACCATCAAAGCATCTTTAGGAAGCGTATTGAAAAATTGCGTAAGTCCATTTACGTAATCCTGATTGTACTTATTTGCCACTGCGGTAATTTTTTCGAGATTTGTCCTGAGGAGATCTCCCTGTTGAGCATCCGTTGGATTGTACGTAAACACCATAAAAGGATCTACGGGCATCAACTCTTCCAAATGAACCCCCTGCCCCGTGGCGGGAATAACTTTTAGAGAAGAGCCGAATAGTGTACATCCGGACAAAACCAAAACTGCACTAACCAACACAAACGAGGCATGTAATTTTTTCATGCCCACAGATTACCATACTATTTCTTAGCTGGCTTCTTGATGTCGCGTGGTTTCTGCTTGGTGTGCTTACGGCACTTGCTGCAGAACTTGCTCATCTCCTTCAGCGGCTTTTTATTGCGCTTAGTCGTTTTGCTTGGAGTGCGGCACTCAGGGCAGCGATACTGCGAGATAATAAACTTAGATTTTGCCATAAAGACCCGGGGATTATAACAACAAGGCTATGCGCCGTCAAATATTAAAAAAGCACCTTTTGTACCTGTAATTGTATGAGATTAAGGCCAAATTCCGCTTCTTGTGACCTACCATCACTCCAACCGGGAGTAAGAATATTCATCTCTATCACATTGGCATTTCCTGGAATAGGAGCTGCATTTTGGAGATCCAAAGTGACGATAAGTTGCTCGCTATCGCCTGACGCGATCTCAAGAGCACCAATATCAATGTTGATATTTCGGTACGTCCTACCTTCCATAACAAATGGCTCCACGCTGGTAATATCGGCGCTTCCCAAGAGCTGCTCGGGAGCAACATGATCACGGTATATGCGAACCTTATTTCCCGCTACAAAGTCGAAATTCTGGCTTGATATCTGCATTTTCACTACTCCTAAAGTGGCCAAAGCATCAGTCGGGTTATTCGAATTCACCACCGAGTACTGCATAAATGGCTCATCGAATCCCGCGGTAACATCGTTAAAATTTACTCCTAAATTCTGTGTGATGGTAGTGTAAAGTATTGTGGTTACAGAGCCGACGAGCAGCTGGTCAGCATGCATCAATCTTCCATAGGTAACGTGATCGTATTTAAGATCTGTGCCGCTCATGGTGCCTATTGCATCAACCGTCTGCACCCCCGTAACTAGGTCAGATGAATATAAGTAGAGATCAATAATATCCGGGGACTGAACCATTGGATCTTTTGGGGGTAGCTGTACGTCAGCCATAAGATGGATCGTAACTGTCTGGCCACGCGGAATAGTCAGCCCAATATTATTAAACGTCAGCTGATCACCAATTAATTGACCCTGTACAAGGCGCTGCCCATCCGGAGTTTGCAAACGATAATTCTCATACCAAACGGTCTGATCATTATTACTATTTTCAATAGTAAAACGCATATTCTGGAGTAACACATCCTCTTCTGGGCCAGCAGTGAGATCGAAATCCCCCAACGGAGCATCCTGTGATCCAGCTAAACGAGGGGTCGCAGCGAAATCAGCAGATGAGGTAATTCTAAGTGAGCCGGTCTCTTCTGCAGCAATATTCGGAATCGGCTCGATCATAACGTTATCAATTGATCCTTGGCCATTTTTTATAATAAAGACCGTACGGAAATCCTTGGTAGCAGTAGGCACTTCAAAAACTCGCGTGTAATCCTGCCACTGATTTGATGATCGTAAAACAACCTGCTTCCTTTCAAAATCTCTATTTGAATCGGCCATTCCCAGTAAAGAAGTCATCACTCCACTATCAATTTTGTATGAAAAAGTGACACGATATTTTCCTGCCTGAAGTGGAATGCCCGCCTGCTGAGCTCCCGCGCTTGTACCTCTTGCATCAACATGAAGCCGTGACTCTGATATACCGCCACCGGGCAAAGCAAATGGCTCAGAAATTTTAGCAACTGAAACAGGCGCTCCCCACGTTCTCCAGTGTGCAGTTCCACTCATCGACATAAAGGGATCGCGAACGATGCGGTTGTAATCCACATATGCCCAATCAGAATTAGAATTATATTCAGGTGTTACCTCACGTAGTGAAGGCCAAGCGATAGTCGCTTCGCCATTCTCAAGCAAAATCAGCGCCCTAAAATCTCCGGCAAAATTATTGGGAACGGTGAAATAACGTACATAGGTTCCTATCTTACTATCCCCAACGGTGCGGAAATTTACAAGCTCCGTCTTGCCCTCAAAGTCTGAATTGGATGTGTGGATGCCTAACAACGGACGAATCGTTCCAGCCGATAGATCGTAATTAAATGTAAAGACATAGGTATGCCCCGCGAGCACGGGAACATTAACTTGCTGCACGCCTCCATTTGTACCAAGTGTGCGTAGGTGCAAGCGTTTCTCGAACATTGCTGGTGGGCCATCAAAAATCAGATTTTCGGTCTGAATTTTTTCTAAAACTGTCCCCGCAGGCATCCGTCCCCAGGGTCTCCAGTTATCCATATTTTGATCTTGCATCATAGCATCGCGAAGAAGCTCATTTGGGTTAATCTCAACTGCTTGCGTAAATGGTATGGCAAAAAAGAGCGACATGAATGCCGCAACGAGTGAGATACCGAGGATTTTTTTAATCATATGACGAAGCCTAGAACTTCGGGTTGATTTTGTCAAATTTTATGGTGTGGATAAGGCTTGCGGAAAGATGCAATGACTCCACCGATCAAGGGCCCAACCCCTAATATCCCTCCAAAAATCATGAGATATCCGTAGGTCTGCAGAGGATTATTCCACATCGCCAACAAAACGTTATCCTTATTTCTCATGCAGCTGTTGCGACAGGGGGTAACGGCAAAAATTATGCCAAAACCCAAGGTCAGTGCTACAAAAACTCCTACGCCATAGAGCCACGCACGCCGACCCATATTTTTTAGTGAAAAATATCCCCAGATAATTTGCAGCGTTATCATGAGCACCGCCCATGCGCTCGCAACGATTATATTAATGAGAAGCTGAGGCGTGTGATAGTACTGAATTAATGGAGCAACCAAAAAAGAAAACGGAATCGTGCCCATCATCATTCCAATAAAAAATGCGACGGCGGCATTTCTAAATGACGCACCGACAACAACCCAAAGTGAAGACCCATGAGGTGGCGTATGATAGAAGCTCGAAAAACGCGGCTGCCCGGTAAGTTTAGAACGCTTACTATCCCAGCGATACATTCCCACCACAAACCACACAGCAAAAAGGCCGAGAATAATATAAAAGTGTTCAAAGATGAAGCGGAGAATCATCGTAATATTTTTTATGGAGCCGTTGTCGGGAATTGAACCCGAGACCTCACCCTTACCATGGGTGTGCTCTACCAACTGAGCTACAACGGCAACGCGATGAGTTTCGCATTATGAATTGGAATTTGCAATACCCGCCGCTACGTCCCCAGCGAGATAATCGCAATGACCCACTTACTCACAAATCCTACAACGGTGCCCAAAATTGAGATGTTAAAAAGATCCTGCAAAATAAATGAATCGAAGAGAATGAAAATAATCACATACATGACTCCCTTCTCCAAAAAAGTTTCGTAAGCATCATGGAAACGACGCGGAATAAAAATGCCAATTATTTTTGAGCCATCAAAAGGTGGCAGCGGCAAAATATTGAGCGAGAAAAGCAACACATTCACCCAAAAAATACTCTGCAATAAATTGTAAATCGGCAACACCTCTATAGAAGTATTGTTAAAATATTTAAGCGGAATAGCGATCAAAATAGCGGTAATCAGATTTGAAAAAGGACCTGCCAGCGCAATAAGTGAGGCATCGCGCTTAGGATGAGCAAGATACGTGGGATTATAAGGTACCGGTTTGCCCCAGCCAAAGCCGAGAAATATCAGTGCAAACGTGCCTAGTGGGTCGAAGTGGCGCAGTGGATTAAGGGAGAGGCGTCCAAGGTGTTTTCCCGTGGGATCTCCCAGTTTATAAGCCATCCAGGCGTGGCAATATTCATGCACCGTAACTGCCGCGACTACCGCAATAATAGTAGACAAAAGATCCATGTCGGCATTATACCTTGCTTTTTACACAGACCTATATTAAAGTGCGTTGGCTTAACTCCACTGTTTTATGGCAAAAATCTGCGTAAAATGCGACAAGAAGCCTTCTGTAGGCCATCGCGTAAGTCACTCAAACATCAAGACCCTCCGTCGTTTTGCACCAAACTTGCAGAAACGCCGTATGGTTGACCCTAAAACGGGTATCGTGAAGTATTTCCGCATCTGCACTAACTGTATGCGCACCGCGGTAAAGACTCCTTGGACCAAGGCTCCTAAGAAACCTTCACGCAAGGTTCCTGCAGGAAAATAAGCCTCATCAAAAGTGAAATTATAAGCCGTCCCACGGGGCGGCTTTTTTCGTTACCAATCAATCTCTGCCTGGCCGTGCTCTTTTAGATAAGCGTTCGCCTTACTAAAGTGCCGGCTGCCCATGAATCCGCTATAGGCAGAAAACGGCGAGGGGTGCGTAGTTGTTAAAACGAAATGCTTGTTGGTGTCGATGACTTTTCCTTTTTCCTGGGCATAGCGTCCCCAGAGCATAAAAACCAAATGCTCACGTTGGTCAGAGAGTGCCTGAATCACCACATCGGTGAACTGTTCCCATCCTTTTTTTTGATGCGAACCCGCCTGACCCGCAATGACGGTAAGCGTCGCATTCAAAAGTAAAACACCCTGCGCAGCCCAACGATCCAAATTTCCTGAAGTGGGAATCGGCTTGCCCAGATCTTCGTGAATTTCCTTGTAAATATTCATGAGCGAGGGTGGAATCGTCACACCGTCATTAACTGAAAATGCCATACCGTTTGCTTGTCCCGCACCGTGATAAGGATCTTGGCCCAAAATCACCACCTTCACTTTATCAAAAGCACACATTTCAAGAGCATGAAAAATTGCAGACGGCGGTGGATACACTTTTTTCTTTTTATATTCGTTGCGGACAAATTCGGTGAGCTCTTTAAAATATTCCTTATCAAACTCTTTTTCTAACGTGGCTTTCCACGATGGTTCGAGTTTTACAGTCATAGATGTTAATAGCGGGCGATTAAACGAACCGGCGCGGAGTCAGCTTTTATTTTTAAAGGGAGCGCAATAATTTCAAATTCTTTAACCACATCGAGTAGCTCTAGATTACAGGCATTTTCCACAATAAGTACCTCAGCGCAAAGTAGGATTTTGTGCAGAGGATAGGGCGGCGCGTCAGGACTGCAGAAATCTAAAATCACCATTGAAACTTTCGCATCGGCGAGTCTCTGGCAGAAACCAGGTGATATAGAAGGTATATCGTCAAAATAATTTGGCTCACGGAATCGTACTGATGCACCGGTACATATACAAATGCAATCCCCCGCCCTCAATTCAATCGTATCTAACATTTCGGCATGAACTTCCTTGCGACCACGAACATCAATAAATACACCACGTCCAGTGAATTTCTTTGGCTGCATTTCAAACAAATACCTTCCATCCGAAATCATGTGAGCAGGTCCATCCATATGAGTGCCCACATGCATGCTCGATTTCATTGTATGGTTCATAATCACGCCACCTGGCCCGGCAACCTCATTTTTAACAAGCTCAACCGGCTCATCTCCGGGAAACACCGGCATCGTCGCATCAAATGTATGAGTAAGATCAATAATCTTCATGCCTTCATATAATACATTTTCTTCTGCTGGGGCAAGCGCTCAATCGCATAGCGCAACATTGTTCGTGGCATTTCAGTGACGTGATCATCCAGAAATTCCATCAATAACTGCTCACTGCAGCGCTTCCCTACCTCGCGCAACATCCACCCCACTGCTTTGTGAATAAGGTCGTGCTTGTCATTCAAAAGCATGTCCGCAATACGCAGTGCAAGCTGTGCATTCCCTTCTTTTATATACCAAAATGTAGCGAGCACGGCGATCCGCCGATCCCACAACAATTTAGAACGCGCGAGTCTCTCCAGCGGACGCACGTCCCCCTTGATCTGCGGCCCCACGATATGATGCGCGCTCAGATCAACCAAATCCCAGTTATTAATAAAAAGCGTATTGGCCAGATACGTATCGTATATTTTTGTCCGCGTCTTTTCGTCGCCATGCCTGTACTGATGCACCAGTACGATCAGTGCACAGAGTCGCTCCTCATGAAACGGCGAAGACAATAAATTTACCACCTCACTCAATGGCATCTCCTTATAATCCGTTGCAACTTTTCGTGTCTGCGGAACCATAATTCCATGGAACCGATCGCCCTCTGCATACTCGCCCGAGCCAGTTTTAAAAAACCGCTGAAGTAGTTTTGCCTTTTCAGGATTCGCAAGCTTCAACATCTCACGATGTACATCGGACGCAGTGAGCTTCATAGATTATTTCTTACTAAGCGCAATGGAAAGAAAAAGCACCGTGGCACAGGCAACAAGATTAACCAGCGTTACAATCTGAAAAAGCAGATCGGGCAAAACAAAAATACTGTAGAGCAGTGTAATGACATAACCAGATGTCCACATCACATATGAAGAAATATTCGCGCTCGCTTTTTTGTGATGATAGAGGTCTTTGATCGTCGGCCAATAGGCAATTAATCCGATAAAACTGACGGTGGCGTAGGCAGCAGACAATAGATCTAAAAGTGTATTATTCATTTTTTCTTATCTTTCTTCGCCTTAATTTTTTGATACGTTTCGTAATAACTCTCCCCTGCCTCACCAATAAATCCAGCGCCAACATGTGCAGCATGAATTACCTTGTCTTTAATTTTAGCATCCGGTGGCGGTGGCGGAGTTGGTTTTTTATTAACTGACTTTAATTTTTTAAAACCAAATTCAATCACATCATCAACAACAGCCTGCACTTTTGCTAGGAAACTACCGAGCTTCCGCGGAAATGAAGATTTTTGAGTCATAGA
>JAGOUV010000020.1 GCA_018061065.1 Candidatus Altimarinota bacterium | reverse complement strand
ATAAGCTCCGCTCGTTCCCAAGCTCGCCCATTATAGTCACCAACCGCCCGTATTGCCAATCATGCCTTAAATAAGGTATAATTACGGGATACATTAAACAAAAATACATATGGCAACTCCTACACCAGGTGAAAACGCTCCCGCTCCTAAAAGCGATGGCACACTAGAGATGGGCAAAAAATCAAAGACTCAGGCTGAGATGATCCCCCTCACTGCCGCGATGAAGAAGTTAGACTTCCGTCAAATCAATATTCCCGAAACGAAAATTACTGCCGATAAAGATTCCAATACGCTGAACAGGGCCCTAGATAAAGCGTTCGCAGATTACTATAGAGGTCTTGGCTCAGATCCTGGCGCCGCTAAAGTCGCGGTCGCTAAATATCGGAATGCCGTTGTGGGATACTTACGCAACGCAGGCATGGACGTAAACAAAATGTTTGCAGGAGATAGTTTTTCCATCTCAAATAATCGACTCACTTTTAACACAAAAACCGGCGAAACATATAACGTATCTCTCGATGGCAAAGAGGCCGATTCCAACATAGTCTGGCTCAATAAAAGAGGCCAAATTAAAGATGCCTCACGTAGAGAATGGACTACCCTGGAAGAGGCATTTAAGAGCAAGATTCTCGTCAACCCAGAGGCGGGACTTGGCATTAAATCTGTACCTAAAAACCGTCAACAGATGTGGGAATACATGCGAGAGGCGGGGACAGATTTGATCAACACATTGAAAGAAAAGAATGCTGACCCGCGCCTTTTGGCAGAGCTTGAAAAAAATCCTGATTTTCTAAAGAAAGCATATAAAGGAACAGCCATGCAAAACCTGGCGATTATTCAATATTTGGAGCTTCATGGTCTACGCGAACATGGCGTGGGCGAAGATCTCCCAAGTATCGGAGAGGTCGTGGATGCTATTGATAAGGAAACAAAAGTGGGCAAGGCAGAAAAACCAGCGCAAGCACCCGACCGATCAACAGGTCGTGTCGATCCGGCTACAGACACTCCCCGCGCACGAATCGAACGCGCAACTGGAGGAAATCATCGTGAAGAGCACGAAGTAACTCCCCGCTCGGGGCACAATTTATCAGAGCACTTAAAAGATATTGGCGAACATAAGGATGGTGAGACGGTGATGCTTGATGGTAATACATACGACACCTACACCTTCGACTCCTACAAAGTAAATGTACGCATCAATGAAAATGAGGGAGGAATATATACTTATAGATATTTCACCGTTTTACCGGGAGGATTTAAACTCACCCGCGAGGCATTATCAGCAAAAGCGATCCGCGATGTCGTAAAAGAAAAAACCGATAGTGCGAATTCAAACCACGCACGTCTTCAAACTGAATTCAGCAACGCACAATATAAAGAATACGGCTTTGGCGAGGCGACTGAAAAAGATAATAAACTTACGGTTCAATCACCCGATGGTGGATACCGCGTTGTTATAAGTTCATACCCCGACTCAAAAAGCGGAAAGTATGAGGTAACCGTTTCGCGTATTCAGGACCCACAGAATACTACAAAAACTTTTAATGATTCGGATTTAGGGCAGGTATTGAAAGGTCTAGATGTAGCACTCGCAGAGATAAGCAGAGAGAAACTGGATTCACCCGCTGATAACATCGCACGAGCACGAGAATTATTTCCTCAGCCCACGGTGACCGATGCTAAAGAAAATCCCGATGGCTCACAAAAATTGACCATCTTCCGCCCTAATGATCGATATATTGCCAATATTAATTTATACAAAACAAACGGACGCTACGAGGCCACGTTAATGTCACCAGTAGGTAGCCCGTACCATGCTTCCGACGAATCAATGCGCGGATTGCTTGTAAAAGTTAAAGTACAGATGGGTGACTATGATCGACCATCTACGGAACCTGCAGCACCACGCGTGGAGCCAGAAATTCCTGCAGATAACGGCAAGACAACGGTTGAAATAGAGGTAGGTGAACCGAAACCACCAAAACCACTCGAAGCTCCGGTGCCTGCACCCGCGCCTGGCACACAAGCTGCTGTTGAAACACCCGTGGCACCAGTTGCGCCCGTGGCTCCCACCGAGGCAGAAACCGCTGCAGAAAATGCAAAAAAAGTTGATGTCTTATATAAAGCATTACTCAAAGAAAAAGCCCTCATTCCATCATCAAATGAAGGTACATTAAGCCCAGACGGCACACAAAGAACTCGAAACTTTGATGTGAAAATTGGCAAAGGAAAAGATGAAGTAATCACAGGAAAAACAATTACGATCACACCAAATGGTTACTCATTTGCGTTTGACCGATTCCCTCTTCCGCTCGATCAGCGCAAGGTTGAAAATGTCGCTACTCCACAGGATGTGGTGAGAATTATGAAAGAGAGAAATGATACGATCGTACGCGGTAATCACGAATTATCAACGGCTCTTAATACGTCATGGACTCAAGCTACAGGATTAGAGGCAAGCACCCCGTTAATTGCCGACATTAATAATACATTTAATGTACGACTTGGTGGTGATGTAAATAGTCCTGACGGAGAAAGATATCTTATCAAGGCCGAGTATGATGGTTTTGGTAAGGAAGTAGATATCAGTATTAGAAAAACAACAGGTAGCCCACTCGATAGTTTCTTTAAAGCACCCGCGAAGGCTCGCTTCAAAGAGACTCCTAAGGCAGAAGATCTTAAGGAATTTGTAGATGCGGTGAGAAATTTTGAAACGTTATCTAACCGAGTTAACGTATTGCGTGGTTTTGATGGTGAAGACATGGGCGACTACCGCGCAAAAATTGACTATATACGTGGAGAGTCTACTCAGTATCCATTGTTGAATGTGCAATCCATCGTCTCAGAAAATGTAGGCGGCATAAAAAAAGAAGAGAAAGTTTATAAATCAAATGCCATAGAAGTACGCCCCGATGGTTATGTGTTACGGAGTGATCCAAGCATCACATTCGCAACCGTTGAAAAGGTTTGGGAGTTCGTAGCACCACCCGCTGCGCCAGCCGCCCCTACGGGCAAAGAAGGAATAAAACCATTCGATATTTTATTTCCCAATATTAATAAAGAGATCCTGTGGGACGAAACATGGGAAAAAGAAAAAACACCTGGCGAAAAAGTGTCTATGATTGATCGTGCACTTTCTGCATCCGAATTGCTAAAACTTGGATTCGTCGTCCCGGGCGAATTAAAACAGGAAACAAAAATGGAGATAACTGATTATTACGAAGTAAAAAACACAAAAACAGATCAGAAGATCATATTCTACTTAAGTGGTTCTCTGACCGGAATTGTTATAGCTTTAGCTGGTGGAAAACAGATCGATCTTGGCAATTTAGACGCACCAAATATAGAAGGCGTCGTGCAATTGCTCGCTAATAAATTAGATACTACCAAGCCAAGCATTGAACAAACGGCACCGCAATACGAAGGGAATTTGGATGCGACGGAAACGGGAAAATTTAAAACACGACTCCTTAGTGCTTTAGGCGCTATCCCCAGTATCAAATTTAAAACAGAGGCTACGGAGAAGACAGATGAAAATGGATTGCGCTATCTGGAAGTGGAAAGTGTCGATGGAAAGTATATCGTCCAGGTAACCTTGGCTAAGTCAAAAGGACTAGATAATTATCCTACGCCTCTATTTTATAAAGGTTACTTGCTGACAAAAGAAAACGTAGTAAGTAAGGATACCTACAATTGGTACTTTGATGAGGATATCAACAATATACCTATGCGTATAGCAGAGGGAGCGTCTAATAAGAAGAAATAATTATTTCTTCTGCGAAAGCGCCATGTAGTTCGCCATTCGGTAGAGCGCGCGCATTCCTACAACTGCGTCCCACGAGTGCATGTCGCCCGGCTGAATCACGCCAGGTGCGACTTCACTTAGGTCGAAGCCGATAATACGTCGGCCACTTTCTACGAGCGTCTTTACCAAAAACATAACCTGCTCATAATCCAAACCGCCAGGCACGGGTGTACCGGTGTGCGGACACAGTGCAGGATCGAGCGCATCAATATCGAAACTAATGTACACATCTTTGCCGAGTGTGTTCACGATTTTTTTGCACTGCGCTGCCCACGCCTCTCCTTTATACCCTGCATACTTCATCTGACGATCGGTAAATGCCGTCACCGGACACAGACGTTTCTGGTCTTTTACTGGCTCTTTTTTTGAGTTCTTAATAAGAAGTGACTCCTGCTCGCCATAGTCACGCACCGCCACCACCGTCAGTTTTTCTACAGACGAAAGTTTGCGCGCATTGAACATAATTGAGGCATGAGAATTTTCAAAACCTTCATACGCATCACGCAGGTCACAGTGAGCATCGATATGCAAAATTGAAAACTTCTTGTACTGCTCCGCCAGTACGCGTATTAATCCGAGCGACACACTATGCTCCCCACCAAGCACGCACACCATCTTCCCTTTATTGATATGTCGCTGAGCTTTGGCCGCCACCCATTTATTCAGCTTCTCACACTCCTCATTAATCTCCTTATATAACGGCGCGACTTTTTTATCAGTCACCTCTCCCCCACTCGCCAAGTGATCGATACACTCAATCGCCTTCTTGCGCAGCACTTTATTCTTCGCCGTCCACTCTTCTGAAATTGGCTCCATCGCCAAACCCACCTTCCACACATCCGGAATATCTTCGTCGAATAAATCCATCTGCACACTCGCATCCAACATTTTTTGCGGACCTTCATGCGCACCATCACGGTATGAAACGGTCACATCCCAGGGAACAGGAATTACTATAGTATTGGCTGTCTCGGTATCAAAAGGTAATCCATAGAGATTTCCATTGAGCAGGCCGATTGAACTTGGATCAAATTGCTGTGTCATGTAGTCATCATACAATGGCGCCCACTGCAGAACAACTGATCTCCTCAATCTTGCCTGCCAGCTCTTTTTGACATTTCCAGCTCAAACTTCTATCCTATCGGTAAATCCTAATCAATAACTAAACTAAATTATGAATGAGACATGGCAAAGATACCTTGCTGAAATGCTCGGTACGTTCGTGCTCGTTTTTGTAGCAGCGGGATCAGTCCTCACCAACTATCTTGGTGGCGGATCTCTCGGTACGGTTGGAGTGGCTTTGGCAACAGGTTTTACACTTGCTGCAATGGTTTACGCCACTTGGTATATTTCAGGAGCTCATTTGAATCCTGCGGTTACGGTCGCTATGTGGGCAACAGGCCAGACAAAACTTGTTCCTGCGGTTATGTATATCGTTTCACAATTAGTAGGTGCCGTTGTTGCAGCGCTTTTCATCAAAGTAATTTACACAACTGTTTCTCCACAATTCTTCCTCGGTGATGCGATGCTTGGAAATGGCGTCACTCCCGGTATGGGAATTTTGATTGAGGCATTGCTTACTTTCTTCTTGGTCTGGACGTTCTTTGCAACCATCATGGACAAACGCGCAGCTCCCGGATTCGGTGCATTGGCACTTGGATTGGTACTCGCAGTAGGCATCATGATCGGCGGCAACTTCACTATGGGTGCACTTAACCCTGCTCGATCTTTTGGTCCTGCATTGTTGAGCTCACACTGGGAAAATCACTACGTTTTCTGGGTCGGACCAGTTCTTGGCGCCCTCGTAGCTGGATTCTCACACCACTACTTGCTCCGCAAGCGCTAAACTCAGTCGTTAGTAGATAGTGATCAGTTAAAATACTAAAAACCCCGGGGTAAAACTCGGGGTTTTTCTTTACTTACGATATAATGCCCCCGTGACTCAAGAAACAGCCAAAAAACCGGAATTTTATAAGCTTATTAATAAGAATAAAAAGGCATACTTTGATTACGAGGTGCTTGAAAAAATCGAGGCGGGTATTAAGTTAACCGGCGCTGAGGTAAAATCGGTAAAGGAGTCGCGCGTTCAATTAAAAGGAAGTTACGTAAAAGTGAGAAATGGTAAAGTTGTAGTTGAAAATATGCACATAACAGCATATCGTTACGGTAATCAAAAAGACGACTACAATCCCCTGCACGACCGCCTATTACTCGTAAAAAAAGAGGAAGTTGAGCTGATTGCCGACAAAACGGCAGAAAAAGGACTCACCGTTATCCCGCTGGAGATATATCAAAAAAATAGTTTGATAAAACTGCTCATTGGAATTTGTAGAGGTAAAAAAGTTTTCGATAAACGACATATCATTAAAGAGCGCGAGGTGAATCGGCAGATTAATCGGTCAATTAAACAATAGTCCATTTCATTTTAGAAAAAATGGGCACTCAAACTTCACTTTTCGATTCTATGGAACCACAAACGCTTGCGCCAACTGGCGATGCAACAACTGCAGTAACTGCTGCACCAAAAGATATAAAGGAGGCAAAAAAAACGCCCCCTCTTCCCAAAAAGTTAAGCCAAACTGCGCTTGGCGAAATGTATCAGAATTTGGTTTTGGGACTGCGAGAATTTTTTAAGAAAAATACGATTCATCGGGCGGTCGTAGGTGTCTCGGGCGGAATTGATTCTGCACTGACGCTCAAAATCGCGGTGGATGCGCTGGGCGGAGACAACGTCACGGGTATTATTATGCCGGAGCTGGGCGTTACGCGTCAGGAAAATATCGATCATGCCAAGATGCTCTGTCAGTTTTTTGGGGCACGATATTTCTATCAGCCAATCAATCCTTTTTTGCCCGACTTCTTCACCACGCCATGGAGGCCTACTGAAGCTGCGCAGGGGAATACAAAGGCTCGTGTACGTTGCGTTTTGCTCTATAGCTACGCAAATTCTGCAAATGCATTAGTGGTGGGAACATCGAATAAGAGTGAAATTTTACTTGGCTATGGAACAAAATTTGGCGACTTAGCTGCGGATGTAGAGGCAATTGGCGAGTTACTTAAAACTGAAGTTTTTGCGGTTGCTGAGTATATCGGCATGCCAAAAGAATTATTAACTAAAGCACCGAGCGCAGAACTCGTGGCGGGTCAGACTGATGAAGAAGAACTGGGGGCTCGATATGTAGATATGGATCGCGTACTGGCACATGCAGATAAAGGAATGGAAGCATGTATAGAGATGGGATTCCCTCACAGCCTTGTTTCGATGATATTCCGCCGCATGGAGCAAAACGAACACAAGCGTCATATGCCTCCGGTGATTTCGCTACACAAATAAAATGTCACTACGACCTGCATTATTTATCGGTCGATTCCAGCCGTTTCATATCGGACACCTAGATGCATTGCATCAAATTTGTGAGGCGGAGAAAAAAGCTGAAATAATCATCGTTATCGGAAGTTCAGAGAGTGAAGAGAGCTTAGAAAATCCCTTTAGTTTGGAAGAGCGACGCGAGATGGTGGAGGCGGGAACAAAAAATATTAATGCACAAATAAGCATTATTCCCGTTCCGGATATCAATAATTATCATAAGTGGGTGGAGCATGTTAAAGGGCTTGTACCTGCCTTCGGCCGAGTATATACTGGCTCGCCGATCGTCTCTGAATTATTTAGCAAAGCGCGAGAGAAAGTTGTTGTCCTGAACAAAAATAGAGCGGTGAGCGCGACAGAGATTCGCAACCTTATGGCCAGCGGGAATCCATGGCAGCAGCTTGTGCCTCCGAGTGTCGTAACCATCCTTGAACGCATGAATGCCGTCGACCGCATAAAAAAACTTTCAAACGCATCTCTTTAACTACCGTCTCTTATGGAAATCAATCCTCTCATCTTCCGCGCCTATGACATCCGCGGCATTGCTCAATCGGACGGCACAACACCTGACTTAACCGCAGAGACCATGTATGCGATGGGCCAAGGTATTGGCACATACATGCAGAAAAAATATGGAAAGAGAATTATTGTAGGACGAGATAATAGACTGACGTCAGATGAACTATTTGAGGCATTTGTTTCCGGTATGTTAACAACGGGCTGTGCGGTAACGAGCATGGGACAGGCAACCTCACCAATGGTATATTTTGCGACGTGCGTTTATGAGGTAGATGGCGGAATTAACATTACTGCAAGCCATAATCCAAAAGACTATAACGGTGTTAAAATCGTTGCAAAAAATGCACACAGTGTGTGTGGCGATGAGCTGCAGGAAATTTTAAAGTTAATTCAGAATGATGAATTTATAAGTGGCAAAGGTACACTTGATCAGAAAGACGTATTCCCGGACTACCTGGCATATATAAAAAATGTTATTCAACTTCCGCGGAAATTAAAAGTCGTGGTGGACGCGGGCAATGGTATTACCGGAATTTTTGCACCCAAATTATTGCGTGAGCTGGGCTGTGAGGTGATCGAGCAGCATTGCGAGCTCGATGGCAATTTCCCTAATCACGAAGCCAATCCCGAGAGCGAAAAAAATCTCGTAGACGTACGTGAACGCGTGCTTGCCGAGAAAGCAGATTTAGGAATCGGCTTTGATGGCGACGGTGACCGCGTTGGAATAATTGATGAAAAAGGAGAATTCCGTCACGCAGATTATTTACTCATTCCCTTGAGCCGCATACTGCTTGAACAGTACAAAGGTGCCGCAGTTATTTTTGATATCAAATCGTCAAAAGTAGTAGAGGATGATATTCGCGCCCATGGCGGAAATCCCATTCGCTACAAAACTGGCCACTCATTTATCGAATCAAAAATGCACGAGACGGGCGCGATTCTGGCCGGAGAAACAAGCGGTCATATTTTCTTCAAAGATCGCTGGTTCGGTTTTGATGATGGAATGTACGCAGCCTGCCGTATTGTTGAATTAGTAAGCAAATCGGGTCGACCATTCTCCGCAGAATTCGCTGATGTGCCTCCCGTTTTCACGACTCCCGAGATCAAGATCCCCTGCTCAGATCACGCCAAATTCCGCGTGGTGGAAGATGTGAAAAACTACTTCACTAAACGCTACCCTTGCATCACGATCGACGGCGTATTTGTAGATTTCGGACACGGAAGTTGGGGCGCTGTCCGCGCATCCAACACAAGCCCCTACCTCACGTTACGTTTTGAGGCTCACGATGAAGCACAGCTTGAACTCGCAAGGAAAATTATCATGGATAAATTAAAAGAATATCCAGAAGTAGATCTCCGTTAATTTATGTTACAAAAGATTGATGGCATTCCCCGAACAAAGATATATCGCGCCCTTGAGATTCTGACAGGCAGCGTGAGTTGGTGTATTATTTTACTTCCCCCAATTCTAGCAATTTGGTATCCGATCGGCGTTGAGATTTTCATCATCGCCTTTGTGCTTTTTTGGATTATGCGCGTCATGCGTGCCGCCACTCTTTTTTTCTATTCATACTTAAAAAATAAACGATACGAGAATCTTCACTGGCGCCGCATGCTTGATTTTTTTAGTGATAATCCACCGGCCGTTGCACAGACAAGCTTTGAACAAAGAACCGTAGATCGCATTGCGCTGCTGAAGGGAAAAAATGTTTTTATGACGTGGACGCAGATTCAGCATGTCATCATTATTCCCACGTATAAAGAAGAGAAAGAAATCCTCGACTCCACCTTTTTAGCCCTTACACAGGCCGATTTTCCACTTGAGCAACTATGTATTGTCCTTGCCACTGAAGAACGAGATAAAGAGCGCGCGATAGAAGTAGCAACTTTTCTGGAACATAAATACGGCACGCGCTTTGGGCAGTTTCACCATGTAATGCACCCTTCCAATATTCCGGATGAGCTTGCTGCGAAAGGCGCAAATATTACGTACGCAGGAAAATATACTTCTGAGGTATTTAAGAAACTTGGCATCCCCTCGTCTCACGTTCTCGTTACCACACTCGACGCAGACAACCGTCCGCACTTCACTTATTTTTCGAACCTCACCTATCACTATCTCATGGAACCGGA
>JAGOUV010000013.1 GCA_018061065.1 Candidatus Altimarinota bacterium | reverse complement strand
CGCTTGCTGCAGAGTATCCCGCACAGACAAATTATCTTTATCTTACCTATCACGGCAGTGAAAGTGATGGCACGATTGAGCATCGCCGCAAAAAAATAATGGTGCTTGGTGGGGGAGCTTATGCGATCGGAACCTCAGTGGAGTTTGATTGGTGCAGTGTGAATTGCGTCCAAACCCTTCAGAAAGCAGGCTACGAGACGATCATGGTTAACTACAATCCTGAAACGGTTTCAACGGACTATGACATGTGCGACAAATTGTACTTCGATGAACTTTCGCTCGAACGCGTATTGGATATTTACGATGTAGAAAAACCTGAAGGCATTATTATCGCGATGGGTGGTCAGGTTGCAAACAATTTAGCGCTTAAACTTGAGCAGGCGGGTGTCACGATTATCGGAACTTCACCAACTAATATTGACCGCGCAGAAGATCGAAATAAATTTTCTGGACTTCTCGATAAATTGAATATTGATCAGCCTAAATGGAAGTCGCTTACTTCACTAGACAGAATTACCTCCTTTGCAAAAGATGTCGGATATCCGCTCCTTGTACGCCCAAGTTATGTGCTTTCTGGTGCGGCTATGAGCGTGGCACATAATGATCAAGATTTAAAAATTTACCTGGAAAAAGCGACTGATATTTCATCAGAGACGCCGGTGGTCGTGAGTAAATTTGAGGTGGGTGCAAAAGAAATTGAAATCGATGCAGTGGCGCATGATGGAGATGTATTGATCTATGCAATTTCTGAACATATTGAAAATGCGGGTGTGCATTCCGGCGATGCAACGATCGCTTTGCCTCCACAGAAACTCTACTTTGAAACAATGAAGCGTATTAAGGGAATTACACGAGCCATTGCGAAAAATCTTGAGATCACGGGGCCGTTTAACATTCAGTTCTTGGCGAAAAATAATGAGGTAAAAGTGATCGAATGTAACTTGCGTGCAAGCCGCAGTTTCCCCTTCGCCTCAAAAGTTACCGGTTACAATTTTATAAAAATTGCAACACACGCGATGATCAATGCGCCTGAAGTTAAAAAATATCGCGCAACTAAATTTATTACCTTGGATTTGGAACATGTGGGCGTAAAAGCACCACAGTTTTCATTCTCTCGCCTAAAAGGTGCCGACCCGGTACTAGGCGTAGAAATGGCTTCAACCGGAGAAGTTGCATGTTTTGGTGAAGATATTTACGAGGCACTTTTGAAATCCATGATCTCTGTAGGATTTACGATTCCAAAGAAGACTATTTTGCTTACGATCGGCCGCATAGAAGATAAAGTTTCATTCTTACCATCGGTGAAGCAGCTGGTGGATATGGGATACACACTCTGCGCAACAGAGGGGACTGCTGAATTCTTAAAAGAAAATGGCATTAGCTCAACGGTTTTGCATAAAGCACGCTCGGGCAAAAAACCAAACATTCTCGACTATATTTTGGATAAAAAAGTAGACTTGGTAATCGACGTTCCCAAATCATACAGCACCGATGAAATTACTGACGGCTACTTAATCCGCCGCCGCGCCATCGATTCAAATATTCCGCTTATCACCAATATTCAAGTCGCGCGTATGTTAGTCGAAAGCTTCAAGCGCTACACGGTAAAAGATTTGCAGATCAAATCGTGGAAAGAATACGTCTCTACAAAATAATCGTACTATTACTTATAATTACTACGCTATGAAATCACCAAAAAAGAATACGTTCGAGTTGAAGGCAGGATTGGCACAGATGTTAAAGGGGGGAGTAATTATGGATGTAGTAACGCCTGAGCAGGCAAAGATCGCGGAGAAGGCCGGTGCAGTAGCAGTCATGGCATTGGAGCGCGTACCTTCTGATATTCGCAAGCAAGGGGGCGTGGCACGTATGTCTGATCCAAAGTTGATTAAGGGAATTATGGCAGCGGTCTCAATTCCAGTGATGGCAAAAGTACGTATCGGACATTTTGTTGAGGCACAAATTTTACAGACACTTGGTGTGGATTATGTCGATGAGTCTGAGGTGCTTACGCCGGCTGATGAAGAAGCACACATTGAAAAATTGAGCTTTGATGTGCCGTTTGTATGTGGTGCACGAAATTTGGGTGAGGCACTGCGCCGCATTCAGGAAGGTGCGGCATTCATCCGTACAAAAGGCGAGGCAGGAACGGGAAATGTGGTTGAGGCGGTGCGACACATGAAGACGATGCTCCGTGAAATTGCAGCATTGAAATCACTCAAGACAAAGAAACAGATTGATGAAAAGGCAAAAGAACTTCGTGTAACTCCTACGCTCATTACGTGGGTACGCGATAACGGAAAATTGCCCGTCGTAAATTTTGCAGCAGGTGGTATCGCTACTCCCGCAGATGCAGCACTTATGATGCAGTTGGGCTGTGAAGGTGTGTTTGTGGGCTCAGGAATTTTCAAATCTGCTGATCCTGCAAAACGTGCACGCGCTATTGTAGAGGCGACACTGCACTATGATGATCCGGCAGTTGTGGCTCGCGTATCAGAAAATCTCGGTCTCGCCATGGAGAGCCAGGAGATCGGCAAACTAGAGCAGCTCTACGCAAAACGCGGTATCTAACCACCGTTATCACGTTATGAAAAATAAAAAAATCGCACTACTGGGCGCATTGATTATTATAATTATTGCAGCTTTTTCTGTACTGAGTGGTAGCGGCTTATTGAAAGGATCTCTTTCTGAATTTCGTCCTAAACCAACGCTCGTAAAGCATGCCTCTGTAACTAATTTAGATATTTTAAAAAATAAACTAACTGCCCTCAAGCCCTCTCTCCAGGGCAAAGCCGCATTGAGTACTAAATTAAGCGCGTATGAGTCAAAAATAGCAGCCTATAGGCAGAAAATTGAATCCTCATCAGACGAAGAAAAAGAACTTCTGGTGCATAAACTGGATCATGAAGAGCTAAAAGACAAAGTTTTATTTGTTAAAAAAACGGCAACCCAACCTCAAACACTTGATCGCATAGATTCACAGGTCGCTGCAATCAATACATTGATAGCAAAAAATAAAATTACAAATGTACCCAAAGAACTGCAGCAAGCCCTTCAAATAATCTCAAAAGATGGGGCTTACGTCCGTACTTTGTATTCAAAAGGATTATATGATGATGCACAAATTGCGGTAGAAAAAATGAAAGCTGATACACTGCCAAAGCTCTATGCCTTCAAGAAAAATGCACGTAGAACTCAGCTTCCACAGAATTTTATTAATGCACTTTTAGGTGCTGCGGAGAATGTTCGCCGTGAGATTGTATTTTCACTTCCTTCGCCAAATCTTCCTTTTGATCGAGATGGACTGAATGCAGCCATTGCAAGACGTCCACAGCAACCACAACAAAATAACGGGGAAAGAGTAGCTATATGCATTACGCGCTGGGAACCCAACATACAAACCCTGTCTGAAGAAGAATTACGTTCAATTATGTCTGAGGTAGATGCATACTATCGGGAGATTTCCTTTGGTAAAGCGCGAATCAATTTAACGCAGATCGTTGATAGTGGCCAAATATGGGCAAATAATCTTCCCGGTGGAGATCCAGATGAGTTAAGTAATTTTGGTGAGATACAGGGTGCAGTTGATATGTGCGATCCATTTATTGATTTTACTCAGATTGATGGATTAATTGTGTATCCAAGTATGCAGGCACTGGGAGGGCTTGGTAGAACACAGGAAATTATTAGCGAGGAAGGAGTATCTCGTATTGGCGTAGCTCAAATTGGCAACTACAACCCAATAACAAATATAGCCGCAGATCGCTTTAATAAATATCTCGTATCGCATGAACTAGGACATGCATTGTTTTCCCAAGGACACGCAAATGCAGCCGAATGTGGAGATGTTACCATCAACGCAGTGATCGATCAGTGCCAACTATTAGAATATGGAAATCGCTTCGATATGATGGGGAGTGGGAATGGCCACATCGGAGGATGGGGGAAATATATTGCAGGCAAATGGATACGTATCTCTACATTACTACACGATGGAGATATCAATCTTCATAATTTGGAAACCGCTACTAATATATTCCAAAATCTTCCTCAATTGATTCGTGTCCCACTCGACCCCTATCCAGTTTGTATAGAATATAGACGCCCTATTGGTGAGGATGCCATATATTCAGAAGAAATATATGCTCTTCAAGATCCACCTTTTAATTCAGGAGGTATTCCTGCTCAGGGCGGATTGGTAATTGAATACTGCCCCGTATCGGGAAATCACGCCCTGTCTAGATATCTATTAGATCCGAGTCCCCATCAAGTGCCGGCAATAAAGGAAGAAATTGCATTGCACCCTGAATCAAACAGCATCGTCGACTTTGCAAATATTTTCATTCCTGCCGGTGAGGCCTTTGCCAGTGATGAGCTTGGCATAACACTATCGTGGGATTCCTTTAACTCAACAACCGCCCGTGTGCATATCAATATAAATGAAGCTAAAATAGCGACTCACTACGATCTTCTTGTTCAATCTGGCTACGGCGGGCTGCTCAGTGGCTTTGGTGGTAATAATGAAGTCTCTGTTTACAATAACTCGGAAATTCCTATTCCAGGTGGCTTTACTATCTTAGTAAGTGGCTTTCGGCAGCGCGGAGTTGGCTTGCCAGTGACTATACGAGAATACAGGGTAGATGGTCTGGAAGCCGGAGAGAGTAGGATTATTAATACACAGAATATTGCTGGATATGAGGAAATCAACATCACCATAGATAGCGGCAATGAAATAGCTGAGCTAGATGAATTGAATAATACGTGGATTGAGTTAGCCTCAGATATCAACTCACCGGACGTCTCTCCAAGATAGATACAGAACTAGACTCTGCGGCTTAAAACAAGTCTGGCTTGAGCGTGGTGAGAATCAGAAATCCGCTCAAAACGATCAATACCGAAACGGTGAACCACGCCACAATGTTGTACCAAAGTTTATTTACGTGCTCGCCCATGAGCCATTTTTTGTTGACCAAAAACAAGATGAAAATAAGAACGGGAGCGAGCAACACTCCACTAATTACCTGAGCAACGAGCATGATTTTCACCAACGGAGTCCCGGGAAACATGGCAGGAACAGCACTCAATACAATAATCGCTGCAAATATACCGCCAAAAATAGGGGCTTCCTTAAAGGATTTTCCAATACCCGCTTCAAATCCAAGGCCTTCACAAATGTAGTAGGCAGTCGCGAGCGGCACAATCATAGCGCCAAGCAATGAGGCATTTAGAAGTCCGATCGCAAATAATGTTTCTGCAAAATTGCCGGCGAAAGGCGCGAGCGCCTGAGCCGCGTCACTGGCGGACTCAATACGAACTCCATGAAGATACAACGTTGCTGCAGCAGCGATCATAATAAAAACCGCAATCGTACTCGAAAGAATAGAGCCGATAATAACATCGAAACGTGTGTACTTATATTGCTGTATTTTAAGCCCTTTTTCGACCACGGAAGACTGCAGATAAAATTGCATCCACGGTGCAATTGTCGTACCAATTATTCCAACTACAATAGTTATATAATCTTTATTCCATTCGATATGTGGAGTAGCAACTTCTTTTGCCACCTGCATCCAGTCGGGAACGGCGAGAAAGCCTGAGATAATATATGTTATATAAATGAGCGCAGCGGCCAGAAACACCCGCTCTGCAGTCTGATAATTCCCACGCGTAATTACGAGCCACACAAGCCCTGCACTGATAGGCACAGAAACGTAACGAGGAATATTGAAAATCTCCAAACTACTCGCGACTCCGGAAAATTCAGAGATTGCCGTGGCGATATTTGCGACACTCAAAGCAATCAAAATATAGAATGTGACGCGCACCCCATATGACTCACGGATCAGATCAGAAAGCCCTTTTCCCGTGACCACGCCCATACGACTACACATCTCTTGTACGATTATCAGCACAATCGTTGCGGGGATCATCACCCATACAATTCCATATCCAAAGTGCGCACCTGCGACCGAATACGTAGTGATTCCACCCGCGTCATTTCCCACGGCAGCCGCAATAATTCCGGGACCAATGAAGGCCAGAATCATGAGGAGTCGTTTAATTCGTTGTTTAATTGTAACGGGCATGCGAAAAATATTATTGTGATTGCTCCTGAATTAATCTAAGTACATCATCCACCGTAATAACACCTTTAAGACGTTTCTTAAGCGTCACAACGGGGATAGCGATGAGATTATATTTAGTAAATTTATCAATTACTTCATCGAGATTCTCCTTTCCACGAACAAAAATAGGCTCGCGTTTTACGATATCCATAAGTAGCTTATCTGGATTCACAAAAATCAAATCACGGAGAGAAATAACACCAACTAGTATTCCTTTTGTATCGACTAGATACACATAAAAAATCTGCTCCGCCTGGTCTCCTTTTTTTCGTAACTCATCGAGCGCTTCTTTTGCAGTGAGCGTTGCTTTTAGTGCCACATATTCCGTATTCATAATACTTCCTGCGGTATCTTCCTTAAACTTCAAAAGCTCACGGATCTCTTCTGCATCAGCAGATTTCATTGTGTCTAACACCGAGTGCATACGACGTTTAGGAAGTTCTGCGACGATATCCGTGGCCGCATCGGGCGCTAATCGCTCAAGCACTTTTTTCAACGTATCGTCTTTTAATTTACTCATCAGCTCCTTACGTATCTCCGGTTCCAACTCAGCAATGGTGCGTGCCATGGTCTCCACGGGCAGTGACTGCAACATCGAAATTCGTTCAAATTGATCTAAGTCAGTCACGATATCGGCTAGGTCTGCAGGATGTAATTTTTTCATCTCATCCTGTGCCACGGTCAGGGTAATATCATGACGCACGCGGGCAGGAAACGGATCAATAAATTTACTTGGAATGAGATTGTTAGGAACCGATCGCTTAAAAAGATTGGCTATCCATAGCGCAAACCACTCGAATCCTACGCGTCGCATCAAGCCACGCACGCCTATATCTGCAGCCACCATAAACAACTCATCTTTTACCGCCACCATGCGCAAATCATTCACGCGCACCACACGATGTTCCGCGATATCAATAATTTGTTGATCGAGAAAGTCACGTTTAAGACGTAGCTCATTTTCATCGTAGTCCAAACTCTCAATTTGATCGCTCGTTTTTTTCAACTTCAAGCTCACCGGATCTGCCTCAATTGAATACACATCGCGCCAGGGGAGTATCACACGCTTGCCGGGCCCCACGCGAATTCTTACCTTAGATACAATGAAATTCTCATTCTGACGCTTCACGATAAAATCTCGGAATTCACCGAAATATTTTTCATCCACCGTATACACGGGCTTACCAACAAGAGTCGAAAAGAAAAATTCTGAGAAAAAGGGCATTGGAAGTAGAGAAGAAAGAAGCCTCGGGCTTTTTAGAAGCTATTGTCTTGTGCATTTTCGCTGTATAATGCGGTTCGTGTCAATGAAAACTATCACAAAAAAGCTGGTTACTATTGGTGTACTCGATATTCAGGGCTCTGTGGAGGAGCACATGGCCATGCTTAAAAAACTGGGAATACCTCACAGAGGAGTAAAAACGCTTGAGGCGCTGGAGGAGGTAGATGGCTTAATTATGCCTGGGGGCGAGTCGACCACTATTGGGAAGTTATTAAAATTATATAAATTAGATGAGGCGATAAAAAAACGCGTGAAAGCAAAAACACTCGCCGTGTGGGGGACTTGTGCGGGTGCAATCTTGTTAGCGAAAAAGGTAGAACATCCTCGTCCTGATATTTTAGAGCTTATGGATATTGAGATCGTGCGCAACGCCTATGGTCGACAGTTGAATAGCTTTATCGGTGAGCTTTCTATCCCCGCAGCAGGCAAAAAACCAGTTCCAGCCGTCTTTATACGCGCACCTATTATTAAAAAAGTCGGCAAGAAAGTTGAGATTCTCGCCCAGTATGAGGGGATTCCTATGCTTGTGAGAGAGGAGAATATGCTTGCAGGAAGCTTCCATCCTGAACTAACATCAGATACTCGCGTACATGCATTGTTTACTAACATAACTAAGGAGTATGCCAGAAGACTATAAATCAATTGTGGAGAAAGCCATTCGTGAGCTCATCAAAACGACGGGCGAAGATATCAATCGTGAAGGATTGGTAAAAACTCCTGAGCGCGTTGCTCGTTCTTTTGAAAAAATATTTTCGGGCTATAAGAAAAAACCTTCCGACGTGCTCACCACATTTACCGCAGAGAATTATGACGAGATGATTGTGATGAAGGACATTGAGTTTTATTCCACATGTGAGCATCATATTTTGCCTTTCTTTGGACGCGCGCATATTGGCTATATCCCCAATGGAAAAATCGTTGGCCTTTCAAAACTTCCGCGCTTAGTAGAAGTTTTTGCGCGACGTCTACAAAATCAAGAACGTCTTACTCATCAAATCGCCGAGGCACTCACTGAGCTCATCGCACCGCGTGGTGTGGGCGTGGTGCTGCAGGCAAAACATCTCTGTGTTATGGCGCGTGGTGTGGAAAAGCAGGGGAGCGAGGTACTCACTTCCGCTATGCTCGGCCTCTTCAAAAAAAATCTCAACACGCGCAGCGAATTTTTGAAATTGATTGATTAACGTCTCACATGCTGCCCGAACACATTCAAAAACTTATCGACACACTGGGGAAGCTTCCCGGAATCGGAAAAAAGACCGCTCAGCGCTACGCATATTTTTTGATGCGCAATCAACGCTCTCTCGCACGCGATCTGGGCGAGTCACTGCTTAAACTAGAAGACGAGGTAAAACTATGCACTGAATGTTTCTTTGTCTCTGATGGGCCTCTGTGTTCCATGTGTGCCAATCCACGTCGCGACCGTCACAGCATCTGCGTGGTGGAGCATATTTTTGACGCTGAGGCGATCGAACGTTCACACGAATTTCGCGGTCTCTACCATATTTTGCACGGACGCATCGCTCCGCTCGATAATATGATGCCCGATGATATTAAAATCCCCCAGCTCGTAACGCGCGTAGGAAAATTAGCGGCACAATACGAAAATCTTGAAGTCATTCTCGCAACCAATCCCAGCACTGAAGGCGAAGCCACCGCGCAATATATCCAACGCATTCTCCAGCCGTATCGCGTAAAAATCACCCGCATCGCAACGGGTATCCCCGTCGGAGCAGATTTAGAATACGCGGACGAAGTTACCCTCGCCCGCGCATTACAGGGCAGACAGAAATACGAGTAGTTAGTGCCCAAAAGTTATCTGCGGTCCCTCAATTGCAGGGCAAAATCAAGCGAGCATCCTTTATTTGCTGCATCCGCAACTAACTGGCGGCACATGTCACTCCGGACATCATCACACTCAGTATTTACACGTGCCTTAAAGCCTTCACACAACACATACTCTGCATTCTGACTTCTATAAAATTCTGCCATTTGGCGTTCACGTTCAGCCCGTTCCGCATCAGCAGCAACTTTTTCCGCAGCTGCTTTTTGCTTTGCGGCAGCAGCATCCTCGGGTGAGATTTCAATTGCACGAGCAGTGGTAATCACACATGCCTGTGCGGTAATTCTACTTCCATCAGGTCTATAGTTTCTGAAATCACCTCTACTACCTGCCTCAGCAATAACGCGAGGAACAGATACGGCACAAGTCTCGTCAAATTGCGTGCTACCGTTCGCTAAAACCGCATCATTACATAAACGCGTACGCCATTGAGCTTGAGTTTGCTTAGTCGCCGTTTCACGTGCCACAAGAAATGGATCTTCATTATTTAGGTCAGTTGCACAAGCCAATTCTGGTTCACCACCAACACCCATCTGATTAAATGGAATACTCTTTTTTACTCCGGCAATAAGCTGCGCGCGAACCTCATCTGCTCTCATTTCCTGAGGAGGAACACCACCCGTTAATACGGGATGTCCATCCTGGGCATTACTTCCCGTCTCCAACGAATACGTACCATAAAGAGGATGTGACGCCGAAGCCTTTATATTAGGCATAGCACAACCTTCTAGTCCGACTGCTGCCATTCCTGCTACCAAAGCCATATTTTCAAGTCTACCCATAAAAGTTCTCGTTAATTATTAGCCAGCAATATATGTAATAATTAGTATTTTGTCAAGTACAGCAAAAACCCGGCACCTTATTAGGGTAACCGGGCTTTAAAAGTCTCAAAAAAAACTATTTCTTCATCACAAACTTCACTACCTCTTCAAATGCTGCAGGCTCATTGATAGCCATTTCAGAAAGCATTTTGCGATTTACCATAACTAACTTACGTGTAAGGGCATAGATAAAACGGCTGTACTGAACTCCGTGTACCTTAAGTGCTGAATTCAAACGTCCAATCCACAATGTGCGGAAATCACGCTTTTTGATCTTGCGACCAACATAAGCATTTTTACCTGCCATCATCACACCACGCTTAGCGAGGGTAAAGAGGTTGTGGCGCTTATCGCGGAAACCTTTCGCTTGCTTAAGAATTTTCTTGTGGCGTTTCTTAGTCATCACGCCTCCTTTGATACGCATACGTTAGAGTGTTAGTTGGTTGGTAGAAAACGGGGAGTTGAATGGGAGATTCGAAGTTCAGCCATCCAAATGGAAGGGTAATATAACAGACTAGGCGCGGCCAAGCAAACGAGCCAATTTTCGGTGGTCAGGACCCTTGATCTCGCGACCCATAGCGCTTACTTGCTTCTGGCGCTTTGACTTATTAATTAACAGATGGCGTTTAGCCGGCTTCTCAGACATAAACTTACCTTTCTTGGTAACTTTAATGCGCTTTTTTGTTCCGCTGTGGGTCTTGAGCTTCATAGGGGTAGTGGTTAGTACTTAGTGGATAGTAGATAGTTCTTATCAAGCTGGCGCGAGCATCATCATCAGACTGTTGCCCTGGCGTTTAGGCCCTTCTTGAACCGTCGCTGCGTCTTTGATCAGATCTGCGAATGAGCGCATTTGATCGTATCCCAGTTGAATATGAGCCAACTCACGGCCTCTCATCATGAGCGTCACTTTTACAAGGTGACGATCCTTGAGAAACTCGCGTGTCTTATTTGCCTTCGTCTCGAGGTCATGAGTATCAGTACGGACACTAAGGCGAATTCCTTTCACCTCAGTCTGCTTTTGAGACTTTTTCTGCTTCTGTTCCTGCTTTTTCTGCTTATACATGAACTTTCCAAAGTCCATGATCTTACATACCGGCGGCTTCGCATTTGGTGCAACTTCCACGAGATCGAGCTCCTGCTCTTTTGCCATCTGCAACGCTTTTTCTAGCGCCACGATGCCAATTTGCTCTTCTGCTTCATTAATCAAACGCACCGTAGGTACGCGAATTCGTTCGTTGAGGCGGAAATACTTGGAAATACAAAAGCGGGTAAAGGTATAAAGCTATGTGATTTTACGCGAACCACAGGGGAAAAGTCAAATTAATATTGACCTTTTTGTGGTTTATCGTAGAATACGCTACCGGTTCTTATTATCGCACTCAATGGAAAATAATCGTTACACTATTTCGGGGCAGGGCGAATTCGAGCTCGCAGGAGAAGGAGGAATGGCTCGTGTATACCGCGGGATTGATGACCCATCAATGGCGATAAAAATACCAGATTTAGATCCATATAAAGGCAGGGATAGAGAAATCTTAGCAGAGCGCTTCCGCTTTGAGTGTATTGCGGCACAAACGCTGGGAACGAGAACTCCGCATAATAACTACTTTCCTAGAACGCGGGGTGTCCTGCGCAATGTAGTAATGTCTAATAATAATGAGCGAGGCACCAAACATCACGATGCAGCTCTTATGATGGAGTGGGTAACCGGTGGCACACTCCGGGATAGGCTACAGAAAGATGTGCCCATGAACGCAGGTGAAATAACTGAGCTGGGAGCCCAAATATCCTATGCTACTCACTTGGCTCATTCGGTAGGTATTGTGAATCGTGATATAAAACCAGATAATATTTTACTTGGGGAAAGTGGTCCAAAGATGACTGATTTCGGAATCTGCGGAATTATAGGATGGAATGTGAGAGAAAGAGCCCATCCCGTAATGGGTACACCTCAATATCTATCGCCGCAAGCAAAAAAAGGAAATAACGCCTTGGATTTTAGGGGAGATATATATGCATTGGGAGCTACATTATATCAATGCGTTACGGGGAAAAAAATTGATGCCAATCCTACTGCAGCAGAAAAAAAACTCACGGAACAAAAAACCGACCCGCGGTTAGCTCGATGCATCACTACTATGTTTCACCCTGACCCTGAAAAGCGTTACCTTACTGCCCTTAATGCAGCTACAGATTTAGCAAAACTCGCGGTAGACCAAACGCCCACATTGCGTTTTATTGAGCCGTACTGCACCTTACTGGGAGAGGGTCCTGACGAAGAACAATCTCTCCGAGCGGGAGTTTAAAATCTGCCTCACCATTATTCGGAACATGTGGTCGTAATAAGTGAGTCGTGACTTCATCAAGATCGTGTTCACCAGCGACGTTTTTTTCTAAAAAAACGCGAACTATGTAGCGGGCTACATCTTCCGGTGGTACGTGGTTATGGCAGCACATAGCCAAATCATCATCATCAATTTCATCCAGGATGGCTGCGACCATAGTGGCTACCTCTCCCGACTCGTGAGGCTCACCCGTATCGGTATTATGCCAAGCGTTTCGCTCCAGACAAAAAATGATGAGCTCTTTTGCTCGTGTCCGTAAATCATCAATCTCGACTTGCGGGACTTCACTCAAATCTACGCCTTTTGAAGCATTGTGTGCAACGCGTGCAAGATGCAACTTGGTATTCAGATGTCCGCGTGGTCCCTCCGGTGTGAGCTTGGCCCTGCGGGGACGCAGCGTGGGGACTCTCCGCATAGGAAGGCCGCCTTGGAATGTTCTTGTAAGCATGCTTGCGTCTTATAACGACGCCTGAATCATATTATTACACCATTTTTTGTCAACTACCGCTCCATCTGATAAACTGAGAGCCTAAATTAAATCAACCTATGCGACGGACTTCACATCCAGTTAGCGTGGGAGGAGTAGTGATTGGCGGAGGTGCTCAGGGGAGCCATGCTGCGCCAATTGCAATTCAGTCCATGACCAATACCGATACTGCAGATGTTGCAGCGACGGTTTCACAAGTTATTGAATTAGTGGAGGCGGGCAGTGAGCTCGTGCGCGTGACGGTAAATAATGAAGCAGCAGCGGCGGCAGTGCCTTTGATTAAAAAAGAGTTGGTGCAACGCGGAGTGAATGTACCGTTGATTGGAGATTTTCACTACAATGGTCATTTGTTATTGGCGAAATTTCCTGAGTGTGCACAAGCGCTCGATAAATATCGAATCAATCCGGGGAATGTGGGAAGCGGTGATCGTCACGATGCAAATTTTGAGGCGATTATTAAAACTGCAATTAAAAATGATAAGCCCGTGCGCATTGGCGTGAACTGGGGATCGCTTGATGCAGAGCTTTTTACCTCATTAATGAATGAGAATGGAAAGCGAGAGACGCCACTATCGGATGATGAAGTCACGGTGGAGGCGATGGTACAGAGTGCACTAAACTCTGCCGCGCTCGCAGAAAAGTTGGGGATGCCTAAAAATAAAATCATCGTTGGTGTGAAAACGTCTGACGTGATGAGCGTAGTAGATGCAACGCGGAAATTGGCGAGTCGTTGTGAGTATCCGATTCATCTAGGTTTAACCGAAGCGGGCACGGGAATGAAGGGCGCAATTGCAAGCAGTGCAGCGATGAGTATGTTATTGATGGAAGGAATCGGAGATACGATTCGCATATCGTTGACGCCGGAGCCAGGCGGCTCGCGCACACAGGAAGTGGAGGCGTGTAAATTGCTCCTACAATCACTTAAATTGCGCTTCTTTCAGCCATTTGTGACGAGTTGTCCAGGATGCGGAAGAACAGAGAATGCACGCTATCAAGACCTCGCACAAAAAGTAAACGAGTACATGAAAAAACGTCTTCCCGAGTGGAAAAAAGTTCGCCCAAATGTCTCCGAATTACATGTGGCTATTATGGGATGCGTGGTAAATGGACCAGGCGAGTCTCGGCGTGCAGATATTGCAATCAGTTTACCCGGACGCAGTGAAGAGCCAATTGCCATGGTATTTACGAAAGGAAAATTATTAACAACATTGCGTGGCGGAGATATTACCGCTGAATTTTTGAAGATTTTAGAAACATTTGTGACCTCATGAAAAAAATTATTATTTTAGGATCGACGGGATCTATCGGCACGCAGGTGCTGGACGTAGTACGTGCTTTCCCTCAAGAACTAAAGGTAATCGGGCTCTCGGCGCATGGGAATACCGAATTATTTAAGAAGCAAATTGAAGAATTCCAACCAAAATATGCGCTGCAAACTTCTACTGTTAATGATCCCGTGACTGAATTAGAAAAATTAGCGCAAACTGAAGAGGCGGATCTCATTGTTAATTCCGTGTGTGGCTCAATCGGCATGTGGCCAACGCTTGCGGCGCTTGAAAAAGGAAAAAATGTCGCTCTCGCCAATAAAGAATCGATGGTTATGGCGGGAGAATTAGTATCAAAACTTCAGAAAGAAAAAGGCGGGCGCATTGTGCCGATTGATTCGGAGCCATGGGCACTCTGGACACTTTTAGAAGGAAAAACTGAGCACAGACAAGCTATCGAAAAGGTTATTATTACGGCTTCTGGTGGCCCTTTCTGGAAGTGGGAGCGCGAACAATTAGAAAAGGTAACGCGCGAGCAGGCTCGGTCGCATCCCAACTGGAAAATGGGTGAAAAAATCTCGATCGATTGTGCGACACTTATGAATAAGGCATTCGAGATTATTGAGACACGATGGATGTTTGATATTGATCCTGAACGTATCGACGTAACGGTACACCGACAGAGTATTGTGCACGGTTTTGTACAATGGAATGATGGTTCACTGCAGGCGACACTCTCACATCCTGACATGCGCATTCCGATTCAATGTGCACTATTCTTCCCCAGAGCGATTAAAAATTCCTTGCCTCGTGTAAACTTAGACTCACTACAATTAACATTTGAGAGGCCAGATTATTCAGTTTTTAAAGGGCCACTTTTAGCTTATGAAAGCCTAAAACAAGGAGGAATTATGCCCGCTGCACTCTGTTTGCTCAATGAAGTCGCTGTAGGGAAATTCATACGTGGAGATATAGGATTTTTAGAAATATATCCGTTTATAGAAGAGGGGCTTTCTCGCGTTAAAAATGAACCCGTAAATATTATTTCACTCAAAAAAATAATCACTACCATCTCCAAATGAACCGAGCATTATTATTAGCTGCGGGGAAAAGCACACGATTTGGAGAGGACAAATTATCTTCTCTCATTGGAGCAAAAACTGTTTTTGAGCAAAGCTTAGATTTTCTTTCTTCATCAAAAAAAATAGACGAAATTTATATTGCTACATCAAAAATAAATTCTGCGTTCGTGAAAAAAATTGCAAAAAAATATTCAAAAGTACGTCGCATTCTCGTGGGTGGGTCTTCTCGGCTTGAGTCGGTAAAAAAGCTCATTTATACTCTTCCAGAAGCCAGAAAAGGCGATTTATATATTATCCATAATGCTGCAAATCCGACCGCAACTCCTCAGGAGTTAGCGCTGTGTATTTCAAAATGTAAAAAAACTATTTTCGGCGTTGCGCCTGCCCACGCTATTACCGCCACCCTCAAGCGTGCTGATAAAAATGGCCATGTTAAAAATACTATTGATCGAGAAGATATCTATGCGCTCGAGACGCCACAAGTAGTAAAAGCTGTGGAATTTTCAAACGCGCTGCGCACTACAAAAAATCATAATTTCACTGATGATCTCGCGGTCTTAGAACATGCGGGATACGCCACATGTGTCATACCCGCTTCACGAAACAATAAAAAAATCACCTACCCGGAAGATCTTCTTCCGCTCCGTGGCGAGCAAACAGGAATCGGCCAAGATGGCCATTCGTTCATTAAAAGTTCATTAAAAGTTCATGAAATACGGCTGGGTGGAGTTACGATTCCGCATACCCAAAAACTAGATGCTCAATCAGATGGCGACGTGGTTCTTCATGCGCTTGCTAATGCGCTTTCAAGCGCACTTGGCGGGGGCTCTTTGGGAACTTTTGCAACGGCATTATGCAAAAAAGGCATCCGCAATAGCAGCGCCTATGTGCATAAGTTGATGAAAACATTGATGCAAAAGAAAAAACACATTATCCACTGCTCAATCTCCATAGAAGCAAAAACGCCCGCCATTGATCCCTACGCACATAAAATGCGCATCTCAATTGGGAAATTATTACATATCGACCCTGCATCTATCGGCATTACTGCAACCACCAATGGTGGCTTGAGCGATGCAGGAAAAGGAAAGGGAATCAGTTGCATTTCGATAATTCACATCGCCGATCTATGAACTCATTTCATATCCGCGCACATGCAAAAATAAATCTCACTTTGGATATTTTACATCGTGCTCCAAACGGCTATCACTATATTCAAAGTGTCATGCATGAAGTACCTCATTTATATGATGAACTCACGCTCACCGCACTTCCTTCTCAATCACCCGCAATTACGGGCGTGGAAACAACGAATACCGTTTTTCGCGCTCTGGAACTTCTTAAATCGCACTTTCCACAGATGGGGAATGTACATGTAGAACTAATAAAAAACATACCGATCGGAAGTGGACTCGGCGGTGGCTCAAGTGACGCTGTTGCCGCACTCAAAGCAGTAGTAGAACTTTTCAACCTTCCCTGTTGTGTGCACAAAAAAACTCACTCAAGCAGCTGCATCTTGCGCACCATCGCAGCAGAGATCGGCAGTGACTGCGCATTCTTTTTTGATGGAGGAACCGCTTACGCAACGGGATTTGGCGAACATGTTCAACAGCTCCCCGAACCACCAGAACTTGAAATAACCATAGTCCCCACCAACATCACCATCCTCACTAAAGACGCATACGGACTCATTGATACAAAAAAAACTGGCCAGCTCAGCGCACTAACCCAAGACATGATCGATGCCCTTATGGTTGGCGATCCCGAGGGCATTATAAAAAATCTTCACAACGACTTTGAAGAACTTATTTTTGACCAATATCCGACTCTGCAAAACATAAAATCAAACCTTATACAGGGTGGTAAAGGACGCGTTTTATTATGCGGATCGGGGGGAGCATTAGTACAGATTGCGCTTCGAGAAATGTAATAGTTTTACCCAGGGGTTGTATTAAAAAGTGCTATGCGTCGTTTGCCCCTCATCGTTGCCCTGCTCCTCTTAGCAGTTGGTTATTTACAGATATACATCGTGCGAGCAGCTTTTTTTGAGCTTCCGCAGCTGCCACATCTTACCTGTACTCTTTCCTCTACGGAGAAGCGCATTGAGCCGCATCTCACGGAGCTCACCTATGCTATTTCCTATACTTCAAATTATACGAGTGATCTTCCCGTAGAATTTACTTTTCAATCCAGGTCCGACGACAGCGTTATCGAAAATAAATCAGGCGAAATAAATATAGAACAGGGAACGCATCCCCTTATCATAGAAGGCAAAGAATCTATCACCACCCAAATTGATCCCACTAAAAAACCAACTATACGCACTACCGCAAGTGTAGCTCATTTTATCTGCAGCGACCCCGCTACTGTACGCGCCGCAGCGATACTTCCGCTCACAACACAGCTTATTAATCCGATGTATGTATCTCCATCGAGAAAAACCAAGATAATTATCGGTCTTTTACTGGCTGTCGCAGCAATAGGATTACTTCACCTCTTCAACCGTAATCTTCTTGATGGTCACCGGTGAAAGCGGTCGATCCTCATCATTTACTTTTACCTTGGCGATTGCATCCACGACAGTTAAGCCATCGGTAACTTGGCCAAAAATCGTATATTGGCCGTTAAGCTGCATGACGCCGCCTTGGTTTTGAACAATGTAAAATTGGCTTGAGGCTGAATTAATATCGTATCCTTTACGCGCCATAGCGAGCGCACCCTTGATGTGTTTCAGCTCAGGAACGATTTCCGCCTTGAGTGTCGTGCCGGGACCTTTGTAACTCTCACCGCCCATTCCTGTTCCCTCTGGATCGCCACCTTGGATCATGAATCCGTCGATCACGCGGTGAAAAATAAGACCGTCATAAAAACTTTTTTTGCTCAGCTCAATAAAATTCTTTACCGTCTCAGGAGCATATTGCGGGAAAAATTTTACTTTAATAGTTCCTTTGCTTGTCTGGATTGTGGCGATCATATCGCCGGCTACTGGGTCTGCAAGTTGATCAAATGATGACATATGGAGAGTGGTAGTAGGCAGGGTAACAACGGGGGTGGGCTCCGGCTGAGTCTGGGTTTGAGTCTGCGTCTCAGCTACGGGAGCGGCCTGTTGTGTACAGCCAGTTAATAATAAAAGTAATGATGTAAAAGGTATGAGAATGGATGTTGCTTTCATGCGCGGATTATATCATAGGCTATAATACAGAGGCATGTTCAAAAAAATCGTCACCCTGTCTCTAAAGTTACTCGCAAAAATCCGTCTTAAGCGGATGCGGCCTCTAATTATTGGTGTGACGGGATCTTTTGGAAAAACGAGTACAAAAGAGGCGATTTATACGGTACTTAAAGACCATTACCCCACACTACAGAGCGAAAAAAGCTTGAATACGGAGATTGGTATGTCTTTGGCAATTCTACAACAGCCTTCAGGATTTAACTCGCCACTTAAATGGATGAAAGTATTGGCATGTGCAAAATGGAATGCATTTTTTGGTAAAAATTATAACTATATAGTACTGGAATATGGCGTTGATAAGCCGGGTGATATGGATGCATTATTGGCTATCTGCAAGCCAGATATCGCGGTAATAACGCATATTGCGGCAGTGCATCAGGCAGAAGGACAGTTTAAAAATGAAGAGGAAGTCTTTCAGGAAAAGAAAAAATTAGCTGAGGCAGCATCTACGGCAGTTATCTTAAATCACCACGATGTATTTTTGAAAAAATTGGAAGGAACACTGAAGACAAAAACGTACTGGTTTAACGGTACAGATATTTCCGTAAGCAGGGTTGGACAGACAACGCACGGGATACATGCAGATATTCATTATAAGGGAGAAAAATTGAAAACCGAGTTCCCCGCGGTAGGTGGGTATCATATGGATATTTTCCAACCCGCATTACTTATAGGAGCACTTAAGGATATTGCGCTAAAAGACGGAGTGATGGCTTTGCAGAAGATGAAACTACCCCCTGGGCGCATGTCGCTTATAGAGGGGATCAATGGAAGTACGATACTAGATAGCACCTATAACGCATCACCGGAGACGGTGATTGCGGCGTTGAACGTACTCAAAACATTCCCTGCACAACGACGCATTGCCGTGCTGGGGAATATGAATGAATTAGGAGAAAAAACAACCGAAGCTCACGAGCGCGTCGCCGCGCACATGCCCCATGAAATTGACATGGTTATTACCGTTGGCGAAGGCGCAGCGGCGATCGCCGCTGCGCTCTTGAAAAATGGCTTTAATAAAGGTAGTATCCACTCTCTACACGCCGCTCAGGAGGCAGCAGCCTACCTCAAACAATTACCTCTAAAAAAAGGCGACGCTATACTCTTAAAGGGCTCACAGAACAAAGTTCGCCTAGAACGCACTGTCGAGATGATTATGGCTCACCCTAAGCAAGCGCGTGACCTACTCTGCCGTCAAGAACCGGAATGGAAGAACATTACGTAGAAACTCATGATTTACCACTGGGACATCATCGGCCACGAAAAACCACTGCAACTGCTGGAGGGAGACATCACCACCGGCAATCTGCACCACGCGTATTTATTTGTGGGCGCGCCGCATATTGGAAAATCGGCAATCGCCAAACAAATGGCGATGATCTTGCAGTGCCCCAATGATTTTTGCCGCAGCTGCCCAACCTGTACTCAAGTTGAAAAAATGAGTCATGTAGATACGATCGAACTTATCGACGATGATGAAAGTATAAAAGTAAGCACGATCCGCGACCTTATCGGTCGTCTTTCAATGACGAGCCAAAGCAGCTATAAAATTGTGATTATTGATAACGTAAAACGCTTCACTACAGAGGCCGCAAATGCTTTTCTTAAAACGCTTGAAGAGCCTACGCCTCGGACGATTTTTATTTTTACCGCACCAAGTATTCAAGACGTTCTTCCCACACTTGTCTCACGCATGCGCGTTATTCACTTTAAAAAACATCCGGCTGCAATTTTAAAATCTGCACTTCAACAACGCTTCGCACACATTGATAATCTGACCATGGATTACATTATTAATCTATCTTTAGGCTCCAGTGGCCGTGCCATTGAGCTACTCTCGGATCCGGATACCTTTGAGTCGCTCCGCAATCGTTATCAAGAAATTGAATTTCACTACGAGAAAAAAGATTTTGTTCGCTGGTATAAAGAAATGGGGGAGATAAGCAAAGATCCTATCGAGCTGCGCAAGGTATTAGGGCTTCTCACACACTTCCTCCGCACCCGCTTGCTCTACAGCCCCATGCCGCTGGGTCAAGATGAGACGCAAAAAATAGTATATGCTATAGAACGCATTCACCGTGCACAACGCCTTCTGGAACAAAATGTAAACGGACGCCTCCTTTTAGAAGACATACTCATTCGTTTATGACACAACTTATCATCGCCGCCGCATCGCTCTCCATGATCATCGTGATCTTCCGCCGCTATACGCATTTTTTGGCCAATAGGCCATCGATAGAGTGGGGGCACCTTGGGAAAGACGAGCCGGAGACAGCAGGAGAGCAAGAAGAGACAGAACCAACGATTAAAGCGCGTATGGATGATTTAGATTATGCAGAAGTAAATCGCACGTATCGTCTGGCGGACATGCATTTTGCAAAAGGCGATTTCGATCAAGCAGAAAAACATTTTATAAAAGTGCTCTCATTTAATGACATGCATCCTGAGGCGCTCAATCGACTTGCCGTGATTTATATTCAACGTGAAGATCCTCGTAAAGCAGAGTTGATGTTTGATAAATTATTCAGTGTTCCTCAAAAAGAGCCCGTTTATTATTCCAATTATGGCCGTTGTCTTTATGCATTGGGACGGCTGGAAGAGGCGATTAAGGCGTATGAAAGGGCAGTGGAGCTGGATTCGAGCAAGCCATCTCGCTTTATCAGTATCGGCCAGATTCACTATGAGATGAATAATTTTGAAAAGGCACTGGAGCATTTTTCTCAGGCGCTGGAATTGGAACCATACAATCCTGATTATTTAGAGATGGTCGCGCAGTTGGCAGAAAAATTAGGCAATGCAGAACAGCACTACAAAGCAGTTAAAAAACTCTACGAGATGAATCCGTACAGTGCAGAGATGAAACAACGCTTCGAGGCACTAGACAAATAGCCACGTCGTGGTATATTATCTCATGTGGCAAAGGATATTCTTGATGAATATAGATCAAACAAAGAAGCGGCAGCAGCCGGGCTTCTTAAGGTAGTCGATCCTATTAGAATTGGGGTTATACAAAAGGCGGTATTTACCTTTATTGACCGCGCATTTGCAGCAAATAAAAAAAACGAAATTCAAACTACACGAGCGGGGATTGACCCACTATGCGATGTAAGAATTAATAACGATGAATATAATGAGGTTGTGATGGAGCTTGAGTTGCATGCTTGGGAGGCAGTGGATTGTGCAGGAGCAGCAGAAAGAGCCGTAGAGGTAGCCAGAAATTTAAGCATCAACGACGAAGAAACTTTGATATTAGTGCGTCAATTTGGTTTGCTCGTCGCCGTACATACAACAGAAGTAGCTGTCGAAAATATTCGTGATCGTCAAAAAAGCTTCAATGCATTCAGAATCGCCGCAAGCTCAAATGATGATACTGACACGGATGACCTCCCCGAGTAAGGAGCGTGTTTATTCAAACGGATTAACTGCGGGTACCGCAGCAGCTTCTGCAGGAGCGGGCTTATCGCCCGTGGCTACTTTGCTTGGCATCGCCTTGTAGCGACTGAAAATTTCTTCTTTTTTCTCTGCACCATCTTTTTTTATCGTGCGATACCATGTCGCATCAAATCCCGCGTGTGGTTTCTCTAACTGCTTGCTCTGACCCGGTTTTAGATTGGGATCATAGACCGTGAGAGGAAGGGCAGGAATCCCGCGCTTGTTTGTAATATACGGGCCATCGAGCGTCACTTCACGACCATCTTTTGTGCCATAAAATTTGAAGTAGGCGGCAGGTCCATCGACATATGACTGAATCAATAAATAGGCAGGCGTATCGTTAACAAACTTTAAATCAACCTGTGGCGGATAGACCGTCGCATCTAGTCCGTAGCCATCTACCTGTGCGTAGTAACTCACCGCGTATGAATGAGGGGAGCGCTTAGTGACGGGCAAACCGGCACGCAATATGCCACGATACAATGTAGAAGAGACCTGGCAGATACCTCCACCATATTCTGGAATAGTACCTTCGGGCTTAATTACCAATTCTTTTTTATATCCGGTGGTGCCGTCGACCGGACCCAAATTATCGCCAAAAGAAAATTCTGCGCCAGGAGCTATCAACAGCCCATTGAATTTCTTAATTCCCACATCGATATTATGCGCACGATTTGCCGGTGAGCCTTCAAAACGGCTATAGCCAACGGAAACAAGCTCTTTAATTCCCATATCCTGAAGGTCTTGAGGAATCTCTATTTTCGCGGGAACCGTCTCAAGCGGCACGGGAATCTCGGTTGTCTTCTGCTCAGAAGTAAAAGCCTCGTTTACACTCGCAATGAGTTGTTCACGATTAATAACCTGTCCATCGCGCCCCTGCCCCTCAAACTGCACCGCGCCTTTTTCATCACGCGTAATGCGGACGCTCTCGGGCTGCTGCTCTAACTGCGGTGAAATTTCTTTGCTCACAAAATCAGAAAACGTAATCGGACTCATGGCCATATTTAAACTGCCGCTCTCGTCGCGTGAAAATTCAATCCAATCAGGATTTAATTTAAAATCGAGCTTCCATTTTTTCTTTTCGTGCACAAGCGAAACTTCCGTAGGCAACGCCGCCTCAATAACGCCGCGCTGGGCATCTAGATCAGCTTTCCATACGGTAGGCTGCGACTCATCAAACTCCACCATGATAGGACTTGTCTCAAGAAATTGAATGTTTTTTTCGAGCTCAGCAGCGACTTCTGCCACGCGTGGTGTCAAACCCGTCTGCGCCTCAACAACTTCTAACTTCCCTTTATTTTTAACAAAATGTGCATTGCGATTTTTTGGCACATCGGGAAATGTTGTATCAATAACTCGCGCAACTTCGGACTCAGAAACGTGCACCTGTGGCATGACACGTTTACCTAGAAACGACTGACCAAGTAACTGAACATTTGAAACTTCACCAGCGAACGAAATGTCATCCAAGATCGCGTCTTCATTAAAAGCGATATGAAACTCAGAGAGGGGAACATCGACTGCTGTCCCACGCGCTGCAAGTGTCACCGGAGTTTGCTGTAGATTTTCCAGGGCTGCATTTACAAATAGGCGTGCCTGTTCGCGTGTGCGCCCATCGAGATTAGTGTTGCCAAAAACCGTCCGCGGAATAACTAAATTCTGCTTTTTATACAGGTCAAAAACGAGCATCAGAAACACAGCCACCAGGACGCTCACTACCGCCAAACTTACTTTGATAATCCCTTTCACCAAGGCATTATAGCGTATGTAAGAGGCTCATGCCTACCCAATTTACTCGTCGTTCATCTCATCGGGGAGCTTGAATGAGCCCTTGCTGACCTTTTTCTTTGAGCCAAAGAGTCCAAGTACCCAGCGAAAAATACCTTTGCTGCTTTTTTTAATCTCATGTTTAGCGGACTCAATCGTCTCATGATGCTCATCAATAAAATCCTCAGAAACTTCTTTGCCTTTCTCAATCAATTCCTGACCTTTTTTCTTCCAAATCTTACGCGTCTCCTGACCTTTGCGTGGAGCGAGTGTCAAACCTAAAACCGAACCAACTGCGCCACCAAGAATGACTCCCATGATAATTTTATCGAACCCTTTGCCGATTTTTTTGTCGTTGTTTTCCATGACCGGATTATACCACGATCAACTATAGTCAACATAGGCGACCACGCCCTTCACATATTTAATTACTGACATCGCTGCATTGCAGCCCTCGCCGCTTGATTTTGCAGCTTGCGCGTTACCGCCAGTACAATCTCCCGCTGCGTAAATTCCTTTTACATTCGTCTCACCGGTGCGCGGATCCGCGACGATAAAAGCATTTTGTGGGCCAGTTCGTGCAACACCTAATTTTGCAGCAAAGTCCCCGGCCGTCGCGATGCCCAGAGCCAGAAAAGCGCCATCAAAAGCCATTTCCGTACCATCGACGAATTTTAATTTTTCTAACTTCTGCTCACCGACAAACTCGGTAATTTTTGGCGTCTTCACTCGCTTAATATTGTGCTTATCCAAACCCTCTAACATTTTTGGATTAAATGAAAAATCTTTTCCGTGACTGAGCATCGTCACGTTTGGTGTGTATGAAAGTAACTGCAATGCCTCTTCCGCGGCGTAATTTGTCGAACCAATAAGTGCAACTTCTTTGCCTTTAAAAAAGAATCCGTCACAGGTGACGCAAAACGAAACACCTTTCCCCGTGAGCGGCTGTTCACGACGAATCCCCGACGGCTTGAATCCCAAACCCGAACAAATGATCACCGCCTTTGCATCATAGCTGTCGCGCTCGCTGTCCGTGACGGTAAAACTCCCGTCGTCATTTATCTTGAGATCCACTACCTCGCGCTCCACATGTGTCGCACCGAATTTCTTAGCCTGCTGCATGCCCTGATCCATCAATTGCGGCCCTGTTAAGCCCTCCACAAAGCCCCAGTAGTTTTCAATAATATGTGCTTTATACGCATTTGAATTTTTAATAATTCCGGTAATAAGCACCTTCAAACCAGCACGCGACGCGTAAATTGCCGCCGTCATACCAGCGGGGCCTGCACCGATAATTACTACGTCGTAATTCATATTAGTTAGGAGCCTTTGTTCCCTTTGCAGTGCTTGCGGAACGCGTGGTACGAATAGCGATAATTTTTATGCGTCCTGGGTAACCTCCTTTTTCTTGAACTTTCTGGGCAATACCTTTTGCCAACGGCTCCATATCTACATCGCGCAAACGCTCTGGTTCTACAATCGCACGAACCTCGCGACCCGCATTAATTGCATATGCTTTCTTCACTCCGGGGAAAGACATCGCCATATCTTGCAACTCGTGAATACGCGCCACATAGCGGTCGAGTGACTCAGCGCGCGCGCCGGGACGTCCTGCGGAAATCGCGTCACCTGCCTGCACAATTTTTGCCTCGATTGTCTCTTGTGGAATCGCATTGTGATGCGTCCATGCTGCGTGAGTGATCTCCCATGAAAATTCGTATTTCTCCAAAATTTCTTTTGTCAGATGGTCGTGTGCTCCTCCTACTTCTTGATCTATCGACTTACCAATATCATGGAAAAATCCTGCTAGAAAGGCGATGCGCTGATCTGCACCCACTTCAGCAGCGATAACTTTTGCAAAATACCCCACTTCCAAACAGTGACGGAGTACGTTTTGACCGTAACTCGTGCGGTATTTAAGACGACCCACTAACTTGGCCAATTCTGGCTTCATATTGGGAAGCTGTAACCGCTTCAATATATTATTACCTTCCTGAATCAAGACACGATCCATGTCTTGCTCCGCGAGTTGTTTTACCCTCAAAATAACTTCTTCATTAATAACTCTTTCGCGCATGAGTCGCTCCAGCGCCAAGCGTGCTTTTTCTTCATTCACCAAATTAAAACAACTCACCATAATAATATTCGGCTCATCATTGAAGACGACATCGACATCAAATAACTGCTCAAAAAAGGCGATCAATCGGCCACCACGGCCAACGATGCGTCCCTTTACCTCGTCTCTTGTAACCGTAATACGCGTCACACTTGGCTCACGGCAGGCGCCATCTGAGTAGCGATAGATTGCTTCACCCAAGATATTGCGTGCATCGCGCACCGCACACTCTTGAGCCCACTCCAGCTCGCGCTGCAAACGCAACTCGGCCTCGTGAGTAAAATCTTGCTCATATTGTTTCACCAATTCAGTGCGTACCGCGTCTGCATTTAAGCCCGTAATCGTAAATAACTGCTCATTTAACTGCTTGCCCAAATTCTGCGCATCTTGTTTTAATATCTGCACGCTGGCTTCTTCGGCCATGACGTGTTGTTGCATTTCATGCACCTTTGTCTCTCGTTTTTGCACATGTGTGCCCTTGGTATCCAAAATTTTCGCCATTGAATCTAACTGCGAGGTAAACTCTTTCTCTTCAAATTCAAATTGTTTTTTCTGGTCTAATGCCTTGGTCTTAGCACGCTCAAGAAGTTCTTTTTTCTCGGCTTGTGCCATCTCAACTTTTTTCTCCGCACGTTCAATTTCTGCCTTTTCACTAAACTGACGCTGTTTCAAGACATATAGTCCGATAAGAAGTCCGCCAAGAATTCCAGCAACTAATCCAATAATATCCATCATTTGCATACCTTGAAATTATATCATTATAAGGTCAAGATTGTAACACATGAAAAATATAAACAAATACCTCTATCTTGCTGTCTTTCTCATACCTTTGGTCATGAATCCATGGGGGAGTGAGGGCACTTACGAAGCAAGCAAACAGGTATGGCTCTGGATCGTAGTTGGCGCTGCGAGCCTGATCTGTGGAGTGAGGTTATTGATGGCTAAAAACCTCTCCATCAGGAGCTCTCCCCTTATAAGCTGGGTCTTTGGGGCATGGATACTGTCTTTTGTCCTCTCTACCGCACTCTCAATTGCACCGGTGGAAAGTTTTTGGGGAACCTTTAGCCGCATGCAGGGCCTCGTCTCACATGTCTTTTATGGACTCCACTTTTTAGTCTGCCTATATATATGTAAAGACCGCGAGATTCGGGATGCATTTTTCAAAGTCGTCATAGCCGTGGGAGTAATTCTCTCAGTACATGCGATCTGGCAGTGGGTGACGTTTATTCCACAAGGTGAGTGGTCATTTTTTGGACGACGCAGTTATTCGTTTATGGGTAATCCTACTGCACTTGGACAACTTCTTATCTTTCCTCTTTGGACGAGTTTATTTTTCACCTTTGATGCAAAACGAAAAAAAATGCAGCGTATTTTTTTGGCGCTCGGGGCTGTGCTTGTTTTCATTGCGCTCCTTACTACAGAAAATCGTGCATCACTTTTGGGAGTGGGCTTTACCATAGGAGTGCTCATCGTTCATTTTAAAGCAAAAAAACCATTGCTGCGCGCGGTATTATTAACACTGGGCGCTGCGGCAGTTATCATCGGCATTGCCTTTATCTCCCCACATGTTCGCTCGCTGGGAACGCGGACGATACTATGGCAAAACAGCCTTTCCACTGCGGCTGATCGACCAATATTTGGCAGTGGACCTGAGACTTACTATCAAGTAATTCAGCCACATCTCTCAAAAGATCTGTATCTCTACGAACGACTTTCTGAGATTCCCGATCGCGCCCACAACTGGCTCTTGGATACGTTGGTCACTCGTGGCTTTGTGGGAGTTGCCATTGAGTTGTTAATGGTATTTTTTATCGCCGGGATATTCGTTCAGAGAAAAATTAAAACTCCCACCGCACTTCTTTGCATAAGTATATTATCGAGCTACTTTATCTCATTACAGTTTGGATTTTACGGCGCTGCACATGCAGTATTTTTCGCTGCAGTAATGGCAGTTCTCTTGTATGAGGTGGGCATCGTAACGCAGCGCCTCATCACGGTGCAAAGTGCAATGCGCTACGCAGGAGTTATGATGCTGAGTCTTATCGCGGTCTTTGCTTTTTCCGAGAGTATTCGCGTTATCACCTCCGATGTATTGGCAAAAAAAGGATTCAGTCATTATATCCTTGAGCCGGCTATCGCCTACGATTATTTTAGTCGATCTACCAAGGCGGCTCCTCATTATGCCGACTCGTATCGTAGAGATCTAGGATTATTCCGCACCGAAATATCTTCTGATACGAGTTACATTCCGCGCCTTGATTATGAGCTGTCTGAGCTCACGCGCATAACAAATAATAGCTTCTACTCAAGCTTTGCTCGGGCACAGTTTCTGGATGGGCTCGGCCAATATAATGAGGCGCAGATTGCCTTCCAACAGACGGCAACTAAAGCGCCCCACTGGCCGCAACTCTGGATGGCTTGGGTAGATAGTGCCTTTATTCACCACGATATCAAGGGGGTGAAAATGGCCTATGAAAAACTTGAGTCTATTGCACCTCGATTTCGGGAGCTGAAAGGAGAGCAGGAACGCATCTTCCGTATATCAAACCAGGGCTTCTACGAAGCCCTGGAAAAGTATACGCAAATTGATTCTTACTAAGTTAGAAATTATTTCTGCCACAAACTCCGAGCAATGCCTGTATCTCTGGGTAATCGCGAGTGATATTGCCATCTCGTGCGACGCTATGAAGCTGTCTGCAACGGTATCTTAATAGTTCACTATTACCATAGTCTGGACCACATGCCTGAACTTCCCATTGGTTAAATTCAGGATGCTCACCACGTGAGATAGAGCCATCATTGAAGTAGGCGTTAATTTGAGTACAGCGCTGGATAGCCTGCAACTCATTACAGAGGTAATACTCGTCCAAAAGCTCTGGATGGTCGCGAGTGATATTGCCACCAATCTGTGCGATCTGCTGACAGCGGGCATTTACGGGAGCTACAGGAACATTATTTCTATAGTACTCACCGCAACGCATTAACATATCAGTAAGCTGCGGGTAGTCTCTGGTGAGATTGCCCGTAGATACAACCGACTGAAGCTGTCTACAGCGATAGCTCATCGTATCCAAACATGATGCATATTCACGAACCGCATCCGGACCACTCCGACTTAATAGTCCCTGATTATTTAAAGTTGCCAAAGTAGTACAACGAAGATTGGTAGCTAACTGACGGCAAACACTCCACTCATCGAGGAGCTCAGGATGGCTTGCACTAAAAGCTCGATCTCGGAATGAGGTAAGGATCATGCTACAACGAAGCTGTGTTGGGGTAACATTGACGCGTCCTGCAAGACCCGGGGGGAGAGGAAGTGGTGCAGTTGAGCCTAGAGGTGGACGAGCTGGGGCTGCAGCTCTATTCCCAATACTCCGTGGAGTTAAAATATCTCCGACAGCCAACCTACTTGAGCCTTGAAACATGCCACTACTACCTACAACTCCGGCAACAACCGCCACTACGAGGACTGCGATAGGCAGCCAATATTTTCTTTGCATATATTTGTTTTAAAAATTATTTATATTTTTATTTGCAATGAGTAAGCGCTCCTAACAACTCAGGGAAGTCACGGGTAATATCACCCGTTCTGGCCATTTCCTTAAGTGCAGCGCAGCGACTCTTCTCGTTCTTTTTACACTTATTGTCTGTAATATTCCCAGAGGCTGAAGCCTCACGACTTATGTTGCCCTGATTAAGTTTATCACTGAGCTGAGTGCAGCGAAGATACTCTTCCAACTTATTACAGAGGTTTATTTGTTTATTAAATAACTTTGCCTTGGATGCAGTTGATTTCGTTGCTGCTGAATTCAGTTTTGAACAAAATGTATGCTTCACGCCATTTATTATGGGAATTCGCATTACTACTTTTGATCTCAGAACTGCGCTCTCAAACATGCCTGAGTTTGCAGCAAAAGTCGCACTGAAAACCGTAAATATAAGAGCAACAGCTGCGATAATAGATGTGGGTATTTTTTTCATTTTTTATATTTGTTATTGCTATTATACCATAATTTTGCGCTTAAGAAAAGGGTGAGAACTCCCGCAACTCCTTTATAAGAGGGGGGAGCACCTCCAAAACGTGCTTAACCTGGTCCTGCGTATTCTCGTGGCCCAGGGTAAAACGGGTAGAAGAATGGGTCCACTCATCTGTTAATCCTAGGGCGCGAATCACATGAGAAGGTTCCAATGATCCTGAAGTACAGGCAGAGCCCGATGAGGCAGCAATACCCGCCATATCAAGACGCATAAGAATTGTCTCGCCCTCAAGACCCTTAAAAGAAACGTTCACATTATTAGGAAGTCGACGTGTAGCGTGACCGTTGAGACGGCTCTCGGGAATAGTTTTTAAAATCCCGTCGATCAATTCGTCACGTAGGGGAAGCAGACGCTTGGTCTCGTTATCACGTCGCAACTGAACAAGCTCAAGTGCTTTCGCAAATCCCACAATTGCAGGAACATTCTCAGTTCCCGAGCGATGACGGTGTTCCTGACCACCACCGTACTGCTGCGGCAGTACACTTGCTCCTTCCTTCAAATACAATGCACCGCTACCTTTTGGACCATATATTTTCCCACTATTAATCGTCATGGCATCTACGCCGAGCTCTTTTATGCTCAAGCTTAAATACGCAGAAGCCTGACAAGCATCGGTATGAAATATAGGAAGAGGGAAGGTCGAAGATGTAAGTTTGAAGTGCTTCTTTTTGTGTTCACTAATAATCCAGGCTATTTCACGGATAGGCTGAATCGTTCCGATCTCATTATTCGCATACATAAGCGAAACTAATATCGTATCAGGGCGCAGCGCAGCGCGCACGTCATCTGGCTTCACAATGCCGTCTTCTCCTACATCAAGATACGTCACCTCAAAACCGCGTCGCTCCAACTCTTCAATCGGCTTAAGCACGGAGTCATGTTCAATTTTTGAGGTAATAATATGTTTGCCGAGTTTTTCATAGACCGCCGCCGCACCAAACAAAATTAAATTATTCGCTTCTGTTCCGCCGCTCGTAAAAATAACCTCGCGTGGCGTCACATCTAATAATACAGCGACCGTCTCGCGGCTCGCCTCCACGGCTCGCCGCGCCTCTTGTCCCAGCTGATAAATACTCGACGGGTTCCCGAATTTTTCCGTGTAATACGGAAGCATCGCCTCAAGCACTGCAGGATCTACAGGCGTCGTTGCCGCATGATCGAAATAAAGAAATTTTGTCATATGGTTCGTTTAGTCTATCATCATATCATGACCAGCAAAACCCGCACGATCGTGGTTCGAATACTCTACGTCACCCTGATCGCGGCAGTTGTCTATTTTTTAGGAAAGGAAATCGCGGGGAACTGGGGAAAAATTCGCGCTTTTCACTTCGATTTTAACTGGTCACTCGTAGGATTTGCTTCGCTCGCATATGCGGGAAGTTTTATTATTTTTGCGCTCGCGTGGGGCTTACTGCTGAAGGGCACGGGCAATCGCCTCCCTTTCATAGATACCCTTACGTATTTTTTCGTCACTCAGCCAGCTAAGTATATCCCCGGAAAAATTTGGCTACCGGTTATGCGCAATCACTTCTGCAAAAAACACGGCATTTCGCTTCCACTTACATTTCTTGCAGCAGGTATAGAATCGGTATTCGAAATTCTCGCCGGCACCTATATCTCTATCATTGCCATTTTACATACGCCACTTCTGGGACAGTGGGGAAGTATCGGCACCATTGGACTGGTGATTGTGGGCGTGATACTTATGATTCCCCGCGTATTTTATTTTTGTGTGAATGCGTATTTAAAATTGCTTAGACAACCGCCCCTTCCCGCAGAAAATCACGTAACTTTTCTTCAGCTCCTCTCGATTCAATCGATATATATTTTCGGCATGGCACTGTATGGGCTCTCACAAGCACTATTTCTCATTTCATTTACCTCTATTCCCATGTCCGCACTGCCGTACCTTACGAGCATGGGTGCGTTTACCTATGTAGCGAGCATTCTAGGCGTAACGCCAAGTGGATTGGGCGTACGTGAATACGTGTGGATTGTGGCACTACGAAAAATGCTCGAACATCATATAAGTATTATTTTCGCATTTGTAAGCCGTTTATGGACGATTGCGATAGAACTTATCCTCGCGTTTATATTCTTTATCGTTCTGATGGCACGAAAGTCCAACGACCCGGACCCAAAACTAAAATAGCGAACAAACCCGCATACAACGGCAGATGCCCGGCTATTTCTGGCATGCCAAATATAAAAGTCGTAAGCGTAAACATGCACATGACAAAGACCGCTACTAAACGCGGCAAAATTCCGAGCAGAAGCATTATTCCCAAAAGCATTTCCGTCAGACCAGCTGAAAAAATAAACATCTCGTTTGAGAACCATTGCATCCCCAAAAATGGCATAAAATTAAGCCCATGTTCAGCCACCATCTGGAGGGTGTAGCGGGGTTCAATGACTTTAAAATAAAGTCCCGCAATAAAGAAACTAAAGCCGAGAAGTATTCTCAAAAAAGGCAAAGCGTAGGGCTCCCAATGTTCTCCACGAACAATTCGTTGAAGCGCAGGGAAAATGCCTCTCTGCTGATGGATGGGCAGCGTCTTATCGCCAAGCATAGCAAGGTACATAAAAAGTCCGAAAAATGCTGCATACGGAAGCAGCGCAATAGTCGGGAAGTAGAGAAAACCAACAGCAACAAGTAGCATTCCCAGCAGCCCCGCGAACCGCACGTAAATACCTAACGCAAGCATGATGCCAATTATTAACTGCATATACACAAGCGTGCGCGCCAAACCGCCAGACAGCGTTTCTAATAACAAATCTGGTGCCATGAGAAAATTACCGTAGGCGGCAACCACCAATAAAATACCCAGCGATCCACGCATCACGGGCGCAACCCATTGTTTATAGTTACTCAAAAAACTATGTGCACGTTTCACTATTTTTTCCTTCATTATTCCGTAGTGCAAGACCGTAGCAAGAATAAGCGCAACCATCGCGACCAGAGCCATCACGATATTTATTAGCGAGTATTCGGCAAAGAAATCTGGCTTCTGCATTTCTGCAGGAATACTATTAATAAACCATTTTTCATGTGCGGAAGCGACTAGTGGCAAGACAAAAAAACTCATGAACAAAGCAATACAACGAGTGATTTTTTTCATTTCTATAAAGTTATTTCAGCCATTCTAACATCGCCGTCGGTGGTTTGACAAAATAGCATTTGCGTCGTTTAATTAAGCTCATGGCGATCAACCTTAACATCCCCGATCCTCTTTTAAGTGACTTTGAAACCTCTGCGCGACGAGCGAATTTTACCGACGAAGACATACGAGCTGCGTGCGAAATTAAAATGGCGGAACTCTTATCTAACGTGCGTGGAAGAATTATTGGTATTGAATTAAAAGAAGTCCTCGCCACAGAAAAAGACGGCGGATCAATGGCAAACGGACCACATATCGCACATCCATTAGCGCGCTCAATGCTCTGCTTACTGAGAGACGGCGGGAATAAAACTGTTTTGTGGGCACCACATTGTCTTATGGGTGGAGCTCAAAAAATCCTAGAAGATAGCAGCCTTACAGACCTCGTATCGGGAATGAAACCCGGGGACACTGAATTGCCGCCAATTTCACTTGCAGCCATAGACCAGCTCAACGGCATAGCCACGGCCGTAGGACTTCTACAGAACTTCAAACAAGGAGAAAATGATCGCGTCGTACGCAGCCCCGATCTACTTAGATATATTGGTGTGACGCACGTCGTATGTTTTTTCCCTCCAGGTTACAATGATAGACGTCTCACCTCAGTCCGTACTAATCTCGTGAGCGGACTTCCCTTTATGCCCATGCAAAAGCCTGTTGATACGCTTACCGGCATGGTAAAAACCACAAAAAACCTCGCTGACTCTATTAACGGATCGTCCGGGAAACGGTAAACTGGAACTCTATGTCATGCCCTTTACGTGCCAACTCAAGCACCATGATTCAGCTGGTACCGGGACGACTTGCCAAGCCCGATTGGCTCAAGGCAAAAGTCGCACTGCCCAATGCGCGTTTTAAAAATATTCAAGGCGTGGTAAAGGATTTGAAACTTTCAACCGTCTGCCAAGAAGCGCAGTGTCCTAATATCGCCGAGTGCTGGGGCGGGGGAACGGCAACGTTTATGCTTATGGGAGATACGTGCACGCGCGCCTGCAAATTTTGCAATGTAAATCATGGTAAGCCACAGCTGCTTGATCCCGAAGAGCCAAAGCATCTTGCTGAAGCGATCGCAAAATTAAAATTGGATTATGCGGTTATTACTTGTGTAGATCGCGATGACGTTCCTGATGGAGGAGCGAGCCACTTTGCCTCGTGTATTACTTACTTAAAACAAGCGCAGCCGGAGTTGCTTATAGAAATTTTGGTCTCGGATTTCCAGGGAAAGCACCAAGATACGCAAAAAGTAATTGATGCGCAGCCGCATGTGTATGGCCATAATATCGAGACGGTAGAACGCTTGCAAAAAAGCGTCCGCGATCATCGGGCAAACTATAAACAGTCGCTCGGAGTTCTGGAATATGTAAAAAAATCCACCGCGGGGTCCCAGAAAATGTACACCAAATCCGCGATTATGGTGGGACTGGGTGAGACGCCAGAAGAAGTTATCCAAACCATGAAAGACCTACGCACAATTGACGTAGATTTTCTTACTATTGGGCAATACTTACGCCCGAGCGCATGGAATTTGCCCGTAAAAGAGTATGTACCGCCAGACCAGTACAAGGAATACGAACGCATCGGGAAAGAGCTTGGCTTTATATATGTAGCCGCGGGGCCTTTCGTCCGTTCATCATATCGAGCTGGCGAATTATTCATCAAAAATGTCCTCAAGTCTCATGATATAATGCGAACCAATGTCAATTATCGATAGCCACAATCCGCTCACCGATCCCATGTTCCAGATAATGGATCAAAATGGGGTAATCGTGAGACCAGAACTGATGCCAAAGAGCTGGACTCCTGAAAAAATTAAAGAGGCCTATGCCTCGATGATTTTGTTGCGCATGATGGACACGAAGTTCAGCAATCTCCAACGCCAAGGCCGCTGCGGCACCTATCCCTCAATCGAAGGGCAGGAAGCATGCCAGATCGGAAGTGGATGGGAAATTGAAAAAAGCGACTGGATTTTCCCTGCATTCCGCGAGTCGGGCATCTGCTACATTCACGGCCAAGAAATGGAGAAGATTTTGTTGTACTGGATGGGCAATGAGTGGGGAAGTCATACTGATGCCTGTGTTGCACCGCCATCGATTCCCGTGGGAAGTCACATGCTACACGCAGCGGGATATTCTTGGGCAATGAAGTTACAGAAAAAGCCAGTAATTACTGTTTCATATTTTGGTGACGGTGCTACTTCTGAAGGTGATTTTTATGAGGCGATGAATTTTGCAGGCGTATTTAAATTGGGAACTATTTTCTTCTGCCAAAATAATCAGTGGGCAATTTCAGTGCCGCGCTCCAAACAAACAGCTGCCAAAACACTGGCTCAAAAAGCGCTTTCCTGTGGCATTCCTGGCATTCAAGTAGATGGTATGGATGTGCTCGCAGTAGCTGCGGTGACAGCGGAAGCAGCGGCGCGTGCGCGCCGCGGAGAAGGTGCAACGTTAATTGAAGCGGTCACCTATCGGTATGGAAATCACACGACCTCCGATGACTCAGGTAAGTATCGTAAAAAAGAAGAGGTGGAAGAATGGCGTCCCCGTGATCCGATGATTCGTCTCAAATTATATTTGCAGAAAAACAATTTGTGGAGCGAGGAGTGGGAACAGAAAATTCGCACCGAGGCAGAGGTAAAAATTCGCACCGCTGTAGAAAAAGCTGAGGCATTCCCCGCACCAAAACCCGAGGAAGTTTTTGATTACATGTACGCCGAAATGCCGCCCGCGCTTCAGCAGCAAAAAGATTATTTAGTAAAATTACATAACAACTAAGATGTCTATTAAGACCATCGCCGACGCACTCAATCAAGCAATCGAGCTGGAAATGGCCCGCGACCCGCGCGTAATGGTGATGGGCGAAGACGTGGGAGTTGATGGTGGCGTGTTTCGCATTACCGATGGATTAATTCAAAAATTTGGGGAAGACCGCGTGGTGGATACGCCGCTTGCAGAAGCCGGAATTGTGGGTACGGCAGTGGGTCTTGCAATGGGTAGAATGAAGCCGATTGTCGAGATGCAGTTTGATGGATTTGTGTATCCCGCTTTTGATCAGATCATCAGTCACGTCGCGCGCATGAGAAATCGCAGTCGTGGAAAACTGAGCTGTCCGATGGTGATTCGCTTCCCGTATTCTGGTGGCGTGCGCGCGTTGGAGCATCACTCAGAAAGTATGGAGGTGTTATTCGCACATATCCCCGGATTAAAAGTTGTCTGTCCTTCTACTCCTTATGACGCAAAAGGTTTAATGATTTCCGCAATTCGCCATCCTGATCCGGTTATTTTCATGGAGCCAAAAAGGCTTTACCGCTCAATAAAAGAGGACATCCCCGATGAAGCCTACACCGTGCCACTGGGTAACGCTCGCGTAATGATCGAGGGCACGCAAGTGACGGTTATTGGCTGGGGCTCAATGATGCCCGTGATTCTCAAAAGCGAAGCGATTCTGCGCAACGAAGGAATTTCACTTGAGGTCATTGATCTACGCACGATCTCCCCACTCGATTCAGAAACTATCATTCAGTCAGTTCAAAAAACCGGCCGCTGCGTAATTTTGCATGAAGGGCCACGCACCTGTGGATTTGCCGCCGAAATTATCGCTCAGATTATGGAGCGTGCACTGTATAGTTTGCAGGCTCCGGTAGAGCGCGTGACGGGATTTGATACGATAATTCCTCTCGCACGCGGCGAAGACCTCTATTTACCCAACGAAAAACGTTTGATTGCAGGAATCCGCAAGGTGCTGATAAATTAATGTAATTGCCTTATTGCGGAGCTATTGACAAACAGTGGTTGTATTGTTATAAACATTTTAATGATAAATGTACATCATCACGTGCCGGATGCCGAGAATACGGAAGGTCCTCAAGTAGAAGACCTCGCCTTAGTAGAGCCCAAAAGACTAGATGCACTCTTGGATAGTGATAAAGATTTTGTAACGGGAACCTGTCTTTATGGACGCCTGGCTATTCACCGTGAACCAGATGGTTCATATGAAATTCGCCTAAGCCCTGATTATAAAGATATGTCTGGATGTACAGTTTGGCATCTTGATCGTGAAGGAAAACCGCTCGCAGATCCGGATATAGTTTTATTCGACACAATGAGCACTCGGCCAAGTAAAACATCTGTAGCACCTATACACGTTAAAGAAGCACGCGATGTGGATGGATACGTAAACCTCGCGGTAGCGATCCAGACATTTAGAAAATTCGATGTTCGCATGCCTGCCTGGAATGCTGATAAGATAGGCCTTATTGGAACGGCAGTGCAGGACGAAGTTCATAATAGTTATGGATTTTCAGAGGGTGAAAATTTTGTGCCCGGCCTGGAACAAGAAGTTGAGGAAGCATTGAGGGATTGAGAAATGTAGACTATTTAGATGGTATACTTAAGGGGTATGGCATTTGAATTTAAATTTCCGGATGTGGGCGAAGGGATTCACGAGGGTGAAATTGTGCGTTGGCGTGTAAAAGTCGGCGATGAGATTAAAGAAGATCAGCCAGTTGTTGAGGTTGAGACTGCCAAGGCGATTGTCGAGCTACCGTCTCCTAAGAGCGGAACTGTCTTAGCGATTCAAGGAAAAGAGGGTGAGGTGATTCATGTAGGAGATCTGCTCGTAGCGATTGGTGAAAAAGGCGAGAAGTACACGCCAAGTGGGACGCCTGTAGTAGCGTCCGGTGCAGCGCCAGAAGAAAAGCAAAAAGCACCCGGCGTGGTTGGTGAAATCCCCACTGAAATTTCCGGTTTTACCCTGCCCACGCGCAGCCCTGAAACTCATTCAACAAGTAATGGCGCACCGACAGTCCTTCCACGCATTCGCAAACTCGCACAGGATATGGGCGTCGATCTTACAAAAGTGAAGGGGACGGGTCCTGGTGGACAGATTATGGAGAACGATCTCAAGGCACCGACAAGTGACAAACCTATGTCAAAAGTTGCACTGCCTAACTTTGAAAAATACGGTGCTACTGAGCGTGTGCCACTCAAGGGAATTCGAAAGGCAATTGCTGAGCACATGACACAGTCGGTCAATCTCATGCCGCACGTCACGCACATGGATGAATTTGATGCGACAAAATTAGTGGCCAAGCGTGCCATGGAAAAAATCGAGGCAGAGGCGAAGGGAATTAAATTAACCTATTTGGCATACATCATAAAAGCCAGCGTGGAAGCCCTAAAAAAGCATCCGCTCGTAAATGCGACGATCGATGATGCAACGCAGGAAATTGTGTATAAAAAATATTTTAATATCGGAATTGCCGTAGATACGCCGGAAGGATTATTTGTGCCGGTAATAAAAAACGCCGATCAAAAGGATTTATTTTCAATTGCAAAAGAGATTCCTGAGCTCGCAGAAAAATGCAAAAATCGCACCATCGGTGCAGCGGATTTGGAGGGTGCCTCATTTACGATCACCAACATTGGTTCAATCGGCGGCATCTATGCGACTCCCATTATCCCCCTAGGACAAGCTGCAATTTTAGGTGTCATGAAATTAAAAGAAAAACCTGTCGAAGAAGACGGCAAGGTAGTCATCCGTCCGATAATGTCTTTTGCGCTCTCGTTTGATCACCGTGTGGTAGATGGCGCGGAGGCTGGACGGTTTGTAAATGAGCTCTTTTTAGAGCTAACCAAGCTCTAAAAACGCAATTACGGAAGTA
>JAGOUV010000028.1 GCA_018061065.1 Candidatus Altimarinota bacterium | reverse complement strand
TGGTAGCGCCAACGGGGATCGAACCCGTCTTTCCGCCTTGAAAGGGCAGTGTCCTAACCGATAGACGATGGCGCCACAGGTGCGATAAGCAACCAGTAACGGGGGGATTATACCAGGGGATGGGGCTGGTAGGATAGGGCAAGGCGCAACGGTATCCAGAAAGCCGAAAATATGGTAGAATGACAAGATGGCTACAGATATACCTCCTTCTCAAAACGACTCCACGGAAATAACTCCGCGGACCCCCTCAAAACCTAAGGGAGTTTTGAAAAATAACCTGAAGCAGGAAGAGGAAGGTGATCGGTTAGTAAAAGGCACACTTAAAAAAGTTGATCCGCTGAACTTTGATACCAGAGAGCTGGATTCTAGAGAGAAAAAGTATCAGCGCGGTCTGGCATTTGTGGAGAGTCTACAGAAACCTATTGAAGGCACTCCCGAACAGGAGCTCAAAATCGACTATCTGATTTTCCTACAAGATTTATTAAAGGCGGTTAACGAAGATCCGATTGCTTTCCGTACGGATGATGGAGGTGATAAACCAATGGTTTTTCCTGCATGGGGAAGTACGCCCACACAGGGGGCTCGTCCAGAGACACAGGATGAATATAGAGGTGCGGTTTCCTCTCGTGTGCAGGGATTTTTGGCTAAAAGCGCAAATCTTACAATAGACGTGATGATGAATGATCGCCTGAATGTGGTAAAGGCGCTTGATAATGACCTGTACTGGATGGTGAAAGAGTTGGGATTTGAGAAAATGCCAAAGGATGAGCAGGGACTTCTTGAATATCGAAATCGTTTTGTATCCATGCTGCGCGAGGCAAAAAAATACGATGCCGCGGAACACCAAATCGAATATGCGCTCAAAGATGAATTCGCCACACATGTAGAAGAAATGAAAAAAATCCCGAATATATATGCAGCTGCAGATAGGGAAGCGAGTGAATCGATAAGAAAATTGGTAAATCAATATCGGGACACATGGAAAGCGCAGGGCATGAATGATGCACAGATTAGTGATGTTGAAGATAACTTTGAGCGTATTTCACGGGATAGAATTCTACGTAGAAGGGCTTTTAAGTATAAGGAATTTAATCTGAGTGGAACTAAGGCGGAGCTCGCTGAACAGTACAACGACATGCTTAATCCAAAGAACGAGACACTCAACATGACAGACAAAAACTGGGATCTGCTCATGGAGGCAGCGTTTGTTAATATTCCGCTCGTGGTGTTTACGGGGCTTGTGGGAATGGCGGCGCGTGCGGGAGTTTCGATTCTGGCGCGTGAATTTTTCTTGAATGCGGGAGAGGTATTTGTGGGACGTTTTGCAACGCAGGGAGCTGTTGAAAGTGCCACTGCCCGATTAATAACAGAGGGAGTAATGGAACGAAGTTTGGGGGTGCGTGTTTTGGGTGGTGTTGCCGGTTACTCGGTGGAGAGCAGTGTGGCGAGCGCGTGTTTCCGTATTTTTAAAAATCAATGGTATGAGGGACTGGCACCTTTTGCCACGGATCTTATTTTGAGTCTTACGTTACGCGGAGTAATTAATGTCGGTGGAGTAGCACTCAAGGGAGGTATCGGAGCACCGCAACTGCAGGCGGTTACCAAGACCATGGAGGAAGCTGCCGAAGCAATACAGAGTGTTCCTCTACGAAATGCAGTGAATCGACTGCTCGCAACAAATAATCATGTTGGTGCTGCAGTGCTTATCACACAGGCAGGTCAGCGCGGTATGGTAAAAAATATAAGGGGTCGAGTAATGAAAGAAATTTTTGAATTTCTGGGAGATACGGTAGAAGAAACAACAAAAGTTGATATCTTGCCTAAGGCAAAAAATTTACGTCCACGGACAGTTTAAGGATTTAGAATAACAATTTGATAGCGGTAACGCCTACGGCTATATACAGGAGTATTTTGACATAACGCTCGCCTTTTTTGAGTGCGTAATTGATGCCAAACCATGAACCAGCGGCAAATCCAAGTCCTAACCATAGTCCTGCGGGAATATCGATAAGGCCGTTTTGGTAAAACAAGATGCCGCTTCCCAGGCTCATTAATAAGCCCACAATGCGCGACATGGGTGAGGCCTCGCTTATCGAAATGCCGATTTGTAACAGTAACATGAGAATAATCGTGCCGAATCCCGGCCCCAGAAATCCGCCGTAAATACCCAGTATGCCACTGGCAACCGCCGTCCAGAAAAGACTCTTGTTGTTCAAGGCACCAACTCTTTTTTTACGCTTAGTACTCACCGCCATAGTGACAAGCATCCCCAGCAGCAAAGCACCAAGTATCTTACTGAGCGTTTCTATCGGCATGTTGACCAGCAATACCGCTCCTATAATTGCACCAATTGATGAGGTCGCACCCAAAATAAGCCCGAGTCGCATAATCGGCATGGTCATCTTGCCTTTATGATAAAACGTGGCAATACTGGCGGTTTCCAGAAGTACGCCAGATAATCGCATGGTCGCGATGGCAACGGGAGTAGGAAGTCCGCTAAAAATCAAAAGAGGCAGTCCAATAAGCCCTCCACCGCCAATGCTTGAAGCGTAAAGTCCTGCAGTGAGCCCCCCGAAAAATAACAGAGCATAATGTAGCAAATCCACGGCCAGCAGTATGATGTATAATACCCCCGCTATCAACTAACTATTATTCCCCCATGCGTCCTAAAATTACTGTTGTCGGTTCTGGATTCGTCGGTGCTACGACTGCTCATTATCTCGCCATGCATGAGTTGGGCGACATTGTGATGATTGATATTCAAGAGGGCATTCCTCAGGG
>JAGOUV010000027.1 GCA_018061065.1 Candidatus Altimarinota bacterium | reverse complement strand
CGTACAATAACTACTATACGTACTCAGGCCAGCGCAGCTACAATGACTATGGTAACTATCAAAATAGCTACTGCTATTCTCCCGTCCCAGATGGATATCTAGGTAACGATTGTATGTACGCCTATAATTACTAAGTATGGATCAATTACAGTTTCCCATTGTTATTACCAACTTTAAGGCTTATGAGAGCGCAACAGGCGCTGCGGCGCTTGAGTTAGCCAAACTTCACGAAGAAGTGGGAAAGGAGTATGGAGTGCAGTTTGCGGTGTGTCCTCAAACAGTAGATATTTGGATGATCGCTTCACAGGTAAATATTCCGGTACTTGCTCATCACTTTGATGCGGTGACTCACGGTGGTTTTACCGGTCACATGGTTCCTGAAGCTCTTAAGATGGCGGGTGCCGATGGATCGCTTTTGAATCACGCAGAAAAACCAGTTCCTTTTTCAACTATTGCAGACAGTATAAATCGTGCTCGTGAGATCGGGTTCTTTACTGTTGTATGTGCTAAGAACTTAAAAGAAGCTACTGAGATTGCTGCTCTCAAGCCCGATGCGGTTGCGGTAGAGCCTCCGGAGCTTATTGGAGGTGATATCTCTGTTTCCACCGCCTCACCGGATATTATTAAAGATGCCGTTGCACAGATACCTCATGTGCCCGTGCTCGTAGGAGCTGGCGTTAAGACGGGTGATGACATTCGTATCGCTCTTAAGATGGGCGCAAAAGGAGTCCTCCTTGCATCAGGAATTACCAGGGCAAAAGATCCACGTGCAGTACTCGTGGAGTTTGCAAAGGCATTAAAAGAATACTCATGAAGACGGTTATAGTAGGTGGTCATGTGGTAAAAGGCTCAGGAATTGGGAAACAGCATGGTTTGCCGCCGACCATGAATATTGAAGTACAAGGGATGAGTGAACCGCTTGAGCAGGGGATTTATGTTGTGCAGATTTCTGAAACTAATTCCCCTTTATATAATGGTGTTGCGCATTTTGGCCCGCGTCCTGCGGTCAATGCGCCCGATTCTTTTGAGGTACATTGTTTTGATTTTGATCAGGATTGGTACGGCAAAAAAGTTGCCGTGCAGGTTCTTCATAAGCTGCGCGAAATTGAAAATTTCGCCTCAATTCCTGATTTAGCAGCCGCGATCGATAACGATATTACCGAGGCAAAAAAGTGGTTTGCGCGGTAATAACTCAGCGGAACTGCCTATACTTGTATTGATTTTATGGATGAACTTTATAAACATGATGGTGTGAGTGAGGATGTGCCAGAAAGTAAAGTTGGCACGTTTTTAAATGAAAATTATGGGAAAGGTTTAGTTGTTTTAGTAATGGGAACTGCTTCTGGACTTGCCAATATTGAACACGGACCTACGGCAGTTTTTACCGCTGGATTGAAACAATCTGCATATAGCGCAGCTTCAGCAGCAGTGTTTTTAACGCTTTGCAACTCTCTGGCTAAACGTGTAAGAACTTTGCCGGGTGAACTGATTCCAATTGTAGTGCCAACGTTACTGACGATTGCTGCAAATTATGGAGTGCATAATTTGAGAGGTACGGTAGAGCCAGCACTTTCAACTTTGCCAACTGCTGTTGTTGCAACTTTGGGTTTTCCTATATGGCATATACGAAGGAGAATTTTGGAATTATGGAAGGATATTGAAGATATTAAAATAGTGCTCTAACCTAGCGAGGTGAGAGTTGCTGCATATGCGAAAATAATTCGTGAATATTTCGTGTGTTTTGTCAGGGGTTGTCGCGTATGAGTATGCACGCATATTAGGTCATAATTTCTATTTCTGCGCCAGTCGAGAGGGTGGACTTTTGGGCTTGTATAAGGCATAATCGGGGCATGGAGATGGTTCATTTCTCAGATGCGAAGTTGTATGAATTGTGTCGTGATTTTGGGGCACAGGCGTTGCGTGCGCGGAACAAGTTTGTGGCACTGCTGCCGGAGGTGAAGCGGCGAGAACTTTTTAGAAAACACGGGTTTGAGTCGATCTTTCACTTTGCAAAAGTCTTGGCGGGGGTGAGTGAGGAGCAGGTGCGCAGAGTTTTAAATATTGAGGAAAAGTTTAAGAAAGCTCCAGCGCTGAAGCAGCTATTAGAAAGTGGTGAAGTGAGTGTTAATAAGTTAGCGCGGGTAGCTTCTGTGGCAGATGAGGAAAATGATGAGTTCTGGGCAATGCAGGTGAACAATCTGTCGCAAAAAGCCCTTGAAACAATGATCCGAGATGACGCAAGTGTGCGCGCGCACACTCAACCACAACAAAATTCCGCTATCGTCAAAAAACACGCTGAGCTTACCGACGAGGTGCATGCAGCCTTAGTAGAGTTACAAGAAAAAGGCATCGATATTAATGCGCTGATTTTAGAGACCTTGAGAAAACGGATGGAGGAAATTGAGACAGAAAAAACGGAAATTGCTCAAAAAATAGAAGATCGCCAGAACGATGGTGTGATAAGCAGCCGCTATATTCCGGTTGAGATTAATCGGCTCGTTGAAAGAGAATTTGGTACCAAGTGCGCCGTACCGACGTGTCAGAGAAATTCAGAGCATCTTCATCATACTAACCGCTTCAGCTTAAGCAAAAATCATGATCCGCGCTTCCTCGCGCCGCTGTGCAAGGCGCATCACGAGATTGCGCATAAGATAGATGTGAAGTATGCCGTGGCGCGAGGTACAAAGTACGGATAGCGGCGCATCACGGTAATGTAGCGGGCATTCACTGTTCCCTATATAATGTGCCCATGTCAGTTCTTGGCTTCGCTCGCAAACATATCTCTCCCTCTAACCCGCTGTTATTGCTCTACCATCGTCTCATTGCGGTGATGGCTGCGGTGTATTACGGATTCCCGGGCAATCGAATGAAGGT
>JAGOUV010000026.1 GCA_018061065.1 Candidatus Altimarinota bacterium | reverse complement strand
CTAGATGTGCAGCCTTCGTTGTTGTGTTACAATATTCGTTCATTGAAGGGTGTGTAGCTCAGATGGTTAGAGCGCTATCCTGATAAGATAGAGGTCCTACGTTCGATTCGTAGCACACCCACTTTTTCTACCTTCATCACACGATAATTCAGCATACTACAGATTCATTTTTTCCGAATTAAACTTGCAATTTAGCAGACTAACATTTAGAATGCTAACTCTATGGCTAGCACCTCAGATAAGTCAGAAAAACCTAAAAAAATCAGCAAAACCACTCAGATCGAGGATCAAATTATCATTTTGCCTCCACCTGCTAAAGGCAGTGTTGTGCTCAAGCCAAGTTCACCGATACTGACGGTCTATCCCGTTGTTCCCATCCGCGAAGGGGTGTTGTTTCCGAGCACTGAATCGGTGTTGAGCTTTGGGCGGTCAGTTTCTCTCAATGCAATTCGTGAGGCAATTCGAACAAAAAAGATGGTCGTTCTCCTCACACAACGTCGCGCAGAAATAGACAATCCAAAAGCTGAAGATCTCTATGAAGTAGGCACACTCGCATATATTGAAAAAACCCTCAAAATTGATTCATCTATTAATGCTTTGGTCAAAGGTATCAAGCGCGTTAAAGTTCTCCGTTACACCTCCCAATCACCTCGACTAGCTGCCAGTGTTGAAGAACTCAAAGAAGAATACGTCGCGGGCACAGAGAGTGAGGCATTGGTGGCTCACCTACAAAAGGAGTTTCGCAGAGCCGTACATATGGGCAAGCCTGTTGAGTTTTTAAACTTCATGAAGCTGATGGCAGGCGTAACGCATGCAGAATTGGTTGATCAAATTGCCAGCACACTCAGTATAAGTACACCAGATAAACAGCTACTGCTCGAAGAAACAAACGTCAGCCGTCGTTTGAATAAAGTTATTGAGCATCTGGCTCACGAGATGAAGGTAATGGAAATAGAAAAAGATGTCATGTCTAAAACGCAGGAGCGTTTTGACAAGCATATGAGAGATAGTGTCTTGCGCGAGCGCCTACACACGATTCAAAAGGAGTTGGGTGAAGAGGATGAGGAAGAAGAAATAGTAGACGAATACGAACGAAAACTAAAGAAGCTACGACTCACCGATGACACGCGGGAAAAAATCGCAAAGGAAATCAAGCGCTTGCGTCAAATGTCAGTCAATAACCCTGAGGCAGGATACATTCGCACGTGGCTAGACACAGTCTTAGAATTGCCGTGGGAAAAAGCCAAACAAAAAACAATTTCCTTAGAGAAAGCAAAGAAAATTCTCGACGAGAATCATTACGGACTTGATGATGTCAAAGATCGTATCCTTGAGCACATCGCCGTATTGCAACTGAAGCAGAAAAATGCTCCCGTTGTAGCTACTAAACCAAGCTCTAAACGAAAAAAGGCGCCCACCACTTCTGGAAAGGCGCTGCCAACCATCCTCTGTTTTGTTGGACCACCAGGTGTGGGTAAGACCAGCATTGGGCAATCTATTGCTCAGGCACTCGGAAGAGACTTCACCAAGGTTTCCCTGGGAGGCATCCGTGATGAGGCTGAAATACGTGGTCATCGCCGGACCTACGTTGGAGCCATGACTGGAAAAATTCTTTCAGGTATTCGCCAGGCAAAATCTATTAATCCCGTTTTTATGCTTGATGAAATCGACAAAATTGGGTCAGATTATCGTGGTGATCCATCTGCGGCTCTCCTAGAAGCACTCGATCCCGAGCAGAACTTCGGCTTTGTCGATCACTATCTCGATGTTCCTTTCGACCTCTCGCAAGTTATTTTCATTACCACCGCCAATACGTTGGAGTCAATTCCTGCGGCTCTTTTGGATCGATTGGAGATAATCCGTTACGCAGGCTATACAGATGAAGAAAAGTTCAACATCGCGAAGTCCCATTTGATCAGCAAAGTCATCAAACAAAATGGCCTTAAGCCAGCGATGATCAAGATTCCCGACAAGACTATCTACACCATTATCCATCGGTACACTAGAGAAGCTGGCGTTCGGTCACTCGAACGAACACTTCATTCCCTAGCGCGAAAAGTTGCGCGTGAACTTGGTACAAGTGTGAAGAAAAAATCTATTGCTGTTGACTCAAAAAAGGCACGCACCTACCTGGGCCCCGAAGAATACGATATGACCATCCTCGAACACGAGGATCAAGTAGGTCTCGCCACTGGCTTAGCTTGGACCTCAGTGGGTGGAGAAGTGCTGTTTATCGAGGTTGCACTGACGGAAGGCAAAGGACTAGTTAAGTTGACCGGCAAGCTTGGTGACGTGATGAAAGAATCTGCTCAGACCGCACTGACGCACGTTAAGGCGAATGCAAAAATGTATGGACTCAATATTGCTGCGATGAATAAAACAGACGTGCATATTCATTTTCCTGAGGGAGCAGTGCCAAAAGATGGTCCATCTGCAGGTATCACTATTACAACAGCAATCGTCTCTGCCTTTCTTAAAAAACCCATACGTCGAACTGTGGCCATGACGGGAGAAGTAACGCTTCGAGGCAGAGTCTTGAGAATCGGCGGCCTAAAAGAAAAAGTTCTCGCAGCGCTTCGCGCAGGCTGCACCACCGTGCTTATTCCACAAGAAAATGAACGCGACTTAGAAAAAATACCCAAACCCATTCGGAAAAAACTTGATTTCCGTCCGGTGTCACACGTATCACAGGTACTGCCTCAGTCTATTGTTGGATTTAAACTTCTTTCCGAGTAGAGCAGCTCGACCTCATGTTACACTAGAGTTTGCATGCAACCAAAATGGTGGTTTATTACTTTAGTTCTTGGTACTATCTCACTCGTGAGTATTATTGCTTCGGGGTGCGGCATCGAGCAGAAACAGCAACGAGCCGGACTGCAGATCACCACCGTTGAGGCAACCGCTGCTGCCTACCTCAACGGAACATACCTCAATAAAACCCCCCTCAT
>JAGOUV010000002.1:105896-130589 GCA_018061065.1 Candidatus Altimarinota bacterium | reverse complement strand
ATGGCAGTTGATAATCGTTATCCGGAAGTAGCTGAACTGTTGAAATAATTCAGTTTGTACAGGTTAACTATGTAACGAACAGAGCAAAACTGTTGTATGAACATATGCTTAATTCTTAAACCTATTTATATGAAAAAACCTGGTACAAGTGCTTTAGGAATTGCCGTTGCAGCAGCATTAGGAGCTGGGCTTGGATTACTGTTCGCACCAAAAGATGGCTCTGCGATGCGTTCAAAGCTTATGGATAAGGTAAAAGACTTAGCTCATCGATTTAATAAAAATCGAGTACAGGTACAGGAAGCGGTAAAGGAAATTTTCGGAGAGATTACCGACGAATTAGAAAAAGATTATGTTGAAATCCGCAGTCATATTTTGGCTGCGGTGGATGAGATAGAAGACAAAGCAAAATTTTCCAAGAAAAAATATGAATCAATTGTTGAAGATACAATTAATGAATTTGCAGAAGGGCGTGAATGGGCGACAAAAGAGAAAAACAACTTAATTAAAAATTTAAAAGAAGAATGGGAGAATATTAAGGAAGAATTTGAAACGAGCGCAGAAGAGGAAAAAGCTACACATTAACAACTTGCTCTATTTAGCGAGTTGTTTGTCGTGCAATCGAGCCAATAATAGTAAGCCGGATATCGCCCCTATGAGTGCCCACAACAAATCCGTCTGCGTATCCCAGATGTAACCTTGTGTTCCTATAAAATCACTGGCAATTGCTCCTCCTATCGTCACCGCACTCAACCATTCAAATATTTCATAAAGGGCGCTAAAGGCCAGACACAAGCCAACAACGATAGTATTAAAAAGCGCGCCGCGCCGCAGGTTTGTTTTGCGCAAAAGAACTTCTCTCACTAACAATGCGGGACCCAATCCTTGAAAAAAATGCCCGAGTTTATCGTAATTATTTCTGTGAAAAACCCCCTGTTCTTGTAACCAGCTAAAGAGTGGAACGTGTGCATAGTCAAAATGTCCTCCAATAAGTGCAACCACAATCTGCACTGCGATAAGTACATATACTAACGTGGTGAGCGTAAATGATGTGTATGTACATAGTAAAATACCGATACCTACAACAACCGGCGCCATTTCAAGCAGCAATGTCTGATAATTTTCCGGTTTTATAAATGCCCAAATAAAAGCGAGTACAACAACGGAAGCAATGAAAAAGTGAAAATCGCGTTCTCTTTTCATATACATCATTACAATAGAGCATAGAGGAGTAACTAACGTAAGTCACTGCAAAGTTATATATTGTCCTTGACCTTCACGTTACGTAATAGTTTATGATGGCTTTGTATATCAGATATATATGAACTATTCCATTAAACAATTGGCAGAGCTTGCAGGGATAAGTGTGCGTACACTTCACTTTTACGACGAAATTGGATTACTCTCACCAGCAAGCATAAAACCCAACGGATACCGCATCTACGAAGTTAACCAACTCCTGCGTCTCCAGCAAATATTATTTTTCAGAGAGTTGGAGTTCTCTCTGGAAGAAATAAAAAGAATCATCTCCTCTCCTCATTTTAATGCGCTCGAAGCACTTCAAGAGCAGAAAAAAATGCTCATGATGAAAAGGGACAGATTAGATAAAATGCTCACTACTATCACTAACACCATTACTTCTATGAAAAAGAAAAAACCTATTAAGGACAAAAAACTCTACGATGTATTTAAAGACAACGACGTTAAAAAATATCAAGATGAGGTAAAAGAGCGGTGGGGATCTACCGATGCTTACAAACAAAGCATGGCACGCGTAGGAAAAATGTCGAAAGAAGAAATGGCCAAACTAAAAGCTGACGGCAAAGCATTCACTCAAAAACTTGCTGATCATATGGATATGCCTATCGAAAGTCCTGAAGTACAAGAATTAGTTGCCCAGCATTACAAAGGAATAAACTTTTTCTACGACTGTCCACTTGAGATGTATCGCAATCTAGGACAAATGTATGTAGATGATGCCCGCTTTACTGCATATTACGATGGATTCAGAGCTGGACTTGCAGTATTCTTACGCGATGCGATTGCATACTTTTGCAACAAAAAATAAACTCATAGTCTCTCTCTTTTAAGTCGGTATATGCGAAGTGCTTGCAGGATAAAAAGCATCACAAGGGATAATCGCGTGAGCAATGACGTTGTGTTAGAGAAATCTGAAAATTGATTACCTATCATTACCATATCAATAAAAACTAATAGAGCGGCAAGATATACAAATCGGTGAATGAACTTCCATCTCTTCTTTCCTAATTTTGCTACCAAAGATCGAAGTGATGTGATCGCGAGGACGGTAAGGATAATCAAGGCTACAAAACTGAGGGTAATTGCAACAAGATGATTCATGCTCAATAATCTGAGCCCACCAAATCCACCAATGACGAAGAAAAATGCATATATCCAGTGCAGTAACGCAAAGAAAAATGCGCTTATACCCAGTGCCTTTCGGGCTCTATGAAAAAGCTGCATTGTGGGCGAACTAGGAAACATACTACGGAGTGGACTTGATAAGAGTGATAGGTAGAGTGTCACAAAAGTGCAAAAGCCATACCATTGGGCAAGAGGGATACTTTGTAGTGAAAGTAGTAATGGTATCGCCGCAGCAAAAAAACTAAGTGCATAGATAATCGTGCGAATATGTTTCATTAAAAATGACATGGTAGTGAGTGTAACATTATTTTACATAAAAGGGCCCACCGTGGTGGGCCCTTAATAGTTCATTTATAATGAATATACTATCGATTTTTTACATCAAGAGCACGTGCACCCATCTTAAGTGCCTCACTCTTAGTGAGGGATTTAAGTGCATTTGATCGTTTTACGCTACCTGTTGCAATGCCTGCGCGGCGTGCAGTTGCATAAACAGCAACACACTTATCGCCTGCCTTCACGTCACCAGGAGTTTCATTAGCCTTAATCTCTGAAGCTTCAATTACCTTAATATCTGCAGCATTCAAGAGAAGCTCATACATGTCACACTGTGTTGGATTCTTTTTAGGTGTAGCCTTTATAAGACCTGCGGCTTTTGCAGCTTTTGCACATGAAGTCAGACTAACTCCCTTTCCACATGAAGTACCATCAAGACCAAGTGCTACCTGAAGAGCGAATAAATTATCTACTTTGCTTGTAGGAACTAATTTCTTAGCCGTAGGGAACTTAAATGATCCTGCATCAATCATCTTATACAAGACCGTATAAGCAGATTTAACTTCTCTATTGCCAGTGAGTTTGAAATCGGTGAACTGTACACGAGCAGGTGTACGAACTACGACTACTGAAGGTGTAGCCCCAGCAGATGCACCACCGGCACCACCACCACCACCACCTCCACCGCCGCCACCACCGCCTCCTCCTCCAGAGGAGATACTACATAAATCGGCTGCAAGTGGCGTTACCGTAACCTGGGAAATTGCCGAAGCAGATCCAGTCACGCTAAACACTGAACCACTCGAATCACAGGATGCAAGCTGCAATCCTAGTGAGTTGTGGGATCCTCCCATATCTAAACGATCTGCAGAGAAAACCTGCACAGCGTTAGAAGACAAATTTGTCTTAATGGTAAAGGCTGTCCCGGCGCTGTTTACACTAATTTCATCAAGAGCTGATGAAGATAATAATGTAAACGTTTTACTGATGCCTGAGAGGTTAAGTGTCACCGTAGAGGTGAAATTAACTTCCGCGGCTAAAACAGCGGGTACTAACGCAACAGACGTCGCGAGCACCGCAGATGTGAACAAAAGTGATTTAATTTTCATACAAGAGTGATTCTAATATCTTTATAAAGGAGGCGGCAATGTAAAAATATTGACACAAACCTGTTTGGACTCGTATGGACGATATTTTTTTATGATATACTCATAACTTAGTATGATAACTACATATATTGATATCGGAATATTGGTGGGGCTTCTCGCTCTCTCCAGTTTTTTTTCTGCCGCAGAAATGGCTCTTTTTTCCCTTAATCCGATTAAAGTTCGCCACATGATGCAACGGAATTTACGTGGTGCAAAAATTATTGAAACACTAAAAAATGAGCCACAAGAACTTCTCATAACGCTCCTCATTGGCAATAACGTGGTCAATATTTTTGCGGCTTCTTTTGCTACTGCTGTAGCCATTAACCTATTTGGATCCGCTGGAATTGGAATCGCCACAGGTGTCATGACATTCTTTCTTTTAGTCTTTGGCGAAATTATGCCTAAGTCGGTTGCTGCAACTCACAATCAACGCATCGCACTATTTGTAGCGCGCCCCGTGCAATTTTTCAGGTTTGTATTGACACCACTTGTTTTTATTCTAAAATTTTCCGTAAACTGGCTTGTTAAGAAAAAAACTGAGGCACACATTTCAGAAGCAGAGATCCGCACCGCCGCATCACTTGCTTTTGAAGTGGGTGTGGTAGAAAAAGATGAAAAAGAAATGATTGAAAATGTTTTTAAATTAAATGACACCTATGCCCGCCATATTATGACTCCGCTGGGGAAAGTAGCAGTGCTTTCAGTAGATGCAAAAGCAAAAGAAACACTCGCAATTTTTAAAAAACAAGGTTTTTCACGTTTACCCATCTATGAAAAAAAGAAAAAAAATATTATTGGTATCGTACACATAAAAGATATTGTGCATGAACTTGATAAAAAAGAATTTAACCTCCGAAATATTTTGTTTATGCCTCTCGTATGTGAAATGAATGATCGCGCGGACCATTTACTCCATCGTTTCCGTAACCGACAACAACACTTTGCTCTCGTAAAAGACCACAATGATCAAACCGTGGGAATTGTAACGTTAGAAGATGTATTGGAAGAGCTGGTGGGTGAAATTGAAGACGAGAGCGATAGCCAAAGTGAAAGCTGATTCTTCTAAGCGCTAGTCACCAACTTTAAATACATATATCAATGGCTGCGGCTCCCCTGCTTTGGTATCGGCGCCACGATGCATCACATAGAGAAGATGACGGGCTTCATCGTAGGCTGCTCCCGTAAGTGACCAGAAACACGTCTGTACAAAATACTGCTGAGGATTCCACTCTAGATACGGTATGACATCTGCCGGCTTCTTTTTTCCTTGAGCGACAAGTGCCAGATCTGCTGGATCGTAAAAAACGAAACGCGGCTCATAGGGTGTCCCGTGATAACCTTTATCGATACTGCAGTCGTTTGGCCGTGCATCGCCATAGTATGTTGGACCCATCGCACGCTGACCCACGACAACAATCCCCTGGGCATCAGGAGTATTCACCCACGTTGCACCCATCCAGGCATCGGGAACTTTATGATTCGGGAAATTACTTTCAGGGTCACCATTCACTTTAAAAATAGGCTCGTACGGATAATAAACCAGCTCCTTGCTATTGAGTTTTGCACCATTTGTAGGAAATGCACTGTCTGCAATCTCAGACCAGATTCCATAGGCAAACATTGCAGGTCCCTGACTAGTATGAGCGACCCCCTGCTGCGTAAAGAGTCCTGAAATTAATCTCCTGCCTTCGAGATATGCATCGGCAAAATATTTAGGCACAGTAAAAATATAACCTGCCGTGGTACTACTATGTGAGTCGCCCAACCTCCACATACCTTTTGCATTTGGATTGGTAGTACTCAAATCCGATACACCATGGCTAAGATCGTTTGAACCATCAACATTGTAATATTTACGGGCAGTCCAGTAGAGCTTGTTATTGAAATAGCCCAAGCCAGATACCTTGTAGCCATTACCTCCGTCTAATGTTTTTGCCATTCCACCCGTAATGTCGCCAAATGTCTGAAGATACCGAGCAACATTTAAATTCTCAACGCCACCTGAAAGATTACGTTGGTCTTTTGGCGTGGGAATAGTTACCTCTGCCACTAACTGATGATGATCATGTCCCACTATGTAAAGAGAACCCGGAAAGCTGTCGATGCCATCATTATTGGGATCGCCATTTGGGTTCAGTGTCATCGCCCAACCACCATAGCCAAAACGCGACTCGCCACTTCCTTCCAGTGGAAGACGAAACGCACCAAGGTAATGCAGATCAGCTTCGGTGAGTCGACGGTTGCTATTACCCTCACTGACCGCCGGGGGTGAAGAAAGGCCGCTCATGAGACGATACATCATCTCACTCACCTCTCCGCGCGTCATGGGATTGCCCGGTGAATAACCCGTAGAATTCTGAATCGGTATCAATAAGTTGCGCGCTTGAGCTGAACGCAAGAATGGGCCATACCACTGACTCAAATCAACATCAGAAAAAGGCACGGGAGTTGTAGGCGCAGCGGACAGTTCATTTGCCCTTACCAATATTTTTACCGCCTCTACATTATTAACTTTTTGAGCCGGACGGAATAAATTATCGGGATATCCCTCTATCCAACCGCGTGATTTGGCATAACAAACATACTTGGCGTACCAATCCTCTTTTACATCGGGAAAACAATTTTTGTATATAGTCGGGCTCGGCGTTACCTTATTTCCCAAAACAAATTTAATCAACTCAGCACGATTGAGCTCATATTCGGGACGAAACGTCCCATCGCCATACCCCTCAACCACTCCTTGTTGATACAGATAGCGGATCGCAGGTTCATACTGATGTCCCGTGATATCCGAGGGATTTACTGCAGCAGAAGTGCCAACTGCGCTTAGGAGGAGAAGTGCCAATACGCTTACTATTGATAGAAATTTTTTATTCATCAAGGTAGTAATACCACTTTTCTTACAAGTTATGCGATATTTTGCAAAATCGTCAAATTCTTAATTTCATGAAACAAATAGTGAAAAAACAGTGTAGTAGGCTGTATATGGATGACTTAAACCGTATGAATCGAATCAAATTGTGGAGTAAAGAGCATAGAATACTATCGATTATTATTGGCATTGCAGTTTTGATTACTGCTTATTGGGGCTATGGAAAAGCGACAGCCCCCAGCACTGCACCGCGTTACGTGGTAAGCGCAGCAACAAAAGGAACATTGATCGTCTCAATTTCAGGAAGTGGCCAAGTCTCAGCATCGAATCAAGTAGAAGTGAAGTCAAAAGGAACAGGAATGATTACTGCTCTTGCGGCTACCGCAGGCGCGGAAATAAAAGAGGGTACGATGATTGCACAGCTCGATACTGCTGACGGTATAAGTGGTGTGCGCGATGCACAGGTAAATTTGAAAAGTGCACAGCTGGCGTTGAGAAAACAAATTGTCGCAAGTGATACGACGCAGCGAGATTTAGAACGCTCAATTCGAGATGCAGAAGTGAATCTAGAGAGCGCACAATTATCACTTGAAAAGTTAAAAAAACCATCTGATGCACTGGCTCTATTACAAGCACAAAATGGAGTTACACAAGCCGAAGAAGCACAGAAAAATGCACAGACAAGTTTTATAACTGCACATGATAGTGCATTTAATAGTGTCGTGACTACGTTCCAGGATTTACCCGTGACTATCACTGGATTGGAAGATATTTTTTACGACACAACGATTGTTGGTTTTCAACAAAATATCGACTGGTACGTGAATCAAGTTAATCAATATGACGAACATGTGCGCCAGAACAAAGAAGATTTTAGTACCGCTTATCAAGCCGCACGAACTAAATTCGATGAAACCTTTGCGCTGTATAAAACAGTTAATCGTTCCTCAAATCAAACCGTGATTTTAAATATTTTAAAAAATACCTATGAGACCACGGTGTTAACATCCGAGGCGGTGAAAAAGGGAAATGAGTTTTTGGATGTTATTTCTGACATCATGTCACAACACAATTTGGCAAAACCTTCTGCGATGACGACTCATCAGTCAGATTTAAATTCGTATGTTTCTGATACAAATAGTGATCTCACAAGTTTGGCCTCAGCAACATCAAGTATTTCCAATGCTCAGAGTACAGTAACAAGTACACAGCGAAGTTTTGAAGAAAAAAAAGAGTCACTCGCGAGCTTACAAAATGGCGCAGATGAGTTGGATATAAAATCTGCGGAGCTCACCGTACGACAGCGTGAGAATGCCCTCGTCGATGCGAAAGAAAAACTGCGTACTAACAATGCAACCCTAGATCTCGCATCTGCAAAATTAACCGTAGAGCAGCGCCAAAACAGCCTTACCGATGCGCAAAAAGAACTGGCTGATTATACTATTCGCGCACCTTTTGATGGATTGATCGCTCAAGTCGCAGTAAAAAAAGGAGACGAACTTACGGCCAACACCGTTGTCGCAACATTAATTACAAAGCAAAAACTGGCGACAATATCTCTCAATGAAGTAGATGTCTCAAAAATAGCCGTGGGACAAAAAACAACTCTGACCTTTGATGCAATTAATAATCTCACTATCAGTGGAGAAGTGGCTGAAGTGGATGCCATCGGCACGGTGACGCAGGGCGTAGTTACCTATAACGTAAAAATCGGATTTGATACTCAGGATGATCGGGTCAAACCGGGCATGAGTGTCTCAGCGGCAATTATTACTGAGGCAAAACAAGACATTGTGATGGTGCCCGTTTCTGCGGTGAAAGAACAAAACGGCATTTCATACGTGGAGGTAGTAAAAGACCCAAGTGGCGTAGAAGTATCAACTCCGCCCGTTCCACAACAAGTACAGACAGGTACAAGTAATGACGAGATGATTGAAATTATTTCTGGCCTCAATGAAGGCGATAGTGTGGTGACACGAACTATTACTCCAACGACAACTGCACCACCAAGTGCTGGCTTAAGTATTCCGGGATTAGGAGGTAATCGTGCCACCGGAGCCGGAGGCGGCGGTGGCGCCGGGACTTTAATACGACGATAAAATCATATGATTGAGTGCAAAAACATTACGAAAGTATATCTCAGCGGGGAGAACGAAACACTCGCGCTCAAGGATGTTTCTTTTACCATCAAAGAAGGTGAGTTCGTCTCGATCATGGGTCCATCGGGCTCGGGAAAGTCTACGCTCATGCATATTCTTGGTGCCCTCGATACCCCCACCCACGGAACATATATGCTTGATGGACACGATATCTCAAAATATTCGGAAGATGAGCTCGCCGATATTCGAAAGTACAAAATCGGATTCGTTTTTCAAGCCTTCAATCTCCTGCCCCGTGCAACAGCAGTGAGAAACGTAATGCTTCCCCTCATTTATTCTGATACACCTCCTGAAGAGCGACTCAAGCGCGCACAGCAAGCATTGCTCGATGCAGGTTTTACCCCTGATCGTTTCAATCATTATTCAAATCAACTTTCCGGCGGACAGATCCAGCGCGTTGCCATTGCACGTGCACTGGTAAATAATCCGGCAATTATTTTGGCGGATGAGCCCACGGGAAATTTGGATACCAAGACGGGTGAAATTGTATTGGAGACATTTCGACGTCTCAACGAAGAAAAAGGTCGCACCATTATTCTTATTACTCATGAAGCGGACGTAGCTTCACATGCGGGACGCATTATTCATGTTCGCGATGGTGAGATTTTAAAAGACGAACACATTCATAAACGAAAAACCACCACATGACCATCAATGACATTTTAAGTGAGACCTATTCTGCAGTTGCCGCAAATAAAATGCGCTCCGGTTTAACGATTTTAGGAATCGTGATCGGCATAGCATCTGTGATTGCGATGGTCTCTATTGGACAGGGGGCGCAAGGCCAAATTCAGTCGAGCATACAAGGACTGGGTTCAAATTTACTCACCGTCACTCCCGGTTCACAGCAGGGTGGACGCGGCACGGTCTCAACCGGACGCGGCTCATCACAAAGCCTTAAAATGGAGGACGTTGAATCACTCAAAGCAATCAACGGAGTAAAATATGTTTCCGCAGAATTAAGTAAGCGATTACAAGTTGTGGCTCAAAATGGCAACAACACAAACACGAATATCATCGGCTCAACTCCTGACTATCCTGCGGTGCGCAACATCTCGATCTCAGAGGGAGTATTTTTAAGTTCGTCTCAATTAAGTGCCGTCGGACGAGTTGCGGTACTCGGCCCCACTACAGCACAAGATTTATTTGGTGATACAACTTCAGCAATTGGAAAAAATATCCGCATCAATAAAATTAATTTTCGCGTCATTGGTGTAGTGCAATCAAAAGGCGGCTCAGGATTTTTCAGTTTAGACGATACGATCTACGTGCCCGTCACCACAATGCAAAAAATCCTGACGGGTTCAGACTTCCTTTCTACTATTGCTATGAGTGTAGAAAATGAAGAACTTATGTCGCAGGTGCAACAAGAGGCCACCGCAGTCCTCTTAGAAAAACATCGGGTCACGGAAGCAGATTTTTCCATTATTTCACAAGCAGACATCTTGGGCGCACTCACCTCTATTACCACAACATTTACTATTTTTCTCGCCGCAGTTGCAGGAATTTCACTGCTCGTTGGTGGCATTGGCATTATGAATATGATGCTCACGACAATTACCGAACGCACCCGTGAAATTGGCTTGCGAAAAGCCATCGGCGCAAAAAAACGAGACATCAGCTTACAATTTCTTGCAGAGTCTGTGATGCTCACCATGCTCGGCGGACTTATCGGTATCGGACTGGGCTGGCTCGCTGCTTATGGCGTCTCAAAATTTGCCGGCTTAGCTACAAGCGTCTCACTCACTTCTGTGCTCCTTGCTTTTGGCGTTTCCGGTGGCATTGGCATTATTTTTGGCTACTATCCTGCACGTCGCGCCGCTACATTGAATCCTATCGACGCGCTTAAGTACGAATAAACTATTTTATTTTTCTCATTTCATATGTATATGAAAAAAAATGTTATCACATGGGGAGTTATTATTGTTGTAGTTGGAGTCATCGGATTTTTCGGTGGCATGCGCTACGGCCAATCAAGAAGTACATCTGACGTGGAACAGCGCTTCGCACAGTTCGGCGCAAACGGTGGCGCTGGTGCCTTCAGAGCAGGAGGCATGATGGGTCGTGGCGGAACAGGAGGCGGTATGAACGGCAGCGGACTTGTCATGGGAACCGTACTCTCAAAAGACGACAAGAGCATCACCCTTCAAATGAGAGACAACGGCTCACGCATTGTATTTTTCTCAGATACGACTGATATCACTCACTCAGTAAAAGGCACGCCCACTGACGTTGCGGTCGGCAGCACCATAGCGGTAAGCGGTACAACAAATAGCGATGGAAGCCTCACCGCACAGACACTGCAAATTCGCCCGATGCCCGTAACACCAGCACCATCAACAAGCACTACACCTGAAACTACTCCACAAAAGTAAGTGCCTTTCCTTTCTTATCTGCGCGTCCTGTTCTACCAATACGGTGAATATAATCTTCGTAAGTAGCAGGCATGTCGTAGTTAATAACGTGACTTACTTCTGAAATATCGAGACCACGTGCAGCTACGTCTGTAGCAACCAGGATCTGAATTGCATTGCGCTTGAACATATCGAGCGCACGCTGACGATGTCCCTGAGTCTTATCACCATGAATTGAGGCAACCTTAAAGCCTTTTGCAGCAAGCATGATCGAGATCTTCTCGACACCATGTTTGGTGCGGCCAAAAATAAGTACCTTATTAAAATCTTTCTGCGTAAGCATCTCTTGAAGCAAATCCATTTTCTTGGTCGGGAATCGTACGCGGATCACATCCTGATCAACATTCTGGGAAGTATCACGAGATTTTACCGAGATCGTCTCGGGATTGCGCAAGAAACGGTGAATCAATCGGTGTACTGTCGCAGATACCGTTGCTGAGAAAAATAGTGAGTGACGTTCAGCAGGCATCATAGCCAAAAGTGCCGTAATATCGTTGATAAAACCCATGTCTAACATACGATCAGCCTCATCCAAAACTACATTCTGACAGCGATCCAAACTCAATACGCGGCGATCAATCAAATCTTTTAGACGTCCTGGAGTAGCGATAATAAAGTTCGGCTTTCCACGAATAGCGCGGATCTGATTTCCAATACTCATACCACCCACACATACTGCTGAATACAATTTCAATGAACGCGTAAAACCAACAAATTCGTCTTGAATCTGTACCGCGAGCTCACGCGTAGGAACCATAATAAGCACATTCTGCGTGCGATCTTTTAATACCTTATCAATCAACGGCAACAAAAAGGCGGCTGTCTTACCCGTACCCGTATTCGCAATTCCCACAACATCGCGTCCTTGCAAAATAACAGGAATAGATTTGTCCTGAATCGGCGTTGTTTGGCTATAGCCTTTCTTCTCAATATTAAGCTGCAACTGCTCGTCAAACGGAAAATCACGGAAGCTGTACTGTGGTACAAACACTTCGATATTTTCGGGCTTAACTGCCTTACTTACCAGCTTGGAAATATCAATTTTACCATCTGATCTACCACCTCTGCTACCGGATCTACTTGGTCGTCGTGATCGTGGAAAAGGTCTACCTCCGAAACTTCCTTTATTACTTCCTCTGTTATACATAGGCAACTAATTTATAATACTAATTTTATTTTGTCAATACAAAAGGCCGCTTCCGATAAAAGTTTAAGGAAAGCGGCCTCTGAATATGTACTACTGAGCGTCAGCTCCGCCCATTTGTCCTGGGTGAGGAAGTTTATCCAATCCAAGCTTAGTGTGCAGGGCACGAGCCTCATCTTGTAATTTTGTCATCTTCACAAAGTCTGCGAAGTTACCTGCATTTATCTTCTCCAGGATACGTGGCGTTCTGCCCTCAGGAGCATTCTTTATAATAGCTGCCTTAAATGTCTCAAAATTTCCACTTGCGAGTGCAGCCTTTACCTCTGCCTGTTCCATTGGACGAGCCTGCATACGATTGGCCATATTTTGCTTCATATTTTTAAAGCGCTGCATTGGTCGGTTATGATTTTGCCCCTGAGCCTGAACCTGTCCTTGTGGCGTAGTGGGAGTGGTAACATCTGCCGACTGAGCAGAAGCAAGGGACATACCGGAAATGAGTGATACGGCGCCGGTTATAAGAGCGGCATTAACTAACTTTGATGGAATTTTCATAGTAAATGGGTGATGTAATAAAGTGAGATACAAGTGCGCACTTGTTGTCTGTCTTTACTACACCGTCACAAATTTATTTCTTTCAAAAATTTTCGGCTTATGTATTCATACTGCCAAAGAAACTGATGAATCTCTTGGTGTGCCCGTCAAATATAGCAATGTCAGGCTGTTTGATTTCTTTATGAAGTTGGTAGCAATCGATAGTTGCGTCAAATTGAGCTGAAAAGAGTGCGAGTATATTTCCATGAGAAACAATACCGATGCGCTTCTCTGCACCGTTCACAGCCGCAATATCCTGAATCGCCCCATTAAATCTAGCTAAGGCCTCCTGAATTGTTTCTCCCCCGCTTATTCTTGCTATTCGCCCGGAGTAATAATCTTTCACATTTCTTGAGTAAGTGTCTTCATCAGCAATGAATTTATTTGTAAATGAAGTTACTTCCGTTAAACGATCGTCCGTTCTTACCTCAATATTATTTGGTTTAGATAAATAAAAGGCTGTTTCTAATGCTTTTGTCTGCAAACTTGAATAAATTATACTAAGACCCTTTATCACCTCTCGACTGCCTAATTCTTGAGCAAGCCTTATGCCATCTCTGGATAATTCCCATCGTGTAGGAGAAATTGCTGGATCAACCTTAGTTTTCGAATGACGGATAAAGGTAATTTGCATAGCTACAAAACTAAAACTCCCCGCGCTTCCATGGCCGCACCTCAAAGGCATTAAATTCCCGCTCACCCACCCGCACGCCGCGCATAATAACCCGCACGCCTGCTTCTAGTGGCTGAAGTTTAGGAGCAATTAACGGACGTACTGGTGCACCAATACGAGGCGGTGGCGGAACTACCATGACCTGCCATTCCTGCTGCATTGGATCACTCAAAGTAAATGAATCCTGATTATTAACCACGAGAATACGACCTGCAAGAACACCGCGCTCAGGCGCGCGCCAGATATCGCCCATAGTTCGCCTCATCTGTGCATAGGCTCCCACACGCTCACGCAATCGTTCATCAATACGTTCTGACACGCCCGTCTTATATAAGACCGCACCCATCACTACTGATAAGAGCACCGCACTTCCCACAATCATCCACGGGCGAATACGATACCCATGTTTCGTCTCTCTAAATAAAACAGACCCAATAAAAAGTGCAATTAACAAAAAGATAATCCACACGTACGGCAGCACTAACATAATGCCACGCGCACGCCCACCCGCAGCCATCCCGATAAGATCCCACTCCATATCAAAAAGATCGTGAAAAACGATACTCATCGCAAAACTGCCAATAATCACTGAGATAACAAGCAACGTCCACATGACGATATGCATAAGCACAAACTGCCACTTGGGGCGCGGGGTAATGTGCTCCTTTTCAATCGTCTCCAAAATCGATGTACTGAATTTACTCATGTGCGTGTAGAGAATATACCTTTTTAAAATGTTCTTTGGCACGGTTAAGTAAGGTTGCTACCGTTCCCATTGGCTTTTTAATAATGTCGCTGATTTCCGCATAATCCTTATCTTCCAAAAATCGCAAGATTAATACTTCTTTATAATCATCCGGCATATTTTGAAGCGTGACCCGCACTGACTCTGCCAGCTCACTGCGCTTTACGTCACGGGGAATATCAATCTCACTCGCCAAAACGTCAATTAAATTCACCGCATCTTCTTCGTCATTCTCCAAGGGCATGACTGACTTATGATGTTTATTGTCACGTAAATAATTGAGTGCTTCATTATGCGCAATACGATACGCCCAGCTGGAAAATTGCAACGATGGATCAAAACTATTTAAATTTCGATACATTTTGATAAACACCTCTTGCAAAATATCCTCGCCCGACTGGTGATCTAGTCCCGTAAAACGACAAATATATCTGAGCAACTTGGCCTCATATAGCTCAACAATTTTGGCAAATTGCTGCGGATCAGCAATCGCCTGCTTCACCAAGTTCACCATGCTCATATCTGTCATAACAGGTCTAGATAATACCAGATAGTAATTCAATATGCCCTCCATACATACGTAGTACACAGTTTGATACGACATTCTTTCAGAAATAATCAATTCTAGCGCTAATTGTAACGAACGCGTAAAATGACGGTATTAATCACCGCATTTGATTTTAATTAACCTTTCTTATATGAAGTCATTCAGTATCGTTCGCATCGTCAGTGCAGTGGTCGTTTCTACCTTGTTAGCGGCACCAAGTGCATTGGCAGTATCGCCTTCCTTTGAGCCTGCTATGCCTATTGTGCCCGTAATACAGATTCAGCCCCTAAGCTGTAACGTGCAGGCATCTATTAAGTACGTTAAGGTCGGTCAAAATCAAGTTACCTACAAAGTAAATTACAACAGCATAGCTGCTAAAGCAGATGCAGATTTCGTCATTAGCGCAACCACCATCGGTGGAAATGTAGCTGCAGTACGAACCGATTTGATTGTTCAAAAGAAAGGCGGCGTTGATATCGTTGCAGGAAAAGGAAGTTTCGCACCAGACAATAAAGCCGAGCAGACGTTTATCTTTAATACTAACGGCGTGAATTCAGTGCGCATGGATGCAACTGTTATGGGAACTAAATGTACTTCGACTACATTGAAACCTATTTTTATTGCTCCACCTACAAGCGGTGCCGTATTTATTCCAAGCCCTGTTATTACACCAATAAATATAGATTTGAGCAATGTTCCAAGCTGTCAGGTTCGTGCTGAAGGAACAATTAATGCTCAGGGACAGATCGTAATTGGAACAGGAATTGATTATCAGAAATTTACGAAAGGATCTTATGCATACAAAGTTGAGGGATTTGTGAATGGATCGAATATTCCCCTTGCTTCATATAATGGCACTGCCAATATCGTGGGTCCCGATGGCTTGTTCCTCAATCCAAATGGTGGCGGATTCATGTTCAACTTTGGAACTCCTAAGGCAGGTGACAAATTGGTACTTACCTCAAAGTTAGGCAATGCAACATGTAAGACAGTAACGTATACAAAGCCTGCAGATCCAGCAGCACCACCAAGTGTAAATGTTGAAGGTGGCGCAGCAAATGGAGGAAATGGCGGCTCACAAACACCTGTTGCTGTAGATGGAAGTGTGGCAGGAACTCCAAGTGATGTTGCAACGGGAAGCGGCGATGTCGTAGCTCCTGATGCAACAACAACCGATGCAGACCAGCCAGGAACGGTAACACCTGCAACTGGTGCTACAACAGAAGATCTATCTGGAGATGATGATGGCGATGCGGATGGTGAAAATGATTGGACCGACTATCTTCTCTACGGAGGATTGGCAGCAGTAGCTTTGGGCGCAGCAGGTTACGGAACCTACCGTGCTTCACGACCAAGCTAGTACGAAAAAGCTGAGTTAATAAAGTTTATTAAAGGGAGTCTGAGTGTAATACTCGGGCTCCTTTTTTGTAGAATATGGGTACAATGTAAGAGCCACCCCGCGATTACGTCTTAAACTATGGATGATCATATCTCACAAGAAGCATTTTTGATCGCTTACGATACGTATGCAGATGTGATATTTCGTCACTGTTACTATCGGCTGGGCGACCGCGAACGAGCTAAAGAGCTCATGCAAGAAGCCTTCATGCGCGTTTGGGATTATCAGCGCAATGGAGGAACTGTCGAAAACATTCGCGCGTTTCTCTACCGAATTGCAAACAACTTAATGATTGATGAGGTACGCAAAAAACATCCGGTGTCACTTGATGCCATGATGGAAGAAGATACCTTCGAACCCACTGCAGAAGACGAGCGCATTATGGAAAAAATCGATGCAAAAAGTGCCATGGATCTGTTACAGAAATTGGACGAAGTAGATCGAAACATTCTCGTCATGAGATATATTGACGGCCTCTCCCCTCTAGAAATAAGTGGGATTCTAGAGGAAAGCACCAATGTCGTCTCCGTACGACTCTACCGCGCACTCGCAAAATTACGTTCACTCTACAATAAACCTCTATGAAACATTTCAACGATCAACTACAGCCAGAAGAAAAAGCCAGCGTGCGTGAATCACTGATGGCTCATATGAAAAAAAATCCTATTTTGGTAAGAGAAGAGGGTGGGTTACGTCTACCTATACAGAAGCCAATAAACAAAGGCTTCTTATATTCTTTAATACAGCCTTCTATGCCAACCGTTATCGTATTAATTATCGCGTCACTCACCTTTGGTAGTGTCGCCTCGGCTAACACCGCACTTCCCGGTGATGTGCTCTATCCCGTAAAAATTCATGTAAATGAAGAAGTACAAGGATGGTTTGCCGTATCTGATAAAGCAGAGGCACGCTGGGATTCAGAGCGCGCAGAACGTCGCCTAAAAGAAGCAGAGACACTTGCAGTACAAAAGAAATTGACTGCAGAAGTTGAGGCAGAATTGAATTCAGATTTTCAGAAACATATTGAGGAGGCAAAAAAACATATCGCTGCAATTAAGGCAGCGGGTGATGTAGATACCGCAGCAAGTCTTTCTTCAGATTTGGATTCTTCTCTGAAAGCACACCAGAATATTATTATTCACATCGATTCTGGGCTGCTCAATTCCCTGTCTATTAAATTAGCGGAGGAAAATGATGATCGTGAAGAAAATAACGATCGCGAAGATCGTAAGGATCGGGATGAAGGTCGCTCAAATGACGATCGCGGAAATGAAAATGTAACAACACCTGCAGTAGCAGAGGCACAGCTGGAAGAGGCTACTCGTGAGATTGCAAAGGCACGTAAAGATTTTGCTGAAGCTCAAGCACTCATCGATGCAACAGCTACAGCGAATATCGAAGCTCAATTGGCTACAGCAGATAAATCAGTGATTGATGGACGCGCACAGGTAACTGCAGAAAACTACAATGCTGCTCTTGTACACTTCGAGACGGCTTATCGCAAAGCACAGCAAGCAGAGAAATTTATCGATACGCTCGTCGAGCTAAAAATAGATAATCGTGGCGATGACAATCGTAACGACGATCGCAACGATGATACCGACGACCGTAGCGGAAATGACGATAGTGATAACGATCGCAATGATGATCGTGACAATGCGGGTGACGATAATGGTCGTGATGACCGTGAAGAACTTAAGGTAAAAGAAAATGGCTCCATCGAAGTAAATTTATAGACACCGGTAAAATCCGTCACACAACAAAAAAGAGACCTCCGATACTACGCGAGGTCTCTTTTAAATGTTAACCCGTGAAAGCTACTTCTGGTCTTCCTTTCTTATTGCGCGCTGCAGCATGAGGACCTTCTGTATCCTTAAAATATTTACCAAGCAAACGCACGATTTTCTTCACAAATGCACGCGCATCAGCCATATTTCTGTCGACTAATTTACTTACATCATTATTACCATATTCAGTATTTGGCGATTCTAAAATGGTTGTCCTTACACGCTCAGTCGCCGTTCTGAACATACCGTAGTAGTGAGTTAATTGAACCCCATCTTCATCTTTTATACTTAGAATCTTTTTCATTTCTTCTAAATTTTTAGGGTATTTATAAATCTGCGCCTTCTTAGCAAATCCGCCCGTCATATCCGGTATTTCATCATCAATGCGAACTTTACTATCATCATCTGACATATTGGCATTATAGGTATTTACCAAACGACCCAGCCATTCAACCGCAGAGCTATCATAGAAAATATCATCTACAGTCATCTCTTCAGATAAACGCGAGAGGGCATTATAGGGATCAATCGGCTCACGCGTAGCAATGTTTGGAATATCCTCTCCACGGGTTTTTTTAACATCATCCAACTCTAACACACGGTCAAGTGCTGCAAGCAAACGTTTCAAATCCTCATAAGCGATATTGGGAAGATAGAGACGAATCGCCTCTTTTGCAAATGGTCCATATCCCTCGCCAATATAATAACCAAAAATTTCCGACAATAACGATTTTGCTTTTGAAAGATTTTTTGCTTGAGAAAAGAGACCCATCATAATCGGTGATTGATCTGCAGCATTTTGAACTAACATCATCAAATCTTTATGACGTTGTTTCCAACCCATCACTAACTCAATTTTCTTACGAGTTTCCTCTTGAATCGACTTCGGCGTACGCTCTGCCGCTTCTTCCGCATCTAATTTCCGTTTAAGCAAATGTACTGCAAGTCCATTAGGCCCCTTTCCATTTTCGGTATCAGAAATTGCTTTTGACAATGAAAATTTATTCGATTCTGTGCCGTCACCATTAACACCAAGTAATTTGGCGAGCTTCTTAGAAAGTGACACAAAACCAAAACCCGCAGGAAGCCCCATCGCCTTTTGCATTGCACCAAACCATCCGTTGAATTCAATACGACTCGTTCCCTCTTCATCGTCATCGATTGATTCATGATGAGTTGCATAATCAATTGCACCAACTCCAGAAGTCACGTCACAAATAATATGAAAATCCTTTCCCATTTTCAGTGCGCGACCCAGCTCCTTTGAACGTCGCTCAATCGCCTCACGCAATTTTTTAGGATTATAACTTGCTGCAGTAGAAGTCTTTTGAGGTGTCGTATAAATCACTGGTTCCTTTCCTAGTTCAACCGCAGCAAACAACTGTGGCACTAACTCATCCATAACATGCTCCATCTCAGAAGTTTCAGTAGTGGTCCATGGAGTCGTAATGGTATTAACTTGTTTTACTTTGGATTTCAGAACACTATTTAAGCGCTCACCAAAAGCATCATTCACAATCTGAAAAACTTCTATCTTATCCTGATTTTTGCCAATCGCATCAGACAACAACTGCATACCCTGAGTAGCAGAAGTCACAAATGCGAGACGATGATCCTCTGGGATTCCTGTCCATTTCTTAAATTGTTCCGCAATTTCACGTTCACGCTCTGCCAGTTGCGCAGGAGTCAGGTGAGCAATCTCCTTAAATAGAGCCTCGATATCAAACAATGATTCATGCAATTGAGCAGGCCCGGGATTGAGCGTTTTAATAGGATTCTTACGTGGTTTAGCAGGATTGCCTTCAAGTTCATCCTGTTGAAGAATAAGACCCAACGCGGCTATGCCAGGAAGGTTAGGCGTCTCAAGTGTCTCATGGGGCCACTTAGTCCACATTTCATGCAAATTACGAAATGCAGCTTTATTTTCTCCGCGCTGAGTTCGCTCATAAGCATCTTTTATTGCCGCTTGCGGCGCTACCATCATCGTCAAACCACGCGGCACTCCAAGCCCCTCAACATTAACCAAGTAAATTGCGTTGTCGTTTGCGGGACATATCTGCTTACCGCTCGCCAGATCTTCAGGTGTTGCATTTACCTCAAATACATTATAGCCATGCTTTTTCCCAAAATTACGCTCCACGATATCGTGACCTTCCTCGGTAGAATCAATAAAGAAGTCATACTGATTTTCTGCCAACCCAAATTTTTCGTGAAACGTAAGTGCCGTATCCCCCACTAAGCGTTGAACTCCCGGCATGCGATGAGAGATTTGAACTTGCTCCAAAATGGCACCCAAATATTTTTTAACAATCGGAGCAATCCATGCAGGCCCTACCTGCGCGAGATCCTCAAGGGAACGTGGATCGATGCAATCAGCATTGAATAGATCATTAAGGCTACCTTTTTTGCGAGGCAAAATACCCGGCAATACATGGGGGATACGTGCTCCCATAATGGCGTCTTCTGGCTTACCATCAGCATCATGAGAAAATCCATGCTGCAAAATCGCCTCTAAGTACTGGCGTGCTTTTTCAGGTTCATATAAACAGTACCACTGCCAAAAGTCAGTATTTTTGAAAAGGTTTTTTTCTGGGGGGAGAATTTTTATTCCATTCGTGCCGTTTAATCCAAGTAACTTATTATAGAGTTTACCTTGTGCTTTCTTCATCATCTGCACCAATTCTGGAGCGTTGTAACGAATCGCCGGATTACTGAGCTCAAGAATAATACGGATGTGTGGATCTATACCTCCCGTACCGCTCTTACCACCTGGGTGCATATGACCATATACATTCACTCGGAAACCTGTTTCTTGTGCAAATTCCCGCTCGTACTCGCTGAAAATTTCAGCAAGTTTATCAATCGCCTGCTGCTCTTCTACAATATCATCTGTCTGGATTTGAATATTTAAATCGGTGGATTCGGTTACTCCACCCAGCTCACGAGCACGCTCGCGCGATTTTTCAGGTGCCGAGTGACGAAGATCATCCATGAGCTTACGATGTCCCATGTCAAAATTTGCACCGGTTTGTGAAAGCTCTCTACCCGTCGGCAAAATCCTGATGGAGTCATATATATTTCCTCCATCTGCCTTTGCAAGAAATTGCTCGTCAGAACTTACTAATAATTCTCTTTCAGCAATGAGTCTTTGTTTTGCTTCCCAATTATTCTCTCGAGCAATTTGTTTGTCTAAAACTTCTAATTTTTCTGAGAATTCATATGACTCTAGAAAATTTTCCTGATTAAGTCCAAGAGTTTTTAAAAATTTCGACTCAAAAAAATCATCATCTAACACATCATTAAATGACGAAAATGCAACATATATTCCATACTCATAATGTTGCATGAGGCCATTAATACTGCGCGCAAAAGGAGTTTCATTGTCATGCGTCGCTGCCTCAACTGCATTGCGAGAAAGTGGCTCCAGACCCGTAACAATTGTTCCATCTTTCTCATCTCCAACCTGAAAAGGCCCCTCTTCTTTTTGATGACAAAATTTCTTCAAACGAGCTTGCAGCTTCAACATATTCTTCCATCCTTCTTTACCTGCTCCTTTAACAGGAATAAATACACCATGTTCATGCTTAGGAAATGCACTCACTCCAAATTCAGCTTGCGTAACCATACCCGCATTACCCGCCAAACCGACCAATTGCTGTGCGGCAGTTTGCTCGAGCATGTTCTGTTCGCCATCACCATTGACAATCAATGCTCGTAATATATCTTTTGTTGCTTTATAACGATCTCCTCCCTCCGCACCGGTCGTAAAAATACCACCCACCGTTGCCTGATCTTTGCTGGTAGGATTAGCCAAAATACGATATCTATAACGCTCTGATCCTAATTGTTCATTCAAAAAATCATTCACTTCTCCGACAGAAATACCTGCTCCCGCAATAACACGGTGTGGCTTCTTAGGATCCTCAGGGAAAGATTTTGATTTGAGTACCGCTAAAGGAAGCGAAGGATGTTCAACAAGTTCATATCCTTCCGGAACTTCCGTGGGAAGTTGTAATGATTCTTTGCTCCGTGTCATCTGCAATCCCACGACTCCATTGAGTCCGTATTTTTCTGCATCATGACGTGCTTCAAATAATCCTTGCGCACTTGTTCGTGAACCTATGGGTAGTGCAAGAATTTTTCTTTCTCGGCAAATTTTTATCGCTTTCTGCGCATCTTCGGCTGATTTGATATTAACGGTAAAGTGCACATCAACAAGTTTGCCACCGTCATCACGCGTTCTTACTTCATTAACCAAGTCATCAACTATTCTTTTGTCTTCTCCATATTCATCTTTTTCGATAATTGAAAGCCCCGCAGATAGAAACGCATTCATTAATTCACGGCGTTCCTGCCATGTGTCACCAATCTGATCGTCTAATCCCTGTTTATTTTCCTCAATGTATTGGCTAATAACCTCGTGCCCTACTGCGACATCCGAAATAGGCTTACCTAATTCGGGTGAGCGACCTCTATATATAAACCGTTTTCGTTCCAATTCTCTTAGGCCAAAAAGCGAAGTGAACATATGAGGTGATTACAGGATCATTAAACTAACAGACGGCGAGATAAATTCAACACGATTAGCTTGCCGAGTGAATTTACCCTTTAAATAAGGTAAAAATTCCGATATTGTCTGTGTTGAACCATCGTCAACAGTTTACATATGCAAGATTTGATTTCCGGTTTCCTGTCAAGTTATGGGCTCAATGAAAAGGATATTGCGGTATACCTGAATATCTATAAATATGGCTCATCCATCGCCAGTGCGGTGAGTCTTCGTACGAGCATTGATCGAACCACCGTCTATTCGGTCATCAAGCGATTGGTAAAACGCGGCTTAATTGTCCAAACTAAAAATAAAAATGTGCTCTGTTATGCACCGGTCGCACCGCAAGTCTTCATGGACAAGCTGGAAAAAGAAATCGACGAGATGGCTGCGCGCAAAAAATCAGCGAGCATGTTTGTGGAGGAGATGAATAAGATCAGCCGCATCTCCACTATAAAACCGCGTACGCGCATCTATGAAGGCCGCGAGGCAATTGAGAGTTTGTATCGTGCCACGCTTGATACGAAAGTTTCACAAAAATCATTTGTCAGTGTGCAGCGTATTCCCTCTGAACTCCAACATTTTTTAAAGTATGATTTTATCAATCTAAAAAAACGTCGTGGCGTGCAGAGCCGCGTGCTCATCCCCGTAAGTAGTTTTGCACAGAAATATAAAGCGCTGGATGAGACCTCAAATCGCACTACAAAAATTATTAAGAATCATCCCTTTGAGCTTCATTCGGAAATTATTTTGTTTAATGAAAAAGGGATCGCGATCGTTGATTTTCAGGAACACAGTATGGGTATTATTATTGAGAGTGCAACATTGTATAAAAGTATAGAAGCTTTGTTTGATTATATTTGGCAGTCAGAGTGATAGAATGCTCGAGATGAATCCAGAACTCTACCACTATCAACTGCCTAAGGAGCTGATTGCGACCGCACCTGCGGAGCCCCGGGACCACAGTCGGCTTTTTATCTACGACACGGCAACGGGCAAGATAACTTTTGATTATTTTTATAATCTTGCAGCGCATCTTCCGAGCGACGCCTTTTTGGTTTTCAATACGACAAAAGTAGTTCCCGCACGCCTTGCGGTTAAAAAAGAAACCGGCGGAAAGGCTGAGCTGCTGCTCATGGTAAATGAGCTTCGTCCCGGGGATAGACTTATAAAGGGCCTTTCTGATCGCAAACTCACTGTAGGACAAAAACTCAGTATCGATGCTGAACATGCGTTACTTGTAGACCACCAAGATGAAAAAGTTTTTTTCTTCCGTCCCCTCTTTCCCATTGAAAAACTTGAAACTGTCTTGCTTGCTGCGGGCATCACACCGATTCCCAAATACATTGGGAATACAGGACTCACGGAAGATGCTCTGCGCCAACGCTATCAAAGTATCTTTGCACAGAATTCCGGATCGATCGCCGCACCCACCGCCTCACTCCACTTCACTCAAGATGTTTTTGACTCGCTTAAAAAAAAGGCGATTCCTCATTTAGAAGTTACGCTCCACGTAGGCCTGGGAACTTTTGCTCCGATCGATCAACACAATATCGATGAAAAAAAATTACACCAAGAATGGTATGAACTAAGCGAACCCAATACAACTCAACTCGCTTCTTATAAAACAGCGGGGAGGAAATGTTTCGCGGTGGGAACTACCAGTGTTCGAACATTGGAGTCGTATGGGCGCAGCGGTACACCACACGGATTCACGGATATCTTCATCTATCCACCGTACTCTTTCCACTATGTCCAAGGCATGATCACCAATTTTCATCTGCCTGACTCTTCCCTTATGATGCTTGTGGAGGCATTTTTGCAAAGCAAAAATGCCCCTCATCACCTTAAAGATCTCTACGAAATTGCCCTAAAAAAACGCTTCCGCTTCTACTCTTTTGGGGATGCAATGGTGATTTTATAAGTTAAGAGGTTCCCTAAATTACACTATTGACATATTGGCCTTATTCTTTTATAGTTTAACGGCTCTTTTCTCAAAACTAT
>JAGOUV010000002.1:89387-105796 GCA_018061065.1 Candidatus Altimarinota bacterium | reverse complement strand
AACGCTTCCGCTTCTACTCTTTTGGGGATGCAATGGTGATTTTATAAGTTAAGAGGTTCCCTAAATTACACTATTGACATATTGGCCTTATTCTTTTATAGTTTAACGGCTCTTTTCTCAAAACTATGACAGATAAAGCTGATAAATTAGTAGTCAACGAAGGCATTGAACGCCGTGGCCCCGACCGTCCAAAAGATGTCCCCGCAGGCGAAGTCGTTGCATTGCGTAGAAATACCGGAGAGCAAGCAGAAAAGATACCACGCATGATTCACCCTGACCTCTTGCCCACCGCTGAGCAGATTGGAGGGAGTTTTAGTATGTTTGTGTATGCTCAAGATCCAGATAAAAAAGCTGCCGCCAGGGAACATGCAGAAGGAGATGAACCAGTCTGCACACACCTTTTGAGAACGGTAAACCATCACATCACTACCTATACTAAATTGGGTGCGAAATTTAAGGCAGGAATTGCAGGGTCTACCAAAACACGCATCGCGACTCATATGGGACAGCTTGAAAATGCCGACATCTATGCCCCACTCCTCGAATATGTGAATCAAGCACATGAAGCGTTACGCACTTTCTTTGAAATGTTATGTTCACAGGGATTTGAGGCATTTATCGATCCCGTGAATCTGCAATTTCATGAAGTCGGAAATGAAAAAATAAAATGGATTATGGAAACGCTGAGCCGCGCCTATCCTGAGATTGGCGGACGCATGGCAAATGGCGATGCTGAATTTAAAAGCTTCTCCTCTCGCCGAAACGAGAGCCCTGAGAAAACAAGCATGGAGGGACTCGATATGTCCGCACATATTATGTATGCTGCAGTATTCAGACAGTTGATAAAAAATATTACTGATTTTCAAGATCCACACGAACACTCTAATCCTGAAAATCGTACGCGCTTTATGCAAAATCTGGAGACGATGCTCCACAATATGAGTGCACATGTTGGCATGCCTTTTGGTGCAGTCCAACCACACGTAAATGGACATGCCCCCACGAGTCTGCGCCACCTTATGCGTGTTTCAATATTGCTCGCTGAACAGCTAAATCTCCTCACGATTCTGAAGTACCATCTGGAGTGCAAATAAATTAAGCGCCAAGCAAATAATCCACATCATCATTTCCACGTACGGCACGAGTCGGGGATGTTGGTCCTGTCTGAGTATCTGAAGCACGCACTTGATTCAGGAAAGCTCCAACATCAAAATTCTCTGGTAACTGGGCTTTTAAAATAGCTGGCTGGCCGGGAGGTGTCATTGGCGCTACGGCTGCCATCGGCTCTGTGTCTGCTGCTTCAAATCTATTTGGCATAGACCTAATCATAGCTTAAAAGTCCCAAAAGTCAAGTTTTGAATTGTCCTATTTCGGCATTAAAAGAATTGCCTTTCCGTCGGTAAAAAACTGATCACCTGCACCATTTTTCCCTATCTGCGCCGGCACTACTTGAATATAGGTAGGATCGGTAATGCCAATAGAATGTGCCGTGTAATCGCGCTCACCATCGATGTTGGGATCAATACTGTGAGTCGGAATCATCAAGCCCGGAACAAATTTTACATTGTCATCGAAACTCGCGGTCGCCACCCAGAGTGGTTTGTTTCCCGGCAAAATATAGTTAGTCTTCCACCAACGAATGTGATGACGCTGACGGAAATTATTCGTCTCACTTGGCTGCTCAAAAGCAATGTCATGCGGCTTAGCATTTAAATATGATGGCGTAACGGGACCATTGAGATATTGTTTATTTTGAATGCCGATGGTAACCGCTTGAATTCCCGAGGCGATATTAAACTCATCTGCCTTATACCATCCATTTTTTATAAATACATCTTCAAGCTGTCCTTGCTCACCGACAAACAGAAAACTAATCGGTGCCATGCGTGCACCGGTAAGTGTCTCACTGTAGTGTGGAATAAATTGAACGGTTTTTTCATTCACTGTTTGAATCTCGTAAGGCTTCGTTTCGGCCTGAACAGTGCGTAGTGGAATAAAATAAGAATTAGCAAAGAATGCAAAAATAATTCCCAACACGGGCGCAATTAATAAATCATGGTTGGGATGAATCACATGACGACGTTTAAATATTCCATAACGCTGATTGATCTCAAAAAGGGTTATAAAAATACTGAGGATAAATGCGCCAAAAACGACACTCCCAACAACATCACTCGGGTAATGTGCCCCCAGATACACACGACTCACGCCGACCAGAAAAACCATAAATACATAGGTGAGAAAAACAAATACGCGATTCAAGTGAGACCGCAGTCCTTTAATAATAAGATACGCAATAAATCCAAAAATCACCGTCGCAGTAAGTGTGTGGCCGGAGGGAAAACTGGCACTCGGTTCAACCACAAGACTGAGGTACTGTTCAGGACGCACTCTACCAATCAGATGTTTAAGTGAGGTAGAACACAGCTGCGTAACACCGATGAGTAGGAGAAAAATGCGCGTTGTGACAAAACGTTTTTTCCTCATGAGCAAAAGGGAAATTACAATTGCCATGAAAACGATCGACTGCCAGTTAGCCCAAAACGTGATGAAGCGGAAAAAATTCGTCTGAAACGTAGTGCGTATGCTGGGAATAAGATTGAGAATACGCTCATCGATGGCAACAAATGTTTCATTAAATACAACATCCTCAATAATCGCGAGAAATAGCCAAAGAAATGTTCCCGCCGCTACTATCCCTAACGTAAGATACAGCCCCGTAGGATATTTAAGTGAAAAACGCATAGCGATAGTCCGAAAAAGATCCGGATGCCGTTCTTTAAAATGAGTGACGTACGAATTTTCCAGTGCTCCGCGCAATCCCGATGTAAAAATTGAAAAACAAATTTTAAGAGGTGTTCTCAGTACGCGCAGCAGCTCGCGCAGAAAAAAGAGCAACAAAACAATCTGCACACCCACCGCTAACATAAAATAAAACGGCACGCCAAGAATATCCCACACTTGGACCAAATACACATTAATAGCCATAAGTCCGCCGGTGATAAAAAGCAGGAGGAGATGAAAGCGCGTTCTTCGCGTAGTACCCATACCTGTATTATAATCCAAAGTATGGGAAACGTATTGTGGAGGATATATTCATTTTTTACACCGTATGTACACCCCTTTGAGCGCAAGGCGGAGCGGTTTTTTCAATCAATGAGATCCCAGCATGGTCGGCGGAATGTAGAGAAGCGTCTTGAGAAGCTAATGCAAGAAAACACACTTATATTAAACATATGGCTGGAGAAACGATTTAAAAATTACACGTATCTTACTAAACGTGTGCGGCGGAAATTGTATGCTAACGCAACTCTCATAGAAAAAGACTTTGGGAAGTTTCTTAAGGCGCGCGCGCATCGTACAGCACGCGATTGCTTAGCTGCACTTACCCAATACTTTCAGCCAGGCAAGTGGTATACCTATCGGGAAAGTGCAACCTTCGGAAAATTGCTTGTTAATCCCGGCCACGAACAGTTTATTGGCGATTGCAATCAAATCGTCACGCTCTATGCGCATCTTTTTTCAAAACACTTTAAGATTGGAGAGCTCAAAATAAAACTGCTACCGGGACATGTCTGTCTGCACTACAACGGTGAAGATATTGAGGCGACAAACGGAACATTCAAGAAATATGAGAAATACGAATCCATTGCACCGATCACTGAACTGATTACGACAAACTTACTTGATATAAATGATCCAGATGAAAAAACGAGAAGCATCGATCCTCAGGTTTTTGTAAAAGGGGCGCAGCTGGCCCGCGCAATCTCAACCAAACATGAGTTGGTGGAGCATAATATTCAAGTTGCCTATCACAATTTAGCCGTACACGCGCTCAATAAAAAAGATTTTCAGACGGGTTATTTTTATGCGCAGAAAACAGGTGAAGAATCATTGCTGCATGCATGTTATGCCGCTGAATTTAATGTACTGATCGCTCGTGTGGCGAAAGTAAAAACTATTCGTGAGGCGCGCACATACAAACAAACATACAAAAAACTTCATGAGCTGGCGGGCAAAATGAAAAATGATGAAGCCCGCAAACAAATCGAGTCTACGCTGAGAAGGATTTAGAAGCTGTTCACAGCTCCTAGGAAAATCTGAATTTGCGAATCACCACCGAGATGAGGAAAAAGATACAGGCAATAATCACGATTGTTCCTCCGGTAGCGAGATCTAAGTAGTACGATGAGAAGATGCCTATTAAGGCTGACAAAAGGGAAAAAACAACACCGAGCAGCATCGTCTTTTTAAAGCTAAGGCGAAACTGAAGCGCAGTGCTCACGGGAATAACCATCAGCGCACCGATGAGCAAAACTCCTACTGTAGGCATACCAAGCACCACAATAAATGCTCCCAAGAAAGTCAGCGTCATGCCATACCACCGCGTGCGAACTCCATCGGCACGGGCCAACCGTTCATCAAGTGATATAAGGAAAAAATAACGATATCCAATAAAACAAATGACGATCGTCACCACCGTCACTATTGCCATAAAAATAACATCCGTCCAGGTAACCGTCGTGATACTTCCAAAAAGGTACGTTGTAATATCAAAGGGCGTGGTCACCCCACTGCTGATGATAACCACGGCGAGCGCGAGCGAGCCGGACAAAAATAAACTAAGTAATGTATCACCGGGCAAGATTCTTTTACCACGGAGATATTCTATTAATCCCGCGGCAACAAGCACAACCGCCAATGCACCGACTAAATAATGAACGTGAAATACGAGTGCAAGTGCAACACCTAAAAGGCCTACATGAGCCAATGTATCAGCCATATTGGAGTAGCGACGTACTACCAGGAACAGACCAGCTACCGGAGCCGCCACCGCCGTCAGACAGCCGGCGATCATGGCGCGAATCATAAAGTCGTAATTGAAGATCTCAAACATAATAAAAACAATTAGGTTCCTTAATGCTGGTGAACGATAAATTTAACATTCTCGCCGTACATTTTCTTGAGAACATCCTCCCGTACAAGATCCTTTCCGGGAATATTACAGACGAGACGTTTATTGAGACACAAGACATAATCTACTTGTTGTGCAACCGCATCAATATCATGTGAAATAAGAATAATGGTCGTCTTCTTCTTTTTATTAATCTCATCTAGAAATCTGAAAAATCTTTTCTCAGCTTCAATATCCACACCGACCGTCGGTTCATCCAAGATAATAAGGTGAGGACGGCGCGCAAGTGCGCGCGCAATAAACACACGCTGACGTTGCCCCCCGGATAAATCACCGATTAGACGATCTTGTATGCCGGTAATACGTACGGTCTCCATCGCATCATGTACTGCTTGATCATCTTCTTTTTTCCAACGGCCAAAAAATCCTACTAAGCTCGTACGACCGCTGCTCACTACCTCTTTTACCGTGGCGGGAAACAGCATCTGTCCGCCTGAAACGCGCTGTGGGACATAACCGATACGGAGATCTTTTTGTAAGTGCACACTTCCCTGCTGTGGTCGCAAAACATTTATTAATAATTTAATGAGCGTCGACTTGCCACCTCCGTTTGGCCCCACGATACCGACATAATCCCCTTCACGGATTTCAAAATTAACATCCTGCAATACAGGAAGATGATGAAAGTAACCAAAACTCACTCCTTGAACGTGCACCTGTACTGGTCGTGTCGATTTTTCCATTATTATTTGCAAGTCATTGCCTTACGCAGATTAGTGAGATTTTCGTTCATGAGAGACATATAATCCATACCCTGATCTCGCTGTACAGAGCTTAACCCTTCAATAGGATGCAATACAAGGGTCTGAACGCCCGCTTCTTTTGCAAGCGTATCACTTAACTTTGAGCTTACTAAATCTTCAAAAAATATATACGGTATCTTTTGTTTTTTAACAAAATCAGCAAGCTCTGCCAACTGACGTGAAGTAGGTTCTGCATCAGGAGAAATACCCGCAATCGCACGCAACGTAAAGTTATATCGAACAGCCAAATACATGTACGCACCATGTGAAACGATACTATCGCGACGCTCGCACGATGCAAGACCTGACTTGAACGATGCATCTAGTTTTTGTAAATCTGCAATCAACGAAGCAGCATTTTTTTGATAATCAGCCGTGTGTCCAGCATCAACTTGTATATATGCATCACGCATGACCTCGGCTACTTTTTGCATAATAACAGGGTCGAGCCAGAAATGTGGATCACTCACGTCACCCTCCATACGCAAAGGAACATGGTCGCTCATGCGAAATACTGAAACTTTTTTTGCGATCAGTTCGTCATATAATTTATCCGCCCAAGGCTCTAGACGCGCACCGTTAAAAAAGAATACCCGTGCCTGGTTGAGTCCAACCACATCCTGCGGTTTGGGCTCAAAATCATGCGGTTCAATGCCGGGGCGAACGACGGTATCAATTGATGAAAACTCCCCGCCGATGCGTTCTGCCATATACGCATAGGGATAAAAACTGGCTACTACCTTGATTTTACTATCTGCCTGACCATCACCAGGGCTCGGAGCACTGCATGCAGTAAGGAGAAGTCCCGCAACCATTGAAAGCAAAAATATTTTTTTCATAAAATAAAATTATAAAAATTACGTACATTTTTTACATGTCCCAAAAAACTCCAGTGAATGTTCTAATTGAGAAAAACGCGATGAATGTTTAATCATTGTTTGTAACGTGTTCAAAAGTCCCTCAACCGCCTCTACATCTACATCTTCTACCGTTTTACACATAACACAGACAAGGTGATGGTGATGAACTGAAACCCACTCGTAATAGGTACGATCATCGTTAAGTGCCACCGAACGTAACAATCCCTGTTTAACAAAAAAATCAATTTCTCTATATATGGTTGTTTTGTTTGCAGCGATCTTCTCTTTCTTGAGTGCCTCCATAACTTCTTGTACTGATAATGGCTTCTTCACATCTTCAAAAATAGCAAAGAATGCCTCACGAACTTTTGTTATCCTAAAGCCTTTTTTGCGCAATTCCAACAATCGTTCCTTAGATTTCATCACACCCATATTAATGCAACTCGGTTGCATTTGCAAGGCTATGTTACAATTCGCTTATGAAAAAAATATTAACAATTCTCCTGCTCACGCTTTCTCTTTTCCCCTCTCTTGCCCTTGCTCAAACAGCAGGTGAATTCTCGCGTGGAGAAGTGGTAAAGATACTTTCTGAAGGAACCACTGATTTCAGCGGTGAAGACTCCCCCTTCCAAAAAATTTCAGTAAAAATAGTTTCCGGAAAAGATGACGGTAGATTAGTTGAAGTTGATCATGGCAATCTTTTTACCATTACTGAAGAAGATAAAGTGCACATAGGCGAACGGGTGATTATTAGAAAAATTGCCAACGCAGACGGAATTTTCTACAACATTTATGACAGCGACCGCTCCCTTCCCATGCTGTATATCTTCTTGTTTTTTATAGGACTCGTAATCGTTTTTACTAAATGGAAAGGGGTCACTTCCCTTTTGGGATTAGCAGCAAGCCTTGCCATTATTGTCTGGTTTATCGTTCCTAAAATTGTCGCGGGGGGATCTCCTTTTGTTATTACGATGATCGGCTCAGTTCTTATCGCATCGACATCACTCTTCCTCGCACATGGCTTCAATAAGCGCACAACCATCGCTTGGTACAGCACGTTAATTACCCTTGCAGTTGCAATTCTCACCTCATGGATCGCCGTAAAAATGACGGGACTCTCTGGCACCGTAGATGAAGAAACCATATATCTTCAATCCGTTGGGCTCGGTAATCTTTCGCTTCAAGGACTTCTGCTTGGCGGTATCATTATTGGTACGTTGGGTGTTTTGGATGATGTCACCACTGCACAATCGGCTACGGTCTATGAAATTCATCGTGCAAATGAAACATTTCACTTCAAAGAATTATATAAACGTGGTCTTGCTGTCGGAAAAGAACACATCGTCTCATTGGTAAATACCCTCGTCTTGGCATATGTGGGAAGCAGCCTTCCGCTCTTGCTTCTTTTCTCAGCCAATCATGAAGTACCGTGGTGGGCTACACTTAATAGTGAATTTTTCGTGGAAGAAGTTGTACGCACACTGGCAGGTTCAATTGCGCTTGTACTAGCCGTTCCTATCTCTACAGCGCTCGCGGCATTTATATTTACAAGAAGTCAAATGCGGCGTAAAGTAAGTTCAAAATAACTTTTTTCTTATGATTACAATTAATTACTGGGCAGTATTCCTCGCAGCACTGGCACCCATGGTTATTGGTATGTTTTGGTATTCACCGGTACTTTTTGGACAATTGTGGATGAAAATGGTGGGTATTACGGACAAAAAAGCACAGGAAATTAAAGAAAAAGGAATGGGATTCACCTACTTGTATATGTTTTTGGCCTGCATGACGACCGCATATGTCATGGCAAATCTTCTCGCTCTTATGGGAATTAAAACGATCGGAATGGGAGTGATGGCAGGTTTCTGGATGTGGTTGGGTTTTGTTGCACCCGTAAGTTTGAGCGGCTATCTTTTTGCCGCAGAGAAAAAACCAGTCGGATTGTACTTCCTAGAAAATGGCTTTCAGCTCGTATCATTTATGGTGCAGGCCGCAGTCTTGGCGTACTTCTAGGAATAGAAGAGCTCCTGAAAACACGTCTGACAATAAATAGTTTCAGTTGATGTTGGATCGTACGGTGCACGTATTGGGCGGGCGCATTTTGTGCATTTCCAATTCCAAAGACGTCTTAAATTGCGCATCATAAGCCGATCAAGATAACGCTGATTTGGTGCACGTCGCGGCAACGCTATACCAAGTTGTTTATGTAAAGCGAGTTCTTGAGGAAGGATTTTATAGTGTTTGCCACTCACCTCACATTTGAGAATTCCACTGGTGACACGATCATCAGCGTCACGAAGAGCATCCGGTAACTCGATTACTCCTCCTTGATGTTCACTATATGCATCTTCTTCTTTCCATCTATATCCTCGTACAACTGCCTGGTCGCTTGTAAGTGGGTAATACTCTTGAGCAATCGTTTCGTTGTAGGAAAAGGGTGACATAAAAGCGGGAAAAAATTCTCCCCACTCTCCGCTATTGCGCATGTGGTTTATAAGTTTTTCACGTAACTCAAAAAATTCGTCCTTTGTGTACTGCTTGTTCAAAATGCAATATTCACTCCGACGCAAACTCACACAGCCCAAAAGCCATCCACTATTATGACAGCTATCAACATACTCGCTTGAGTGAACATCATATGAAACGTGCCCAAATTTTAGATATTTCCCGCGGTTACATCCGTGGCACTCATACTGCAGCTCGCAGTCAAAAGCTGACTCATACACGTCATAACAATCTTTCATGTGGCCGGCTTCATAACAATAGCGACTATCCTGTGATTCAATAACATCAAAACTATCCACCACATTTTTACATTTATACAAACAGTCGCCTTCAGAATTTTCAGACATAATAATCAATCCCGCACGCTTGGGAGTGGCACGCACCATCTCCGCATACTCTTGTTTGTATTTTTCTAGCTGCTGATGCGAGCCGAGGTCAACCGTCGCCATAAACTGCTGGTACTCTTCCTTAGTCACCTGCTTGTTGTAGATGCAATATTCCTTTCGATTCAAATTACTGCACATAAAACAATTTTTGCAGCTCTGACAGTTATACAAAAATGCCGACTCGGTTGAGAAATCGGAGAAGAAAGAAAAAAATGTGCGGTAGCCTTTTACCTCATACTGCACCCCATAACAGAGCTCTGAACTTTCAATATTATAGCAATCACTGCAGTCTTTGCAGTTGATAAGCCACTTGGAGTGAAAGACATCTTCACACTTGGCTATATCCACACATAAGTAACAATTTTTATTATTTTCCGTGTGATTGGTGTAGTCACTATTAACATTATTTTTCTGATGAAGCGCGAGGCGAGGAATTCTTTTCTGCAGTTCATGCATCTGTTCAAAAAAAGGCCGAGAAAAATCGATGTCCACCCCATACGAAAGTGGATCCCATTTATCACTCCACCAACACTGATTGCAATACACCGTATACGAACTTTCAGTATGATAAATGGAAATAATTTGTTTGCCACATAAATCACACTTGCGATGATATAAATTACGTTCATTTCTAAAACTCATACGACGCAGCTGACGTTCATCAGGGGAAAGTCGTGGGAGTGGAACACCTATTTTTCCATAATAAGCCTGATCTTGGTCATCGACAGGAAATGGTACGCCGGTGATGGCACAGGTTTGTGTTATGACTGCCATATATAGGTTAGCTAGTAATCATAATGAGTCGCTCGAGCAACTCACGCGGAGAGAGTGGCGGCTTCATACAGGCTGCCTGCTGAAAAAATGTTGTCGACGGAGTGAGCGCAGGTAGTGTATTTGCTTCAATAATAATAAGATCGCCATTTGTACGATTCAAAAAACAGTCAATACGAGCGTAGCCTGAAATTCCCAGAGCCAGAGCGGCTTTTTTAAGTCTCTCGCGGGCTTTTGTAATAATAGCTGGCTTCACAAATTGCGGTGGCGGCGGGACTAAATTAATGCCCGTACCTCCCATAAATTTCTCCTCAAGACTGAGCGTTTCCTGTTCTGCAATCGTCTGACTCGGCAACATGACCTGCATATCTTTTCCTTTACCTAAAACGCCGACCGTGAGCTCAATCCAGTTAGTAACTTTTTTCCAGATGACGTTATGATTCTTTAAACGCACGCTATCCGTGGCGATAAAATCTTCGATTAATAGCTCGTCAATTTTTGTCACTGGTAATTCAATGCGCCCGTGACCTGCGTGAAGCGCACCGGCAGGAATATATGCAGCATTCGTATTGAAAAAATGAATCGCTTTTTTAAACTGCTCTGGTGTACTGACGCGAATCACTCCGGCTGAACAGCCATCAGCGCGCGGTTTAAGAATGAGTGAGGATGAGAATTTTTCTTTGCGTAGTTTTTTCCAAACCTCAATCGCAGACTCGTTCATCTTCATGAGATATTTCTTGGCAGTCGTAACGCCCAGAATAGCGGCCTCGGTGATAACTCGTCCTGTCTCAAACTTATCCATACAGAGACGAGACGCTGCGGGGCCAGAGCCGTTATAACCTACACCTAAGCCATCTAAGCGCTTCTGTATAGTGCCATCCTCCCCTGCTCCACCGTGTAAACCCAAGAAGATAAATGAGTGTTTTTTCGCGAGCTGTGCCAAAGAGAGCTGCTCGGGAATAAAAATCGGCTCGTCGGGAATATCATGCGAAATACCAAGCTGTGCCCGTACCGCCACAGCAGTACGGAGAAGTTGCTCAAGTTTTTTCCTATCCTGAAGCTCGGTAATCTTCTGCTCGATCTCCTCCACCGTATGCTGAAGGCAAAGGAAGTATGGTATGTGATAGAGCTTCTGCTCGCGGTTCATAACAATCGGCAGCGGATGATATTTCCGTGAGGAGCGCAACTTCATCACGACATTAGTGCCGCTCATTGTAGAAACCTGTCGCTCTGCCGTGGGGCCACCAAATAATACGGGGATCTGAGTTTTATGCGTATCGGCACGATGGTGACTCGAGACTTTTTTGCTGAGGATAAACTCCAGCAGCTGTGCATGACTTAATCCGAGCACCGCCGCCTGCTGAAACAAAAAACTATTTTGATCCATACCAGAAATCGCATTCACATCGCTAAACCAGAGATTCCCATCGGGCAGCAACCAACCATCAAGCCGTCCAAAATCACGCATTCCCAAGGCCTTAAATGCCCGCGCCGCTTCGCGGCGCACCCTCTCCGTCACGCTCGGACTAAATCGTCCGGGCGTGTGATAGCGCGTCTCCGCAGTAGGCAAATATTTTTTACGATAGTCAAAAAACGCATTTGTCTGGAGCTCAATTTCCGTCGGCATCAGCGCAACCGGCTGACCCTGTGCATTTTCTAAAACGATCACGGTAAATTCAGTACCTTTCATCAGCGGCTCAATAATCGCCTCGGGCTCGTGAGAAAAAACTTCCTTAAGCGCAGCAGGCAGCTCAGCAGTTTTTTTAATATACTGAACCCCGATACTAGAGCCGCCATGCAGCGGCTTGGCTACATACGCGCCTTGCGGCAGCTTTGGAATTTTCTCTCCGCGACGAATTTTCCATGACCGCGGCGCATAAAAGCCCGCCTCGCCCAGCACCTTTTGACAGAGAAATTTATCCGCTGTTGCCTTACACGCAGCCGGATCCGAGCCCACATATGCAACCCCCGCCTCTTCTAATATTTTTTGTAATTTCCCATCTTCACCAAAAGCCCCATGAATCGCAGGGAAAACCATATCAAAAGAACTCAAAACTTTTTTCAACTGTGTCTTTGCAATTTTAGACTTTCCATCAGCTAGGCGATAATCAAAATCCAGCGGCGTATTGGAATAAATATGCAGCGGTGAGATCTTAAAAAATTCGAGCTTGGGATTTACATATAACACCGACACTTCCCAATGCTGGTGATTAAGATTGTCGTAGAGCGAGCGAGCGGAATTCAAAGATATACCGCGCTCGAGCGAAGGGCCGCCACATATAATCGCCAGCTTTCTTGATTTAGTCACCGCCTGATTATAGCCTTAGCTGACCACCTGCGCCACCTCTACCATCTTGTCAAAAAACGCACGGCCTTTCTCAAGATCGAATGCGGGTTTTTGAATTGTGGTACCCCAGACAGGATGCACGCTCGACATTATTCTTGAGTACGCTGTCACGCCAGTGAATTGCTCCAAAAAGCTATCGTGAAACGTGAGTGCATTTCCCTTGAGCGTTAGATTCATCCAGCCAAGTTGGCCAAAATAATCGAGCACGGTTCCCGGAAGAATATTGTCTCCTGTTACCACAAGCTTGGCATCAAAGGCACTACGACCTGTTGGCGTTGATACGATTTGCTCAGACTTTGGCAGTACCTCAAAATGCTTACCATCTGCATTTGTAACCGTAAAAGTCACCGTCTTCTGGATTGAATAGGAATATGAATACTGAGCACTAATTGGTGTTTTATCCGCCTCGCGGGCTTTTGTGGAAAAAATCATCTCTACGGGAAACCCTTTATAGGTACCGTATACACGGCTGCCAATATCCATGAAAACTTTCTTGTCGCCTGCTGACCCATCTGAAAGATCCTGGTATTGCAAACCCATCGCAGCTGCAAATGCAGGAAGTGGATTTTCCGCCTTAGCTTGAGCAATATTCTGAGTAAGCGCACCCTTATTAAATTTAGTTACAAAATATATCACCACCAGGAAAACAACGATCGTACCGCCGTATTGAATAATTGTAGAAATCATATAAAGGAAAATTAAATTAGTAGTATGTTATGAAACTTTATTTTTTAGCGAATCATACAGAACATTAATGCTCCCGAAAACATTATTTCGTGCAAGATCAACTATCTTATTAGTCCGCGAATCAACAAAGTCCAAAAAAAACTGCGGATACATATTACGCCCCGTACTAGAGGTAAACCGTACCTGGCAAATAGTATTATAGGGATATTCAACTATCTTCCCATTCCATGACTTCACCGCTGCCGTATCGGTAAGCACAATCATATTTTTGGTGGAATAGATAAGTGCAAAACCGTTTTTTATGAGTGGATAGAGAAAACCCAGGGCAAACATTCCCACAAAGAGCCCCATCCCCAACTGAGATTGATCTTCGCCGTTGGGAGCTTTTGTGGTGATCATTACCCAGGCTCCTCCCGCCAGAACTCCCACCATGGCAAGGTTGTATACAATCCGCAGCACCGCATTGGTTATGTTAAATCGGAAGATCCGCCAACCGTTTTGCGGATGACCGTCCAGCACCGATTGAATTACCTGTTCAGGTTGCATCATAGGGTTATATATTAAGACCTCAAGCCATACTTGTCGAGAAGTGGTGCAATGCGCGGAGGACGACCGACAAAGTTTTGAAATAAGACGCGACCGGGCAAACGTGCACCGGGCTCCAGAACTTCGCGCGCGTAGGCGCGCCCCACCGCAGCGGACAGTGTTCCTTTCTTCTTAATATAAGAAAATGCATCGGCCTCTAAAATCTCCGCCCAGAGATACCCGTAGTAACCAGCGCTGTACCCACCGGCGAAGATATGATTAAACGAGGCATACATTTTATAAAAAGAAGGTTTCTTCAAAACACCCATAGATGACGTGGCGGTAGTGACCATGCGCTCCAGGGCAGCTGCGGTATCTGGTGGTGGAACTGCGGTATGAAGTGTCATATCAACCATAGCAAACTCATTCTGCCGAGTGACGAAATAGCCACCCATGAATGTTTTGGCTTTTTTAAGTTTTTTAACAAGTGCTGCGGGTATTGGCTCACCCGTACGATAGTGACGTGCAAAACGTTTTAAAACATCCGGCTCCCAAACCCAGTTCTCAAAAATCTGCGAAGGAAATTCAACAAAATCCAATTCAGTAGAAAAACCACTTATATTCACATACGAAGTTGCACTGAGGAACATGTGTAGCGCGTGTCCAAATTCATGAAAGAGCGTCTCCACATCACGTATGGAAAGAAGCGAAGGAGTGGTCTTAGTTGGCTTGGGGAAATTCATGACATTGATCATGATGGGAAGAACACGTCCATTTTTTGTCATACGACCTCGGCGAATATCATTGCACCAGGCTCCCCCGCGCTTGCGCTCATGAGCAAAAAAATCTGCTATATAGTAGCCGAGCAGTTTCCCTTTTCTATAGACCTCATAAGCCTGAACATCCTTATGATAGAGCGGCTTTTTAATAGGTTTAAGTGTTATATCAAAGAGCTTTTTATTCACCAGCTGGAGTCCCTCAAAAACAGCCTTCAGCGGAAAATACTCGCGCACCTGAGCTTCATTGATCGCAAAATTTTTGCGACGATACTGTTCGCTATAAAAAGAAATATCCCATTCCTCTAATTTTTTAAGTTGAGCAAAACGTGCCAGCTCATTCACTTCTTTTGCACCTGCTTTTTTTGCGACTTTATTTACCCCACGAATTTCCCTCAGAATCGCTGAGACAGATGGCGCAGAACGTGTCTGCAGCATATAATCAGCAAATGTTTTGAAACCCAGTAATTGGGCTTTTTCATTGCGCAACTTTAAAATTTCAATTATCAGCGGACGATTGTCTAACTTTCCGTACGATGAAACTGTGCTGGACTTCTCGTAAAATAATTTGCGTACTGTTCGATCAGTACAGTATTTCATCAGTGCGCTATATGAAGGCGGATTGAGCGTAAAGACAAATCCCGATTCAAATCCCCGCGCCTTAGCCTCTTCTTGAGCAGGATGTCGGTCGCTATCGGGAAGCAAAGGAAATGCCGCATCAGTTGGAATGTGATAAAAAAACTGCTTGCGACTATCGAGTACATTATTAGAAAATTTCTCACAGAGCTTGGCCAAGAGGTTATTAATTTTTGCCAAACGTTTACGAGCCGCTGGTGAAGCAGCCACTCCTTCAATTCTCATATCGCGCATAAATAATTCCAAGGAACGTTGCTGATCAGCCGTTAATCCGCCCTTCTTTTTTACTGTCGTGAGCAATGCATAGAGTTGTGTGCTCAAAACGACTTCATTTCCCAACTTTACTAACTTTGGCTGAATCGCCTGAACTATTGCACGCGTTTTTTCTGATGACAAGACGCTATTAAGGTGATCAATAAACATATAGAGCGCGACTAAATCGGCATCCATATTCATCACTTCTTCCACGGTAGAATTAAACGTTGCCTGGCCAACGGGTTGAGCAAAAAGTCGCTTAAGCTCAGCCTGAACCTCTATGATGCGCCTATCTAACACTGCATGTATTTCGGGGAATTGAGACTCATCCGCAAGCTGCGCATAATCCAAAAGTCCGGGCTGACTTACGAGGCTAAGAATATTTTTCATGAAATAATATTACCTGATATAATGCGGGATATGAAATTAACTGTAGGAATTAAAGCACCGGATTTTTCAGCTCAAGACCAAAATGGAAAAATGCACGCGCTGTATGACTATAAAGGTCAGTGGGTACTGCTTTATTTTTACCCAAAAGATGATACACCGGGTTGTACGGTGGAGGCCTGCAGTATTCGTGATAATCTCCCCAACTTTAAGCAACTCAACTGCGTGGTGCTCGGCATGAGTGTGGATTCAGTAAAGAGCCATGATTCATTTGCGACAAAATATAATTTGCCTTTTACGTTGCTGGCCGATGAAGACAAAAAAATCGTGAATGATTACGGGGTGTGGCAACAAAAAAAGATGATGGGTAAAGAATATATGGGAATCGTGCGCTGGTCATTCTTGATTAGTCCCGAGGGAACAATTGCAAAAATATACGAAGCCGTAAAGCCCGCCGAGCACGCTGAAGAAGTATTACAAGATCTAAAATCCTTATGAATCGAGATCCCGAAAATTTGAAGATTCCTGCATTTATGCGCAAACGCAGTCTGTCGCG
>JAGOUV010000002.1:71208-89287 GCA_018061065.1 Candidatus Altimarinota bacterium | reverse complement strand
GTAACCGCATCTTTGATTTCAGCCTGAGTGAGCTTCTTGCCGCCCACCTCCACTTCTTTTGTAGGATTTTTAAGTGCCTCACGGAAACTTACTCCATTATCAAATGTTCGATCTAAGACATCTTTCACATCAACATGCTTACCATCCACATGAACCGTGCCGCTGTTCACTACGACATCAATGCGCGGCTGTTGATTAAGTGAATTTCTCACCTCTTCTACCAAACGTGCGTCACGCTCAAACATATCGTAGCGACGTGCGTCTCGTAGAGCATTACGGACTTTTGGATTAAAGCGATCAAGCGCCGCCATCTCCGTGTCATTACCTGCACGATCTTTAAAAGTTCCTTTTACCAAACGTGAAGGGAATATTTCAAAGAGGAGCACTTCAGTTGCTGGAGTTATCACCACTTCATGGCCTACGCTCAAGTGCATAGCATCCACCAAAACCTGTTTCAATTTAGCTACCTCAGGACTACTTGCTCCATGAGTCGCGATTGCCGTATCGACACGGGCACGCAATGTGTCTCCCCCCGCAAGACGCAAATCCATAATTTCACGCATCTCCACCGTACGGGTACCAACTTTTACTTTCGCGTCACCCCACTTAGCCGGCGGTACACTGTCCAAATAACTTACACCGCTTTGAGCACGAGCCAATGCATCTGCATTTGCAGTTTTCAATACACTTTGAGAGGTACGGAATTTTGCCTCTGCAATAACACTCCGATTTGTACGCCAATTTCTAAAAGCAGTCACCGCATCCTTGTAATATTCCTTTATCGGTTTGCGTGCTGGTTTTGCAGCTAACGTCACCGCATCTGCATGAAGATTTCTAAACTTATGCATAGCAAGTACCGTCGCTCCTAATTTCACATTTTCGCGCCATTTTTCTGGATCCTGATTTGCAATTAATTCTTCACGGCTGTAAACACCCAGTGCAACACCAATATCGCCCTGTACACTTCCAATCGCCTTCAAAGCAATAAATGACAATCCCACATCCACTGTATGTACGGCACCGCGACCTAATCGTCCTTTTTTACCCAATGCAGCCAGTTTTCGACTGTTGCGCGTAAATTTCTGAACTAAGTTCATGGAATCCATCGTTGCCCAAGTCATCAATAATTCAAAACCACTTTCTTTATTAAATGGATCAATTGAGTTGCCTTCGTAAATGCGTGCCATCTCCATAAACGTCGCTGCCTCAGTGAGTGATCTGACACGACGTGCGGCAAAACGTTCAGCAGCTTTTCCAAAACCTGTTCCTGCGCGACCACCTTCTGCTACCCACTTTACCGTAGCGGCTGTTCCACGTCCTAATACTGAAGCTCCTTTTCCTACACCACGAACAACTCGTGAGCCACTTGCTGCCATACGTGCATCAAGTCCTTTCATCGCACGATTTGCCCAAACTCCGCCTCTCTCTGTCCAGCTCGCCGCTTTTCCTGCCAATCCGAATGCGCGACTTGTCCCCACTACCGCACGACCACCATTTGCCGCTCCCACCACAAATCCACCAATACCTGCAGTCATCATCTCCAAGGCCACAAATTCCACCACCATCTCTGCAACTGATTTTGCAAAATCAGCATTTTCCGCGTCCATTACAAATGCAGAGAATCCATTAATAGTCGCGTATCTATCAAAAATCTGGCGTGCATAGGGAGGCAACTGTTTCTGAGCATCCTCATCAAACATCTTTTCACCAATGTCACGCATAACGGCAGCCTCTGCTTTTTGCTCTATGACACTATCTACTTGCTCACTAATATATTGCTCCAGCGTTGGCTCTCCCCCATGACCGGAACTCTCCCAGTCATCCTGTCCTTTAATACCCTTGTCTTTGAGCCCCACTCTAATTTGCGCAAAAATCTGGCTATTATATTTCTCACGCATGTCCAACTTTTTATCTTGAACTAACGTCTCATGAGATTTCTTTTTACCATCTACCTCAAGTGGATTCTTTTCTTGGAACTTATTAATATGTGGCCCCAAAATAGACAACGCCACGTCACGCGCCTCATCATAGCGCTTCACTGCAATCAAGCGGTTCATCTTGAACAAATGCATCTTTTCAGCTGCACTTAATTGCCCCTCAATCGTAGGAAACATATCCTCTTTAAAGAGCGTATCGCTGGCCTCCAAAAGACTCTTTCCCGCCCATGGATTCAATAGGAAATAGACATTATTACTCATCATTTGATCTCCATCCAATTTTGCAGAATTTCCATCAATATTTTCACTACCATCATTGTATTGCTCAAAAAGTCTCACCTCCTCTTCCTGATTTGGCATTATTTCATCCAATTTCACTGTTCCTTGAACCTGAATCATCTCACCGTGGGGACCATAAATAGTTTCCGTAACACCCGGTGGCAGCTCAATCGAATTATTTTCGAACTTTTTGTTTTTAAGCCAGTACGTGTAATACGTAAGTGGATTATCAATTTTATAGTCCTGTTCAATATGCTTAGGATACTGATACAACAATGCTAATCTCAGTACGCCTAACACCTGCTTACAGCTATAGTAGACCTCTTCATCGGTATCTGAGATCCGTGAAAGCTGTTTAGCGATGTCTGCCGTATCTTGTTTTATAAAATCCGTCACATCATCTTTATCACCGGGATTAAGCGCCGTATCTACTAACGTATCCATCGTCTCAACTAGGTCCACTGCGACGGGATAACGCGTCATAAAATCCAAATAGTTTTTTTCTTTTTCAAATGCAGGAAGCAACTCAGGATCCAACTCATTTTTCTTCGCATCAATTTGTTTTACCTTGGCATACGCCTGCTTCATTACATCAGTCTTTATCTGGCGAGGATTCCCTTCAATGGAAACTTTTATTAGCTGCATCTCCCAGAACAACTTATTCACTCCCGTGGATTTTTCGATTTTCTCTTTGAGACCTGCCTTGGCTGCAGTCAAAAGATCTGGACGCGCGCCAGAGTAGATATCGCCCAAAATTGCCAATGCAGCTTGCGGATCTTTTGCTTTAACCGCGTTCATAATTTCCTCAAAAACCTCACCACGTTTTTCTTCTGGAATTTCTGCAAGTGCGGCATAAAAAGGATCGAGCGCAACAAGCGTGTTATACGAGTCGATCAACTCAGTTGAGAGCTGATCGATATATGCTTTTTCGCTATACGCCTCCACGCTCGGAACGCCCGTAACGCCTCGCTCAGTGACACGCGTATACAGTCCTTCACCTCGTTCTGGCTGTGGAATCACTAGTCGTGAAAGCGTTGGTGCAGCACTTGGTGCAGCGGCAGCGACGACTGGCGCCTCAGCTTCCTCTACGGGTGGAACTGCCACGGTAGGATTGCTTACCTCACGTTTTGCGACAATCGTTGGCGATGCTGTTTTAAAACCAGGTCCAACTAAATTTTCAGGTGCAGGAAAATCTGCAGACCGCTGAAGACGGCCAAGTTCAACCGCTCCCTGAAGGTGTGCTAAATTGCGCCCCGGCACTGATGCAGACGCAGGAATATTCTCAGAAGCTTCACTTCCCGCTTCACGAGGTCCAGCTGAGGGTGCCGACGGAGGCACTGAACCCCCACCTACTAAATTATCTGGTGCTTCAAAATCAGGAGCCATAGTTGTATTTTTGTATCCGATTATTATACCTTTTTTTAGCCTTTGCGTCTAGCCCGTAACAGATAGCGATCAACCGTCTCCACGAGCACCACCGAAAGAATTCCCAGTACCGCACCACCAAGAATATCCAAGGGAAAATGAATCCCTACGATAATCCGCGCCAAACCGCTTACCGTAGCCAAAACTAGATAAACAACACCCCACCTTTTATCCGCACAATACATAGAGCCCGCCAATGCAAACATCATACTGGCGTGAGCGGAGGGAAAAGACTGCTCTAGGGGGCTTTGTGAAAGCAGTTGGGTCACCGACGCAGCCATAAAAGGCCGTGCGCGTACTAAAATAATACGAACAATCGTTACCAGCACCCCACGACTGATGAGTATCGCCACCATCATTTTGATCACGTTGTAGAATCCGCGATCCTGATTTTTTTCATAAAACACATAGCCGGCAATTCCTGCGACCATAAAAAAGATCATATAATCCGCAGCTATCACGGCAAGCGCATCAAACCATGCCCACTGTCCTGCCAGCCCATTAAAAAAGGTAAAAAGACGATAATCGAGGTTGAGCAGCTGAAGCATTAGTTGCATTTTACTCTTGCCTGTAGAATACAGCCATGGATGCAGTAATATTTGATCTCGATGGCACACTGGTACTCTCGGCACGTTTACATTTTATTGCTTATAAAAAAGCACTCGGCGCAGCATTTACTGTTTCATATGCACAATTTAAGCAGCAGTTTTATGGACGTGGAGCACGGTTTATCGTCGCAACGTGTTTGAAAAAAAAAGAAAACGACCCTGCCGTTGCACGCCAAGCAGTGAAAAAACAACAGATTTTCTCGAAACTATTAAAGACACATCCGCTGCGTACTGTTGCGGGAGTACGCCCGTTTCTTAAAAAACTTTCCGCACTAAACATACCGCTTGCCCTAGCCTCTGCAGCGCAGCGCAAAAGTATAGAAGGCATGTTGGCAAAAACAAAATTAAAGGAATATTTTTCAATAGTCGTGAGTGGAGAAGAAGTAAAACGCACCAAACCTGCTCCCGATATTTTTATTACCACGGCAAAAAAACTTCGTGTCTCCACAAAAAAGTGTCTCGTTTTTGAAGATAGTTCTGAAGGAGTTAGTTCTGCAAAAAAAGCAGGCATGCTCTGCATCGCTCTGCTCACGACACGTACAAAAAAAGAACTGATGCTCGCCGGGGCCGATAAAGTCATTCGTTCTTACGCAGCACTATCAAAATCCTGATCAGGAGGTGGCGTTGGCTCGTGATCATTCTGTTTTTTAAAAAGGTGTGCGATCTCATCGAGAGGGTTTCTCTTCCTTTCAAAAAGATGCGCGATTTTATCGAGAGGGTTTTGCGCCATCGCACGTACCTGGCATGTTACTGCCAGAGGCGAAAGCGTTTGTGGCCCGTGTGCCAGTTCCATGGCGAGACGAGCAGGGGATCCCCGATCATCGTCTTCCTGACTTCTTCGGCCCACTTCTGAATCAATGTAACTCATAGTTGGTAGAGGGCATTTTGTCTCATTTTTTGATTTTCCGCAAGCCCCGAGCCTGTGTTAAGCTACGACCATATGGAAAAAACTCGCATTGAACGTGACGCTATCGGAGAGTATCCCGTACCCGCTGACGCGTATTTTGGCATATTTACCGCGCGTGCCAGTAAAAACTTTCAGCTCACGGGCCAGCGCGCACCCCGCGTATATATTCAAGCGTTGGGATTATTGAAGCAAGCATGCGCCCGGGCAAATCACGAGTTGGGACTTTTAGATGAAACAAGTGCAAAAGCAATTGATAAAGCAGCCCAAGAGTTTCTTGAGGGTCAGTTTGATTTCGCCTTTCCGATCGATGTGATTCAAGCGGGTGCAGGAACACCATACAACATGAACTCAAATGAAGTGATCGCAAATCGTGCCAATGAAATTCTTGGAATGCCATTGGGTTCATACAAACCCGTGCACCCGAACAATCATGTAAACATGAGTCAGTCGAGCAATGATGTGACGCCAACTGCGCTACGCATCGCCGCATTATTCTTAGTTGAGCCACTCATAAACGCGGCAACTCAACTTGCTGATTCTTTTAAAACATTCGCACAGAAACATCGTAATCTCATAAAAGTTGGCCGCACCCACCTAGAAGATGCCGTGCCCATGACGCTGGGACAAGAGTTCCACGCCTACGCAACAATGATTCATAAAAGCATTGAGCGCATTAAGTTCGCTGCAAATGAATTATTGGAACTAGGCATCGGAGGAACGGCTCTGGGAAGCGGCATAACAACCCACCCCCACTTCCGTGGAAAAGTGATTTCCCACTTGAGCAAAACAACCAAGATGAAGTTTCGCGCTACCGATGATTTGTTTGAAACTACGTCTGGCATGAATTGTTTTGTCGCGGTTTCTGGTGCCTGTCGCACGCTCGCCATCGACCTCGTAAAAATTGCGAATGATTTGAAAATATTAAATATGGGTCCGCTCGCCGGCATTCAAGAAATCACCCTACCCGAAGTTGAGCCAGGATCTTCTATCATGCCGGGAAAGGTAAATCCATCAGTCGCAGAGGCAGTCCACATGGCGGGCTACGATGTGCTCGCTTCTGACCATGCCATCTCACTCGCTTCACAAGCGGGTCAGTTGCAGTTGAATGTCATGACGCCACTCATCATCAAACACTTGCTCGGCTCACTCTCACTTCTGCGCAACACCTGCGATATGTTCCGCGTCGATTGTGTCGAAGGAATTATGGTAAATGAAGGAACAATTAAAAAACTCTATGAAGGAAGTTTAGTCACCGCCACTGCACTCAATCCTTACCTAGGCTACGAAGTAACCGCAGAATTAGTAAAAGAAGGTTTGGCAAAAGGTAAGTCGATTATAGACGTTGTCCGTGAGCGCAAACTGCTTGAAGAAAAAGTTCTGGAGAGCGTCTTATCACCTGAGGCCACGACACGTCCCGCCATCACCGACCTCGTCTTAAAAAAGCACGTCCAAGCGAGCGAGGCATACCTCACCTACAAGGCGGAGATTAAGAAGTAGCCTAGAAGCTCTTCTGCTGCGTGTACTGGTAAGCGTAGTAACTTGCCACCACTGCCTCAGCTGCGCCGGTAATTGCCTGCTTGAAAGGTCCATCACAGACGTCACCACTTCCGTATACGCCCGGAATATTAGTTTGCGATTTACGGTCAATTTTAATTTCACCGGCCTCATTTACCATAACGCCCAAGCCTTTTGCCACCGCAGATAATGCAAGGTGACCCACCGCAACAAAAACACCATCCATTTGCAGCGTCTCGCCCGATTTCAAAACAACGGCTGTTACTTTATTTCCCTCGCCTTTAATTTCAGCAATTTCCGTATTGTAGCGAACCTCGATCTTAGGATTTTCCATCATGCGCTTAAAATTAATCGGCTCTGCGCGCAACACATCTTTTCGTACAAAGTGATACACCTTAGCTGCATGTTGAGCCATGATGAGCGACTCGATTGCCGATGAGTCTCCTCCTCCCACGACAGAAACCGTCTTCTGCTTAAAAAATGCTCCGTCACACAAGGCACAATACGAAACACCTTTTCCATAGAATTCCGCCTCGCCGGGAACACCCAATTTTTTATATTCGGTTCCGGTAGCAAACATAACTGTCTTTCCCACGAATTCTTTGCTTGTCGTTTTTACTTTAAATAGACCAACTTTATCAGGACCTGCCGGAGGCAACTGCGTGACTTCATTTACCCGAGCAAACTCCATCGTCGCACCAAATTTCTGCGCATGTTCCAAGAAAACCATTCCCATATCAGATCCTGTAATAGAAGGAATACCCGGATAATTTTCGACCAAATGCGTAGTAGTAATAATACCGCCGGGCAACTCACCAATAACCAACGTCTTCATATTAAAGCGTCCGCAATACATACCTGCACTGAGTCCTGCGACTCCTGTTCCAATAATAATCGTGTCCCAAATTTGAGTTGTTTGTTCCATAGCGGGCACAGTATAGCAGAGCCCCCGCATCAGGATATAATTGACAATTTTAATAAAAATAGTAGATTACACGACCTATGTCTCAGCGGTACGCACCAGATCGACACAAACTCATTGATGTTCCTCACCGTAAGGTCGGTGATCCTGAGGGAATCATGCATTACAAACCTGACACCCCTTTAAATGTTGCGTTTCACGAGGTGCTTCCCTTACCGGCAGATTTAACGCACCGTATTAAACGAGTAATGAGCTGGGAAGATCTTCCTGCATTAGAAAAAGGCGAGCGCACGGCTCTCATTACCCTCAATGGAGAACTAGATAATTTGGGATATGGACCACTCGCTGCCATTGCACTAAAAGGTGTGGGCGTTCGTGGCGGTGATGATCTTTGTGTACCTCCCCTCACCAGTACTCCCTATTTTCAAAGTCACGGACCTGGCGGTGCTCCTCTAATGCGCACCGATCCTCGTTTTTCATATGAGGGCGAGCTTTACGCAGATATCGTGCCACCAGATCCCATCGGTGGTTCTTATAGCGCAACTGCCCGACACGAAGCAGAGCTGTATCAAGCGGTGAGAGAGCTGAAGATACCAACTGTGGTACCCCTAGGATGGGGCGAATATCAAAATAGGCCTTCATTTGGACAACCGACAGGCGCGCTTGTTTATGCGTTACCAAAGGGAAACTACGTACGCAGCGCCGAACTGTATTTTGAGCGCGATAAACCCCTAGTAGGTGCTACTCCCGCAATGCGGGAGTCATTAGAGACCAGTGGAGAAAATCCTGAAAATGCAACCGCTCAGTGGAAACTTCTCTCTCATATTGAGGTAACACGCGGAGCTACATTACGCGCACTTCACGACGGCGGCCTCTACGGGTTTCAATTACATCCAGGAAATTTAAGCATCGACCTTGCAGATAGAGATAAGTTTTTGCTGCATGATATGGAAAATGGCCTCTACTTAGAGGACGCCCCTGACTTTGCACAGGCATTCCTGATGGCAAATGATCTCGCTACAACACTTCATGGCATGATATTAAATATTGCTCGTTTATTTATGCATAGACCAGAAAATTTTGGACTTCCAAAAGAAATGAGTGCACTTGAAAATCCCCTCGCTGCCCAACTCGCTGGATATTTTAAGGTTAATCCTTCTCAGTTACCGAAAGAGCTCCTTGCCTACGCGGAATTTTTATTCACTGAAGTGATGACACTGAGTACCCAGGCGGCCAGTGATCAAGAACTGAACCTTGTTTTAAATAATCATGCCGTAATTAATTTTAATAATGTACGAACGGCAGTCACTAAGATGCTTTTAAATATGAATACGACGAAAAAGTCTGAAGAAAGCAAATCATTTGAAGCCTATAAACTGATGGGAACTCATTATGAGGTGTTGAGGGCTAATCTAAATAATATGCTGGTAAGGCTTTTTATGAATGATAAGCAAAGCCGAGCAACCTACTTTAAGCTCCTAGAACAGATAGTAGATCCTGCTCAACACCAGGCAGTAAGCATGGAGCTCAGTAGAATGGCCCACGTTCCCAAAAGCTTGACTTAAGCATCCAGGATCTCTATGCTCTCCCCGGTATGTCCAATAAACATGTCAATCACCAGCACGGGTTAACGACGATGAATCTCACTCGTCCTAAGAGCAAGCTTCGCAAGCGCCGTAATAAGGCAAAAGCGACTGCTCGTAGAGAAGAGTGGAAAAAGTCACTCCAGGGCTCATCGCTCCAGGGTTAGTTTTATCCACAGTTTACCCAAAATTTTCTTCCTTGTATCTTAAGGGTTCGTTGTAAAAAACGAATCCTTTTTTTGTAAGCTCGAGTCCGTTGTGCGAACCTTGGGGTTCTTCTCCTTACGTACTATAATTACCCAGCTATGTGGCCCTTCAAACGAAAAAAAAAATCCGACAACCCTTCTCGCAACGCCAGTGACCACAATGAAGACGCAAGCCAACACCTTCGTCGACGTTTTCACCACATGCAGCTGGCAAAACGAAAAACTGACCGACAATCGAGCCACGGATCGGTATCCATGATCGAACGTCGTCACCGACCTCGTGCCCGTTCACACTGGGAATTTTCACAAGGAACCAAGCGAGCGACCGCCATACTCCTCGCCAGCTTCCTACTCTTAGGCGGATTATATGCCATCTTTTTCTCCAGCTTTTTCACCATCGATAAAGTTCATATTGAAAAAAATGGGAACGCACTTTCCATTAGTGCACTCGAACCGTACTTGGAGAAAATTAAGGGCAACAATATTCTCTTCTTCAACGGCACCTCGCTCTCGCGTGAGATCATGTCGAACTATCCCAATGAAGTTCTCCTCGTAAAAATGGTGAAGCGTTTCCCGAGCAGTATAACGGTTAAAATTGACGAATATCCCGCTCTGGCAAATATAAAAGTGGTGCTTCCTGATGGAGTACAAACGTTTGTGGTAAATCAAATTGGCTACGCTTTTGCAGAAAATGTAGAACAAAAACAGCTGCCTCTCATTATTGTCCAAACCGAAAAAAAACAACTTGTACGCACAATTATTATTCCAAAAGACAATATAATTCTTATTACGGATACGATCTCACGCTTTAAAGAATTATTTGGCATGAAAGTAACCGAGGCAAAATGGCTCAAAACTGAACGTGAATTAGATCTGACCACAGAAAAAAACTTTACCGTTTGGATCGACCTCACATGGGACACGGAGAAACAACTCATGAAATTAAAAAATGCACTACCGCAACTTAACATCTATAAAGACCCGCTTGAATACATTGACTTGCGCATAGCAGGGGCAGAAAATGAAAAGGTCTTCTTCAAGCGAAGAAAGTGATCTAACTAATCACTAACTACTATCTACTAACTACTCCCCTCGTGGCTTTCGCACTCATCGGCATTCTCGCAGGTATCGTCATCGGCTGGTTTCTACCTTTTGAGATTCCCATTGAATACACGCGCTACACCGCAGTGGCGATTTTAGGTATTGTGGATGCCCTTATTGGAGCCATCCGCGCACAGCTCTCTAAAGACAAATACGATCCATGGATTTTTGCTACAGGACTTGGTTTTAATATGGTGCTCGCCTTGGGAATTACGCTCTTTGGTGATATGCTCGGCCTCGATCTCTATCTGGCAGCAACGGTGGTTTTTACCTTCCGTATCTTCCAGAATGTGGGAATCGCGCGTCGATCAGTCTTCGATTTATATAAGGATAAACTACAATAATTATCATGGATTTCTCTGCCTTTGATCTCGTAACGGTTGGTACCCTTATCTTACTTGAGGGAATTTTATCAGTTGATAATGCCTTAGTTCTTGCCATTTTGGTACGCGTTTTGCCTAAAGAACAACAGAGAAAAGCTCTTACCTATGGACTCGTAGGCGCAATAGTATTTCGTGTATTAGCACTTTTATTTGCGGTGTTCTTGTTGAAATTCACTATTATCAAGCTGCTGGGTGGCGTGTATTTAATATATCTTTCACTCAAGCATCTCTTCCTTGGTTACTTGGAACATGAGAAAAAGCCTACTGAAGCAAATGCCTCAAATTTCTGGCGCATCGTATTGGCAGTAGAGCTCACCGATATCGTTTTTTCTATCGACTCAGTTACCACTGCTATCGCCTTCAGCAACAAATTATGGATTCTATGGGTCGGTGGTATCGCGGGAATTATCGCCATGCGTTTTACCTCAAGTGTTTTCGTACGACTTCTCGAAAAATATCCTCGCATGGAAGATCTGGCCTACCAGCTAGTGTTCTTTGTGGGTACTAAATTAAGCTTTGAGGTTTTTGGGCTCGAGCTTGAAAAAGGAGTGTTCTGGATGATGATGGGAGTGATCGGCATCATTGGTGGCTCACTTATCTACCGTGAGCACAAAGTGGTACAGCAACGCAAAAAGCAGACGAGCGAACTCATCGATCAGCTGCAAAATGGTGAGGTGAGTATCAAGTCACTCCTTGAAGATGAGAAAGTTACGGCAGAGGTGTATCGCCATTTAATCCGCGAGCACTTTCTAAAAGAACAGAAATAAGCTATACTATAGAAAACACATTTAAAAACTCACATAAATTTATATGTCATTAGGAGATCAGTTAGCTTTGTTAAAGGAGATGCTCGAGGCAGCGGAGTCTAGTTTGAGATCAGCGAAACATATTATTACTGAACTTACTGGTGGCAGCTCTACCGCTAAGGCGGGCATTGTTCGCCAAGCGGCAAGTCTTAAGCAAAGTGAAGAAAAAGGTCAGATTATTGAAGGTGTCTTTGATGGTCAAAATATGATGGGGCCCGAGGGCAAGTCATATCCAGTACCTGCGAACTACGCCAGCAAGTCTAAGCTTATTGCAGGGGACGTATTAAAGTTAACTATTTCAGATGACGGTAGTTTTATCTACAAACAAATTGGACCTATCGAACGTAAGCGTGTAGTGGGTCCATTGATTTATGAAAACGGCCAGTACAAAGTCTTGGCCGGAGGAAAAGCATACAAAGTACTCTTGGCTTCAGTGACGTATTACCATGCTGAAGTTGGTGACAATGTAACCTTAATTGTACCTATGACCGATGACAGTGAATGGGGTGCAATCGACAACGTGCTTCCAAAATTTAGCTAAAATAAAATACCATGGATACATTCTCAGTACCCACACCTCCTCCTGTTGCTCCTGTGCCTACACCAGCTCCGGTAACACCCGTAGCTCCTATGGCCGTGCCCATGGCAAAGGCAAGCTCGGGAATGATGACTAAAGTATTAGTCGTCGTCTTACTATTGGTGATTGTAGGTGGTGGAGTAGGGTTGTATTTCTACTTTTTCTCGAGCCCCACAGCACCAACTACTACCACGGAAGAAACTGTACCATCTACAGATGAGGCTGCTGCAGATGAAGAATCTAGCGAGGTAATCGTTTCAGATGAGGCGACAAGCGACACGACTAATGACGAAGCTACTGCGGATGAGATCACTCAACCTGATGACACAGATGTTTCTGCTGAAATACCTGCACCAACCGAGCCAACCGTAACGGAACCCACACCTGAACCTACTCCCACCCCGGTAACAACAGGTCCAAAGAAGATTAAGATTCCTAAGTAATTGCGGCAGGAAGCCACAGCACCTATAATGACCCGGCATGCTTTCCTGGGCTGATTTTCCCAAACCGATTATTGCACTGGCGCCGATGGCGGGGTACACCGACTCAAGCTATCGTCAGCTGGCAAAAGAAGTCTGTCCGCAGATTGTCTGTTTTACTGAATTCACGAATATCGAGGGACTCCTGCACGGTAACGATGCCACATTGAGACAAATTAGTTTTAATCCGGATAAAGAGCGCCCGCTTGTGGCACAGATTTTCGGTAAGAAGCCCGAGAATTTTAAGAAAGCGGCGGCACGGCTGGTGGAGATGGGCGTGGATGCGATTGATATTAATATGGGCTGTCCTGCAAAAAAAATCGTGAGCTCTGATCATGGCTCGGCGATGTTAAAAAACCCGTGCCTTGCGGGTGAGATTGTAGCGGCGACAGTAGAGGGTGCGGCAGGCCGCGTGCCTGTTTCTGTTAAAACGCGTATTGGAACAAGCGTTTACCATGAAGATGAATTTTTGAAATTTGCACAACTGATGGAGAAATCGGGAGCACAGTTAATAATAGTTCACGGCCGCACGAGCAAACAAATGTATGGGGGCACGGCAGATTGGAATCCCATGTATATGCTGAAGAACATTCTCAACATTCCCGTGATAGGAAACGGAGATATTAAAAGTGGTGCGGATGCGGTAGGAAAATTACAAAATCTCGACGGCATCATGGTGGGTCGCGGGACATTTGGTAATCCGTGGGTATTTCTCGATATTGTGGCGGCGATGGCGGGAAAAAGTTTTACACCACTTACTTTTGAGGAAAAAATCCCCTGGATTATTCGACACATTGAATTAAGCTGTGACTTTAAAGGTGACCAGTGGGGCATGCTGGAGATGCGCAAACATCTCGCGTGGTACGTAAAAGGAATGCCTAACGCCTCTGAGTTCAGAAAAAAACTTATCATGGTAAATAATCGTGAAGAAGCCGTGCAACTTCTGAAAAATATTGCTACGCTGCCGGCATGAGTAGCGTGTTAAGTGAAATCAAAAAAAGAAATAGAATAATTCTTCGCTCGGCGTTTTTTTTGTATTTTGTCTTTTTCTTTAAGTTTCTCCGTCCGCTGATCACACTGAATCTCTACGATTACAAAGTATTTTATAATGACGGATTTGTTCAGTACATTTGGCTCGCGGTCATTCCCCTGTTTCTGATGATTAATTGGAATGAGAAAGGTATCAGCACTGCGGACTATAAAAAAGATACGAAAGAATTTACCTGGTGGATGGGACTTTTTATTCTTGCATCACTTTTTATTTCGGTACGTTTTCTAGAAAGCTATAGCAGGCACACCATGGAGTATTCAGAAATTGCGCTGAACTTTATACGCGATATCATTATATTTTTTGCTTGTTTTGGCCGTCATTTTATAAAACAATTCCGCCGACAACTCCTCTCAATTGTGGCGATTATCCTGCCGCTTTTTATCTCAAACCTCATTGAAGAAGCCTATTGGACCTACTCATCAACAATTATTTTAGCCGCACTCAATGTTATTTTTTGGATCATACCCCTTCCCCATCAAGTCATCTTCTCCAGCTACTTGGTAAAGCTTGGAGATTTTAGCGTAATCATTGGAGTTCCCTGTGCAGGATTCCAGTCACTTACTGCATTTTTAGCGTTGTTTATTTTGGCGCTGGTGATGATGAAAAAAAATCACGCAAAATTAAACACAAAAAAAATCATCCTCTGGATGGTTGGTGGACTGGTGTTGGTCTATCTTTTAAACGTACTCCGTATTTTGTTAATCCTGCTCGTAGGTGCACTCTTCTCACAAGAATTCGCCATCACTATTTTCCACAGCTCAATTGGCGCCATTCTTTTCCTGCTTTTCTTCGTCTTTTATATGCGATTCGCGATAAGCCGCAGCCAGATCTAGACGCTCCTGATTGCTTAAGGGATCAGGCATAGTTCTCCAATAATCATAGGTTTCATCCCTAGTCAAAACAAAACCCACCCTCACGGCAGTGTTACCAACATATTGTTTTATTACTCCCATTTCCCTAGGAGGGGTATCAGTAAAATAACCGCCTACGGGAATGTCGCTTTTCTCTTCTGCAACATGCAGGGGACGACCTGTGTTTCGAGATGGTTGGCCATTTACCGCATAGCCACTAACAGGATGATGGCTCTCATAGGATCTGCCACTACCTGAAGATATTTTTCGCCATGGCCCTGGCCTATACATTTCCATAATAGTGTGGTACAATAATACGATTTATGCAATTAGACAAGATCTTCCGCACCGCAGTAGAGTATAAGGCCTCGGACATATATATTACGACCGGGTCTCATCCTGTATTGCGCATTAACGGCGACCTGATCTCTATTCAGGAACACGATGTTATTACCAATGAAGATGCGAAACGTTACATCTATGACACGATGTCTCCTGATCAGCAGAAGTTATTTGAAGAAAATTACGAGTTAGACTATGCATTAGAAATTACTGGAGTGGCGCGTTTTCGTGCCAATGCCTTCCGTCAGAGATTGGGATTAGCGGGCGTCTTCCGCTTGATTCCTTCACAGATTCAAACGATGGACGAGCTGAGTCTTCCTCAGCAGATGAAGCGTATTCCACAGTTTGCAAATGGCATTGTGTTGCTCACCGGGCCTACGGGTTCAGGTAAATCAACGACCCTTGCGTCTATTGTGCATCATATTAATCAGACCGAGCGCTGCCATATTATTACGATTGAAGATCCGATTGAGTTTGTTCATGACAATAAATTAAGCATTATCGATCAGCGTGAATTGGGCAGTCATACCAAGACCTTTGCCAATGCACTAAGATCCAGTTTACGTGAGGATCCTGATGTTATTTTGTTGGGTGAAATGCGCGATACTGAAACCATTGCATTAGCTCTGACCGCAGCGGAGACGGGACATTTGGTGCTCGGAACCTTGCATACGAGTGGAGCAGCTAAGTCAGTGGATCGTATTATTGATGCCTTCCCTCCTTCACAGCAAAGCCAGATTCGCACTCAGTTTTCCGAAAGTTTGCGCGCAATTGTCTGGCAGAACTTAATGAAGAGAAAAGACGGCAACGGACGCGTCGCAGCCCATGAAATTTTGTTCAATAACAATGCGATTGCCAATATGATCCGCAAAAGTAAGACCTATCAGATTCAGTCAGTTTTGGAGACGAGCGTAGGTGATGGCATGCAAACAATGAAACGCGCACTGACTGGCTTAGTAGAGTTGGGGGCCATTTCAGAGGAGACGGCCATGGAGTATATGCCTCAGGAAGCGGGCGATAATCAGTTATAGACTAGATATAAAGCAAAATAGCTGTATAATGCGGCCGTGAATCCAATTTTGCTTATTCAACGTGGAAAAGAACATGCCGTGCGAAGCCTGCACCCATGGATATTTTCAAATGCCTTTCACGAGCCTGTTACGCCACCAATGCCAGGAGCAATAGTGGATATCTACAGCTCAGATCATAAACACTTTGTGGCACGAGGATACTATAATCCGAACTCTTCGATTCGCGTGCGTATTTTGACCCGCCACTTGAAAGAAGAAATTAATCAGGAGTTTTTTGAGAAAAAAATCGCAGAGTTAAAAGCTATCCGCGAGCGCTTTATCAATACGCGTGAGACAAATGCCTACCGATTGGTGTACGGCGAGAGTGATGAGTTGCCGGGTCTGATTATCGATAAATATAATGATACGTATGTAATTCAGCTCCATACGCTCGGTATGGATGTGATGCGCGATATTATTGTGGGGGCACTGCGAAAAGTTTGCGATCCAAAAACAATTTACGAACGCAGCGATGTGGGCGTACGTGTACATGAGGGTCTGGAAGATCAGCCAAAAGGTTTACTCTGGGGCAAAAAACCAGCTCAGGAAATTGAGATTAAGGAAAATGGCGTGACGTTATTAGTAAATGTAGCAGACGGTCAGAAAACGGGAATGTTCTTAGATCAACGTGAAAATCGTAAAGCACTGCAGAAGTATGTCGTTGGAAAACGTGTCTTGAATTGTTTCTCATACACCGGTGGATTTTCGATCTACGCAGCACTTGGCGGAGCGAGTGAAACCGTGAGTGTCGATGTAGCCGGCGCAGCGCTGGAAACCGCAGCACGAAATTTTGAGATTAATAAAATTCCTCTAAAAAATCATTCATTTGTTGATGCTGATGTTTTTAAATATCTGGAAGACGCAATCGCAGCACGTGAAAAATTTGATGTTATTATTTTGGATCCTCCAGCTTTTGTGAAAAACGCAAAGAGTATGGACAAGGGAATGGCGGGATACGTTTTTATCAATGAGAAAGCCCTCAAACTGCTACCTGAGGGAGGAATCCTTATCTCAAGCTCCTGCTCGTCTCACGTAACTGACGAGATGTTTGTGAAGATGCTATTGCGTGTCGCGCAGCGTGCCAACTGCATGTTGAAAATAATTGAGGTTAACCATCAACCCGTTGATCATCCGTTTAACATTCACTTCCCTGAAGGAAAGTATTTGAAGTTCTACGTAATGGTAAAAAGCTAGTCATGTCTATACAGACGATTCTAGATTCATACAAAAATATTTTAGGGGATCTGGACACTGCGACGAGCAAGGTCTATGCAAGCGCTCCGGAGCTTCCGTGTAAAAATAAATGCTTCGACTGCTGCAAGCAGCTTTTCCCCATAACTTTTGTGGAGGCCTATTACCTGAGTAAAGGCATTCACGAGACAATGCCCGCTGCACAGCTCGAGGAACGTGTCCGTACTGCTAGAGCGATACAGGAAAAAATCACCCAGGGTGAGCCATTACAATTTGAAAAAAGAAATGTGGATCGCGTGACGGCACTCAACACCCATGCGGAGTTCGCACGTTTTTTGTATAGCGTGGAGTCAGACTGCCCTGCCCTGGATCCAAAAAATCCCGCCGGTGCCTGCACGGTTTATGAGTTTCGCAATCACGACTGTCGCACGATGGGTGCATCCGTAGATATGAGCTCCAGGGAAGTTTTGGGATGCCACCGATTTAGCTCGCTTGGTCGATCGATCCCTAAACTCATGAACTTCAATTATCGCTATCAGGAAAAAATGAGCCTGGATGCAGAGTTGATTGCCGCAGTGACTGATGGAAAATTCACGCAAAATATCTACTACATGACCACGCTCTGCACACCGTTTCTAAAAGATTTCACTAAGGAAAATTGGGGCGAATTCTTTGGGGCTAAATTAGCAGATACAATTAATCCAGAAAGCTATCAAGTAGTAATTGATGCTTAAGTGGTGTTTGTGTAATATAACGGGCATTGAGGGGGTGTAGCTCAGTTGGCTAGAGCGCTTCCATGGCATGGAAGAGGCCGAGGGTTCAAGTCCCTTCACCTCCACCAAAATT
>JAGOUV010000002.1:5110-71108 GCA_018061065.1 Candidatus Altimarinota bacterium | reverse complement strand
GTAATTGATGCTTAAGTGGTGTTTGTGTAATATAACGGGCATTGAGGGGGTGTAGCTCAGTTGGCTAGAGCGCTTCCATGGCATGGAAGAGGCCGAGGGTTCAAGTCCCTTCACCTCCACCAAAATTTCAAATTATGACTCAAGAGGCTCAACAACCAGATGGCAAAGTGGAATTAGATCTTTCAGTGATGACGAGAGAAGAAAAATTTCGTTTCATATTTGGAGGCGCGACAAAAGCAAAAATTGAACACTTTAGTGATCAGATGCTTGATCAACAAGTCCGAAGAAAAATAGCACAGATGGATAAAGTAGCACAGGAAGAAGATGCTATCCTAGGGCCGATATGGGCTCGTATTAGACAGGACGCAAAAAAAGTAAGCAATCGATGGGCAGCACTTCAACAGGAAATCGATAAACAATAGAGCACCCCCGTACTATGAACATAACTGTCACTGACGATTTCGTAGAAATTCAAAATACAGATGGCACCATAGTTCAGATGGCCTGGAGCGATATTAACGAAATTAAGATAATCACCACAGATGCGGGGCCTTTTAGTTCTGATGTTTTTCTCTCACTGATTGGCACTGAGAAAAAATGTCTGCTTCCTCAAGATGCTCCAGGTTATGATGCTGTCTACGATCACGTCTCAGAGTATCCCGGCTTCAACTTTACGAATATGATTGAGTCCATGAGCTGCACCGAAAACAAAGAATTCCCTCTCTGGTCACGAAAATAAGCGGGTACTGTATAATAAGCAGTATGAAGACTCTCACAAAAATTAGCAGCGCCTCACTGTCTCTTCTTTTCCTTATGGGCTGTGCTCCAGGTGCCCCTCAGCCTCAGCCAGAAGTTCCCGTAGTGCAGGTGCCCGGCGATCAAGAGCCACGTGAAATTCCCGAGGTATGTTTAGACTTTCCTGAGAATGCAGATCTCATTCGCGATGACTTCAAACTTCTTCCCAGTGGCGAGGGTGTAGGAAAAGTCTATCTTACGGGTAAGATAATTTCTCAACAGCAAGAGCGCATGGGCGAGCAGGTTAAACGCGTATATATAATAGTAAATAAGCCAAATATCGTAGGTGCGTTGGAGACGTTCTATGATTATTATGAAGAGCAGAGCGGCGCTCCGGTCGTGGGCATCCCCGTAAATACCATCGCCTTTCCTCTCGGCATTATTAAAAATAACACGCTCTCCACCACTGCAGACGTACTTCCTGAGACAAGAGCAATAATTATGAACGCGCTGGAAAAGAAAACTCCTACTTCACTCACCGTCCGTATCCCTAAGTATAAGGCAAGTGGCGTACCGGCAAACTTTACACCTGCCTGTGTGTTAGAATAGGGCTGTGAATCGTCCCGCTTTCAATAAACTCCTCGTTCTACACCTTATCTTTTCTGGGTATGTGCTTTTAGTGCATCCATTTGTGGAGAAGTATATTTTTCAAGCGCGTAGCCAGATACAAACGGCACCCGTCTTGGGCAGTATCATTCTTGCAGTTATTATTTTGGAGCATTTTGCCAGCCGCGCAAAAATACGAGAGCTCAAGCAGCAGTTCACCTTTGGAGATACTATCATGGGCTTTGGTGTTTTTCTCTACATCATGCACATGCTGGCGCTCCTGATCATGACCTTTACTGCTGTGCAATTTTTCTCCGGTAGTGACGTCACCAAACTTTCTCCCTGGATCACCATGCCGATTCTCTTCTTCGTAGTACTGAAAGATTTTGTCTTTGTGATTATGAATGGGAATAAAGGCCCAAAATGGAAACCCGCCGTTACGAACACCATACTTTTGATCTTTGCACTCTGTGCACACAGCGTTTTTTGGGGAGTCATGGTACAAGAAGGCAACCTCTTGAGCTCACCACTAGGTACCGCTGCATCAGACTTCATCCTAGCGCATGTCTTTAACGTTCTGGGCATAGCATTGCTCTTCATGATGAGCTACAGCGCAAGCCGCACGCTCGTGATGCTCGAAGAAAAATTACAAGCTCCTGTAGTCGGCAAGGCGAAGATACTATTCCCCTACTTCATCGCCATCACCTCAACCGTCATCAGCATATATCTATGAGTTCAGCTGCCAAATATGCTGGTTTCGATAGCATGCGTGGAATTGCTGCGCTGCTGGTATTTATTTTCCACTTTTACGGATTGAGCGGAATGGTAGCAATCGCTGGTCAAGGTTTTTTGCATACTGTTGGACTTGCTGGACACGTAGGCTTGGATATCTTTTTTGTGTTGAGTGGTTTTTTTATTTTCAGATCAATCTACATAAACGGCGTAAACAAAACATATTTTCAACGAAGGTTTTTTAGAATTGCTCCGATTTATTATTTTTCCCTCATTATTGCATTAGCTTTTCTCACACCCGTAACCCTGACCACTTTATCGGGCATGAAAGATATTGTTGCTCACCTATTTTTCCTACAAAGTTTCAGCCCCTCTACCTACTATGGAATCAATCCCGTTCTATGGAGCCTCTCGATCGAAATGATCTTTTATTTTTTCCTTCCGCTCTTCTTTATTATTACAAAAAAAAATACTCGACGAATCATCGTTTTTGCCTTATTAATGGCTATTGCAAGCTATCTCTTTAGATATTACATCACCACTTTTTATGGTGCATGGGACAGCATTACAAGAGTAATTTTTACCGAAAATTTCATAGGGAGAGCAGATCAGTTCGCATTTGGAATGCTCGCCTCACTTGTCGTATTGCGGTATCCCGGAAACAAAATATTAACCTACTTGAGCCCCGTATTTTTGGCAATTGGTGCTGTAGGAATATATTGGGGCATGAGTGTTTTTGCAGAACTAGGTGGCGGATTTAGAGATGTTCTTTTTTATCAAATATTCCTCCACTCTTTAATTGGACTCTTCACCGCACTCTTCTTTGTTGGGCTATTTTTTGCACATAAGGGAATCAAAGTCGTTATGGGAAATCCCATTACCGAATTCCTCGGAAAAATAAGCTATAGCTTCTATATTTGGCACTTTATTGTAATTGAGCAGGTCATGAAACTTACACTAGGGCTCACCTATTCTTTTTTATATTCATTGGCTATAGCACTGGTTCTATCTACCATGACCTATTACTTTGTTGAAAAACCCTTTTTAGATCGTAGAGGTTACCCCCACTCGTTTGACAATGGCTCTAAAAAATGATATTTTAGCCATTCATGAGCAACACCGTAAAACGATATGACAAAAAGTCGGTTCTGCCCGCGAAAATTGCTACAGAAATAGTAAGGATTTTCGAACAAAACTATCCGACCTCGCATGCCACACAGGGACGCGAAACGGATATTGAGGCACGAAATAGCCACAGTGCATTAAACTTACTACTAAAAAAAGGCAGTGTAATTTTTACCGTTCAAGATGCTTCAAAAAATGTCCTCGGATTAATTGAGATGCATGAAGCAGATAAAGGTGAACAAGGCGTACAGATGCAATTGGTGTGGATCATCGTTGATGCGGCCGCACGCGATCAAGGTGTCGCAAGTCAGCTACATGATGCATTTAAAGCAGAATCTCAAAAACGAGCTGACCGCAGTTCTAAGCCTTCGTATTTGAGCCTGGCCGTACACAAAAAAAATAGCAACGCGATAAGAGTTTATGAACGATGGGGATATACAAAAGGTAAAACAATACAATCAGGAAAAATGCTCATGTTTAGGGATTTATGATGTGTAATGTTTAGTTACTGCGTCAATTGATTTGGTATTAAAAAAGCGTAGTGTCTTAACTAAATACAGATATGCAACATAAATATTAACGTTTATGGATGGCGAAGAACTACGAATAACTCCAGCTGCAGAGCGGGGTCTTGAGGATCCCTATCATCCTTGGTCGCATGTGATCTGCACTTTTGATACACCCGAGAGGCATGTACCCAAGATCGATGCTCTTGTTGAATCTTTTAGGGAAACTATACAAACAAGTGGTCTAGGAAAAGTTGTTAACGTGCAGGTAGTACGCACTCCCGCACCAGGTTTTGATCGTCTACAAACCAGTATATTTGTTACCCCTGATCCAAAACTAGAAAATCGTGACCCATTAGAATTAGCAGTTAGTAGGCTGGTAAGAGCTGCGGAAAGCGGCGGATTACCGCCTGGAACGGCCCTGGAGACAACAAAAATAAATGGGAAAATAACCCATGAAGTACATCGACCAGAAACAGCAAAAGCACTAATGGCTAAAGCGGAAGCTGACAAAAAAACTACACCACTTACGGTAAGTGATATAGTTAGGGGTATTGGTGAAGATTTAAAAGCAGCGTGGAAACTTCTTGATAGCTAAACTCCTACGCCTCCGCGCCATGGCATTTCTTGTACTTTTTCCCTGAGCCGCAGTGACAAGGATCGTTGCGACCAATTTTTTCGTGACTATCTTGCGCTTGCGCTACATTTCCCGATTTATGTGAGCTCGCCTCTGGCTTGCCACCTGTTAGATTACTCTCTATCTGCGCTTCATTAGTAACGAGGTTTTTTGGTTCTTCGCTCGATTTCATATACGGATCTTTCACCTCCTGCTGGAACTCAATTCTAAAGAGCGTGAGTACCGTATTGTGGCGAATCGTATTCAGGAGGGTCGTGAACATAGTAAACGCTTCCTGCTTATACTCAATCAACGGATCGCGCTGTGCATAGCCACGCAGTGAAACCGCTTCACGCAAATGAGTCATGTTATCAATATGCTCCATCCATAAAAGATCGAGCGTACGCAGATACACTGAACGCTCTACCATGCGCAAAACTGCTGAACCTGTAGCGGAGTCCGTAGGATCTCCTTCTTTATAATCCGGCAGAGATTTTTCGCGGCGGATGTAAGCATCGCGTAGATAATGTTTCACCATATCGATGATCTCATCTTGCGTATCGAATCGTTCAAGCTGTTCAAAATCGAATGCGTGTTCAGGATCTTTATGAATCGTCTCAACTGCATCTTTAATACCCACACGACCCCACTCGCGATGATCACCCGTCTGTGTGTGGAAAAGCACCAACTGTTCAGCCTCTTCTTCCAAAAGCAACAACACGTCATTCTTCACATTTTGTGTGAAGAGCATTTTTCGACGACGAGCGTAAATAATTTCGCGATGCTTGTTCATGATATCGTCGTACTCAACCAAATGTTTACGAACATCAAAGTTTCTCGCCTCAACTTTTTTCTGTGCGCCCTCAATTGAGTTCGTGATTATGCGATTTTCAATCGGCATATCATCGGGAACTTTCAAGAAATCCATCATGCGCTGAACACGATCGGCACCAAAAAGGCGCATCAAATCATCATCCATAGAAACCAAAAACTGACTTGCACCAGGATCACCCTGACGTCCAGAACGACCACGCAACTGATTATCAATACGACGTGACTCATGGCGCTCCGTACCCAACACAAACAATCCACCAAGTTCGTTCACTCCTTCAGCGAGTTTTATATCTGTTCCACGACCAGCCATGTTCGTAGCTATTGTCACTGCACCACGGCGACCTGCATTGGCCACAATTTCCGCTTCCTGCTCATGATTTTTTGCGTTCAATACCGTATGCGGTACACCATTTGCCTGGAGCAACTTACTCAACAATTCAGATCGCTCAATTGAAATAGTACCAATCAACACTGGCTGACCTTTTGCATGCAACTGTTTCACTTTTTCCACCGCTGCCATAAATTTCCCACGCTGATTTTTGTAGACTGCATCAGAATAATCAATACGAGTAACCGTACGGTTTGTGGGAATAACAATCGTATCCAACTTATAAATTTTTGCGAACTCTTCAGCTTCCGTCACCGCCGTACCTGTCATACCCGCGAGCTTATGAAACAAACGGAAGTAATTCTGAAATGACACCGTTGCCAATGTGCGCGTCTCGCGATTCACTTCAACATTTTCTTTTGCCTCAAGTGACTGATGCAATCCATCAGAATAACGGCGACCTGGCATAAGACGGCCAGTAAATTCATCCACAATTAACACTTCTCCTTCACGCACCACATAATCCACATCGCGTTTAAAAACGGCGTGAGCCTTGAGTGCCTGTTCCATATGATGGATCGTCTCAAATCCCCCTTCTTCATACATATTCTTCATGCCAAGTAACTCTTCCATACGTGCAATTCCCGCTTCAGTAAGCGTTGCAGCACGCAACTTCTCATCCACCATGTAATGTTCTTTTTCAACCAACTGCGTCACCAAACGGGCGTATTGGAAATATTTGTCCGTCGATTCTTCAGCAGGTGTAGAGATAATCAATGGCGTGCGAGCCTCATCAATCAAAATCGAGTCCACCTCATCCACGATCGCATAGTGCAACTCACGCTGAACAATCTGGCCTGGATCCGTAGACATGTTGTCGCGTAGATAATCAAAACCATATTCATTATTAGTTCCATAGGTAATATCACAGCGGTACGCATCGTACTTTGTTTTTTGATCTTGGCCGTGCATTACCACGCCCACCGTCATACCCAAAAAATTATAAAGTCCTCCCATCCACTCAGCATCACGTTGCGCCAAGTAATCATTTACCGTAACAAGAAATACTCCTCTGCCCTCAAGCGCGTTCAAATAAAATGGCAAGGTACAAACTAATGTTTTTCCTTCACCTGTTTTCATTTCAGCGATACGTCCGCGATGCAGCACCATTCCACCAATCAACTGCACATCAAAAGGCACCATATCCCAGGTAATGTCGTGTCCACGCACCGGCCACTTTTTTCCCACTAGACGACGGCAGGCATTTTTCACCAATGCAAAAGCCTCCGGCAATAAGTCATCGAGCGACTCACCTTTTGCCAAACGCTCTTTAAACTCAATTGTTTTGAGCGGAATATCGGCATCAGTAAGGCTCTTCTGATAGCCCTCTTCAATTTCATTAATCTTCTTAACAATCGGCCATAATTTTTTAATTTCAGCCTCATTTGGATCACCCAGTAATTTTTGAAGGAATGTAATCATATGCGGGTTGTAGAATACAGGAAAAAAGGAAGCCTTACGAGACACCTTATGTCGGACATCATAGCGTGCTTGACTAAATGCTGAATTATGCGTAGTGTAACCTGCCTATGCCAGACGACAAAGATAAAGTAGCCGGCCCTGAAAAAAATCCCGATGCGACAGTTACGCCGGATGACATGGATAATGTTGCAAGTCTTCCGCTTTCTCCTAGGCAAGTTGTAGACACACTTTTTGGCAATCAACAGGTACTGGCGGAAGTATTGGAATTAGTTTTAGACAGGTTTGGCGAACGTTTCCGCAGTCTTAGATTAGAATTAGATGATAGAGAGCTTACATTGGAACCAGCCAGAACACAGCCATTAATAGTCATGAGTGAATCAATGATCACTACGATAGGAGAGAAAAGATATCTTTCCCCTGCCCAAATCATTGGCGCATGCGCAAGTCGATCTGCAGCCGCACTTGCTGATAATACCGAAGATCTTAGCGCACAACGGATAAGATCATTTAAGAAAAAACCTGCCTATGACATCACCTCCGTTGGCGAGGACATGCACCGTCTGCTTCTTGATCCTACATACGCAGACGAACGAAGTCCCGATGATATTAGAAAAATCTGGAAGCATTACAATTCAACAGCGCAAGGTTTAAGCCATCATACTATTATGGAAGCTATGTTGAATCACCCTGATACACCGCCGGAAGTCTTGGATGAAATGTGTGACCGTATTCAATGCTTCGTTGAAATACTTTCCCGTGATACTGAACTGCGTAAATTCCCGGTACAGATTTTCTATCATCCCCATGCAACTTCCACCACCAAAAAACGCATCTTATTGGAAGAGTGGGCATCTATTGGAGATTGGTATAATACTTTTAAATATGCAAAAGAAGATGCAGCTACCGTAGGATCGGAGCAACTTGATATCACAGGTGCTGACATCACTACTATGCTAACAAGCATGGACAAGTATCACTACGAAGTTCGGCTACGACTTGTTAGCAGATCCCCTCTAGCTCTTAAGGATGATATTTTTGATGCACTTTTTGCCTGCGATAATCATTCAATTATTGAGGGAATTGCAACTAATGAGGCACTTCCAAAAGTAAAACGCATGCAAGCGGTACGGAAACTATATGAAGCAGATTGCAGCTCAAGATTTATGGGACCAGATAAAGCAAAAGATGAACTTAGGATGAGGGCTCAAGATATGTTCTCCGATTTAGCTGATGAAATTGGATTATTGCTCGCCGAATAAATTTACTCCCTATACGGCTTCACCAAGACCCCGAGCGTCTTAAACAAAATCTTAATATCCAGCCACAACGACCAGTTCTCGATATAATAGGTATCCAGACGGACTTCTTCTTCAAAAGGTAGATCAGAGCGGCCGCTGATTTGAGCCATACCTGTGATGCCAGGCTTAATGGCGAGGACAAATTTATGGTGACGTTGATAACGAGCAACTTCTTCAGGTAGATGTGGCCGCGGGCCCACCAAACTCATCTCACCAATTAATACGTTCCATAACTGCGGCAACTCATCCAGTGAAGTCTGACGGAGAAATTTTCCTACACGCGTGACGCGCGGATCATTTGCAATTTTTACCAGCGGACCCCCTTTGCGAATATTTTTATCGGCTAATTCGTTGTAACGCATGGCATGAGTTCCACTACGCATCGTGCGAAATTTGATGCAGCAAAATTGTTTTTCACGCTCTCCGATTCTCAGTGCTGGCGTTCCGTCATCTAGCCGTCTAAAAAACACACTGCCGCGTGAATCCAGTTTGATCGCAATCGCAATGATAAGAAAAACTGGTGACAAGATAATCAAACCCAAGAACGAAACCACTAAGTCAAATAATCGTTTAATAACTTTTCCCCATCCATCAAGACGCGTCGGCTGCAAGGTTATGAGCGGAATTCCATTGATTTCCTGCATGTGAATATTTGAACGACGTACCTCAAAAACCGTCGGTACAAAATTATACTGCACATGATATTCGCGACACAGTTCAATAATATCTTCCGCATTGATGCGCTCGGTATCGGTCTGAATAACTTCATCGGTGTTGCGAAAATGTTTCAGTGTCTCTTCAAGTTTCTCAAATGTTTGCACACGGGCAATCACTTTCAAACGTGGACGTAGACCAATGAAATGATCAAGCTGATCTGCGACAGAACCATTGCCCACCAAAATAATTCTGCGCACACCAATCCCCTGCAAAATCAACATCGTCTGTAAAAAACGAACTGCCAAGCGACCAGCCAATACAAAACTCAGTGCAAGACCCAGTGCAAAAAAGAGTACCAAGCGGGAGAAAAGGAACTCACGCAAAAAGAAATAATAGGTAATCACACTCATCAACCAAATCAGCGCCGCGACAATAACTATTTTAATTTCATGCGAGATTGAGGAAGTTGATTTCAAAGCATACCCGCGACCCAGCGCCACGATCGCGACAAACAAGCCGGCCCCATATAAGGACAAGATTCGATAGGTCTCAAGAGGCGGGAAGCTGGCAAAGTCTGCCTGTTTGAGAAAAAACTGCGGAAAAACGGCATCTGCATGCAGACGCAAATAGTATGCATACAACAGCGCCATGAAGACTAAAAAAAAGTCGATGGGAAGCCGTATAGCGCCGAAAAAAATTTCTACTCGTTTCACTACTGGAATGATAACTTAGTTTCTCAAAGCCCCCAAACCTTCTACAAATCATAAGCCGAGTTCTGTCACCGCCCGATTAAAAGCGGTGTACGATCATCTCTCTAGGTCTGCCATTGCTGACAGACTCATGCGGCAGGCAGTGTGGAGCCCCGAACACGAGACTAATCCCACAACCGCCATCCTGCCTTGCTGCAGAAAGGGTTTGCCCACACATCCGTATCGCTACGGCGGTCCCTGGCTCTCTCTGGCTTGCGCCAAAGAACTTACCGAGGGCTTTTCACCTTCATCCCACCAGTAAAGGCAGAACTATATTGTCTCTGTGGTACTTTCCCTAAACCGTGTTTTGGCACGGCTCGGTTGCCGTTAGCAACTTTCCTGTCCTACGCAGCTCGGACTTTCCTAATTTATAAGCTCCGCTTCGTTCGCAACCGGCAGAGCCGGATTCCTCACTCGCCACTTACGTACAAAGTGGAGCCTACAAACTTGATCGCTCATTGTAAAAGGTCTGGGGAAGTCATTGTAAGACGGCTTGCCAAAATAGGCAAATGTTTATATAATCATTCGCCATGCATAGACCAGGCCCGGAACAATTAGCACAAATACTTGAGATGGCTGGCTTCAATCCAGTTACTCCCCGCGCTGCCATGAAGCCACGTTCTCACTACGAGGCTCTACGAGCAAGTGTTCAGCGGGAAGTTGCCGGCTGTACGGTCCCGCTCCAACGTACTGCAGAAACTTGGCTTGGAAATAGCCATCAAACAGACCAAAATCGATGGACCATGCCTATTGAACCCGGCATAGGGACAGAAAAGTGGGGATATTCACTCGACATGTGTTTTGAAGGAATTGAGAAAGTGCTCATGTCTAATGGAGCAAAATATTTAAAAAAACTTATTTCATTAGTACAAGGTATTGATGAATCACTCGTCGATACAATTGATAAAGCTACTATTCAACTAATTCAAATGGGACAGTACCATGGCATTTTTAAGGTTGATGCGCTGTTCAATGGAAAAACAATATCATTTGTAGCTACGGTTTCTCGCGATGAACTTTTCAATGAAGATATTGACCTGGATTACAAAGGTGTAAAAGAAGTAAATAAAGCGGCAACTGACCAACAAAAAAAACCTCCCTATATAAAACGTTATGCTCAATTTAAAAATCCAATGGGAGTATATCCCTCAATGTACGTCGCACCTTTTATAAAGGGCGCAGTGGAATTCAATATCGCCTTTAGGGAAATGTATGATGAGGAACTTGCCTTCCCGCGAAGAAGGGTTGGAATTCATAATGGCCTAAATCAAGCAAGAAAAACACATGACCTCAATCCAGCTGCAACAAGTAGCATACTGAGAAGTATTGCAGGACATGAGTACCACGCAGCAATTGCATCTAATCGAGCATTCAGTGCATTCATAAATGGGGGCGACTTTATGGTTGATCACGATACGCAAGAAGTGTTCTGGCACACTCACCGTGATCCTGTTTTTGTACGAGACAAATTACGACTTCCTGATGCAGATATTGCTGCCGCTTCATACGGCCATCCCAATCCTGCAACGGGTCTTGTGTGTCAGGTGGGACATTTAATTCATCAGCGCGAACTCTGCATTGTCTATAGTGATGCGTTAGGTTTCCCTTTTGGCGTCGATGAAATTGTGGGAGGAATAGAAGATGTTCGCCGCACCGGAGATATAGCCGATCATACGATTCAAGAAATCCAAGAATCCTTAAAAAGAGGCGGCATACCAGAGCATCCAAATTTATTTAAAACTTCAAACCAGGCCATCGGACGACGTACCAATCGAGTTATAGAGGAACTTACTCAGCTGTAAGAAACCTCTGAAAAACTATTTCCGCGTCTTCATCTTGTCGTACTCACGCTGGAAAAATTTACAGGCCTTGAGGCACTCACGAGCCTTATCGTTCTCAGGCTCCAACTGCAATACGTGATCAAACAACGTAATCGCTTTTTCGAAATTTTTCTCATTGAGGTAACACACACCCAAGTCACACAAAATCAAACAGTCATCAAATGCCAAGTTACGCGCGCGCTCTAAAATAATAATCCCCTTCTTTTTTTGTCCGTAATGAAAAAGTGACCATCCCAAACATCTCAGAATCTCAGGATGATTCGACTGAAGTTTATCCGCAGCTTCCAAATAATCAATTGAGCGTGACCAATCTCCCAGCGCAGAATAGGTAAAACCCAACAAATAATTTCCATTCGCAGAATCACTATCTAACTGAATCGCACGTTTCAAAGCTTTCTCTGCTTTCTCATATTGTTTTAGAGAAAGAAAATTATCTCCTAATTCTTCAAACGCCTCCACACATTCCAAGTCACTCAATAAAATCGTTTCACATACTTTGATCGCCTCTTCATGCTTACCAGCGTGCTTTAACTTTTCAGCCTGATCAATAAGCGTTGTAGTGAAATTTGTTGTGTCATGCATAACGATTTGTTTTTATTTTTGTATCTAGTCATGATAGTCCTTTTTTAGGAAAAAATCAACTCCCTAAACCGCTCTTTCATCTGGGCTTTATTAAATCCCCGGCGGGATGCAAGTTCCGCAGCCTGTTCGACCATTATTTGAACCAAAACAGTATTATCCCGTACCGCATCCGTCCAGTCTCTCACGCACTGACAAATCAGCTGCCAGCCGAATTCTGTTTGTTGCTTATCGTAGGCATCTATAAGTGGCAAGAAATCCCGTTTAAACTCATTTCCTTCAACCATATAAGTCGACCGGCCTTTCTCGTGATCCACCGTCTGACGCACATAATCTACCGCACTAAATTGAATTGCATCTGAAGCCGCCCTCACCACCTCCCATACTTCAGTCTCAGCAGCAGGATTACGATCCATAATCTCCAATAACAGTCCGATCAACTCATCACATGCGGATCGTGCCGTATTAAGATTATTTCCCTCACGTACAAAAGCAGCCATTTGTTTGATGATGTCAGAAAATTGATCTTGAGCAATTTCTTTAAATTCAAACCCCATAAGATATATAAGTAACCCCCTGTCACCATATAGTTCATGATGTGCTGCCAGCAAAGAGTAGATTGCAAGTCCCGGAGAACCAATTCTGTTTACATCAATCGATTTGAAAAAAGCGAGCTGGGCGGGAGTAAATCCAGGTGGGCCTGCAGGAACTTGAGTAGCGACAATGCGATAAGCCAGGCGAGAAAAAAAAGACGTCTCCTCTTCAATGGTCCTAAATACATCCAGGTATACCGGATGTTCACCGGCCGCGGCTACATACTCATCCAGGATTGATTCTAACGCTTCTGAATCAGTACCCCTCTCAGAACTATGTCCATAGGGGATGGGAGCTATGATTGCCTCATGTTGATATCGGATAATTTCTCTATACCGAAAAAGGCTCATCTCGAACTCGGTCGTCTCAAAATCACATAGAGGACTGGTCGCTCTTTTAACCCGCGCTGCCACATCGTCCTGAGGCTTACTCCTCCGATTCTTCCACTCGTCGATAGAGACGACTTTTGACGCATCTAATTTATCATCATTTTCAGGTACTTCAGCCATATTTAAGATATATATAATACGAATGTCAACTATCAATAGCAAGCTGACTTTTAACGAAAAAGAGCCCCCGTACATCATACAGAGGCTCTTTACTTAAATAGATTCGTTTAGAAAGCAGACCAGAGCAGCTGGTTAGTGATCTCGTGATGATCGAGAATTTCTCGGCACTTCACACTTTTACCAAGCAAACGTGGACTGCGATCAGCGGCCATACGCTTGAGCGCGAGATACTTGGAGTGATTGTCCGCCCCCATAATATCGCGCATAAAATCGCTACGGTCGAAATTATCCATAGCCGTGTAAATCTCTCCGGGCAATTTTTGTACCTCACGGTGAAAAACTTTTTGCTCCATTTTTTTGAGTTCATCTTTAGTCGCATCCAGTCCGCGCAAACCCGCTTTAATAAGGGTATAAAAAGCAAGATATGGATTTGCATCGGGCGCTACCGTGCGTACCTCGATACGTGCTGATTTTTCATTTCCAATAGGAATACGAATCATTGAACCACGATCGGTCGCTGACATTTTAATTTCGTTTGGTGCCTCATATGCAGGATCCAAACGTCGGTAGGCGTTCACACTTGCATTGATGGCCAAACATAAATCCTGACCGTAGTATAAAATGCCCGTTAAGAAACGATTGGCCGTTTCCGACAAATGATAGGTGCCATTTTTATCGTAGAAAATATTTTTATCCTTTACCGAGATCGACATATTCGTATGCATGCCACTTCCGTTAATTCCCTGAATTGGCTTAGGCAAAAAACAAGCAGTGTACCCCATCATGCTGGCAACCTGACGAGCAAGAAGTTTGTAGAGCAACACTTGATCAGCCGTATCCAATGCGAATGTATAACGGAAGTTCAACTCAAATTGAGAGGGAGCAACTTCGGGATGATCCTTTTCATTTTGAAAACCCAACGCACGCTGCACTTCTGCAAACTTATCGATAAACTGACGCAACACATCCTGTGGAAGCGAACTAAAGTAACCGCTTGCTGTGACTAACTTAAAGCCGACATGCTCTTCAAAAGTTTGCTCGGATTTATCACCGTCAAAGAGAAATCCTTCAATCTCTGGTGCAATAACAACCGTCATACCACGCTTGGATTTGAGTTCATTGAGCAAGCGTGAAAGTTTCCCACGAAAATCACCTTCATATTGACTACCGTCTTTATCCGCAATATTTGCGAAGAGCAAAACTTTCCCCGGACCAAATAAATCTGCGGGTGCCCAGCGGAAGCTCGTCCAATCTAACTTCAAGCGAAGATCAGATTCTTTCTGTGCAGTAAATCCACGAATAGATGAACCATCAAAGGTGAGATTATCTTCTGAATCGAGCAAGAATTTTTTATCGTAATCCAACGCATGAAGACGACCTTCCATATCTGAAAAGAAAACCGTGATCGCTTTAATTCCTTTTTCCTGTTTCAAGTAAGGCAAAAATCTTTTTCGCATCTCATCACTAGACATAGCCTTCGATGCGCGCATTTCTTTAACTTCCAAATTTCGATCTTCCAGCTCTATGTAGCTCAACTCCAACAAATGCTCCTGCCCAAGTGCAAGGCAGCTAAACAACTCATGTTCATGCGGCGTGAGTTTCATCTTCCCGTTGCTTTTGGCTGTTTGTTTTTTCATTGCTACGTCGAGCATAGGAATTTAAAAAGATTATAAAGGATAGAATATGTTCTATCCCCTTCTCTTTACCTGCCCTAGAGAGGTGCGGCAAGATTGACATGAAACAGCAAAAAACACCTGTAATAAAAATAAACAGGCCACACTTTTGCGAGTCTTGAAGCAGATGTACCGAGTGCCGGTTATTAACTGTCGGAACTTTCTACAACAAAAAGTTGTTGCAAAAAATCAAGGAACCTCTGGAAAACTATGTTTTGTAACGAAATTTCTGAGCTTCTGCCGAAAACGCTGAATGACGACGATGCCGTATCGGGCTAGATACGGTGAGGAGGCATGAGGCAGTTTGCAGGCGAAGATCAGAAATTGCAGTCATAAGATAGTTTTCCAGAGGTTCCCTAAAATGGTGATGGCAATATATCCCAAATCAAATTCCACATAGAATCATGCATCTCATAGATGTAATCGTTTTTTATAATTACACCCACAAAATCATTTTCGACATAGGTAATATACGAGACACGCCCATCGTAAATATTCATCTCAAGCGAGAACGGATACAGCTGAGCATTAATCCACTTATATCCTTTGTGTGATTTAGGTGAATAGGCCCCACTCTCATACACTTTATGAGCAAACGGCGTATCAAGAATAAGGCTACGCTTAGTAATAGTAGTCTCTTCACGAGCTTTCACGTATTCATTATTGATATCTTCAACATATTCGAACATGGCATCAATATTGGCAAAATCCTTTAAAGGCGTTTTAGAGGTGAGCGTATCAAAAAGTACATTGTGCACTCCCTCACGACCATGAAAGAATTTTACTCCAGGAATTTTCTTGGTTGTCTGCATCATGCTCGTCAGCTCCGGCGTGATGCGTTTTAGTTGTTCAATCGTCTTATCCATTTGCGCTGCCTGGCGTCGTTTTTTAAGTTCAAGCACGGCGACCAATTCTTCCGGATGTATCGCAGCAAAGACAAAAACATTTTTTTCAATCGTTTTTGCCACAACTTCAAGCTGTTCAAGTCTCACTAAAATATGTTGCACCGTGGTACGCGGTAATCCCAGCTGATATGCAATTATGCTTGCGCGTTGAGGACCAAACTGGAGAAGTTTTAGATATACCTCTCGCTCCTTAGGATCCAGGCTCAATGCGGAAAATAGTTCTTGAATCATAACGCCCTTTTTTGGTGGGCAGTTTTATTATAACATCTAGACCTGTTATATACAATACAACGCCAATATTATATTGTCATTTGAGCCTGACGATCTTATTATAAGGGCTCAAAAAGACCTCTATGTCGACTGGCAATGACAATCCGGCAATCGAAGCGGCGCTGAAGCTTATTAGAAAAGATGGACGCTGTCTGAAAATTATGTCACGCTTGCAACGGGATGAGATGTTTCGTGGCTATGTTGCTGCATTTCTCGTATTCGAAATCGATGACTTCCCCGATTTATGACACTTATTGTTATTAAAGCACTGGTTGGTATTGTCGTGGTGCTTGGACTGATATACGTATCAGAGAACTTGTCGCCGCGCATCGCAGGTATTATCGGTGGCACCCCCATAGGTGCAACGGCGGTCGTGCTTTTCTTTTATGGTATCGAGCACGGCATTGGTTATGTGCAGGAGGCGATCCCCTGGACAATTGGCGGATTGGGAATTGAATTAGGAGGTTTTTACGTGGCTTATTTCTTGGGAAGTAGAATTTTTAAATCAAGTCGTCACACACTCGTGCATGTTGCTGCATCGCTTGTCTGTAGCTTTGCGGTATTATTGGTGATGGGTTCACTACTGGCGTTGAATACACTGACAATTGGATCTGCGCTCAGTATATTTTTTATCGGCTACTTTATTGGCAATAGTGTGGCACAACTTATTCCTCCCCATGAGCCAATGGAGAAACGCACGCTTACTATCACTCTGCATATCATCCGTATTGCCTTTGTAGTCGCACTTATTTTGCTTATCACCAGCGCTCCACTCGTACTCTCACATCGCTGGTCAGGAATTTTAGCGAGCTTTCCTGCAACAATTTTTCCCCTGCTGCTCATTCTTCAGCTTACCTATAAAAATGCCATGTTCCCGACCATCATTAAAAATATTTCCTGGAGCACAAGCACGCTCGTGGTTTATATCTTAATGGTCTACCTATTGTATCCGGTGCTCGGTGTTTATGGTGGAACGATCGCGTCTTTCATGATCTCACTCTCCTACTTCTTAGTTATGCGAGAGAGTATTATTGTGTTTACTAATTTTATGCGTCATGGGCTTTCGCGATGATTTTTTGTCACTGCAGCAAAAAGCCCCACGAATCGGTTTGCAGTGCGTCGATAATGAAAATAGTCCGTATTGTCAGTACACGGAAAAATCAAAAAACTGCTACATGACCTTTGCCAGCTATAGCTCGCAAGACTGTATGTACAACACCCGTGTCTTTTATTGCACTGACTGTGTGGATTGCGCGCTCTGTCAAAAATGCGAACTGTGTTATGAGTGCGTGGACTGCATCGCCTGCTATAACTGTAGCTACTCGTTGCGCTGTGAAAACGGCATAAATTTAGAGAATTGTATGTACTGTATTGGCTCACAGGATTGTTTTGGCTGTGTGGGATTGAATAAGAAGCAGTACTGTATTTTTAATGAGCAGTATACAAAAGAAGCTTATTTTGAAAAGTTAAAAGAGGTGCGTCGCATTCCACAAAACGAGATGGGCACATATATTGAGCAAGTTGCGCTCACGGTGCCGCGACCTCTCATGGACGGAAAAAGTAATGAGGAGTGTTTTGGCAACACCGTCTATAATTCCAAGAATTGTTTTTGGGTTTTTGACTCAAAAGGTATGCACGACAGTAATTACATTTATCACTGTGATGATTCAAAAGATTTGCTTGATTGTAGCCATTTAGGCTGGTCTGAGGGATGCTATGAAATTATGAGCGGTGGTAATTTGAATAACTGCATGTTCTGCTATGGCTGCTGGAATTCTTCAGATTTGGAGTACTGCGATATGATGCACAACAGTCACGACTGTTTCGGATGTATCGGGCTCAATCATGCTAAATATGCGATATTCAATGTGGCGTATGAAAAGGAAGATTATTTTAAGCGCGTAGCGGAAATCAAGGAACAAATGAAAATAGAGGGCAGTTACGGAAAATGGTTTGATACTACTTATCCAGAAGTGCTAACGTACGGACTATAATGGAACTTGTAATAATAAAAATATTCGTTTCAGTACTTACTGTTTTGCTGCTCGCTGCGCTCGCAGAATATGCTTCGCCTCGCGTAGCAGGAATTATTGGCGGATCGGCAATTGGTGGTACAGCAATTGTATTATTTTTCTTTGGATACGAGCACGGTATTCAATATGTAAGGGATGCTATTCCGGGAACGATTGCGGGGCTCGGCGGCGAAGTATTATTTTATGTCGGCTATTATCGAGGAAGTCAGCTGCTTGAAAAAAAACGCTCCCGCATAGCACATATTGCAAGCGGCACACTCGTTGGACTCCTCTTATTTTTTCTACATGCAATAATTATTGGGTACATTCAACTGACACTTATCAGTGGATCGATTGTTTTTTTACTGGCAACTGTGTTTGGCACTCTTTATTTAAAACGCATTTCTCCAGCTACAGTTCCTGTAAAAGCCCCGTTTACTCTTAAAACAATTTTGCTGCGTGCATGCTTTGCTGGCACGGTCATCTTATTAATTACTATTACGCCCTATTACGTCCCTTCCCAGTGGGCAGGCGTTTTCTCAGCATTTCCAACCGGGATACTCCCCTTTCTTGTCATCGTACATTACACCTACGGTGATGCCATCTTTCCCGTTTTTTTACGAAATATATCCTGGAGCTTAACGACTCTCGCTGTTTACGTACTTTCAATATACTATCTCTATCCGCTCTGCGGTCTTGCGATAGGAACACTGCTTGGAGAAATTATTTCTTTTGTGTATTTAGGGTGCGTGCTGTTCTTGAAATCATCATTTTGTAGCCGCCCATCCCATGATTGAGCCAGTGAGCTACACGCGTAATCGTGGCGGTGCTTGAGCCGGTTTTTTCTGCGATCTCACGATAAGGAACTTTTTTATCGACAAGTTTTGCTACGTTTAAACGCTCCGCCATATCTTCCAACTCAGCGAGCGTACACAAATCACGGAGAAACTTTTTTGCCTCTGCGGGAGTTTTCAACGTCGTCATCGCCTCAAACAGCAACTTCATCTCTTTCGTATTGAGATTTTTTTCTTCCATATTATAAAAGCGTTTTTAAGTACGCACGCAATTGTGGCCCCAGATCCGGGCGCTGAAGTGCAAAGTCGATAGTGGCCTGGAGAAAGCCAAATTTATCACCGGTATCATAGCGTTTTCCCTCCACCTCATATCCATACAATGGTATTTTCCCCACCAATGCCTGAAATGCCGCTATTAAACGAATTTCACCATCGGGTCCTTTTTCTGCGTGTTCAAGTGCCTCCATCACCTCCGGCGTAATAATATATTTTCCGATAATTCCTAAATTAGAAGGAGCTTTTGCAGAAGCGGGTTTCTCAACTAACGCTTCAATCTCATGAAGACGGCCGTCGCTCTTTTTCGCCTTTATCATGCCGTATTTTTTAGACTCTTCTTTTGCAATTTGTGTCAGAGCAATAACGGGTGCATTCGTTTTATTGTAAACCTCAATGAGCTGGCTCAATGCTGGCTTTTCACTACACACGATATCATCACCAAAGAGCACCGCGCATGGCTCATTTCCAATCACTTCTTTGGCACATAATATTGCGTGACCATCCCCAAGCGGCTGTGACTGACGAACATAAATGAATCGTGCCATTTCGGCGATATGACGAACTTGCTCAAGTAACTCGCGTTTTCCTTTTTCCACCAAGGTTTTTTCAAGCTCGTAAGAATAATCGAAATGGTCTTCAATCGCACGTTTACCGCGACCCGTGACAATAATAATCTCCTCAATACCCGCGGCTACCGCCTCCTCTACTAAATATTGAATCACCGGCTTATCTACAATCGGCAACATTTCTTTTGGCTGCGCCTTAGTAACTGGCAGAAAGCGTGTACCAAAACCTGCGGCGGGGAAAATGGCTTTTTTAATGCGTTGGGGCATGGGGTATGGGAATTATTCGATATCCACCTTCTTCATCTTCATCGCGAGCTTAGGAATGCGAATCGTCAAAATTGCATTTTTAAAAGAAGCGTTTACTTTAGTTCTATCTGCGGAATCAGGCAAAATTATCGTGCGTGAAAAAGTTCCCCAGTAACACTCGCGTGTCACGTACTCATCAGGCGATACAGTAAAATGAAAAGCGCGGGTGCCGCGAATAATCAGCGTGTCATCAGTAATAGAAATCGCGACATCTTCTTTTTTTACTCCTGCAATCGGCGCAATAATAACAATCTCATTTTCTGTTTGAAACACATCGACTGCCAGCTGTCCCTCGGGATCCTGATTCTCTGTAGGTATTCCCGCGTCTGGCTGCTGCTCAACTTCTCCAATACGATGCTTCTGAACAAACGGTTCTGTGCCATCCTGCTCATCAGGAATGACATGCATTTTTGATTTACTCATATAACGGGATTTTCAGAGATTTCCTCTTCTTCTTTTTTAGTTATTTTAACACCAAAAAACTCCATAAATTCTTCACGATTAATTGTCTCTTTTTCAAGTAAGACTTTTGCGATCTCATGAAGTTTGTCAGTATGAGTGGTAAGCAAATGCTTCGCACGATCATATGCAGTAGTTATAAAACGCTTGATCTCAGCATCAATTTTAGAAGAAATTTCCTCAGAGTAATTACGTACATGACCAAAGTCGCGGCCTAAGAAAATTTCACGCTTCTGTTCTCCATAAATAACGGGACCTAATTCACTCATTCCGTAGGACACCACCATATTACGTGCTATGTCCGTTGCCTTCTCAAGATCATTGGAGGCACCTGTCGTCACATTTTCTTTTCCAAAAATAATTTCCTCTGCAGTATATCCACCAAGTAGTGAAGCCAAACGAGCCTCAAAACTTGCCTTGCCATGCAAATGCTTGTCTTCATCGGGCATAAACCATGTCACGCCTAACGCCATGCCACGAGAAATAATTGAAACCTTGTGAACTGGATCACAACCCGGAGACAACTGAGCCACGAGCGCATGACCAACCTCGTGATATGCAGTAATTTCCTTTTCCTTCTTAGACATGACCTTTGATTTGCGTTCAGGCCCCATCACTACTTTTTCAATTGAACGCTCAACCTCTTTCATAGAGATCTTCTTCTTATTCAAACGAGCCGACAAAATTGCAGCTTCATTCATCAAGTTTTCCAAATCAGCACCAGCAAATCCCGAAGTTTGTTTAGCAATTTTTTCCAAATCCACATCTTTTGAAAGTGGCTTATTTCTAACATGCACCTTCAAAATTGCCTCACGATCTTTAATATCTGGCTGATCTACGACGACACGACGATCGAAACGACCAGGACGTAACAGCGCAGGATCAAGTACGTCAGGACGATTCGTAGCAGCCATCACAATGACGTTGGTCTCGTTATCAAAACCGTCCATCTCAGTCAAAATCTGATTCAAGGTCTGCTCGCGTTCATCGTGTCCACCGCCCATACCCGCACCACGCTGGCGACCCACTGCATCAATTTCATCAATAAACACAATACATGGCGCATTGCGCTTAGCACGCTTGAACAAGTCACGTACGCGTGAGGCACCCACACCTACGAACATCTCCACAAATTCAGAACCTGATATCGAGAAAAAGGGCACATTTGCCTCACCTGCTGTTGCACGAGCGAGCAATGTTTTACCACAGCCCGGTGCACCGATGAGCAAGACACCTTTAGGAATCTTCGCACCCATCGCCTTATATTTCGTTGGATTTTTCAAGAAATCTACCACCTCCACTAACTCATTTTTTGCCTCCTCAGCACCGGCTACGTCTTCAAATGTTGTCTTCTTTTTCTGACGGTCATACAGTTTTGCATTGCTGCGACCAAAAGACATCGCTTGATTGTTAGATGACTGTGCCTGGCGGAACATAAAAAAGAAAAAACCAATAATAACGAGAAACGGCACCACACTCACTAACATATTGAGCCAAAAATCAGATGAGCTGTCGTCCTGAATCTGAACTTTTACTTTGCTGACCTGTTCTGCTGGCACTCCCTGCAACACATCACTGATATTTTGATTGGCCTCTTTAATAGCGTATTCACGCTGACCATCCGCGAGGGTGATCTCCAATTTATTAGCGACAACCATTACAGAAGCAACCTGCCCCGCCTTCACCTGTTCGGTAAAAGTTGAAAGAGGAACTTCAGTTGAACTTTCGTCGCGAGGATCGAGATATAAAAAGACCGCACTTATTACAAGTGCGACGACGAGTAATGTCGTTAGGCCGTTACGTGGTTTTTTAACTGGTGAGGTATTCTCCATAGCAAATATATATAGTAAGAAAGCCTGGATATTATCCAACAAACTGACTAAATTCACAAGACTATAGGGAGATCTCTAAAAGACCTTTGCGTAAGTGAAACTGCGCTTTTTTATATATAACCCGCTTATTGCCAACGTTTTTAACCAGCATGCCACGAATCCGGTCCAGCTGCTCAAGGGGAAGATGATAATGAGTTTTGGCAACCTCTTTATATACTCTATTAATAACAGCGGCCTGGAGGGGTAAGGCAAGCTGAAGTAAGTCGTGAGCGGGAATCTGATTTTTTGTGACTTTTTTTCCAATAAATAGTGCTGCTTCATTTTCAATCCACTCTTCTGTTCCCTCAGCAATTTTTGAAAGACGAGAAAATGCATCTCTATAAGAAGGATTTATTTTTTCACAGAGCGGCATCATTTTTTTGCGAATAAAGTTGCGCGTGTAGCTTTCATCGGTGTTAGTTGCGTCGGTGCAGAATTTTTGTTTATTTCTTTTAAGAAAAGCGAGGAGTTCTTTTTTTGTTGTATTAATTAAGGGGCGTAGAAAAGTTCCTTCCTGTGAGCCAATACCGGCCAGTCCACCAATTCCCGTACCGCGCAAAAGGCGAAACAAAATAGTCTCGGCATGATCATCTGCAGTGTGAGCAGTGAGAATCCAGTCTGCCTTGTATTGTTTTTGCAGCTCAAGAAAAAATTCACGACGTACTTCTCTTCCCTGCTCTTCAATACCACTTCCAGAGAGATTCGTACGCAACGACTCAAAATCAAAATTGAACTTCTGTGCGAGGGCATGCACAAAGGCTTCATCGCGATCTGCTGCCTTCCCACGAATGCCATGGTTTACGTGCGCCACAATGACACGAATATTCTTTTTCTGTACGTACTGATGGAGCAGTACAAGTAGTGCGGTTGAATCCGGTCCACCAGAAATTCCCGCGATCACTACGGAATTAGTAGATAGCGGATAGAGGGTGGAGAATAGAGTGGTTGGAATTTGGGATTTTGACATTGAAGATTGTTTAAACCAATCGATCTAATCCCTCATCATCGTCCGCTGCTCGGTTCCATATGCGTTTCTGGCACTTTTCACATTGATGCTCCACCATATAACCTTTTGAGCCCTTATACCGAACCGCCATCGGCTCCATTTTGCCGCCACAGGCGCTCAGGCGGTCACCCGGGATCTCCTCATCAACATGTTTTGAACGCAGGCACTTATGACAGTGATTGCGCTCAGAGGTGTTCGCACGGAGGTTTTCCGTCTTACAATACTCACAGATAAAAGGTTCGTTGTGCTTTTGGAAGGATTTGCGACCCATGCTTGATTCAATTAGGTAAAAATGGTACAATAATACGATTCAATTACTATGATATCACAAGAAACACCAACACAAAGTACAGCACAGCCACGCATTCTCATTATTGCCGCGGTAGCGTTCGTGGTCGTGAGTGCATTTTCTGCCTATTATCAAATTAGTAAAACACAGCTCGAAAATAAAATTACGGCTTTAGAAGGTCAGAAAAAAGAGCTCATTACGCCAAGTGCCTCACAGACTCGTGAGAGCAAGCGTGCAAAGGCTTTGGAGGTAAAAGCAAAATTGGATGATCTGAAAGAATCGAGTATCGAGTGGTCACGCATTGCTGAACGCATTGATCGAACAATTCCTAAGACACCTGATACGCAACAGCCCGTCATTATTGTGCGTACCTATAATGGTACAACTGATGGTCGTCTCACGCTCAATGCGATGACACGTCCAGAAAGTGGTGATGCGTTTAAAGATGTTGCAGATGTGATTAGCGCATTTTCAAGTGATCCGTCATTTAAGAATGTATTTGTGCCTTCTATTACACGAAGTTTAACGGTTGAGGGTGCTACGGTGATCTCATTTTCTATGAACATGAATTTCTTGAAAGATGCACTGACACCAGATAACTTAACTGACTTCTCAGTACCGGCCGAGGCAACAACGCCCGCAGCTACGACAACACCAACTACTCCAGCAACACAAAAAATAAAAAATCCAGCAAGCCAGCAGAGCACACCGACACCGGTAGCTCCCGCTCAGCCAAAATAAAACAAACACTATGTACTCAGAGAAAAAAATACAACCAAGCTTTGTCGCCGGACTCGTACTATTTGCAACACTCATTGTGCTCCTATTTCATACGAGCCCCGCACGCAGTGACCACAGCGATCTTGCATCACGGGTAGATGCGTTGCAGGAGGAAATCAATACTATCACCGCAAGCAGCGGTTCAAATGAAACAAGTCAGGTATTGAGTGAAATTGAAGAACAGGAGTTGGCGAGCAAGATTCCTGATACACTGCAGCAGGAAGCCCTTATTAATGACATCAATCGCCTCGCAAAAACCTCTCAGGTTACGTTTAATGCGTTGACGTTTTCACTTCAAAAAAATGCAGGCGTTCCGTCAATCAGCATCAGTGCTGGATTCCAGGGACCTTATGAGAATCTGATTCGCTTCTTGAAATATGTTGAGCAGAATCCTCGTCTCTTTATTGTACAAAATGCATCAGTCTCACGCACGGTCACCGCTGCGGGACTTGAGTTGGTAAATTTAAATATCACCATGCACAGTTTTTATAGAACTAGAGACTTGTAATTATGGATGCACTGCAAAATGAAAAACAATCACAAAAGCTCGCCGCATTACTCTCAAAGGTCCAGTCACAGACGGTCAATGATGAGTTCATTTACGGTGTAACTGATCGCTCGCACAGAACATTTGCACAAAAGGTGAATGATTTTTTGATCGATCGTTCCAGTATTCCACTCAAAGAACGTGGATACTTTTTTGAGCTCCTTGCTACGATGATTCGTGCAGGTATTTCGCTCGTGCAATCGGTTAAGATTTTGCGTACTAAAACAGAAAATCAGCGTCTTCGCCGTGTGATTGCGACTATCGCTTACGAGCTAGAACATGGAAAACAATTCTCACAGACACTTGAGCGTTTTCCCGATGTTTTTTCTGATTCTGAACGCGGCATTATTCGCTCTTCAGAAGCTACGGGAAATTTGGAACAGTCACTTTTTAAGATTGCAGGAAATATTGAACGACAAGATGGTCTACGCTCACGTTTGATCGGTGCGATGATTTATCCGGTCGCCGTTTTGATTGCGCTGTTCGCAAGTATCGCAGTGATTTTAGGACTCGTCGTCCCTCGCATGCAAACACTCTTTGCTGAAAATGCAATACAACAGCCAACTCTGACGAAAATTTTCATTGGAGCAAGCGTGTGGTTTACTCACTATTGGTGGGTGATTTTCATTCTGATTATTTTTGCGATTATCGGATTTCACGTTTATACACACTCTGATGAAGGACGTTTCTCATGGGATTTTCACAAGTTGCGCATTCCTATTATCGGACGACTTTTGAGATCCGTATATGTTTTGCGCTTTGTGGATTCGCTGGGATTACTCGTAGAAAGTGGCCTTCCGATTAACAAGGCACTTGAGTACGTTGCTAATACCATTGGAAATGAGGTGTATCGACATAAAACATATGAGGCACTCGCCAGTGTACAGATGGGTGAGCCGCTCTCTCTGACGCTGTTACGTGCGCCCTTTCTCTTCCCTGAAACGGTTTCCAATATGATCGCGATTGCAGAACAGTCCGCAACCATTGGAGAAATTTCGCTCAAAGTGGGAGTTCACTATCAGCGTGAAATTGATAACACATTGAAGCAACTTACCACGGTACTTGGGCCATTGATGATTTTGGTGATTGGTGTGGCGGTCGCATTTTTTGCCATCGCAATTCTTTCACCGATTTTCAATCTCGCACAAACCGTACAATAAATATGAAACGTCATGGATTTACCCTTATTGAGATCCTCATCGTCATCACTGTTATTGCCATTTTGGCGACAATGGCGGTTGGCGCTTATGGGCTGATTCGAGTAAACATGGCGATTGATTTGCAAGCGGATAAAGTGGTCGCACAATTCCACACCCTACGCGCAGAGGCTCAGACACAAGCCAATTGTATTGGCATGCGTTTTAAGACAGGTGAATATCCACAGATGGTATATGTGCCCTATATACAGAGACAACGCATCTGTGAAGTCGATTCCGCAAATAAAAGAATCGTGCCTATGTCATGGCCGCCAGATATTAGTGTGGATCAAATGTATATGAATGCTGATACGCGGGATACTGAAATAATTGTGTGGTTTGTTCCGCCGGAAGGAAAATTAAAATTGGAAAATCCTGCTGATGTTTTGGATGTTATGTTGAAAATTCAACGCGGATCTCAAGTGCGCTGCCGACAAGTTTCTATCAGTGCCGCCAGTGAAACGATTGAAAAAAGCACGCCCAATACTGAGGCGGGAAGCTGTACTGTAAGCCAAGAATCAACACCATGAAATTTAACTACCAACTACTAACTACTAACCACGCCCGTGGCTTCACGCTCATCGAGACACTCATCGGTATCGCGGTGATTGCGTTGGTAATCACGGCAACTGCGGAGCTTACGCAGGGCTCAATTAAATTGAGCGATGTGACTCACAATCAATTTGCCGCATATCATTTGGCAGAAGAAGGTTTAGAAATTGTTCGCAACAAGCGCGATTCAAACTGGCTGCAAAACCGATCGTGGGATACCGGATTGGACGAAGGAACCTATGTAGTTACTACGGTTGATCCCTTAGGAAGACAGGAAGGTACGCCACCATGGACACTTGATGTAGGCACGCCGGATGAGAGTGAACGTTTTAGACGAACAATCACGATCTCATACGAAACTCCTGAGGCACCGGCTCTTCCCGAGCCCGTGACACCTGCGGCAGAAGGCGCTTTGCCTGCGCCGGAAAATGCCACTCCTCCTGCAGAGCTCATGCACGTGATCAGTGAGGTGAAGTACACCAATCGTGGCAAAGAAACGACGGTGACGCTCGAAACTATTTTATCTGACTGGCGCAAAGGTCCCCTCTAAAAACAAAATGAAAGCTATTATCTCCCATAAAGGTTTTACGCTCATCGAGATGCTCATCGCGATCAGTATTTTTATTATATTTATTGGACTTTCAGGACAGTCATATATTGGCTTGGTAAGTGCTAATCGCCGCGCAAACGAGGCACAAAAAACATACCGAGAAGTGCGCCATGTCTTTGATATCATTGCCGACGAAGCACGCAACAGCTTGCTCGACTTTTCATGTATTAGTCCTAACGCAGGCACAGAATATGCACGCCAACACGGTGTAGAACTCTCCGATGCAGACTGCTCTCCCAACGCAGAAAACTCAGAGTTATCGACCGAAGTAAATGTCCTAGCATTTGTAAAAAAATTACCAGATGGAACACTGACCCGCACGCTGTACCGCTTTGGCGATACGACAGATGAGGTAGATGCACCTAAAAAATTACAACGACAAGAACAGACGCGTTCAACTGACGGATTGAGCTGGATTTCCTCATCATCAGGCCAAGATTCCGCATGGGTGAATCTCACTTCTTCTGCGGTCAAATTGGAACAGGTAACCTTTGATGTCTTCCCTCGCCTCAATCCCTACGATCGTGAAAACGCAGTTAATACGGGAGTTCAGTGGCAGCCATCGATTGGCATTAAAGTGAAAATTCCAAAACAAGAAGTGGAGTACAAAACTACCTACTCGTCACGTTCATACGGAACGCGCTCACTCTATTCGGTAAATCTTCCAGAAGCTTGATTACTAATATGAATCATACTGCAAATCATCGCCGCGGTAGCGCACTCTTGATCGCCCTTGTGATCATGGGAATTCTTATGACCCTTACCTTGGGCGTGAGTGAATTGCTGTTGGGAACAGTAAAAGACAGTCGTCTATTACTGGAACAAACAAAGGCATGGTATGCCGCAGAAGGTGGCATAGAACGTGCATTGGTAGCGGTGAGTGATCACAAGCCCGGATACGAAGAAGATGGTCAGGATCAAGCGCTTTTGTCTGCAAGCACAAAATACAACTATGAAATTCATGCAACTGGTCAGTGTGTACCGGCGGACGAGTACGGCAACTGTCCCGAGCAAGCAAATAATGAATTTAATGAAGAATCTTTTGCCGAGCTGGGACTCAATGAATCAGTGGTCATTCCCCTTTTTGATGAGACAACAGGCGCAGTGGAAGACTTTACCGTGGAGTATTATCTTCCTACGGATATCAGTCAGGCACTGCAACGCTTAATAGAAAACAATCCAGAAAAACTGGCGCGTATCGGAGATTTTGACGTGTTGCGTTGGAAACTTTTTGGAACAAAAATAGCCGGTGATCAGACGAAATTTGAGGTTATCAATGAGTTTTCACCAGCTACACAGCCAGGAGCTAACCCACCGATTGTCACTCAAGCTGATCCCGCATGTATTACTACTACACAAGACCCCGATTGTTGGCAGAATGCACAGTACTTTGATCGACAGGCGGACACAACTCTCGTGAAGCCGGATTATACGATCAAACAATTCCTAGACGAGCATACAAATAACTTCTTGATTCTAAGTAACTATATTAATCCAGAATTTATTGCTCCCGATGACAGCACACTTTCATTTGAGAATCGCGTAAAAATTTCAAAAATAAAATATCGTGTTGTTGCTGCAGGAGACAAAAAGCTCACCTTGCCCAACATCCATATTAGCGCATCTGCGCTGATCGGAGCTACTAAGCAAAGTATTGATTTGATCTTGGATAGAGATCGCTTCTTGCCGGTCTTCAACTTTGCACTGTACCGCACTGCTGACGCAAACAACTCCCCAATTCGCGATCTGCGTCCTAATCAAAATTCACTTCGTCCGCCAGCAGCATTCGGCTTTTAGATTTGCTATACTATAGGTGATGCAAAAGTACGCCTTTCTGGATCGCGACGGAACACTTATCTTTGAGCCACAAGATAATTTTCGCATTGATTCACTTGAGCGACTACTTATTTTACCAAATGCTATTTCTGGTTTGAAAAAATTACAGAGCGATGGATTTAAGCTCATTCTCATAAGTAACCAGGATGGCATCGGATCAGATGAATTCCCCCTTGAAGCATTTCAAATCCCCCATGATCGTTTCCTCACTATACTGGCAACAGAAGGTATCGCCTTTGAAAAAGTATTTATCTGTCCGCATCTCCCCGAGGCACACTGCACATGCCGTAAACCAAAAACAGGGCTCGTAGATGATTTTCTAAAAACGAACTCAATCGATTTTGAAGGTTCTTTTATGTGCGGCGACCGCCTAACCGACGGTGAATTTGCAGAAAATATCGGTGTGAAATTTGTAAAGATGGACACCAACGGAACATTCCCCTTTTAAGTCCCATTTCAAGGTGAGGAAATAAATTAATTGACAATATTTTGCTGCGTGCTAGTATGCTAGTGTTTTACTACGTTAAAACACTATGAACTCCCTCTTCTTACCATCAACTCGTCCAATAACGGCTGCTCAACCACATCATCGTGGGAACGGGTACTTGTTGGTCGCGAGCTGATTCTAAGAATAACTCACCCCACCTTTTATCCCGACACACTACCTGTCGGGTTTTTTATTATCTTTTTTATGATTCGTATCGCGCTACAAAACAAGGGACGTCTCTCTGAGGCAAGCATCTCCTATCTAGCCACGCTGGGTATTCTGCTTCAACGCAATGAAAATGAGCTGATCGTTACTGACCTGCTGCGCGGCATTGAGGTCTTATTTGTGCGAGATGATGATATTCCACAATTAGTAGAAAACGGCTCAGCAGATTTTGGCATTGTGGGAGAAAATGTTTTACAGGAACAAGGATCACTCTTACCTATCCAAGAAAAATTACCATTTGGCGGATGCAGATTAGTTATTGCAACACCCATAAACGGTGAACTCACCTCAATTGAAATGCTCAGCGGCAAACGTATTGCAACAAGTTACCCACGACTTCTTCAGCAATACTTGAAAGAAAAAAGAATATACGCCTTACTCATTCCCCTCAATGGTTCAGTTGAGATTGCGCCTTCTTTAGGGCTTGCTGATGCGGTGTGCGATCTGACTCAAAGTGGTACCACACTTAGAAAAAATAATTTACAACCCATCGAGACAATCTTTATCTCACAAGCGGTTCTAATAAAAAGTCCTGTCACTTCTCAATCACTTATATGCAAATCGTAACAACTTCAAAACAATCAGTTGAAGAAATAATCATTCTTCTGCGTGCACAACGAAGTTCCCCTACTACTGTTCAGGCGCGCGTCTCTACTATTATTGAACGAGTAAAAAAAGAGGGAGATAAGACCCTATTTGAATTAACTCAAGAGCTTGATGGAGCGGCACTTAAAAATCTACAAGTAACAAAAAAAGAATATATAGATGCGATAAAACGCTGTTCACCTGAGCTCATCACTGCGCTCAAAAAGGCAAAAAAAATGATTACACAATTCCACGCAACAACCTTTTCTAAACAAGAGGCACCCGTGGAAACATCCCCGGGAGTAAAGGTCTGGAGAGAATTCCGACCAATTGAAAAAGTGGGACTTTATGTGCCCGGTGGACTTGCTGCGTATCCTTCTACCGTTATGATGCTCGCCATTCCTGCACGGCTTGCAGGTTGCAAAGAAATTATTATGTGTGTGCCTCCAGAAAAAAATGGCATGATCTCTGATGCAACATTAGCTGCTGCCTACCTCTGCGGAGTTACGAGAATTTTTAAAGTCGGTGGCGCACAGGCAATTGCCGCTATGGCTTATGGCACGCAAACAATCCCAAAGGTGTATAAAATTGTAGGGCCTGGAAATCAGTATGTAGCAACCGCGAAAATGATGCTCTATGGCGAGGTGGATATCGACATGCCCGCGGGGCCGTCGGAGGTTGCAGTGGTAGCGGGCGATCTCGCACGTCCTGATTTTGTAGCGGCAGATCTACTCTCACAGCTTGAGCATGGAACTACGTCGCAGGCGCTGTTAATTAGCTTTAGCGCATCATTTATAGAATGTGTGCAGGCGGAGATTGAGACACAGTGCACAAAGTTGAAACGCAAAGTGCTCGTCAATGAGGCGCTCAAAAATAGTGTGGCGGTGCTTGTAAAAAACGAGCGCGAAGCACTTGAGATTATCAACGAGTATGGACCAGAACATTTAGAGTTGATGCTCGATACGAACAACGAACGCTTTGCAAGATTGGTGAATAACGCAGGCTCTGTTTTTATCGGACCGTATACCTGTGAGCCACTAGGTGATTACATCACGGGAGCAAATCACACACTACCCACCGCAGGATTTTCAAAAATGTTTAGCCCCCTATCAGTAAGTTCATTTGGAAAGATGCTTCAGTTTCAATCCGTAACAAGAAAAGGCGTTCAAAAAATAGGACCTTCAGCGATAACTATTGCGCATGCGGAAGGACTCGACGCCCATGCTCGATCGATAGAACTACGACTAACAATATAATGCTATGAATATTTCATCACTCAAACCGTATATCCCTCCGCTTGAAGGACGAACGAAATCAGGTCAATTATTATTGGATTTCAACGAGCGCACGACCCCCGCAAGTCCGCTTGTAGATGCGGCATTACAGGAGTTTGTCACGACAGGTGCGTACCGCAGATATCCTTCATACAGCGCGCTGTATCCACTACTGGCAGCGTACACCGGAGCACGCGAATCACAGCTTGCTATTACTAATGGCTCTGACCGTGGAATAGAACTTATCATCCAGACACTAGTTGCACCGGGGGAAGAAATAATTATTCCCGCGCCTACTTTTGTACTGTTTGAACAGTACGCCACTATACGTGAAGCAAAAATAATTCAACCATTATACGAGCGAGATCTTTCCTTTCCACTACAAGGTGTTCTTGATGCAATTTCAGAAAAAACGAAACTGATTATAGTCTGCAATCCTAATAACCCCACGGGGACTTTAGCAAGTCAGGAAGCCATAGAAACACTATGTATAAAAGCTCAAGAAGTGGGCGCTTTTGTGCTTGTAGATGAGGCATATGGAGAATTCAGTGGAGTCACCTGCAGTGCCCTGCTCTCACGCTATAAGCACCTCATCATCACACGAACCTTTTCAAAAGCATTTGGGCTCGCGGCATTGCGCATTGGCTATCTCATGGCAAACGAACAGATTATTGAAGTTATTAAAAAAGTACAGAGCCCATACGAGGTAAATATGGCGGCAGTTATTGCCGCACAAGCAGCACTTCAAGACATTGCGTATATGACAGATTACTGTCGTGAAGTTATGCAAGAAGCCAAGCCACTCACTGAAGATTTTTTTCGTTCAAAAGAAATTGCCTTTTATCCATCATATGGAAATTTCATATTATTTAAGCCGGAAAATCCCACTTTAATTTTTAATAAGCTACGCGAACGCGGCATGCTCATTCGCCCACGCACAGGGTGTCGCATTGAAGATACACTTCGTGTAAGCATTGGCACCGTCTCTAATATGAACCAATTTATTTATGAATATTCGACAATCAACAACTAGTCGCACGACCAAAGAAACATCCGTCAGCGGCAGTATACTGCTCGAGGGTAATGGCGTATCAGAGTTAGCAATCCCCATTGGATTTTTATCCCACATGATTGAACAGCTTTGTTTCCACAGTGGATGCAACCTGACACTCAAGGCCCAGGGCGATGTATGGCGCGACGATCACCACGTTATAGAAGATGTAGCTCTTGTTCTGGGCACCTTGGTGCGTGAAGCGCTGGGAGATAGAACGGGCATTGAGCGCTACGGACAAAGCATTTTACCTATGGATGACGTGCTCTGTTTAGCTGCCGTGGATCTGGTGCAACGGCCATTTTTCCAGACAGACTATTCCCCCGTTCGTGAGATGGTGAATGATTTTTCCACAGAGATGCTCTGGCACTTTCTCAATACGTTTGCGAACGAAGCGCGGATAAATCTTCAAATAAAGATGTTGAATCCCGGACGCAATGAGCACCACAGGATTGAAGCTATTTTCAAAGCAATCGGACGCGCGATGAAGATGGCATGGCAGGTTACGACAAGTAAAACTCCTCCTTCTACAAAGGGAACCCTTTAATTCTATGAATCAAATAATTACTATCATCGATTACAATGCGGGCAATATAGGATCGGTCACGAACGCGCTAAAAAAATTAGCAATTCCTTATGTGTTGACCGCTAATGCGCGTGAAATTGCTCGGGCAGAAAAAATTATTTTTCCCGGGGTGGGACGTGCAGAAACGGTTATGGAGGAGCTCAAAAAGCGCAATCTTATTGAAGTAATTCAAAATAGTACCGTGCCCTTTCTTGGCTTGTGTATAGGAATGCAGGCACTTGCAGACTTTTCGTATGAGGACAATATCCCCTGTCTTGGAATTATCTCGGGAAAAGTTCGCAGATTACCAGACAACGTAAAAATTCCGCAGATTGGTTGGAATCAAGTTTCGATTGTGCGTGAGACACCACTCACGGAGGGCATCCCGAATAATAGTTATTTTTATTTTGTTAATTCATATTTTTTTGATGCAGATGCTGACAACACATGTGCAGAAACAATGTATGGAATACCTTTCTGTGCCATCGTACAAAAAAACAATTTTTACGGGGCTCAGTTTCATCCAGAAAAATCTTCGGACGTAGGTCAGCAGTTACTTTTTAATTTCTCCACAAAATGTTAGTCATTCCCGCAATTGATATTATCGACGGCCAGTGCGTACGACTTACTAAGGGTGATTTTGCATCGAAAAAAATCTATGCAAACGACCCGGTTGCTATGGCACAACTATTTGAATCACAAGGAGCACCCATGGTTCACATTATTGATCTAGATGGGGCAAAAACAGGCATACCTAAGAATCAAGAGCTTATCATTAAGATGAGAAATGCGCTAAAAATTCCTGTGCAGGTTGGTGGAGGAATTCGCACGCTTGAGGCTGCGCAAACTTATCTCATGCAAGGCATCGACCGTATTATACTAGGAACAAAAGCACTCGCTGATTTTGATTTTCTGAGACAACTTGTCACAGAATTTGGAGCAAAAAGAATTGTCGTAGCACTAGATATAATTGATGAAAAGCTTGCGCGCGAAGGCTGGCTTGAAACCGGTGGCCAAGACCTTAATACATTTGCGCAGGAAATTAAACGAAGGGGAATTACTGAAGTGCTAGTAACAGATATTTCACGCGATGGCACACTCACCACTCCAAATTTTGAGTTGATTGAAAAAGTGCAGAGTTTTGGATTCAACGTAGTGGCAGCAGGAGGAGTGTCCGATACTGAAAGTCTCAAAAAACTCTTCCGTAGAGGAACCTACGGTGCCGTGCTCGGAAAGGCGCTCTATGAAAACAAAATTTCATTATCTGAAGCATTCAATGTAACTCGTCCACGCTCAAATCTAGCAAAGCGCATCATCCCCTGTCTCGATGTTGCACAAGGGCGTGTGGTAAAAGGAGTTAATTTTTTGAATATAAAAGATGCAGGTGATCCGGTGGAGCTTGCAAAAAAATATTCAGAAGAAGGTGCCGATGAACTTGTTTTTCTGGATATTATGGCGTCGAAAGAAAATCGTGAGACGATGATCGATACCGTGCGCCGCGTAGCGGCGCATATTTCTATCCCCTTTACCGTAGGCGGCGGTGTCAAAACTCTTGAGGATATCCGCGCGCTTCTCAATGCTGGTGCAGACAAGGTGTCCCTCAACACCGCCGCCATTATTCAACCAGAACTCATCACAGAAGCTTCAAAAGAATTTGGCGCACAGTGCGTAGTTATTGCCATAGACGTAAAAAAAGATCGTGATAGCAAAGACGACCGTTATGATGTCTATATAAAAGGTGGAAGTAAAAAAACTGAACTTGAAGCCGTTTCGTGGGCCAAACGTGTAGAAGAATTAGGCGCTGGCGAACTACTGCTCACCTCAATGGACAGAGACGGAACTCACACAGGTTTTGACATTGAACTACTTCAAAAAATAACATCAGCAGTGCGCATTCCCGTGATCGCCTCGGGAGGCGCAGGCTCGCTGGAAGATTTGGCTCAAGCGCTCACTAAAGGTAATGCTGATGCGGTTTTAGCAGCAAGTCTATTCCACTACCACGAGACGACGACCGCTGCAGCCAAGCAGTATTTAGCATCCCTTAACATTCCCGTACGCATATGAAAACAACTCAACTTATTCCCACCATTATTCAAGATGATTCAACAAAAAAAGTCTTGATGCTCGGCTATATGAACGCCGCATCTCTAAAAAAAACTGAGACTTCTGGAAAGGTCTGGTTCTATTCACGCTCACGCAAAAAACTGTGGATGAAAGGCGAGACAAGTGGCAACACCCTCTTTGTAAAAAAAATTATCGGCGACTGCGATGATGACGCGCTACTTATTACGGCTACTCCAAAAGGCCCCACCTGTCACACCCTTACACAAAGCTGTTTCTCAAGCGCTTTTGCCCAGCTCTATGGGATTATTAGTGATCGCAAAAAAAAGCTTCCGCCATCTTCATACACCACAGAACTGTTTAAAAAAGGGCTCTCTTCTCAATGCGAAAAAATATATGAAGAAGCTGCCGAAGTAGTAAAAGCAGCAAAAAAAGAAACGAACCAGCGTCTCACGGAAGAAACCGTTGATCTACTCTATCACCTCTTTGTCGTATTGGTGCAAAAAAGAGTCAGCCTGGAAACAATTGAGGCAGAGATGCGAAAAAGAATGGAATAGCCACCCGCAATCTGCTACAATACTGCCCGATGCCAAAATTTTACATCACTACTTCTATTGCCTATACAAATGCAAAGCCCCATGTGGGATTTTCAATGGAGTTAGTGCAGGCAGACTGTTTGGCACGCTACCATCGTTTTGTAGGGGATGATGTTTTTTTCATGACCGGAACTGACGAACATGGCTTGAAAATGGCACAAACCGCACGCGAACAAAACATGACTCCTCAGGAATTAGCAGACAAAAATTCCGCAGAGTTTCGTCGCCTAAGTGGTTTTTTAAATATCTCAATTGATCACTTCATCCGCACGACCGATGACTACCATGTAAAAGGATGTATTGAGTTGTGGAAAAAATTGGAGGCGGCAGGCGCGCTCTATAAAAAAAGTTATCAGGGATTATATTGCGTCGGTTGCGAGGCATATGTCACAGAAAAAGATTTAGTTGAGGGCAAATGTCCCATTCATCAAAAAGCACCGATAGAGTTCAAAGAAGAAAATTATTTTTTCAAATACAGCAATTATCTTCCTCAAGTAAAAGAGAAAATTGAGAAGGGCGAGTTGATCGTTCTTCCCGAGTCACGCAAAAATGAAATTTTGGGATTGATCGAAAGTGGTATAGAAGACGGCAGAGATGTCAGTTTTTCTCGACCAACCGAATCGCTCTCATGGGGTATCGAGGTACCTGGCGATCCAACTCAAACCATGTATGTATGGCCCGATGCACTGACGAATTATATGACAGGCGTGGGGTATGGCACCGATGAAGCACAATATAAAAAATGGTGGCCAGCCGATGTACACTTGATTGGAAAAGACATTTTACGATTCCATGCCGGACTCTGGATTGCCATGTTGATCGCAGCTGAATTTCCCATTCCTAAAAGCATTTACGTACACGGATATATTACCTCTGAAGGCCAAAAGATGAGCAAGTCGCTGGGAAATGTTGTAGATCCATTTGAGATTGGTGCACAGTATGGTGTCGAATCACTACGCTATTATTTATTGCGCGAAATCCCCACAACTGACGATGGTGATTTTTCAAAGTTGCGCTATGAAGTTATTTTTGACAGTGAGCTCGCTAATAACTTGGGAAATCTCGTGAGCCGTGTTCTCACCATGACAGAAAAATACTGTGGAGGAAAAGTTCCCGCACTCGTTCGTGAAGATGCTATTTCTGGACGCGTCTTGGAAACATGGAAAAATTATCAGCAGCATATTGCCGAGTTTAATATAAAGATGGCTATTGAAGATATTATCGGCCTGCTCACCTTTAGCAATCAGTATATTGAAGAGAAAAAGCCGTGGGAGTTAGCCAAGAAAGATCCTGCAGCGGTTCATATTGCGCTCTATAATTTGCTTGAGATGATTCGCCATGCCGCACTCATGTTAAAGTCAATTATTCCCGAGACTGCAGATAAAATCCTCGATGCGCTGGGTGCACCAACAGACAAGCTTTACCCCGATGCGGTTAACTGGGGCGTGCTCAAAGAAGGAACCATGACAAAAAAGATTCCTGCGCTTTTTCCCAAGATCGGCACACCAAAAGCAGAATAATTACGCTGCTTTTTCGTGAATTGTTTCAATATACGTAGCTGCGGGCGGAGTTTTTGATTGATCGGCCGTAAGCGTCACTTTGATAACAAACGTAATAATCGAGTACGAAAGAATAATGAGCAGCAAGCCCAAAAGTGCCCATGTAATGCTTTTTTTGTGTTGTGTCACTGCTTCCTCACTTCCACTCGAAATAACCAACGCAAATCCACTGTTCACAATAAAATAAACCGCGATCACACCTGCAACTCCGAGTACAATATTCACTACTCTCTGAGTAAGTTTAACACGCGCTTCATCGAAATTCGTATACGGATCTTCCTTATTTCCTGAAATCGTTGGCGCACTATTAGGACGTAAATCAGGATTGAGTCCCATTCCCGTAGCAAAAGCCATCGGCGCAGAAAAGCTCATCAGGAGGAGAAATGTGGACAGTAAAAGTGAAAGTCGTTTCATAGTTATGCGCTACGCGTTATTAATCGTGCGACACCATCAACGATACCGTACGATGCAAGAATTATAACTAAACCTACAACAGACCAGAGCAACATTTTTTTAAATTTACCGATCTCTTCTTCATTCCCCTGCGCAACAACCAACATCACACCTCCATATAAGAAAATGACAAAGCTAATGACTCCCATGAACCCCAGAAACATTTTAATCGCAGTAGGAACAATTTCCGTCTTCAAATTTCCCGTAGGAAGAGATTGCTTGCCTGAGTCCTCACGCTGTCCAACAGTTTTAGGTAAGATATTTTCAATCGATGGTGCCTTGCGCTCTGTTGCTTGCGCCAATGCTGCGGGGATATAGAGCCCGGAAAGAGCGACGCAGAGTACGATAAGTGAAATAGTTTTTTTCATAGTTATGCACCAAAGTTAACACGAGATACAATGCTGACCAAAGCCGCAGCCATAAGAGAAATAGCCAAACCGGCAATTGCCCAGATAATTATTTTTTTTGCAGCACCAACTGCCTCTTCATTACCCATGGATGTATGCAGGCGCACACCACCTACGATAATAAAAATAACCGATGCAACTGCTATCAAACCAATAAATGCGGTGATAAAACTTGAACCAAAATTATTAAGAATCTCATCTCGCGTGCCTTGCCCACTCTTTTGAGTCTCTTGAGTAATACAGGGTAAGCTAGGAATACAGGGAATTCCTTTTGCTGGTCCCACTTTTCCATCTTGAGCCTGTACTGCTGAAACAGTACACATGAGCGTCGACAACATCACCAAGGTAGTAAGAAAAAATCGTTTCATAATAATATAATCAACCAGTAAAGAATCCGGGGTTAATCGTGTAAAGAATTAAGCCTGATAAAAATAAAATCGCAAGACCGACTAATGACTGTGCAATGCGGCCTTTTGCCTCTTCGATTTTTCCTGAATCACTGCCCGCCACAGAAATCTGTATGCCGGAAATGACCATTACAAGCACAGCAATGATGCCTACAACACTTGCGGCCCAACGATATAACGCACTTACATAACGGCCAAAAAGATCACTGCCCGATCTGCCGGTAATGCGTTCCAGTATGCTGCAGGTAAATGAAGGATTTTGATCGTAAAAAGTAGATTGTTCGATATCACCCACCTTTCCCGTAGAATTATCTGAATTACAGCCAACTCGGTCAAATTCTTTCGCAACAAAATCAGGTGCATACGATTGTCCTCCCCCCTCAGCCTTAAAAAGTTCCGTTAACTGGCCAAGCGTAATTCCTCCCATCGCCTCCGGACTGCCCGGATTATCTCCCGCAAGCACATCAAATTTTCCGCATACGGTAGGCTTATAGAGCGGAACCAGTTTAATATCTTCTTCCTTAAGAGATGATTTAAATTCCTTGAGAACTTGGGCTTTAGTAGGTGGCACTTTCTCATCTTGTACAGGAAATATTCCTAAACTTTTCCACTCCATACTATTGGTAAGCTCATTTCCATTGGCATCCCTTACAATCGCGACTCCCAAGACCGGGCCATAGAGATAGGCGTTTTCTGAAGGATTTGTGCGGCATGGATCATTGCGATCATAAGCCGCTATAGACTCTGCATCGACAACCGGATATTTTGCACGAGGATCACCTTCAGGAAAATCCTGTTCGTCTTTTGGTTTAATGCAACCTTTAATTAATTTACCTGTCTGCACTTTATTTGTTTTGTTATCAACACACTGCGCGGTAGAAATATCCTTAGTAAAGTCATTACATGCCACACCTGCATACGCCTGTACTTTTTTGCATCCGGTGATTTGCATAACTTTATCACCCGCGCCAATCGGCTCGGAATAATATATACGAACCTCATCAGGATTACGTGCACCAGGTCCCTGCTCCGCTGCTGGGCTCTGTGCATATACGGACATCGTCATAAGAGGCAACAAAAGCGTTACCATCAGCAGCTGACCCGTTATTCGTTTTATAAAAGAAACCATTTGTATTAATAGAAAATTGACTGAACAAAGGCGACGATCACAAATGACAACATTGTTATCGCTAAGCCAATAACTGCATAAATCATTGCATCTTTTCCACGCGTGAGACGGTCTTCTTTTCCCTCAGCGGTAATAGCCAAAACTGCTCCAAAAATAAATACGAGCAGTGAAACCGAACCGATAATTTTTACAAACAAATCAATCGCATAGACGAGCAATACAATAATTCCCTCTTCATTAGGCAGCTCACGGGGACCTTGTTCACCTCGTGCAGGATCCGAAGCATTTTTTGGGATTAACTGTGAATCCTGTTGCTCCGATGTCGTCAAACAATCACGTACATTAAATGTATCGGGAATTGCCGTTTTATCAGAAGAAACGCGGCATGGATCGTACTTATCATCTTCTGCAAAAGCACTTGGAATAACGGCTGTAAAAACCATTGCTCCTAACATCACCGTCCACAGGAATAATTTCATTTTTTGCATCTGATTATTATACCATAAATAACGCACCGTGGATAGTGGCTTAGAGATCATATTAAATTGTGCTTTCAGGTTGCCTTTTTAAAAAGTAAAAGGGCATAATGAGGCATGGCACGCAATCTGGGATTTAAAGAGGCAGCGTTTGTCATTGGAACTTCTTTTTTGGGAGGCGATGTTGACGTGCGAGAACCACTGCCGTTTGTGCATCCTACTTCAGAAATAGTTCACCGAGAAAAACATGGTGCCCCACCAGCAGCCGAATCTTTTTCGCCGAACATGGACATTTCACCTGTTCCTGACGATCATTTTATTCTTAACATAGCGGATACGACTCGTTCAAAAATAGAACCAACAATAGATTACCTTGCTGAAAAAGCTGCAGAGATTCGAGATGAAGCAGAATTGTTACGGGCTCAAGCTCGCGGTGAGGTAATTGAAATTAAAATAGAAAATGGCTGCGTAAGTGCACAAGGTGGAGGACTGGGATTTTCAAACTGTTCGTCTGGTGCCAACGATTCGTTATCGTCTGGTAATAGTGATGCGATATGGGAGTGGTATAAAAGTCAGAGCAGCATCCATGCCGACCATACTACTGCTACAAAACGAAAAACACCTGTCTTTAGGGGCAACTGGAATCATCGAGGAAAATTAACGGTCTCACAAACGGTCTCTCAAGCAGTAAGAGCCATAAGGAAAAATACACCTCATCTTTCCTACGATCACACCTTACGTACCCTAAGTAGTTTACATCTCGACACCCGTTTTGCACTGCTACAGCACATTATTCTTCCCTTTGAGACCCAAGAAGATTTTGAAAGAAAAATACGATTGCATGGCAAACCTGCCTGCGAAGAAAAGGTAGATGGAATAAATACGTTGCTCAGTGGTGTCACATTTAACCCATATCTAAGCGAAAAATTAGACACATTGGGATTCGAAGAATATGACATTGGCCCGCTAGGGAATGGCTGGATGCTCGACGACGAGCTCTGCGACCAATCATATTAATCTTCGCGATCTTCGTGCGTTGCAATCATTGAAGGACTTCCAGAAACCAGAGCTGAATCCTGACCGGCTGCACCTGCGTCATCTCCTGACTCTGCTGTTTGCGTTACATAAATTTCACGCGGTTTAGCACCACGCACGGGACCGATCACCCCGTTACTCTCCATCTCATCCAAAATTCGTGCTGCACGGGCATACCCAATTTCTAAACGTCGCTGCAACAAAGACGCAGAGGCTTTGCGTGACTCCACCACCACTGCCATGGCTCTTTGATACATCGGATCGTTGCCACCGCCACCCCTAGAATTAGGCAATCCTTGAATATGTGAACGTGCGACCTCGCTTGAAGTAATCGTCTCATCATACTCAGGCTCGATCGTTAATTTTACGCGATTGGTCACGCGCTCAATTTCTTTTGATGACACATAAATTCCTTGAATACGCACAGGTTTGCTCATCTGTCCGGAGATAAAGAGCATGTCACCTTTTCCCAATAAATCCTCCGCACCTATGCAGTCCAAGATCGTGCGTGAGTCGATTCCCGAGGTCACCGCGTACGCCACGCGAGCTGGAATATTGGCTTTAATAAGACCCGTAATGACATCAACAGACGGACGCTGCGTGGCCACCATCAAGTGCATTCCCACTGCACGCGCCATCTGCGCAATACGACAGATCGAAGCTTCCACATCTTTTCCTGCGGCCATCATGAGGTCGGCCAACTCATCAATCACAATGACAATCTTAGGCATGCGCTGCTCAATTTTTGAGTCAGCATTATAGTCACTGATATTTCTGTGGCCCGTATCCGCAAGCACAATATAACGGCGATTCATTTCTGCTACTGCCCAGCGTAACGCGGTTGCGGCCTTCTCTACATCGGTAATCACGGGCGTGAGCAAATGCGGAATACCATTATACGTATTAAGCTCCACGCGCTTAGGATCAACCATAATCAACTTCAAATCCTGTGGCGAGTTCTGATACAAAAGGCTCATCAAAAAACTATTCATACCTACTGACTTACCTGCACCCGTAGCACCCGCAATAAGGATATGCGGCATAGAAGCCAAATCAATCACCATCGGTTTTCCACTTACCGTACGGCCAAGTGGCATACGTAACTGTGAACCAATTTCTTTCCAATCCTCCGTCTCAAGCATTTCACGCAAACGAACCATCGTGCGCTGTTCATTTGGAATTTCAATTCCCACAAGTGACTTACCCGGAATCGGTGCCTCGATACGAATCGCAGGAGCGGCAAGCGTAAGCGCCAAATCATTCTTGAGTCCGGTAATTTTTGAAAGCTTAACTCCCTCATGCGGCTTGAGTGTGTACTGCACCACCGTAGGCCCCACATGCACATCGGACATCACCACATCGATACCGAACTGCTCCAACTTTGTACGAATTTTCTCTGCCTTTTCTTTTAATAAATCATCATTAATGGCATCGGCAGTTTGAGGTTTGTCCAAAATATCCAGCGGGGGGAATACCCAGTCCATCTGTTTTTTAGAAGATACCACCGGCTGCTGCGCCTCATCTTTTTTACCACGGATGATGCCAATTTCAGGACGTTTCTGCTCGCCTCCTTCATTCTCTTCATCATCTTCATCCTCATCGTCGTCGACAAAATCCACATCGTCACGATCATCACGATCTTTCAACGGCTTGATAATATTAATGTCATCCTGTGTCTGCTCATCCTCTTCAGGAATTTCAATCACTCCATCCTCTGTTTCTTTCACACGGCCACGGCGTTCCAAACGAATTTCAGGTCGGGCTTCTTTCAAAAAATTCACAATTGAGAACTCAAAGGTCATCAATCCACCCACGATAAACGAGGCCACAAAGACGATAGTGGAGCCCAAATTGCCAATCTGTAAGACCGAACGGAAGAAAAAATTCGAGATAAAGCCAATATAGCCACCATACTCACCTGCCTGAGCGGCAGTCAAAATACCGTCGACCGGAACTGAAAGATGGAAAATCGAAAGCAACGAGGTGAAAAACAAAACAATTCCGGTAATTTTCGTAAAGGTAAACGGCGTTTTTTTTGCAAAAAAGAGGGAGAGTGAGAGTCCAAAAAAGAGAACCGGCACCAAGTGAATACCAAATCCAAACATGGGACGCAGGAAGCTGCTGAACGCCTCCCCTACTCGTCCCAGGCCTCCATATATAGAGAGGACGATAAGGAGAGAAAGTGCCAGATAAATAATCGCAAAAATCTCACGCGCCACCTGATACTCAAGCTCGAGCTTAAATCCTTTACCTCTAGCTCTCAGTCGACGTGCCTCTCTATTAGAAAGCACCTTTCGGCGACTTGAGCTACCGGTGATTAAATTAAAGATACTGGATGATTTATTTCTGCGACGGACCATCTGGGGACTAGTATACAGCGGGATTGGCTATATAAAAAGACTACTAGGGACTTTATATAGTTGCCGGGCTCAGGTATCTTACGGACATGATAGTCACACGATTTCCCCCATCCCCTACCGGCTTCGTCCACGTAGGCAGCTTACGCACCGCACTCTATAACTACCTCTTGGCCCGCCAGCAAAAAGGTAAATTCATATTCCGCGTAGAAGATACCGACCGCACCCGCTATGTAGAGGGCTCAGTAGAGAACCTTATCGATGTCTTAAAATGGGCAGGTATTAGTTACGATGAAGGTCCAGATGTCGGCGGGCCTCACGGCCCGTATGTTCAGTCGCAGCGTCTCGACCTCTATAAGAAATTTGCGCAGGAACTTTTGGAAAAAGGCCACGCCTACTATTGCTTCTGCACGAGCGAACGCCTGGAGCAGATGAGAAAATCTCAGCAAGAGGCAAAGTTGGCACCTAAGTATGACCGTCACTGTCTCAAATTATCAGCGGAGGAAGTTCAAGCCATGCTCGCAAAAAATGAACCGTATGTCTTGCGCCAAAAAATCCCCACTGGACGCAGCATCACCTGGCAAGATCTTGTGCGCGGCGACGTTTCTTTTGAAAGTAACTTAGTCGACGACCAGGTTTTAATGAAATCCGATGGCTTCCCCACCTACCATCTCGCGAATGTCATCGATGATCACGATATGGGTGTAACTCACGTAATCCGTGGCGAAGAATGGCTTTCTTCTACGCCTAAACACATTTTGCTCTACGAGGCGTTTGGTTGGAAAATTCCCACATTCGCTCACTTACCGCTTCTGTTAAACAAAGATCGCTCAAAATTATCCAAACGTCAGGGTGATGTGGCAGTGGAAGATTATCGTAATAAAGGATATTTGCCGGAGGCGTTAATTAATTTTTGTGCATTGCTCGGTTGGCATCCAGGTGGCGATGAAACACAGGAGATTTTTACTATGGATGAGCTCATCGAAAAATTTAGCTTAGATAAGGTTCACAAAGCGGGTGCCGTCTTTGATATTGAAAAATTGGACTGGATTAACTGGCAGTGGAGACGAAAGAAGTTTGATGCGATGGCCGGAACGCTTGAGGAAAAATTGGTTGAGATTGCAAAGCCGCATATTCCCAAAGAGTGGTTGCATGACGAGGCATTTCTGCAACGCTGTTTAAAAACGGTGTCTGAGAAAATTATTAAAGAGCCGACAACCGCCGCAACGCATCTGGGATTTTATTTCCACGATATCGTCTTTATAAAACCTGAGTTGATCTTGAGTCCAAAAATGAAGGTGACTCACGAGATTGCCAAGCAGGCACTAGAGGCAGTAGCTGAGTCGCTTAAGAATTTTGAACATTGGGAAAGTGAGGAGGCTATAAAAGAACACATGTTGGCACTTGTTGTGAAACTAGGGCTTAAAAATGGCCAGGTCTTCTGGCCTACCCGTGTGGCACTTACAGGTGAGGAATTTTCACCGGGAGTATTTGAGGTATTATGGGCTTTAGGAAAAGAAAAATCACTTGCCAGAATCGCACAAGCACTTCCACAGATCACCGAGGTACTGTAGTAGTTTAATGAGAAAATTGATTGAAAAATCTAGCATTTGGAAGTAATGTGAATTTCACCACTATATGCCATTCAAATTACTAAAACAGGTCATTTCACACTTACGCAAGAACAGCGATTGCCCATTTTGTAAATCTAAGTTTACCGAGGAGTTAATCTTTGTCCTCGCCTCAACTTTTAACATAGAAGCAGATCTCGGCCATGGACTTTTCTTGGTCGTTTGTCCCAAATGTCAGGCAGAGGCTTTCATGATGGTAGAGGTTGGCCAGCACATTCGCGTACAAGCTACCTCTCCTGCTCCCACAGGTACGGCAATCAGCATGAATGAAGTATTAGACGTACATAACACGCTTAAAAACTGGCGAGGTAATGATATTCGCGAACTCTTTGATGTATGAATAAGAAAAATCTTTTTATCGTTGCGGGACTTCTCCTGAGCTTAGCTTTGCTCAGCGGCTGTAAATCACTTTCTGACGCACGTACCAAGGCACAAGACACAATTAATGGTGTTGTCGTAACCGCAAGTGAAACAGTTGAAGGGGTAAAAGATCAGGTGAATAAAACGACTGAGTCAGTGAAGAAGAAGGTGGATGATGTTAATAATGCGGTGAAGCAGGTAAATGAAGCAGTGGATGCGGTGAAGAATGTGGGAGAATAACTACATTATGGGAGACATAGAAAATACAGAAAGACCCGATCCATATATCGATGTGTTTGCTTTGTTGGGGGACAATCCTGATGTGAATCCAGAGATTTTACGGCAACTGCTTTCAGCAGGAGTTGTAGCTCAACAAGAACAGAGTGAACTTAGCGCTAAAAAAACAGATTGGCGTTTATCTCAATTGGCGAAACCTTACAGGAGACCGCGCCTCACGGAAGATGCAGCAGCTGAAGTTTTTCGGACAGAAATTGCCCAGCTGGAAATGCAGAAAAGAATTAGTGAAAGGGTAAAAGCTATGTGGAGATCACTTCTATAGATTTTTATGGTATACTTATAAGATGAGTATACCCTTTCTACAACTGGTAAAAGAGAAGGCACAGGCACATCCAGCGCGGATTGCGTTTCCGGAAATGTTTGATGAACGCACGGTGCGTGCGTGCGCTGAGATTCAGAAAGAAAAAACTGCGGATCTCGTCTTAATAGGAAATAAAAGTGAGATAGTGACCATGTGCCGCGAAAAAAATATTGAGCTCGATGTAGAGGCGTGCACAATGATTGATCCAAAAGATCCCGTACTGATCGAGCGGTATGCTACTGCGCTCTTTGAACAACGTAAGGCTAAGGGCATGACCTTAGATGAGGCGCGAAAATTAATGAATGATCTTAATTATTTTGCAGTAATGGTATTACAGATGGGCGATGCTGATGGTTTAATCACCGGTGCTAACGCCCCAAGCCACGATACCCTGAGACCCGCGCTGCAGATTATTAAAACCAAGGAGAAATTCCACAAGGTATCGGGATTTTTCTTTATGGTACTGGAGAAACGACTTATGCTCTTTGCCGATTGTATGGTAAATCCCGAGCCTAACTCGCGTGAGCTTGCTGAAATTGCAATTGATACGGCGGAGACGGCGAAGCGATTTGGAATTGAGCCAAAAATTGCTATGTTATCTTTTTCCACTAACGGCTCTGCAAAACATCCAAATGTAGATCGTGTGCGTGAAGCTACTGCTATGGTGAATTCATTCAGACCGGACTTGATGTGCGAAGGTGAAATTCAGGTGGATGCTGCTATTGTTCCAGAAGTTGCACTGAGAAAATTTCCCGGTTCAAAAATTAAAGGCGAAGCAAACATTCTGATTTTTCCCAATCTGGAAGCCGCAAATATTGCCTACAAGCTGGTGGAGCGACTCGCTCATGCCGAGGCGATTGGACCTATTTTGCAAGGCATGGCTAAGCCAGTAAATGATCTTTCGCGCGGATGTAGCGTGAGTGATATCGTACATTTGGCAGCGATTACTTCTGTAGAAGCACACGAGATGAAAGTGGAGGGATCTAAGGCTACTTCGATTCGATAATTATGAAATATATTCTTTCTATCAACGCCGGCTCTTCATCACTCAAGTATGAGATTTTTGAGGATGCACAGAAGTCGCTTAGATCCGTGATGAAGGGGCATATTGATAATCACGGAAAACCGCTTACGCATATTGAGAAGCATTTGCAAAAGGCATTAAAGAGCCATGTGAAAAATATTGTCGCGGTGGGACATCGCGTAGTACATGGCGGTGAAAAATATTTTAAATCTACGGTCATCACTCCGCGTGTCATTAAAGATATAGAGTCACTTTGCGCTCTGGCTCCGCTCCATAATCCTGTTAATCTCGCTGCGATTCGTGCTGCACAAAGCATACTGCCGGATGCCCTGCATGTTGCGGTTTTTGACACCTCGTTTCATCAAACTATGCCAGAAAAAGCATACCTCTACGGTGTACCGATGAAGTGGTACACCGACTACGGCGTGCGTCGTTACGGCTTCCATGGAATTAGTCATCAATATGTATATGAACAGGCTGAAAAAAAACTGGGTGCAAGAAAAACTCAGCGCACCATCACCTGTCACTTAGGTAACGGCTGTTCTCTCAGCGCGATTTTGAAGGGGAAAGTAATCGATACGAGTATGGGATTCACTCCCCTGGAAGGTATTCCTATGGGTACGCGCAGCGGAGATATCGATCCGGCAATCATATTCCACATGGCACGCAAAAAAATGAAGTTGGATGATATTGAGCTGACACTTACGAAAAAATCGGGACTTACCGGAGTTTTTGAATCTACGGGCGACATGCGTGAAATTTGGAAGCAGTATCAGAAAAAAAATCCCGCAGCGATACGCACTATGGAATGGTTTGCCTATCGCATCGCAAAATATATTGGTTCTTATATAGCTGCACTGGGCGGTCTGGATTGCATCGTTTTTACGGGCGGAACAGGTGAACATGCATGGTATCTGCGCAAAAAAATCCTCAAGTATATTTCCGCTCTCATTAAACCCACTGTATTAGTGATCCCTACTCACGAAGAGAAAAAAATAGCAGAAGAGTCCATGAAATTTTTATAGTCCATACAACCTATTGTCGTAGGGCTTATTTTCCCTGAATTCTGATTTGACGATTATCATTATTACCTAAATCCTGCCCTTCGCCTTGGTGTGGATCACCGTTACAGACTACTCCCTGTCCTACAAATGATGAAGGATCGGTCATTCCGTGACTCTCCCAATGAGCCGCATCAAGAATAGTAAAATCGTGTATTGCGCCCCAAGTTTCAGGGAACGTCATTGAAAAATCAAAGTCACTCACATAGTAACAACCCGTGGGCTGCTTATTTCCACCGAGTGCAAAATTAATCGATAGATAATCTGCATCATTAAGAATTTCATCAATCTTCTTAATCTGAGTTTTGCTGCACGTTCCATCCAAAATACAGATTGCACTGGTCGTGTAGTAATAGGTATTAAATTCATCTTCAAACAAAAACTGCATTGGGATATTTTTGAGTGACACATCATTTTTATTTCCGACAGGTAACATCAAAACTGTAAACACTTTTTCATCATCAGCCTGCGACGTTAAAATAGTCGTAAGAATAAGCGCATTATTATTGGGATCAACATCCCATGATTTATGTGACATTGCCTTCTGAATAGTGGCGTAATTAGCCGTGAGCTTAGCGCGTACCCCAAGATAATCTCCGAGAGTTCCCTCCTGTTGAGTCATGGCACGCGTAACCATATCCGCCATTTGATTACGGCGAAGCTCCATTCCAAAATCGCTTACATTAAAAGGAATATAATTACTTTGTGCAGCACGCTCGACGACGCCTTTATACCAAATACGAGGATTTTTTTCGTAATCAATCCCCCACACTTCCAAAATAATTTTCAACGACTCAACTGCATTAATCGGCGTTTCGGGGCGGAACGTATTATCAGCATAGCCCTCTATCCATCCCTGTTCTTTTGCATAGCAAACATACTTGGTGTACCACTCGCGGCGCGGAACATCGTTAAAACAGCGATCATCATTGAAAGGCGCGAGCACTTGAGCTGAAATGCCCTTTGATTCAACAACCATCTTAAGCATTTCCGCACGATTAACGAGATTTTCAGGTCGGAAGGTGTGATCCTGATACCCACTTACAATGCCTTGCTCCTGCAAATAAATAATTCCCTTATAATAGAGCTCTGTGTTATCTATATCGGTAAAATTTGCGTAACTCACCGTAGTAAAACCAAGAAAAAATACTGATGCAAAGATAAATTTTATGAGCTTCATAAGGATGAGCGATTATTTTTTGTAATTATTACTCTGAGATGATAGGTTAACGTCATATGTGTTTTTCAGCAACAGCGAGTTTTACCGCGAGTGCAGTCTTAGGTGGCATTGGCATCGCAACGGTTAAAAATACGAAAGACCGCAGCGATCTTCCCGTGGCATCAATTCCCCTCTTTTTTGCCATTCAACAGGCGGGTGAGGGTTTTCTATGGCTCGCACTTAAGGGAAATAGCCCCATATCACAATTTATATCAGACAATCAGTTGGTGATGTTTTTGACGTATTTTTTCCTATTTTATGCATTTTTATGGTGGCCCATTTATACGCCATGTGCCTATTATCTGGCTGAAAAAGTACGTGGGCGCAAAATCGTGATGGGTGCACTCATTGTGGGCGGTTTAATCTCGGGTGTAACGCTCTATTCGAGCTTTATGTTGCAGCCGGTGACCCCGCGTATTATTGGAAGCTGTATAAACTATGATGCACATCTCTTTGTTCCTGCGCCTATTTTAGCCCTTTATGTTATTGCAACTATTGGAGCGGGACTAATATCAAGCAACAAGACAATCCGCATGTTTAGTATGTTGCTAGGTATTTCCGCAGCGGTAACAAGCTATCAGTATTATATTAATTTCACCTCAGTTTGGTGTTTCTTTGCGGCAGTGCTAAGCGTGATACTGTATCGCAACTCCGTTCAACATCAACGTCAGGAGGGCAGCAGTCCCATGTTCGCTTTCTCAAATATATTCAAAAAGTATTGACTTTTATCGTGACGGCATGTACCGTTACACCAGTACATGAAAAAAGACGCTTTTCCAGAATTGTTTAAGGCTCTCTCAAACCTCCGTAATGTAAAAGAAACTGAGGCGGTTTTGAAAGATATCCTTACAAAAAAGGAAATGGCGACGCTGGCACAGCGCTTGCAGATTGTAAAAGGCCTCACAAGCAAGATGTCTCATCGTACAGTGGCAAAATCACTTCGCGTAAGTATCTCAAAGGTGACACGCGGGGCTCAGGCACTCAAAAAATCACAGGGCGGATTCCAGAAAGTTGCAAAAAATCTTCGTTGGCGCGTTAAATAACTCACTGCGGCGTTATTCCTATTATGTTTTGGGATAAGTCGCGTTTTTTGTGCGAATTTTGTATTAACCATATCCTTTACCCTATTCCCCGCCCCCATGCGCCCCTACTCCCATACCATTCTCTGCGATACTGAAACCCCGGTCACTCTGTATATGAAGCTTTGCTCTGAAGAAACATACGCGTGTCTTCTGGAGAGTGCTGAGTCTCATGCGCAAATTGGACGATATTCATTTATTGCGTTTTCTCCATTGAGCGTTTTTAAACAAGATGCCACGAGCACCACAAATATTTTTGATGCTTTTGAAAAAGAAATGCAGGGTTTATCATATGAAAGTGATGCGGCGCTTCCGCGCCTACAATGCGGATTTATTGGTTATTTCACCTATGAAACCGTGCGCTATGCCGCGCCAGTACAGATTACTATTCATAAAGAAGAACAGGAAAAGCCCGAGGCGTTATTCTTTTTGCCGCGCTATGTGATCGCCTTTGACCACTACAATAAGACGATTACGTTGATTGCCTACAGTGAAGAAGATCTGAACGAATTGCGACAGCGTTACGAGATAGCGTTACGTGCGGGCGTCCAGAGCCCCGAGTTACATAAAACAGCTCGGGCAATTGAGCCGCATATGAATGCAACCGATCAAAAACGTTTTACTACTATGGTAGATGAAGCACAAAAGGCAATCTCTGCAGGTGAGGTATTTCAGATCGTCCTGTCTCATCAGTACAGCGAAAAAACGACTGACACTCCCCTCACCGTCTATCGTCGATTGCGGATCAGTGCGCCGTCGCCCTATATGTATCTGCTGCAGTTCCCCGATCATGCGGTTATCGGTGCCTCACCAGAAACGCTCGTGCGAACAGAAAATGGCGATGTAGTCGTCCGACCTATTGCGGGTACACGTCACCGTGGATCTACAAAAGAGCGCGATGAACAGTTGGCAGTGGAACTTATCAATGATGAAAAAGAACAGGCTGAACATATGATGTTAGTAGACCTGGGACGCAATGATGTGGGAACGGTAAGCGTGCCAGGAAGCGTGCGGGTAACACAGCACATGGCACTCGAGCGTTTCAGCCATGTCATGCACTTGGTTTCAGAGGTGCGCGGAAAAATGGCTCCCGATAAAGGATTAATCGACGTGTTTAAAGCTTGTTTTCCCGCCGGAACACTGACCGGTGCGCCCAAAATTCGTGCGATGGAGCTCATCAACAAGCTTGAGCAGCGTTCGCGTGGTGTGTATGGTGGTGCCGTAGGGTATTTTGGACTGAATAATGAGATGGATTTTGCAATTGCAATCCGTACGATGCTCTATAAAAATAGCGAAGTAACGCTACAGACGGGAGCAGGAATTGTTTATGATTCAAAACCAGAATTGGAATTAAAAGAATGTCTTAATAAAGCGCGCTCGTGTTACAGCGCCCTCTAAATCTCTCTCTATGAAAACGCTTATCATCGATAATTACGATTCCTTTACCTACAACCTCTATCAGTATGTTGCTGAACTAGGAGGAAATCCTGTTGTTATACGCAATGACGGAATAACGCTTGAGAAAATTAAGTCGGAAGGCTATAGCCACATTATCATCTCGCCGGGACCAGGCTCACCGGAGAATCAAAAAGATTTTGGCATTTGTGCAGAGGTTATCAAACAGTGTACCGATACGCCAATACTGGGAGTCTGTCTGGGACACCAGGGAATGATTTACGCACTCGGCGGGCGTGTGGTGCGCGCTCCCGAACCAGTTCATGGCAAACGAAGCACGATGAAGGTGGATACAGATAGTGTCTTATTTAAGGGCTTGCCCACTGAGATAACGGGCATGCGCTATCATTCGCTCATTGGCGAGCGTGAGTCGCTGCCTGAGGAATTTTCGATCACCGCCGAGACGACAGCAGACCATTTAGTTATGGGCGTGCAGCACAAGACACGTCCACTCTTTGGAATTCAGTTTCACCCTGAAAGCATCGGAACACCAACAGGGAAAACTATTATTGCCAACTTCCTGTCCTGCTCTGGCAGTACATCCCCAGAAGAACAGGCGGAACTGCTTTTTCATAAAATGGTCAGTGGTGCCATGAACGATGAAAAAATTTTGCAGACGCTAAAAACAATGGCTGAACGAGGCGAAACGGTGGAAGAAATTACGGGCATGGCACGGGCAATGCGCAGTCGAAGCGTGAAAATTCCATATGACGGCGAGGTTATGGATGTTTGTGGAACAGGTGGTTCTGGGCTTCCACGCATGAATATCTCGACAGCAGCGGCTTTTGTCCTGGCGGTGGGCGGCGTAGTGGTAGCAAAACATGGAAACAAAGCAGCGAGCGGACGATGTGGAAGTTTTGATTTACTGGAGGCGTTGGGAGTAAGAGTTGAGCTGGATGCAGAAGCAGTAGCAACTACGTTAAAAAAACTGGGCATTGGATTTATCTATGCTCCCCTTTTTCATCCTGCAATGAAGTCGCTCGCACCAATTCGTAAAAAACTGGGCATACGAACAATTTTTAATTTACTGGGGCCGCTCAGTAATCCACTCAAACCATCCTATCACTTACTTGGCGTATCGAGTCTTGTGGCAGCACAGAAAATAGCAGCAGCAAGCCGTTTGCTCAATTATAAACGCATTATGGTATGCGTGGGAGAAAATGGATTGGATGAGATCACTCTTGTGGGCAAGACAACTATTTTTGATTTAGAAAATGGAATCGAACGTTGTTATGAATTTCTTCCGGAAGAAGCGGGTCTGCACCGAGTAGAAGCGTTTGAAGAAATTGCGGGAGGAGATAGTGAGACGAACAAAAAAATATTTCTTGAGTTACTTGAGGGGAAATCAACTGAGTCACTTCAAAATTTTCTCGCACTGAATTGTGGTTTTGGATTTTATATACGCGGGACGACAAGAACCATAAAAGAAGGCGTTCAAAAGGCTCAAGAAATTATTACGAGTGGTGCGGCATTAGCACTTTTTAATAGCTATAAACAACTATCTAATGAGATTTAATGATGCTATTAAAGGCAAACAACAGCTCTCGATTATCGCGGAGGTAAAGCTAAAAAGCCCAAGCCACGGCGAGTTTAAAGGTGTGACATTGGAAGACCAGATCAAAAAATATCTAGCTGCGGGCATAGATGCAGTCTCACTCGTGACCGATCCGGTCAGATTTAATGGGAGTGTTGAACTTATCCGTCAGACGCGAGAGCTCACTGATCTCCCAATTATAAGAAAAGATTTTATCCGCGATGAAAAAGTATTAGACGAGACAAAAGCCTATGGCGCAGATGCAGCACTGTTAATTGTAAAAGACCTTACGAAGGAAGAGTTGGAAAAATTGGTCGCACACTGTATTGCGATTGGCATTGATCCTGTTGCGGAGGTGTACTCCCCTGCCGATACGGAAAAAATTAAAGATCTGCCGCTCGAGACGATCATTCTCATTAATAATCGCAACTTAGATACACTGGAGATTAATGCGGCTCATGGGTTAGAAATCCTTCCACTTATTAATCCAGACCACACGATTATCGCGGCCAGTGGATTCGCTACTAAAGCTGCCGTAATCCCCTATCGTTGGCGTGTCGATGCCATTTTAGTGGGTACCAGCTTGCTCACTGCAACCGATCCATCAACTATTATTCACGACCTCACTACATTCTAATTCTATGAAATCATTTCACGCTCAAACAGGAACATTTGGAGACTTCGGTGGCATGTTTGTCCCCGAATTGCTTGTTAAACCACTACAAGAAGTTGCGGTCGCATTTGAAAAATTCAAAAAAGATAAAAAAGCACAGGCGCAGCTTCAGCTTTTATTACACGATTTTGCGGGACGCCCCACTCCTCTCTATTGCGCAGAAAATTTTTCTAAAAAATATGGCCATAAAATATATTTTAAGCGCGAGGACATGCTTCACGGCGGTGCACACAAAACAAACAATACCTTGGGCCAGGGTCTTCTCGCTAAAATCATGAAAAAACGTGAGCTGATTGCGGAAACAGGCGCAGGTCAACATGGCGTTGCGGTTGCGATGATCGGTGCGCTGCTGGGTATCCCCGTGAAAATATTTATGGGGAGCCGCGATGTAGAACGTCAACATATGAATGTCATGCGCATGAAGTTATTTGGTGCTCAGGTGGTTTCCGTCACGGTTGGTTCGCAGACTCTCAAAGACGCAATCAACGAGGCACTACGTTACTATGTAGCACACAGCGACAACTCATATTATGTATTCGGAACTGCAGCCGGCCCACATCCCTTCCCCTCTATCGTACGATACTTCCAACAGGTAATTGGAAAAGAATCGCGTTCACAAATCATCAAACGCGAGGGAAAATTACCCGACGCGGTCTTTGCTTGTGTAGGTGGTGGCTCAAATGCAATTGGTATTTTTTCGGCTTTCTTAAGAGATAAAAAGGTAAAATTATTTGGCGCAGAGGCGGCCGGCGGTGCATCACTAAACAATGGCACACCCGGAATTTTGCACGGTTCGTACTCCTATGTTCTCCAAGATACCTACGGAAATATTTCAGAGAGTCAGAGTATCTCAGCGGGTTTAGATTATCCGGGAGTGGGTCCTGAACACAGCGCACTAAAAGACGCAGCGCGCGCAGTCTACCTTCCCATCACCGACCAACAGGCACTCGATGCACTCCAGGAAACGTGCACGCTCGAAGGAATTCTACCGGCGCTCGAATCAAGTCACGCGATTGCCGCAGCATTGCAAACCGCAAAAAAAATGAAGAAAAACTCCTTAATTCTCATAAATATTTCCGGCCGCGGAGACAAAGATCTTACTACGATAACTTCTCACCTCACCATATGAAAACTATTCACAACCGCTACACGGAAACTTTTGAAAAATTGAAAAATGAACAGCGTATCGGCGTCTGTCCTTTTGCTGTTATCGGCGATCCTACCGCGGAAGAGTTCCTCGATCGCATGGCGATTTACCTTAAGCACAAGCCCGATTTCATTGAACTGGGAATCCCCTTTTCTGACCCAGTCGCCGATGGCCCCACCGTCGCACAGGCTGACGAACGCGCGCTGGCCAACGGTATGAACACCACCCGAGCACTTGAGCTTGTCAAAAAGCTCCGCGCACAAACTGACATCCCCATTGGACTGCTCGTCTACGCAAACACTGTCTTACAATTCGGCATAGAAAAATTCTATGAAACTGCACAAAAATCCGGCGTCGACAGCGTCTTAGTCGCCGACGTGCCCTTGGAAGAGGCAGTACCCTTTGCTACTACTGCAAAAGAGAACAACATCCATCACATCGTACTGGTGAGTCAGTACACTGATGCATCCCGCCTGAAGAAGATTGAAAAAATCGGCTCAGGATTTCTTTATGTGGTGGGAACCATGGGCGTCACCGGCGCACGCAAGGAAATGGACCCGGCGCTCTTCACTCTCCTTAAGCGTCTCAAAAAACAGACCAGTCTTCCTCTCGTTGTAGGCTTTGGCATCTCACAAAGAGCACACATCGAACAGCTTGAAAAAGCGGGTGCAGATGGTGCCATTATTGGCAGTAAACTGGTTGGAACACCTACTCCACAGCTCGATGGTCTTCTCCAAACACTACAAACGCCGCCTCACTCTAGTATCTAATTGTTTAAGTCAGTCCGCCGTTGACTTTATGTATAAATATCGTAAAATAACTTATCTATATATATGAAAAATAATCCGGGCCGACCAGACGAATCAGAAATGGATACGCTGCGAGAATCGCTGCGAACGTTAAAGGAAGAACGTGGTACAGCAGGCTGGACGTTTATCGGAGATTACTATTTCCGTTTTGATAAAGAGTTTGATGCCGCACAAGAAAGAAGTGCTCGCCTCAATGGAGATCCAGGTTTGCAACATACATTTATAGAAATTGCACCGAATTCGCAGTATTACGCTTTATTTACCCGTCGCATTGTCTGATCTGCTTAAAATATGGTATAATATACTTACTAACAGATAACAAAAACAAATATATGCTTCTGAAGCCATACAAAATTAAGATTAAGACAGGTGGTCCGTTAGTAGCAGTGCTTCATGAAGAAACTGCGCAGCAATTCGATCTGCATGTGGGAGATCGCGTAAAGCTAAAAAGCGGCCGCACGACAATTACCTGTATGCTCGATGTGACAAAAAATGGTTTTCCCAAGAAACGTGTGGGACTTTTTGCTGAGACATACAAAGAATTAAATATCGATACCGAGAGCGACATGGTGCAGGTGATTCCTGCGGACAAACCAGCATCACTTCTTTCTATTCGTGCAAAGTTGGACGGCAAGCGTCTGACGCCAGATGAACTTAATAATATTGTGCGTGACATTGTGCACGGTGAGTTGTCAGATGTGGAGATGACTTATTTTGTTTCCGGGTGTTATGCACATGGATTGAGTGACGATGAAACTGCCGCACTTACTAAGGCAATTGTGGCGAACGGAAAAAAGTTAACATTTACGAATAAAATTATCGCAGATAAACATTGTATCGGTGGTGTTCCGGGAAATCGCGTGACACCTATCGTAGTTGCAATTATCACCAGCGCGGGCATCCTGATGCCAAAAACATCATCTCGTGCCATTACCTCTCCTGCCGGAACTGCAGATGCAGTAGAAGTAGTATGTGAGGTGACCATCAATGCGCATCGCTTGAAAACGATCGCAGAAACAGTGGGCGGATTTATGGTCTGGGGTGGCGGCGTTGACCTTGCTGCTGCTGACGATCGTATGATTAAAATTCGCAATCCAATGAGTTTGGATCCAGAAGGAATGTTGCTCGCCTCTATCATGGCAAAGAAGCACTCAGTTTCTGCAAACCATGTGTTGATTGATATTCCCGTAGGTCCGACCGTAAAAATTAAAGATGCAGCTCATGCACAACATTTGAAAAATCGTTTTATTCAAATTGGAAAAATGCTCGGTATGAAGGTACAGGTACTGGTGACAGATGGTTCACAACCAATCGGCTATGGAATCGGTCCGCTGCTTGAGATGATCGACGTTATGAACGTCTTGAAAAATGATCCTGCACAGCCGGAAGACCTACGTGAAAAGTCGATTTATGAATCAGGAACATTGCTCGAGATGACGGGCGTAGCAGCAAAAGGCAAAGGCTATAAAATGGCTGAGGAACTGGTCTCATCTGGCCGCGCATGGAAACAATTTAATCGAATTGTTAAGGCACAGGGTGCAAAACGCATTCCTAAGCCAGCGAAATATACGGTGGGAATCAAGGCGGTGACGGCAGGTACGATTCGATCAATTGATAATAAGCTGATCGCACACTTGGCGCGTATTGCGGGAGCACCAAAAGACGTGACTGCGGGATTAGTAATTCACAAAAAAGTCGGCGACCGTATTAAAGTCGGTGATGTGTTGTACACTGTATATGCAAGCAACACTGATCGATTGAAGTACGCATTGGATTTCTCAAAAAACAACGGTTACATTATTAAATAGTCCATGAATTATCAGGAAATTACCGAGGGCATAAAAAACCTTACCATCCAGGGTGCAGAAAATATCGCCGTGGCGGGTGTGCAGGCTTTCGGTGAAAAATTAAAGGAGACACAGGATCCCGTACTTCTCCAACAGTACATTGAGGAGCTCTCGAATCTGCGTGTTACTGAACCAGCTTTACGCAATGGATTGGCTTATTGTATGCGTTTTTTCAAGGAACGCGCGAACGTAGTGGAAGAAGTGATGCAGTATTTCAAAGATGCAAAGACAAAGATTGCAGAAATCGGCTCACAAAAAATTCACGATGGCATGACGGTTTTCACCCACTGCCACGCAAGTACAGTAACGGCAATTCTTATGAGAGCCTGGGATCAGGGCAAACGTTTTACCGTACGCAACACTGAGACCCGCCCCAAGTTCCAGGGACGAAAAACTGCAGAGGAATTGGCAAAACACGGCATTCCTGTGATTCACGGCGTAGACTCAACGGGCCGCCTACAACTCAAAGAATCTGACTTATTTTTGTTTGGCGCAGATGCAGTGACCGTGGAAGGAAATGTGGTAAATAAAATTGGCACGACAATGTTCGCCCAGTTTGCTCACAATTTTACTATTCCCACCTATTCATGTACGAACTCATGGAAGTTTGATCCTGCTACGATTGGCGGAAAAGACGAACCTATCGAAGAACGCAGCAGCAAAGAAGTCTGGGAAAATCAGCCTGCAAACATCTCTATCATCAATCCCGCCTTTGAGCTCACTAACTCAGATCAGATTAACGGCATCATCACTGAACTGGGCGTCTTTAAGCCGGAAACGCTCGTGTCAGAAGTACAAAAAGCGTATCCGTGGATGATCAAATAATTAGAGAACTTTAAACAAGTAGTGCTGAAATTGCTCTTCGCCATTTGTCGTATCAAAAACCTTTTGGAATTTTTCAGGATGCTCATTCATCCACTCAAACTCATAATTTCTTACCGATGGCATAAAGTTTGGTGCGACGACGACATAGTTAATGCTGCGTGTCTGAAGATTTGCATACCACGACTCAAATGACGGATCACGACGCACGGACTGTGGACTGGTGCGATAATCTTGATAGCGACAGTAGGTACACTCATTAATATTTATATAATTCACCTCGCGGCTGAGGTCTCGTCCCAAAAAGTGATAGTGATAGTTGAGTCCAGTAAAGGCGACATGTTTTGCATCGGGCAACTTCTCTAATTTGTCCGTGATAGTCAGTGCATTGAAAACAACAGGATGTTTATAGACACTCAAATTAAAAATCTCTTGAGCGATACTAAACCATTCACGATTGCGAACCTCATTCATTTGATTGAGCCACAAACCGCTTACCATAAAGAAAAGTAACGCATATACGGCTATAGCCTTTTTCCAATACTTCAATAAAAATAGCCCACACATGGCCGCAACGCATAGCATAAAATACACGCTCCACTGTGATAGAAATTTCATTCCATACTGCACGTACAAACTCCCCTGCCCGGGAAACGCGTCGATCATAAAAAATAAAAGATTCGCCGTCACCGCTCCCATCACCACAACATAAAAAAAACTTTTCATGAGCCAGTTCCGTCCCACGACATAGCCCCACGGTAATAATCCAACGATAAAAAGCGGCATCGCATAGCGCATATTTGCCAAAAGATTTTCGTAGGTAAAAGGCGAAGAAACATACACAAAAAATCCATACAAAAAACTTGCGATCAAAATAAGTGACACGCGCCATGACTTCACCGTATACAAAAACGCGAGCGCACCGCCAGTCAAAAAAAGAATTCCAGAGACACCCGTGACCTGCCAGAGCGCGCCCACCACTTCCTTTGCCACTGCCACGGATGATAATGCATATTTCACACTTGTGGTCGCAAGATGTGCGGTCAGATCGCCGTAACCCTGCAGGAGTGTGACGCCTCCCACCTTTACCTCAAGCGGAAAAAGCGGATTTCCTGTAATAACCATATTTCGCACAAACCAGAATCCCCCACCCATCAATAACGCTCCGATACCCGCACCATAATGTGCCAAAACTTTCACCGGCCACTTTCTTTTTTTATACAAAATAAATCCAGCAAGAACCAGGAGCGGCAGTGCAAGATACGGCAGCCCCAAATATTTTGTACCTACACAAAAACCAACCGACAGTCCGCATAAGAATAAATCAACGAGCTCCATTTTCTTGAAATACTGAATCCCAAAATAAAGTACCAGTACAAACGTCAGCGTAAAAAATATATCAACCTGCGGCGTGCCCAGTTGCTGCAAACTCTGCGGCATATACATAAAAAGCGCAGCGATACCGATCGCCACATTCCGCGCAAATCCCAGCGTGCGTCCCAATTGATACAGCGCAATAAACAGCCACGGATAGAGGAAAAAGTTAAGGAGATTGGCAAATAAATCGCTGTGAAATGGCAGATAGAGCCAGAGCGTGAGCAACTCGCCATTGCCCGGATAAAAACCCACCGGCCCTGCAAAGGCACTGTAATACACATTCCATAAACTGCCCGTGCGCAACCACTCTACTACCATGGGTAAATGATAGGCGCCGCTATCATACTCAAAAGGCAGCTCGAGAAGCGCGAAGAATAATCGTAAGATAAAGAGCACCACCAGCGGCGCCAAAACAACTAACATCCAATGCGACGACCAACCAAGTCCTAGCCACGGAGGATTTTTTGCACGGTGAATCCGCCAGCCCCATTTCCATCCCACAGAAAGTGCAATAAGCACCGCAAAAACACTCACTGCTGCAAAATTCAATATTCCAAAAGCGCCCAACACCACTTGAATTAACAAAATCTCACCTATATATAAGACAAACCACACCAACGCGCCCCTTTTTAGTAATGACAGTATTTTCAAAGCCGTCCACCCCACCACTACATTCAGTGCCACAAATGCCAGAAAAGAAAGCGCGATGTCCATAGGTGGATTTTATCATATGTTATAATATCGACCGTGCCACACGACAAAGCAACCGCGCTCACCGAAACAGATCATAAATTCATCACTCAGCTTAAAAAAGTAAGCGAGAGCTCCACTTGTCTGCGCGCCCATGTGGGTGCCATTGCAGTAAAAAATGGCAAGATGATCGGCTATGCAGACAACAGTCCACATAGCTGCTACAACTGTTCCAAGATCGGCTGCATCCGCGACATCCAACAAATTCCCTCCGGCCAACGCCGCGAGATCTGCTACGGTATCTGTGCCGAGCAGCGACTTTTTGCACGCGCTGCAAAAGACGGCATTACCTTGGGCGGTTCCACTCTCTACGTTACCTCACATCCCTGCCGCATCTGCGAAGGCATTATTGCGGAAAGCGGCATTGTTAAAGTAGTTTATATAAAAGGCTTCCCCGATGTCATACCCATCTACGACACCCTCCGAGATTTTGGAGTCGAAGTCATCCAAGCCCGAGAGCTCGACGAACACCCTCACGCAGCCGCAACCGTCTGAAATTCCTATCGAATCCAGTGGATGCGATGTGCTGATTCTCAGTGGCTCGATCGGCGCGGGACATCACGTCGCGGCTCAAGCTATCGCCGAGTCGCTTCATAAAGCAGATCCCACGCTTACCATCGAGATCGCCGATTTTTTCGTGACTTTTAAAAATATTATTGCCACCGCGACAAAGAAAATTTATCTCAACACGCTCAAGCTTTCACCACGCATGTATGAGTTACTTTTTGCCGAAACTCGTGATCGCGCGTGGACGGTAAAAATCCTCAACCATCTCGCTGATGCCTTCATGCACCGCAAGCTTATGCGCTTTCTTCAGGAGAAAAAACCTCGGATGCTCATCTCTACCTTTCCTATTTGGAATCTTTTGCTTGGCAAAGCATGGGAAGATTACAGCAATGGAAATGGCAATGGCACCAGCGGAGAAATCCCCGTAGAACACGTAGAACATAATACAAAACATCTCCCTCCCCGTCAGTTCCCTTTTATCAGTTTTATCACTGACACAAATACGGTTCACTGCGCCTGGGCTCTGGGCGATGCAGATTATTATATTGTCTCAAATAATCAAACACGCCACGCGCTTCATGAACAAGGCGTTCCACTTAAAAAAATAAAACCACTCGGCTATCCTGTTGCATTAGAATTTACACAAAGCACTCCCCGTGCAGAATTTCTGGAATCTATTCAATTGCGTCCCACTGCATTTACCGCGCTCGTAATTATCTCAAATGTTATTCGTACCAAAAAAATTACGACACTTTTGAAAAAACTTGCCCAATACCGCGCACCAGATTTTCAGGCGATTTTCATTGCTTATGGAGTTAATGATGAGGTACTCCACTCGCTCCAAGAAATTAAATGGCCATTTCCCACTCACGTTTCTGGATGGACAAACGAGCTTCACCACTACATGAACGCGGCAGATTTAGTTCTTACCAAGGCCGGCGGCAATACGATTATGCAGTGTATTTACGCAAAAAAACCGCTCATGATTATCGATGTATTACCGGGCCAAGAAGAAGGTAACGCATTGCTCGTTCAACAATCAGGCTGTGGCATTATTGCGCAGGACACCTACGACAATGTTGCAGAAGGGATTGATCAAATTCGCATCAATCACAAAAACTTCACGCGCAACGCATCGCGCCTTAGCAAACCAAACGCCATGGCTGACATCACGACTTTTCTACTCAGCCTCCTGAAGTCCGCTTAAGTTCACATAGTAGACTTTCGTATCGTCCACTACATAGAGGCGGTTGTCTTTTACGATGAGATCACGCAGCACTCCCGTGTTATCAAAGATGTACTGAGAAACATACTGTGCACCGCCGTTGCGAGGATCTTTGCGATACAACAACACGCGTTTCTGTGATGGCTCAAGAATAAATACATAATTCATCTCAAGCGCCGTGTAGATCTTAGTCGGAGCTTTCAGCGCAACCAGTGGAGATTTGCGTAGCGGATATTCTTGTTTCTTTCCCTGATAAAGCTGAATCACCGTTGCATCGTTGTTCAAAACATACACACTTCCATCAATCGCAAGTGAAACAGCTTTCTTCAAATCAGCATCTTGATTGTATGCCTCGCCTGCTTCAAATCCATCACGCTTGCGGGTATAGCGCCAGATCTGGTTTCGCTCGCTATCCAATACATACAAACGTTCACCGTATGATTTCAAATCAACACCAACTTTCCAAATGCCGTCTTTTGTAGATACTTCCAGGAAGCGGCCATCTTTGAACTCAATCAATTTTCCCGTCTTAGTTAAGAATACCAATGAATCACCTTCATCATAATTTGTTCCCATCACCACACTCTGCAATGAGCTGATGGTGAGTGGATCTTGAAGTTTATCTAAAACAATTTCGTACAGTGCGTTGTATTCAAATGAGTAAATGTGTTCTTTTAAAGCCAATAATCCTAATGCAATTGCCCCCTGACGTTTTTCAGTTAAGTCTGCTACCACCGTAGGCTGTTTTACACGTTTGATTTCATCAAGAGAGTCGCGTGTTTCATTTATATCGTCCAAAACTTTCACTGCCTCACCACGCATATAATTAGAATTCAATACGGCCAATGCCTGTTGTTCAGCTGCATTGAGAAGTTCAGATGCCTTTGCTTTATCAAACTGTCCAAAGGTCGTCGCCTCAGAAATTAAATCATGTGCTTGATTAAGTTTTGCCTGTTGTGCGGCAATGACCTCGCGCTGGCCTGCGCTCGTCTGCAACCAGAAGACACCACCAACCAACACCACGACTAATAAAACAATCACCACCAGAACCCGCTGACGAGAAAATCTGCCCAGGAACGTCGATCGATGCTGAAGTTTGTCTGTTACTTTCCCAAACACGCGTCCCACACTTGAGAACATGTTTCCCACAACGCCCCCCACACGTCCCATCGTTTCTTTTGAGGGCATGACCTCTTCTACTTTTGGTAGTTTAGATGCTTTGCTGCGCATCTTACTAAATACCTGACCAACGACATCACGCATGCGCGTCACCATAGAAGGCCCTCTTTGATCGTCAAACATTCCCGGATCCATAGCATCTACTCCTGAGCTACGTCCCATTTTTGCAGCCATCTCTTCTGTCACCTCTACTCCTTCTCCAATATACAATCCGGTGGCAGCAGCACGTCCTAAAATTTCAGTTTTTAAATAGTCATGTAATTCTTGTAATGCATTTCCAATCTGTCCTTCTCCGCCAACATGCAATAATTTCCCCAACTCTGTCTTGGTAATGTAACGCATTAAACGTGTAGAAGAGAGCAATACGGTGTCCCCTTCTTCCAGTGATCCATTGGCAATATTCAAAAATCCTTCGAACTTAGGATCTTCCACGAGCCCCTCAGAAATGGCTGAAACAAAGCGTTTGCGAACAAGATACACCTCGGCCTCACCGGTCACTGAGATATACAAATTTTCTCCCACTACCGTGGCCAATGCCATGTGCAAGGTACCAATAAACCGCGTTGCCTTTTGACGTTTCAAGTCTTCGATTGCTGCATTCACCGCCTTAAGTGATTCTTCAAAACGCTCATATCCATCGAGATCTAAGTGTTTATAAAAGTGTGTGCGGAAGGTCGTAAAAATAAGCTCGCCAATTTCCTCTGCTTCAGATTGATTATTTACAATTTCCAACGCCATAAAGACCTTTCCCGCCTGGCCGCTGGGGTCGTTGTTTAACTCATAGGAGTAATTCTCCAAAAAACTCTCGTCTCCGCGTCCAATAAATACGAACTCCGATTCAATTGCGTGCATCATAAGGTGATGGTGGCGTGATAAAGTATCAGGTTGCGGCTAGTATACTACAGGGAATAATCAATTACCAAAGGTGTTAGCGGTGTACATTGACAAAATACGTAGAATAGTTATAATGCCAATCCTAATCACTTATATCTATCTATGTTGTCAAAACCCTCATCTGCCCCAAAAATTATCGCGCTCTCTCTAGCAGCCCTTGGCGCAAACTGCGTACCTAAAGAAGATTCAGCAAAGCAATCTGAGTGTGTATGTGCTGATGTCGCCTCAAGTATTTCTACAAAAGTCGCTGCTTCGAATACAGAACCAATGGTACTCGATACTCAAAATGTATCATTGCAGGATCAGGAAAAAGTGAACCGTCATGATGCTGCTCAAGAATTCATAGAAGAGGGCTTAAAGGTTCGAGTTACCATCAGACAAAATCAAGATGGTAGATTACATTGCTATCCTGATGCAGCATGTACCTATTTGATCACACCTCCTGATGTAGCCGCAGCGGCTATTACACGGGCTGGTTTTGAGATTGATGAGAGTGCATCTTGTACACTCGAATTACATCCGCCCATTAGAAATGCTAATGATTGGAGCTTTAGATGGCAGTCTTCGATACAGTGTGGCGATACCTACTTCGGTAGAGGAGAATCTCATACCGAATTAGCAGGTTATAATCCGGGACATAGATTGAGTTACGAGAACATGGGCAAGGAAATTGAGCGGGGTGCACGTGATACGTTAGGTGCAGCAACCTATACAACACATCCAGGAAATTGGGTGCAAGATCGAGCACCAACCTACTCATACTTAGCGGAACGTGATTCTTTATAAAGAATTACCCAGCGGTAACAATGGCTATAAAGGCCATTTTGTTGTAAAATATAAGGATTGTATTCGTTTAAACAAATATGAAAAAAGCTAAGCAGGGACCGGGACTCGCACTTGCGGGGTACCTCGCCGCTGAAAAAAGACCTGAAGTTCCCAAAACTATACCTCCCGAATTATTCGCAGATTTTGGCGCAGAGAATGTAGAGCGTCTCTTTGCG
>JAGOUV010000002.1:0-5010 GCA_018061065.1 Candidatus Altimarinota bacterium | reverse complement strand
TAAGCAGGGACCGGGACTCGCACTTGCGGGGTACCTCGCCGCTGAAAAAAGACCTGAAGTTCCCAAAACTATACCTCCCGAATTATTCGCAGATTTTGGCGCAGAGAATGTAGAGCGTCTCTTTGCGGAAATGGAGAAATCACACGTTGTCGCTTTTGATGAGCTGTGTACAGCCTATAATCCGAGCAATGACGAGCGTGAAGAATTAATGCGCGTCGATCCGGATGTGCAGGGTTCCTTAACTGAAATCGAAAAAATAGCATGGGACATAGTAACCAATCATATTGCTCCCACGCTTCCTGATTTTAAAAAACTTGTCGAAAACCCGCTATATTTTGACTATCAAAAAATCACCGATCAACTAAATGTGCCAGCTCGATTTTCAAGTGCCATTTGTAGAAAATATGACAAAACAATTGCCTTCAACATACACTCGCTCTTCATAGGGATGCTGACCGAACACATCTATAACGCGATTTTATTTCACATACAGAAAAAGATTACTCAGGATATGAAGGGGAACAACGAGAAGACGGAGCGAGCACTGGAACAGTTTCGCGACTTTCTTATAAGGACATGCCGGATTAGTCCGGGATTCCCCACTCACTTGATTAATGTGGTGGGTCGTCTTAATCGAACCCGTTCAGCATTTGAAAAATATGATGGTGATGTAACCAACTTATTAGATAAAGGGGTGCCCGGCGGTGAACTAATTGGTGAAGACGAAATGTCTGCATTGCCACAAAATATAAAAAAAGCTGCGGGTGAAAAACTCTATCGTTCAGTAAAAATAAATTGGGGTGATAAAACCGTACAAGTAGGTACTCCTTCGCACGAATTGATGCGCATGCATCATATAAATCGTATATGCAATTTCAATATCGACATGACCGAGGGGGAACAACGAGCCCGGCCTTTTCCCGAGAGAGCGGGTGCAGGCGATGTTTTGGAGTTATATTTTTCCAGAGACAGACTTGAGTTATATATAACCGGGACAACTATTCCACTACGTCACATAATGGAGCCGGAACGATACGCGCAGTTGAGAAATGAACTGCTAAAGTTCACTTGGCTGTGGCTGCAAAAATTGGACTTTGAAGACTTGGACACGGACACACCGCGACCTACAGATGTCATACATGAGACTAAAGCAGAGGCGACAACAGCAATAACAGGCGATGCCGAGAAAATTCAGGATGCGGTTGCTCATAAAGTAAAAGAGTCTCGTAATCCTAATCGGCGAGAAAAAGGTCAAGTTACCATGGAAAACATACTCAATCGTACTCCATTAGAGTACATCACTTCTTTTACGACTCTATGCAAACCTAATGTGCCGCGTCAAAATGGTACAAGTCATGTGATATTCACCAGCCCGTTAACTAACGGAATGTTCTTCATCCCCAAGCACAAAGGTACTACCCTAGATGCCAATTTTGTTAAAAAACTCCTCAGAAAGTCCGGATTTAGTGTCCAGGAGGTATATGACAACTTCTCTTGATTGCTTTGACTTTGCCTTGAAAACCCCATAAAATACGCAGGCTATGTTAACGAAACTCAAACAACGCAAACGCAAGCGCGCACACGGATTCCTCCTTCGCAGCCGCACAAAGAGTGGCCAGAACGTGCTTAAACGCCGTCGCTCTAAAGGTCGCAAGAAGCTTTCTGTCTAGGTTAAAACCCCGGGCTTATGCTGTCGCGTGATTTTAAGATTAAGGAACGATACCTTATTACTAAGGTTCTCAAAAAGGGCACAAGTCGCCCTTTTTCCTGTTTTACCGCAAAAGTCCTCTTTCACCCTCGAGCTCGGCACGATCATTTTGCCGTTATTGCCTCTAAAAAAGTAGCGGCCAAGGCAGTCGATAGAAATACGATACGTCGACGCCTCTATGAAGCCGTGCGGCTCAGCATGGAGGCACGTCCCGCAGCAACGCTTTCTCAACCCGCTCGTGCATGTTACGATGTCATTATCTTAGCAAAACAAAAAACGCTCACGGCACCTTTTACTCTTATACAATCTGAAATTACCTCTTTTATAACGCACCTATGAATAAAAAGTCGATCCTCAATGTTGCCATGTTTGCTCTTATTTTCTTCCTTGCGCTCCAGCTATTTGCAGGAAAAAGTAAGACACCCCCTCCTGAGTTGGTAAGTGGCCCACTGGGAATTATGGCGAGTTCAGACTCTTTTGTAGATGGTGCGGAGGTAAAAGTCACTCTAAAAAACAATACACAGGCGCCGATCACGCTGCCCTCAAACTGTCCTGCCAATCCCCTTCGTGTGCTGAAATCGACGGGAACTGCCTTTGAAGAAATAAAAGCCGAGACTGCTCTCCCTAGCTGTGAGGGTATGACGGAAATTCTCGTTCCTGCTAACGAAGAATATTCAGTGAGCTATAAATTGTGGAATCATGCGCTTTTTGCTACCCCTGGACGCTACAAAGTAGAGACGACAATTACTCAAGAAGGAAAAGAAATCACCGCGACCTCACCTGAGTTTACTATTGAAGAAGCCGGCGTATTACGCAAATTTTTCCGCGCTGCGTTTTATCAGCCGATTTACAATTTAATGATTTTCTTCATTAAGATAGTTCCGGCGCATGACCTGGGTCTGGGTATTATTTTGCTGACTATATTGATTCGACTGATTTTATTGGTGCCTTCACAACGCGCAATTGTCTCTCAACGCAGAATGCAGGAGCTTCAGCCTAAATTAGATGCGATCAAAAAAGAGTTTCAGGGAAATCAGGAGCGCATTGCTCAAGAGACAATGAAACTTTGGAAACAACATAAAGTTAATCCGTTCGGCAGCTGTCTTCCCCTCATCATTCAATTCCCTTTCTTGATTGCGATTTTTTACGCGATTCAAAATGGGCTCAATTCTGACAATGCCTACCTTCTCTATAGCCCATTACAAAACTTCAACTTCTCTGACATTCACACAAATTTCCTTGGAATTCTCGAGCTACGAAAAATCGATCCATATGTGATGCCGGTTTTGATTGGTCTCCTACAATTTGCACAACTTAAACTCACGATGGCTCGCAACAAGAAAAAGAACGAGCATAAAGAACACAAAGACGGCGAGAAAAAACCAAGCACTGAGATGGAAGCTGCTAACAAAATGATGATCTATATCATGCCGGTAATGATCGGTGTATTTACCGCTTCACTCCCTGCTGGTGTGGGTCTGTACTGGGGCATCTCAACACTTTTTGCAATCGTTCAACAGCTGGTGGCAAATCGCAAGAGCCTGACTGCACTTACCCACTAATTGATAATTGCCCTCGTCTGAGGGCTCTGTTATAATCCGCCCGTCTATGGAAGACCTATTGCAACAACTACTCGCGGAAATTTTGCAGCGTATGGGTGTCACCTTTAATAAGTTTAAGGTAACGGTGGACACAGAAACTGCACAAGGCAAGGCACCTCTCTATCGCATTGATATCGATACAGATGAGTCTGGTTTGTTGATTGGACACCATGGCGAAAATATCTACGCGCTCCAGCATGTTCTTAAGACCGTTGCCTGGAAAAAAACGGGTGAGAATATTTTTGTAGTCATTGATATTGACGGTTACCGCAAACGCCAAGAAGAAAATGTCGTTCAGCTCGCTATTAGAAAAGCACAAGGTGTACAGACCGGCGGCGGCTCACAAGCACTTCCTCCTATGTCTCCTTATTTCCGACGTATCGTGCATTTGGCCCTCGCAAAACCTGAATTTAGCGACCTTACAACAGAAAGTATAGGTGAGGGCGACAATCGCGCGGTCGTGATTAAGAGCAAGTAATTATGGTCACACAGCAACGATTAACAACTCTCCTACTGGCAGGGATTTTAGCTATAAGCGGGAGCGTGGTTGCACCATTTTCAGCATATGCTCAAGTTGCAGAAGATCCTTTTACCGATGTCTCAAAAAATAATGATTACGCCTATGTGTTGAGTGAGCTCAAAGCTGACGGCGTTATTAAGGGCTATGCAGACGGCTCATTCCAGCCGGACAAACCGATAAATCGTGCTGAAGCACTGAAAATTATCGTGGGTGCACTACGGAAAGATAGCGCCAGTATTGAAAAAAAGGCGGCGCTTGAGAAGACAACTTTTCAAGATGTGGATAAAGAAAACGCGAGCCACGACTGGTTTCATGATTTGGTGCTCTACGCCAAGCGAGTGAATATTATTGATGGAGTTAAGAGAGAAATCGAAGGAAAAAATGAATTGTTTTTTTATCCTGACCGTATCGTTCAGATTCCTGATGCATTGAGAATGTTGATGCGTGCAAAAATGGCAGATGCTGAATCAATGCAGGCAGCGACTACAAAAGAAGTGCCAGATACTGTTCCAGATGATGCCTGGTTCCGTTCTGATCTGCAGCTTGCCCTACATTACGGACTCATTTCACAAAGAACCACCGGCGAGCTTGTGTGGAGCATCGATACTCCCCTCACCCGCGGACAGCTCGCACTGCTTATATATAAGTATAAGCATGCCCTGGAGACTAAGTCTCGTTTTGGTTTCGCAAGCTGGTACGGCGATGGGCTCTCAAAAGTTCGCCCAGCTCAAAACATGACCTACGTAGAGCAGCATCTCACAGCGGCACATCGCACCCTTCCTTTTGGTACGCTCGTAAAAGTTACTAATATTTGGACGGGGCAATCAGTAACAGTGGTAATAAATGATCGCGGGCCGTATATTAAAGGACGAATTCTCGATCTCTCTAAAACCGCCTTCTCCCGCATTGCCTCACCGGGCTCAGGCACAACATTGATTCAATATGATCCCTTACCATAGAAAAACCCTCTCTCAAGAAATTAATAGCTCGCTAAAGATGCTCATGATTACGTTGCTTCTGATGCTAGTAGCAACAAGCGCATACTTCTTTTTAAACACCAGCACCACCGCAGAAAAAGGAGCCAACGTTCACGAAAACCAAGTTGAGCAACAGGAATTGGAGGCTCAAAACCGCATCCTGAAAGAACGGGTTCTTCAAGAACAATCAATCCAGCAAATTGA
>JAGOUV010000012.1:9190-45400 GCA_018061065.1 Candidatus Altimarinota bacterium | reverse complement strand
AGCTCGTCTCCTATATCATCTAGTGATCCCTCGATAATGCATCGCTCGGCCAAAAATAACTGTCCACCTGGTTTTAAGTGACATGCGGCATACTCCACCCCAGAGCTACGTAGCTTTTGAGAATATTCTGCATTTCTAGCATATAACATTCTCGTCCGATCTTCTTTTTGAGCCGCAATATATGCTGGTAAATTAAACGGTTTTGAGTATAGATTTGCGCGACTTGCTCCGGGTAGGGTAAAGCTCATCGAGTCCAGTTGTTCGCCGCCTAAAATAGCGGGCAATACCTGTGGATCGCAGATGTCATCCAGTAGGAAGTTAATTTTTCCCGCCGCTACTTGATACCCAGGTATGTGCATAAAATTCTGGCTAACACCTGTTATTCTTTGTTCCTTAGTATCGATCGTTAATCTCTTACCTAAACAAGAGGTATGGGGATAGCCTCCTTCTTGGGCATACTCGATGGCGGTGTATGCCATAATTTCGTTCGTATCAATTCCCATCAGCACCGCTTTTTCTAAGCGCACGCGCAGGGCCAATAAAAGTAATCCAAAGCCAAATCCCACATCTAAATGTTTTGTCGTAGGTTTGTCTGCTAAACCTGAGGCAATTTTTTCTGCAAATGCATCGTATATTCCTCTTCGAAACCAGTCGGCTGTTTCTGCAGCATACCCTGCTACATACGACTCCTCCTGTTCTCCTAAAAAATTTTTCAATTTATCTGTCATACGTCATCTTAAGGCCGGAATGCATTATTGATATATAATCAACTTCTGTCAATATACTTTAATTTCATGGGTGCGAGCGATTCATTATCCTTTCCGCGTATTTTGTATCTCTCTAACCCTTGTCTCTATGTCCATTCCTGCTCTCGCTCCCTTTACCCCCGATGTGAATCCTCATGTACGCACTCTGAAAAACGGCTATCGCGTCTCAAATTTGAAACCTATTTTGACTGTTGCCGACCAGCACAAGTTTGGTGTCGTGGCATGTAATATTCGCTCAAAGTGGATTTTGAATGCGGTGTTGCGCGCAGCGTGGGAGGTGAAGTCACCGGTGATTTTGGAGATCGCGGAGTCTGAAGTGGGATATTGTGAGATGCCGCCCGCTCGTCTCTCTGATCTAACTCACGATGGAATCGAGGCGATGATCGCAGAATTTGGTTATAGCGTTCCGGTTGTTTTGCACCACGATCATATTAAAAAAGATGTCGACGGATGCATGCAGCGCACGATCGAGGCAGGTTTTTCTTCGCTCTTGGTAGATCTTTCTGAGAAGCCGCTCGCTGAAAATATTGCCAAGTGTACTGAAGTAATTACAAAAGTTCATCCACTCGGAATTTCACTTGAGATTGAGGAAGGTGAGGTGGGTGCCGCTTCTGCATTGGCTGATCCAGAAATTAAACAGAATATTTCAAATTACTATACCAAGCTCGAAGATGCGCAGAAGTTGGTGGAGGCTGTTCGACCGGAGGCGATTTCGTTCTTTGTGGGAAATGGTCACGGGGTGTATTTGGAGGCACCGTTGATTGGTTGGGATCGCATTCGTGAGATTACGGACATGGCACGACCAATGGGTGCGTACGGTGTGTTGCATGGAGGTTCTGGTCTGACGCCAAGTGACTTCAACCGTGCGATTGAAAATGGTGCACGCAAGTTTAACTACGCGACGGCGTTGTCTGATATTTGGTTTAAATATTTCCCACAGACACTCTTGGATCAGATGGATGTGTTTGCAAAAGAAAAGGGCAAGCCACGCCGTTATGTCTTGAATCACTTTTTGTCAGAGGTGGAGAAGCTCGATCACCGCGAGGGTGAGGCAGCGGTAAAAGACCACGTCAAAATGATGATGGAGAAAGCCTTCATGTCTGCGGGGAAGAGCGATCTATATTAATATTTAATCACCTATATTATGGCAAATCCAAGCGCAGGAGGTGAAAAAACTCCAGAAACAGCCGATGGTTCCAAGTCAAAAACAACGATACGTGAATTTGGTCCTGATGGCACTCTTTTAGATCAAGGAGATGCTGCCGTTAACCGTGGTCTCACCAATTTTGAATTTCCCTCTCCCGATAACAACATTATCAAAGCTCAGCAAGAGTTGTTTGATAAGGGTACTATCGATAAAACAGTCCTCTGTAGTCTGCTAAATGTTCCAGAAAATGCAACGATGACGCTTACTTTTATAGACGCGGTAAAAGATCTTCAGAAAAAAGTAGGCGATAGCCCAGCCGATGGTTTGTTTGATCAGACTACCTTAGCCAAGGCAAAAAAACTTATGGAGAAAAATTCTTTAGCTTTTGATTTCGACCAGACAGATAGTATTAAAAAATTGCTAAATCCCTCACAGGTAAAGATTAAGGAGTTTTAGCCGAAGAGCGCAGGCAGAAGCGATTTATATTAGACTTTTTGTTGAAATTTGATATAATAAAAGCGTCAAGTTTTCGCCTACCAAATAAGAAAAAGGCCCAAGGTGTAATAACCGAGGGTCTTTTCTTTGACTGCTAGAGATGGGTGGTGGATCTGCGGGGAATCGAACCCCGAGGCAAAAGTGTCAAGTTTTCGCATACCCACCAGGGTCAAACCCATCCATTTCTAGCTCGAAAATCGTAGCAAACAAAAATGAACGCCTGATGAAATAATTATGAAAAATGTATGAACATACATGTGCACGTGCACACTTAAATATAACAATTTTGTCATACGGCAAAATACCTGCGTAATTCACCGTCGACGGCGAACTATATAAAGCTTTGAAGTACCCTATGCAGCTAACTCCTCTGCAAAGTTTCCTTCAAAAGCCAGGTTATCAATTTCCTCGCGTCCAATGTTCAGCAAGATTTCCCGTGCCTGGTCTGCAGTCTTTCCCTGGCATGAGCGCACCGCCGCCGCATCAAGATTATACAAACTCTTCACATTGAGTCGAGCCGTCACCGGATCCTCATCGATGATCGCCTCATAGACGTGACTTCCATCTGCCAACTTAATTGTATCGATACTCATATTTGTTTTTGTTTTAAAAATTTAGAAAAGGATTTCTGGCCATTATACATTTTTTTGAGTAATTCCGCAATCAGATCTACAATGAGCTTATGAAACTCCACGACTTTCTCACGAAAAATTGTACTGATGCAGATTTAGTTACTCTGATGGGAAAAATAATTCCCGAGGCGGTCAAGAAAGTTAGGATGGTGATTGAGGAAGACGTGCAGGGGATGGCGGGGAGTATGAACTCGTCTGGGGAGCAGCAGCTGGCGCTCGATGTGCGCGCAAATCAGATTGTGATTGATACGCTCGGTGAGTCTAAGTTAGTTGGCCACATGGCTTCCGAAGAGCTGGAAAATGAGGTGGTGTACGATCAAAATAATCCGCCCTTTACCGTGGTCTTCGATCCGCTCGATGGCTCGTCACTGGTGGATGTGAATATGGCGGTGGGTTCGATTTTTGGTGTTTATGCGGTAGGCAGTGCGCTGGGAAAAACCGGCGATGATCAGCTCGCGGCGTGTTATGCGGTCTATGGTCCGCGCACGACGTTTGTTTTAACTTTGAGAAATGGTGTGCATGAATTTCGCTTGGAAAAAGATGGTGAGTTTTATTTGAGAAAAGAAAATTTAAAAGTTGCGGAGGAGTCTAAGTATTTTGCCCCGGGAAATTTGCGTGCGGCCAGTGAGCGTGCGGATTATGTTGCGCTGATGACGGAGTGGATGAAGCGAAAATTAACGCTACGATATTCGGGCGGTATGGTGCCGGACGTGAATCATATTTTCCTGAAAGGTTCGGGCGTGTTTGTCTATCCGGGATACAGTGAGGCACCACAGGGAAAGCTGCGTATTTTGTTTGAGGCTGCGCCCTTTGCGCTCATCATGGAAGAGGCCGGTGGCGCCGCGAGTGATGGTAGCCAACGTGTCTTGAGCAAGCCAATAACGGAGCTGCACCAAAGGACGCCGATTTATCTGGGATCGAAGAATGAGATTGAGAGGGTGGTGGGTGCTTTAGCTGTACTTTAACCTTAAAACTATGTCGACAAATTCCTGCATCAAAGAAAATATCGTAAAAAATATTTTTGTCCTTACAATCGCTGTTCTTCTTTATCCAATTATTTCAAAAGCATTGGAACAAATAAAATTTGAACAAACGAGCGATTTTCTTTTAATAATAAGCATGTTTTTGGTAACTGTGTGTTTTGCAAATTTTGCTTTCACTTATGAAAAAAGCAATATTCAAACGAAAGCAGGAAAATTACTTGCTCATTTTGCTACCGGGCTATTCATGGTGCTCATAGCGCTTCTACTTGAAAGTATCGTACTTGCAGTTAAGGTAGTATATCCATCTTTCTATGTCTTAATTATCTTGTTTTCCGTTTTATTATACGTTGGTGTAATTTTATATGACTTCTGGGATTTAATGAGGGCACGCCAGTAACTATGAAAAAATATTACTTTGTGAATTTCACTGTTGTGACAAACTCTGATCGCCAGAGCTTTATGCATATGTCGGTGCTTTCAACTGAAAAAAGTTTTCTCCCCATCCTCCATGCTAAAACTCAGATAAAAGCGGCATTTGATAAGGATATCGGTCAAGAAACAAATATCATCATCAATAATTTTCAAGAAGTTACAAAAGAGAGTTTTGACGAATTTCACAAAGATGCCATTCCCGATTTTGCGGAACTTTAGCCGAGGAGGCAAGGGCGTTGCAAAGTGACTGCTATTTTTAGTGCATGCTGCTATACTTTTTTCATGCTATTTCTTTATGCGACGGTGTTTATAACAGGTATGGCGGTGACGGCGGTGGAGCTGACGGCTTCACGGTTGTTGGCACCGTATTTTGGAGCTTCGCTTTTTATATGGACGAATATTATTGGGGTGGTGCTCATTGCCTTGGCGCTGGGATATTATATTGGTGGAAAAGTGGCTGATCGCAATGAGGGGAAAAATGCGAAAAAGATTTTGTATCCGCTGATTTTTACCACAGGTGTATTGATTTCACTGATTCCGTTTTTGGGAAAGCCGATTTTTTTACTGGGCTATCAAGCCATCTCAGCTCAGTCGCTCAGTATATTTCTTCCCTCGCTCTTAGTCTCACTCCTGCTGCTCGCACTGCCGATTGCAATCCTGGGTATGGTCTCTCCGCTGGTCGCGCGTAGTGCGTTGCATGGCATGCATGACGCAGGAAAAGTCATCGGCTCACTCTATGCTTTTTCTACCGTTGGTTCGATTGTGGGAACGTTTCTGCCGGTGCTGCTGACGATTCCATTTTTTGGTACGCGTGAGACGTTTTATATTTTTGGGGCGACGCTTATTGCACTCGGCGCTTTTGGAACGACAAAAAAACAGCTTCTTATTTTTCTTATTCTTCCGGCGGTGCTTTTATTGCTGCCCGGAAATATTCACGCGCAGCGCTCGATTCTCCATGAAGATGAGTCGCCGTATAATTATGTTCGTGTGGAAGAGGGGAACGATGGCACGCGGTATCTGGTAACTAATGAAGGCCTGGGCATTCAGTCGCTCTATCATCCTGATCGTGTGCTCACCGGTTCGTACTGGGATGTGCCTGCGGTTTTGCCGTTGCTGCGTCCAGCGGGAAAAGATTTTTTAATTATCGGAGCGGCGGGTTCTTCTACCGCGCGCATTTTGGCGGAATATTTTCCAAATCTAAAGCTGCATGGCATTGAGATCGATCCGCTTATGCAACAAATGGCCGAGCGGTTTTTTCCTAAGAGCACGGAGCATATCGACGTCACCATTTCAGACGGACGTGTATTTCTCCAGCACGCGCCACAGAAATACGACTTCATTATGGTCGATGTATATAAGGACGAGCTCTATATCCCGTTTCACTTGGCCACGGCTGAATTTTTTGGACAGATTAAAACAGCGCTTACCGACAACGGCATGATGATTATGAATATTGCTGCAGGGAAAAAAGATCCCCGCGTCAAAGACTTAATTCTCAATACGGTAACGAGTGAGTTTCCTTTTGTGTATCAATATGAGTTGCCGTCTACTTTTAACACGATGGTGTTTGCGAGCACCACGGATCTTAAAGATCAGTTCAAGCAACTTGCACAGATTTCTATTCCCGCGCCGCTGCAGACCGTAGTTTCAGAGGTAACGGCGGGTGTCACTCCCGTATTATTTAATCCCGAGTCGTCAATTGCTACTGACAATAACTCACCTCTTGAGCTCTTTACAGAACTTATGTTGCTGAAAGAAGTGTTAAGATAGTGGTTAGAAAAATGGAAAATACTCCTATTCCAAAAAACGACGAACGAATCAACGAACTGGTGCGCAAATCACAAGCTGGTGATAGCGAAGCCTTTGGTGCGTTGTATGAGCAGTTCATCACGCCGATTTATCGCTATATTTATTATCGGGTGGGAGCAGAGGAGACCGAGGACCTCACTGAGATGGTGTTTCTCAAGGCGTGGGAAAATATTAAGCAGTTTCGTTTCGGTGTTCACAGTTTTTCATCGTGGATTTTTCGTATCGCGCACAATGTGATTGTCGATCACTATCGTCTGAGTCGTTATAACACAGAGGAGCTGCCAGAAAATGTTCACGACACGCGTGTGGAGGCACTTGCTTCTCAACGTGCACATCGTAGTCTCAATGGTCGTTTGATTTCTGATGCACTTGCTGAGCTCAAGGACGATTATAGACAGGTGGTAATTTTGAAGTATATAAATGAGTTGAGTAATGAAGAAATTGGAGTGGTGATGGAGCGTTCGCAGGCATCACTGCGTATTTTGCAGTTTCGTGCTTTGAGGATGTTAAGAAAAATATTAGAAGAGCGCGGGCTCACCGAATTGGATTTATAACAAGTCGATCGTCTGTAACAAAAGCCATAATTCTACGTTGTATCAATTGAAAATGACCCCTTCCAAGCAACCCCATATCGAGCTCCACCAGATTGAAAAGTGGCTGGGCACCTCTAAGCCGAACATCAGCTTCACCAAGAAATCCCAGATGAAAAAGAGGCTTTTTGCGATGATTTCAGATTCTAGTCAACATGAATTTTTGGCGAGCAAGGAGATGGTTTCAGCACTTAAAAAAGAGGCGCAGCAGGTGGTGCCTTCCTTGGCATTCCGCAGTATTTTGCGTGAAAAACTAGAGATGGTGGTGGGAATTCACGAGCGGTTGCAACTCAAGACGCGTCACGCTTATGGATGGTTTACGCGCAGTTATAAGGCGCTGTCCGCAGGTGTTTTGATGGTCGCATTTTTTGTCGCAACGGTATTTAACTTTGCACTTTCTCCTACGATCACGCAGGCATCAGTACGTACGTTATTGGAAGATGTTTCGGGTGAGGTCGTGATAGTCCGTGATGGAAATTCGTTTCCCGCACATCAGGGATTTTTATTGAAGGAAGATGATCAGATTAAAACAGGGGAAGATTCACGCGCGATCGTTCGTTTCTTGGACGACAGTGTGAGCCGCTTGGATGAAAATACCGCGATTACGATTTCAGAGTTGAGTGTGAATCCTCGTGATAAGACCGAGACGAATGTCGAGGTCACCGTTCAGCAGGGGCGCCTATGGAGCCGTGTTATAAGTTTGATTAACAACTGGTCATCATTTCAGGTTAAGTCGGGAAATGTAGTGACGGTGGCTAAACGCCGTGCTGCATTTGATGTTGCTATTAATAATGAAGGAAAGACGAGCGTGACGGCACTTCATAATCGCGTCGATGTAAAAGTTTCCACTCCTACTCGTGTAGTGCAGACGAATTTATTGAAAGGCTATGTGGCAGAGGTGAAGACGCCTAAATCGTTGGCTCCCAGCATTACCAAAATAGATGAGAAAAATATTGATGAGGCGCAGTGGGTTAAATCTAACTTGAGCCAGGATGAGGTCTATATTGCTGGTCGCAAACAGGATGCTCAACACATTGCGAATGCTGGTTTGGTGACTTCTGATAACCCGCTCTACGCTCTTAAACAGCTTTCACAGAGCACCCAGCTTGCGTTGAGTTTGAGTGATTTAGACAAACAGCGAAAATTAATTGTTTTGGCAGATACGAAGCTTGCAGAGGCACAGTCACTTTTTCAGAGAAAAGATAATGGCCGTGCACAGGATGTCTTGAATGAATTTAAAGAAATTGTTCTTGAGTTAGGCCAGTGGGTGCACGATCATCAGGCAAGTAATCCCGATGAGGCAGGTCAGATTAAAGTCGCGCTTGAAGAGACGCTTCATTCATATAAAAAACAGTTTAGTTTGTTGCTTCCTACCGATGACTTGTATGTCATGAAAGAGGCGATTGTGGATGCTCAATTGGCGAGTGCAGGTAACCCCGCAGAGAAGGCAGAGCAGAAGTTGGAGGCCGCTGCAGATAAATTATTTGAGGTGCATGACTTGGCAGAAGAGGGAAATCATCCTTTAGTAAAAGAGCAGTTAGCGGATTATTCCAAGACGGTGGCAGAGGTGGTGAATGATGCAAAACAACTTCCTGATGCTCAAAAAGAAAAGGCAGTTTCAGCAATCATTGATTCAAAGGTAGAAGATATTAAAGTGCTTGATGCGCTTGCGCTTACTATTGGTAAGCCGATAGAGACTACGGTTGACAAGGATGCTGCTGCAGCAAAAAATGCTTCAGAAACTACTGAACCAACAGCTACAACACCTGCTGCTCAAGATGAAACACTTACGGTCACAATGACTGCTCCCACGCTAGAAACTCCTGTAGTCCCTACCATTGCAGTTAAGATGGATTCGATTGTAAAAGACGCTGTGGACGAGACTAAGACGGATGTATTAACTCAATTGGGCGAGGCAGTTTTGGATGCACAGAAAATTCAGACGAGCTCAATTATCTTGGGCAAGTTACAGCAGATCGAACAGACCGATAGCAACGGAAGCAGTTTCGTAAATGTGACGGTGACACAGAAAAAAGTCACGATCACGACTGACTCAAAAGTTATTTCTGTGACTGAACAAGGACAAAAAACATTTGATCTGCGCCCTGCAGCTGAGGAGCTCAAAGACGGTATTATTCCGCCTACAGAAAAAGATCAATTACCTACGATGCGTATTAGCAATGGTCGCCGTGTACGTATTCACTATCCTGTTCCTGAGCCTATTTCCCTCCCGAAATCAGACTCAACACTGCCAGCAGAATCCCCACTGAAGCCATAAAGCCGCCGATCATCCAGAAGCGCATGACCACCTTAGACTCGGGCCAGCCGAGTTTTTCTAAATGGTGATGAAGCGGAGCGATGAGGAAGACTTTTCTGCCTAGGTATTTTTTTGAAAGTATTTGTATGAGTGATGAAGCGCCCTCGATCATAAATACAAAAGCGATGAACGGTAAAATGATCACTGAGTCCGTGAGCATGGAAATCACACCGATCGTTGCACCGATTGCCAGAGCGCCCGTGTCTCCCATATAAAACAACGCCGGAGGAATATTGAACCAAAGAAAGGCGAGGGTCGTACCGGAAATAAGTCCACAGAACGCTGCGAGCGTTACCAGATTATGCATATAGGCAATTATTCCCAGTGCCGTAAACGTAATGACAGTAAGGCCACCTGCGAGGCCATCCAGGCCATCGGTAAAGTTCACTGCGTTGGCAGTCGAGACCACGATAAACGTGAAGAGCAAGACGTACCAGCCACCAATAACGACATCTCCCATTCCTGGAATATGAACTGAATTAATGCCCAGCTTGTAATAGAACCAGAGGCCACCCAAGAGTGCAAAAAGCGTGAGCCAGAAAAACTTTGGTTTTACGCGTAGGCCTTTGTTTGGGCTGCCGCGCACATTTAAAATATCGTCGATAAGTCCCAGTGCTCCCGTGGCAATCAAGGTGAAAACAGGAAGGTAGGTTTCCTCACGATTGAAGAGAGAAAAACGAGATAATCCCAGCCATTGAACAATCGGTGAGGCAAGCACGATCACCGCAACAGTAACCCAAATGAGCACGCCTCCCATGGTCGGCGTGCCTTTCTTATGTGCGTGAAGTTCGTTGAAGATCGTGGCGGCTCCGCCGCCCACCGCTGAGTCGCGCAGCTGTTTTTTTACGCCGTATTTTAAGAGTAATTTGTAGTAAGGTTTAGTGAGAAGTGTGACAATTAAAAACGAACTAAGCGTTGCTCCGAATATGAGAGAAAAATGACGTAGCGCAGTGGGTAGGTCTATTGAAAAGGTAAACATATTGTTTGTTATTTAAGAGTATTTAAAGCTGCGCGTGATCCAATCTAAGAGCAACTTAGTCTCTTTAAACCGATCAGGGCTGCCGAGTACAATAGAAAGTATCTCATGTCCGTCTTTTGTTTCAAAGAGCGCGACAAAAGATTCGCCCGCTGCGGGCGTAGAACCCGTTTTGAGCCCCATTACTTTGTAGTATGGATTTTCCAAAAGTTGATTGGTACTTTCAAGTTTATGTTTTTGTTTTCCATCCACTGAACTTACCTCGCCCGTTTTAATTTTTACTACTTGTCTAATAAAAGGATACTCCAGTGCGGCACGCGCAAATATCGCCGTCTCAAAAGCGTTTGAATAGTTGCCGTTATCATCGAATCCTTTGGCATTTGAAAAGTGTGTGTTCGTGAGTCCTAGTTTTCGTACTTTTGCATTCATTTTTCCTATAAATGCGGCCTCGCTTCCTGAGTCAAAAATCGCAAATGCAGTTGCTGCGTCATTGCCTGAGTTTACCAACATACCTGTCATCATTTGCTCGATCGTAATTTTTTCACCGGATAATAATCCGATATGTGAGCCCTCTGCCTGTGCTGCGACACTACTTACCGTGACGACTTCGTCTAATGTGTGGCTGTCCAAAATAACCATTGCGGTTACTAATTTAGTAATTGAGGCGATGGAGCGACGTGTAAAAATATCTTTCGTGAAAAGGGGAGCGCCACTTGATACATCAACGGCAAAAACACTCGGAGCCTCTAAGACCGGACCTAAACTTGCGCTGATTTTTTGGGGGATCGGAGCACTGCCACTGTTTAAACTCAACATGCTGTTTGGTGCGAGTTCTTGTGCGACTAACTGTTCGGGTAAGAGTTGAAAAGCGAGGGGATGAGCCGGTTCAAGAGATTCAAAAAAAAGAGCGAATATGAGGTGCGAGAGAATCATGGGGTGGAGGAAGTAGGGGGAGTAGTAGTAGTGGGCGTAGCGGTAGATGGCGTAGGAGCTACGGGAGCCACGGGATAGGGCAGCTCGCGGAAGACATCTAATTTTTTCATATAACTTGCGGCATCCTCACCCAACTCCAGAACAATCGTCGTCTCCAAAACATTTGGGTCGGTCATGTATTCTGGAGGAAGTGTTTTCTCTACAGGTGCGGGTAAGAGCTTTGTCACAAAATTCATAATCGATTCACTGCCCGGTTTTACTGTATACCATGTTGTTTCTTTTAAATTTTGCAGCCGTGCATTGGCAGTTTTATTTATAGGAAGTCCATATCTAAATAAAATATTGCTCACGCGTCCTGCGAGGCCATTTTGTTTAGTGCCGTTGAGTACCAAAATATGTGCAGTTAAAAATCCTTCTGGTGGATAGAGCACTGCTTCAGCATATTGTTCCAGGGCCATTGAGTCGCTTGTACCTGCCATGACGAGCACTGCACCGCCATTAAAGAGCGAACGGTCAGGTGTATATAAGAATCCACCTTTTGCATTGGGATCATCGGTGAGTGTCGCGTTTGAAAGCTTGCTGGAGTCCCAACCTGCGGCAAACTCTGCTAATGAAATCATCTCACGCGTGGTGAGATTGGTCTCGACATGTTCGTTCAATGAGTAATACGTATCTTTTATAAAGCTCGCCTTGCTCAGTAAGCTTGCCTGCTGAGCTTTGTTTCGCAGTGCGACAATTACCTCCTGCTGGCGTCGTGAGCGATCAAAATCAGAGCTCGTGTGACGTGAGCGTGCATATTTCAGCGCTATCTCTCCGTCCAAATGCTGCATTCCTGCAGCCAAAATAAACGGTTCAAATTCATAGGTTCCGTCCTTAGGGTATTCCTGATCATTGATGGCCATCTCAACATTAATATCAATGCCACCGACTGCATCCACCAGTTCTTTAAATGCCTCAAAATCTACTTTTACATAATAGTGGATCTCAATTCCAAGCATATCTCCCAGCTGTTCACGCATGTAATCCAAGCTTTGTAGTGAATCCCATTTTGCTTTTCCCGTAGCATAGAGCGCGTTAATTTTTCCGTTGTGAACGGGAGTGCGTACAAACATGTCACGCGGAATAGAGAGCATACCCACGGTGTGATTTTGTTGGTCGATACTTGCCACCATCATGGTATCCGTGAGATCGGCGCCATCGTGACCTTCGCCACCTACTCCTAAAAGAAGAATATTTGTATGGTGCTTACTGTCCGTAACTACTTCTTTTCCAAACACGTCTGAGAAAAAGTGAAGGAAGGTAAAATTACTTACATAGCGGAACGCCTGCACGCCCAAATACACGACAAAAATAAATACTAACAGCACACCGAGCCCTGCCATTACATTGCGCTTTGCTGTCTCACTCAAAAGAGGTTCAGCCCGTTTTTTGCTTATCTTTTTCTTCGAGAAATTATTCACAGCCTACACATACTAAATAGTTAGTACTCAATAGGCAATAGGTCTTCAGGGAGTGTACAGCGTGGTCATGTAAATATCTCCTACATCACTGACTCCCAGCCCAATACCGATATTATGTAAAGTGCTATCATTCATGCTCGACTGCTTGAAGAGCTCGTCATCTAAAAGATCTATGTCGCTCGTTTTAATTAAATGAATTTTTACACTCGTAACAATATGACGTGCACGAATCTGATTTGCGAGCGTATCGCCCGCGGTATCGGTAAGTCCAAAGAAATTATTTCCCGCCATGCGCTCTGACCAATTGGTAGCTATCTCAGCGATCGTCGTATTTTGTGGAAGTGCAGTCAGTGACTTCTGAATACGATATGATGAAATTTGCTGTACTAATGAAGTGCGCTCTGCAATGAGTGAAGAAGGCGTGAGCGGATCGCCAGAAAAATTTTGTGTCACTAAGAAATATCCTTCATTTGTTTTTGCAATTCCGATACCAACGCGCTTCATGCGAGGATCGACAAGTGCATCGCGGTGCACCGGTGAGCGCATGAGTCCGGCCTCTACGAGTTCCAGTGAGACTGCTTTACCCAGGTTTTCTCGTATTCCGGTAGGAACGAGCGCCGCTCTGCGGCGATCGTCTGGTGAGCGACCCGCAGGGTCGCGATGTCCAAAAAAGTTTTTGGTCTTCATGTTTTCAGAGTGTCCCTGTGCGACTCCATTGAGCGCGCCATCGATAGCAACGGGCGGTAGTTTCTGTGCCGCGCGATCAGCATTGATAAGTTGCAACATTTTTAGGCGCTCGCTCGTGAGATCACCAAGGGGTTCAGTGCTGAGCTTAGCAGGATGTGCGGTGAAAAAGTCAGGCAAGATGGGGAATACGTCACCTACATATACGGGCACGTTTACAACGGCGGCGCCCTCGGGATTATTGAGCTCAAAGATGTACGTTCCGGCTGTGGACAGCTGCACGCTGAGCTCAACGGCGCCGCCGGGACCAACATCACTTTCAGTGAAAAATTTCTCTTCAACTGTTCCGTTTGGCAATGTGATCGCCGCTTTTTTTGATACCGTTTTTACCGAACGTCCCGAAAATTGCAACGTACCTGGATTACTAAATGTTTCACGGAGCGACTGAACGGTAATCTCACTGTCACTTATTTTTTTGAATTCTTGAATAACTGCATTTTCTCTTCGTGCCTCGCTTTGAGAAGTTCCTGACATCACAAACCAGCGCAACGCTCCCGCATGGAAGGTTCCAAAATGACTTGATGGCGGAACAAAGCTATTTACCGGTGTGCGGAAATAATAATCTTTTCTTACTGCTCCCTGGAAAAATACTATTTGTAGAGGAGTGGTAGAAGAAGCTCCGCTCCAGCCCAATGTTGTTTTTCCATTACTATAGCTGCTCGTCAGCTGGGTGGGCATTGTTCCTGTAGCAGGCATGAGCGGCTGCTCAGGCAAAACAGAAATTGAGATAATTTTGCTCTCACCCGAACGGCCCGGAATAATTCCCAATTGGAAATTTCCTGCTTCATTAAAATATACGGGGATACGGAAATGATTGTTGACCGTAGGTTCTACGAAATTTGTTGTACTGCTGCAATTACCTGGTTTGCATAGAAAAACAAACGTACTTTCTGCACTCGTATTAATTACGTCGCCCTCCAACATATACACTTCATCTAAATAAAATGTATGAGGTAGTGGCTGGCTGAGACGAATATTTTTGAAAAAAGTTACATCAGTTGTTCCTGCTGCTACGGGTAAAAAGTTTTTCTCGGGAAGTCGTCGCGTGGGAATCGTCGTGTTGTCTTCACGCGGTGGTATTGGTGTTTGCTGTTCCTGTATCTCTGGTGCACTTGGTCGATTGCCCGCTTTTAGATCGCGCGCTCTATTAAAGAACGTCTCCAATTGAACGCGTGTAAGTTTTTTTGCTAATGCGATTTTATTTGGAAGTGGGGGAGTTAGTAGGTTGTTGCGGATTGCAAAAGCTTTACATCTTGAAAAGCTGGGTTTCGTTACCCAGTCAAACTGGCGGCAGACTTTATTCATTGCCGCATTCCATGTCACCTTATTTTCTTTGGCCTTAATGCCAAAAAGAGAATCTACCGTTACTACAGGTGTAGCCGCAATTGCCAAGCCTGTAAGAGCGAGGGTCATCAGGACACTTATAATTGCCAGGCGGGTTGCTTTATTCATCATATCATTGTACAGTAAAACATTACCGTTTGACAAGGGGATAAAATAGGTTTTAATTATAGCTAAGAAGAGTAATAACAACTGTCATGGCAGACGCTCGTCCAATATTGCGGGTTCAAGATGGCACTAGTAGTGCGCCAGGGGAGTCCGCTGATCAAGAAAAGATCGTGCGTGAATTTGGCATGGTTGGTGCTTTTCTTGATTCTGAAATAGCCTCATTACGGGGAGAAACGCCGATTCGCGATGATGTGAGTAGGATGGTTATTGATGCTACTGCTACTTCCGGTGGTCCATTTGGCAGTGAGAGAACCACTCCCAGTAAATGGGGAGGATTGGTGGATACACATGATCATGCACCGCATATAGCCACAGCTACGGCTTTGGTACGTTTGATTCAAATGCTTCCACGCCCATCGGACAAAGCTCAAGCGCTTTCTCTCAAGAGATGGTTTAAGAGAATAGTTACTAATGGAACGGATTTGGGTGTGGATGGGAAAATAGGAAAAATGTTAGACGATTATTTTCAGGGAAATTGCCCCAATGAAGATGAATTTAGAAAACGTGCCATCCGTGATTTAGTTGAGGCGGTTTCTGTTGGAGGAGAAGGTGCAGCTCCGATTCAGATTTTTAGGGGGATACCTCAAAGCAGGCTTGATCCTAAGCCGCTTATTCGTAAGACAATACCAAATGGTAGTGCTCCAAGGCAGACCTTGCCCACATTACCGCGATTACCCCGTTCGCCCGTTGTTCGTGAACATTCTCGTCAATCAGAAGTGATGCCTCCATTACCACGGTTGCCTGTCGCAGCTAAGGCTGCCACGGCGTCTGAGGCATTGCCTCCTCCGGTGCTGGCCGAGGTCGCATGTGTACAGAGAATTAGTAAGCGCATTAACAATATTAATTTTAGAACATTTGAAGATGTAAAATTATTGATTGGAGTTTTAGTGAGCGAACTTACTCATGAGGCTTTTCCTCCAGAACTGATACTTCCCACATTGCGTATTCTGCAAGAACAAATAGTAGGAAAGGGGTCACCTGTGGTCACGCGAAAAGATGGTGTCGAGACAACCCTAGGCGACTATGTTAAAAAGAGGATTGATGGTTTTTGTACTTTTATTGAGAGAGTTGAGGATGCGGCAAAGCCTCACGAATTGCTCATTGTAGCGAGCATAGCAATAAGAGGACTAGATGATGCTTTTGCTATAACTGATTCTGCTTTTGATTTTGGAGTTGATGGTCTTGTTAGGCCGCTTTCAATGCAAGGCCTCGCTTTACAGCCGACTCCGGCGCCGGTACCTCGACTGGAAAGAAGGATGCTGATAAGTAGAGATACGGGATCTCCTGCGGACTTTACCCCAGTTTCAGAATCGGCGGATTTGGGTATCGAGGGAGTGTCACAATCGGGCAGTGGGCTAGATGTAGATGAAATGACGGCAAAATATAGAGCACATGATTTGAGAGTAGAGCAGGCTATTGAAGCTATTTCTCCTCACGCTATTTTGCTTCCCGCATGGTTTCAGCTGCTTAATGAACTGCGCGCTGTTGCTGCTGAAGTGGAAGAAATGCAGGCTGAAGATGATCCGGGGCGAACGGCTACGGGGACGCGTATGATAGTTTTGGGATTTTATGGAAATATTACTGCGAAAATTGTCCATGCTCTGGAGACGGTAGTGGAAATAGTAGAGGGACAGTTAAGTGATCCATCTTCCCTCGATGATGATGGCTTGAAAAATATAGAGCAAAGAATTAAGGCTTTGAGAAAAACATTAACTGCGGGGACACGCACGACGACGAGCGGCCCGCTGGTTGATCCCTCTAGAAACTTTGCTCAAACGCTGAATTCCGGTGCACTTCGTCTATTAACTGATGATTTATCACCTATTGAGGCTCGCCTGGCAGGATGCGAGCGTGTACTTGATGATCTGAAAACTAATGGTGGTGGATTTTCTCATCGTGATCATGAACCGGTAACCAATGAAACGCTGCGTGACATTTTGAGAGCACAGGGAGATGATGGTCCTGATCCTAGAACAGTTGCTGCGGTACACGCGTTTGAAGAAGCTGCGCGTAGTGGTGAGGTTGTGCCAACGGTTTTAAGGGAAGAAGCTGAAGGTGCGGCCCCTGCTGCTGAGCACGAAGGTCCTTTTGAAGATAAAGAAGTCACCGCAGCCCGCAAAGAATTAAGCGGTGAACTTCCTCGTATGCCAACGGGTGAGATACAGGCAATTGTGGTAGCCGCTGCTGCTATGCAACGTGCTGCAGCTGTCCCGCCGCCACTACCAAAAGAGGCGGTAGAACTTGATCAAGATCCAACTCCCCAGTTGGTTGAATTTCGCAATGAGATGGGTCGTCTAAATGCAGCAATCGCCGGAGCTGAGACAGTTGAAAATCTTATTGATCTATATAGAAACGCGAACAGACGTTATGACACGATGCGTCAGTATTCACAGGGCGTACTTACGAGGGATAGAGATGAATTTTTTGATGGACTGAATGGAGATTTGGAAACGGCATTTCAAGCCTTGATGGCCATGGCTCGTGAAAGAGCTATAGTTTTGATGAATGGCTATGTAACGCGTCTGGAAATTTTGAAAGGTATGATGGCTCAAGAGCTCATGCAGGAGCCGGCGTCTTTGGTAAGACAGGGAATTGATTTTAGACAGGAAGCTACTTCTGGTATGGCAAGACTTACGGAAGAAGGAATAGTTCGCTTATCTGAACTTGATCCTATCTATGCACGAATTGAATCTTTGGGTGAGGAATTGGTCAGCAATCACAAAGAGATGCGTGACGCTGATATGACACCGGCATACGAAGCCGCTGCGGTATATGCAGAGGCGGCGGGTGCTCTTGCTCGGGAAAGTAAATTGCAGAGTGTGAGATTCCGCGTCGGGGATGACTGGGAGTTGGTGCAGGCTTGTGCCCGTTCATTAAGTGGAAATCCCCATCAGCCTGCAGTGATGAGATTGTTGGAAGAGACATATGCAGGCCTACTGTCAAAAATTGAACATGCGCAGGCGGGGGTGTCGTATGGATCAAATACTGAAATAGCCATGCTCGAGATGCGTAGATTGGGAGAGGTTGCCTCACAGGCACATGATTTATTTGTTGCAGTGGCGGGTGAGGAACGTGAGGATGCTATTCACGGGAATTTGCAGGTTGTTAATAAACCGCCATCATTGGGTCCGCTGGAGCAGTATGCAGCTCGCGCCGACGAGTTGTTGGCAGATGCGCGTATGCTATATAGCGGTGCATGTGATGCATTGTTACAGGTTTCTGCCGACACTGCGGTTGCGTTTGCTTTGAGAAAAGAGGCTTTGAGCCTAATTGGAACACGACTGCGTCTTCTGGATCGACAGGTGGTGGGGGCTCTGGTTGATGATGAAGAAGCTCATGATGAGGTAGGGCAAATACATCGTGCAGGGCAAGAAATGAGAATAATGATTCAGCATATTGATGATGCGAGTGGCCCAGAGGCACAGCAGCAATTGAAAGATGATTACTACCGAGGGCTTTTGACGCAGTTGGGTGAGATGGTGGAGCGTGTGAGAAAGTTGGGAAGTGATTCGGAGAGTGCTGCTGATCGCGCGGCAATTGTGAGCCGTGCGGGTGAAATTAACGCTGAGCTGCAAGGCGCAAACGTGGCAGAAGGCGTGAGAGAGGTTGCGGCAGGAGTGTATGGATTATTGTCAGTACAAGATGAGCCCGTTCGTCCGATTGTGGGGATTGGTCTTGAGGAAATTCGCGGAAGTGTACCTGCACCTGCCGAGGAGATTGATCCATATGCACCGGAGAATATTCTGAATCAAGGCGAAATCGATGCACTTTTAGGTGCAATTGATATGGAGCCGGAAGAGGAGTTGCCAGATGTAATGGGCGGTGAATTGCTTGCTGCCGCTGCCCCTGCTACCGCAGGTAGTGTTTCACCGGAACGGCTTGCGCCGCGAGAAGAAGTTCTAGAAGCTTTGGATCATGAGGATATTTTGACATCGGCACTTTCGCACGCGCAAATACAAAGACGTACTTCTGCACCGCCGGCTGCGGTTCCACCAGAGAGGCAAATGGATGATCTACATGCAGCACATGCAAAAGCTATTTTAGGAGCTTGGAATGGAGGGGAGTTGCGGTTGCCACCAAATCCTTCACTGCGTGAACAGGCCGCTGCAGCAGTTCCTGCTAACGAGCAAGATATTGTTGATCTTGTAAAAAATACAGATCCGAATGATCCCAATGCTATGAATAATATGCTTTATGCATTGGCGGCACGTCGAGCCGCACGTACGGCGGCTGAGGCGGCTGGTGGTACGAGGGTTGAGGCAAGCACCGCGCCACTTCATAGTTTTTCATCTGGATCTACTACTCCAATGAGACCTATGACCCCTCCGATCGTCAGTGCGCCGCCTGTACAACGGGTAGAGGCAGCTGGAGTTCCTCCTCCATCAGTACCACCGTCATCTATTACTAGAACTGGCGAGATGGCCTCAATTTCGCTGCCGACGGCATTGGGAACTGATCCTGATGTGAAAGACATTATCGTCGGCCCAGAGGGCTTACAAGGACTACCACAAACTCCCGCAGCACTTTTTGCTGCAGCTACCGCAGAAGTTAAGGCCGGTGCCGTTGTCGCTCCCGCAGGACTGGAAGTTCCCGCAACGCGTGCACTACAAGTACGCTCTGCGCCGGTACGCTCACATGCAGAATTAATGTCTGACTTTGCGCGGATGGATAGTGGAGTGCAGATGATGCCACCACCGACAAGATCTTTTTTGGGATTAAACCGCGGTGGACGAATTGCCTTATACGTGTTGGCTGGAACAGTTCTTTTAACTGGAGTTGCAGAAGCAGCACAGTGGGGCTTTAAAAAAGTGGGTGATTTCTTTGTGGGAAATGCACAGGCCGCAGTGGCGACCTTTAACTCCCCAATAAGTGGGCAGCAAGATAGATTCAAGGGCACCTATCCGAACTTCCAGCATGGGCCTCATGAAGAGGTTTCACCTGAGAAAGTTGCCTCTCACGAACCTCCCGCAAGTATCGCTCGACCTAACTTTGTTGAAAAATTTGAGACGCCGCAGGCAACGCAGACCGCATTCCAAATTAAACTTAATGCAACTGCAGCAGCACTGGAAGAAGGAACGCTCCACGCACCAAAAATGAATCCTGATGCGACCGGCCCCTTCCGCTTTATGGATCAAGCAGGTTCTCTCGTTGGCTTTGACCAAACCCTCGCACAGAATCAGCCCGAACATTTTGAACAATATGAAGTAGCAAAAGGACAAGGATTAACGCAGCTTGTTAACAAGGCAATGGCGGATACAATTAGATCTCAATTTAGTGCAGAGGGACGAATTATTGATGCACAACTTGAGGAGCGTATTGAAAAAGCAGTTCAGGCTCAATTCAGAACTCCAGAGGAGTCATACCGCATTTTAGCCCTTCAGTTAGCCCAAAGTCCTAATTCCAAGTTGGCTGAAAAATTAGATTATAAAGGTGCTTACCTTGCATTGGGTGGAAATATTCACGTAGTTGCTGAACACACAGAGTTGCAGGTAAATACCGCAGAGGCTGCATTTGTAGAAAAAGCGGCAAGCGCAAAGGTAGATGTAGAAGCAGCGGAGGCGCACGCAGAAGCATCACAGAAAGTGCAGAAAAAATCAGGTGGATTATTAAAATCAATCGGTGGATTCCTTGGAAAAATGTTTCGTTAATAAGGAAGAATAGATTTATTGACTACTTTCTGCCGCGTACGTAGTATTGCGGAGACAGTATTACTATCTAACTTATTGAATATGAAACGTTTTGGTGCAGTCGTCATGACTCTTATGTTGGTTTTATCGGCATGTAGCTTTAGCAAAAAAGATCCAGCTGTCGCGGTTCAGGAAGGTTTTGTAAAGATGCTTGAAAATCACGAGGCATCTACAGCAGCTACGGTGAGTGGAACGGTTGCAGGTCCTGCAGGTGAAGTTCCATCAAAGATGAATTTTTCTATGAATCTTACTGGCTCGTCTGATAGCACCGATCTAGCAAAGACTAAGTTTGATCAGACAATTAAAATTGAGGTCGCAGCAGATGATCTTAAAGGAGGTGGAACATTGTACCTACGTAGCGATGGCACTGATATTTTCGCTAAGATAAGCGATCTAAGCGTGCCTGGCGAAAAAGGTGTAGCAGCTGTTGCACAGCTTGAGCCGCTTATGAATAAGTGGTGGAAAATTCCTGCTGATGTTTCTTCTCAGCTCAAGCAGACTGAGGAAGAGCAGAAAAAATTGACTGAGAAGCTTAAGACACTTACTCCATTTACTAATGTAGTAGAAGACGGTGAAGAGGATGTTCATGGTGACAGCAGCACGCGTTACCGTGTTGATATCAATAAAGATGCAATTAAGGAATTTATCTTAGAGGCAGCACGTGTTGGAGGAAATGTGATGGATACTGAAACAGTTTCAGCAATTGAAGATGGTTTGAAAGATGTTCAGTTCAGTGGTGCAGTGTCAGTTAATAACGATGGGTACATGAACCGTATTAAAGGTACGATCACGATTCAGCCTACGGATGGTACGTCAGGTAGCTTTGATTTTGATATGACATCATGGAATATCGGAGATAAGGTTGAGATTTCTGCACCAGAGGGCGCAGCAGACTTTAACCCACTTATGATGTTCTCAATCTTGGGTGCATTGGGAAGCACGGGTGGTTTGGATGGAACACCTGCTACGACTACAGATGATAAGGAGCTCACGCCAGATACGCCAACTATTCCGCTCACACCAGTAACGACACCAGTTACCAAGTAATTGTTGCCGGGTAGAAAGCATTGAAGATTAAGCCCCTTGGGATGAATATCTCAGGGGGCTTTTTGTTGCGCTCGCTCCGCTCGCGCCTCGTTCATAAATATTTCATTTTACTTTGCTACACTAGCCGATCCGTAATGATTTTTATGGTTATTTTCGATGCCTTAATTAGTTTTCGGGAGATGCTCGTGGCTCGTCTTATGCGGGTCTTTGATGAGCCGTTTAGCAGCTTGGCAGCGGCGTTGCTGTTGGGTGTGCGGTCTGATATTCCGTATGATATTAAGGAGGCATTTCGTCAGACGGGACTCACGCATGTGTTGGCGCTCTCGGGATTTAATATCTCAATCTTAATTAATTCTATTGCGCGCATGTGTGGATTTCTGCCGCGACGTTTGCGTGGGGTAGTGACGATTGGGATTATTACACTTTTTACCATTATGGTGGGTGCGCAGGCCTCGATTGTTCGCGCAGCGATTATGGGAAGTATCTCCGTGCTTGCGGAAATTATTGGACGGCCGTATGACAGCAAGCGTGCGCTGTTTGTCTCGGCGGCGGTGATGGTTATTATTGAGCCGAGTATTCTCACTGATATTGGATTTCAACTTTCATTTGCGGCAACGGCGGGAATTATTTTTCATGCTAAAAAATGCGAGAAATGGATGGTTTTTTTGCCGGAAAAGTTTGGACTGCGGGGAAATTTTTCTACCACTATGGCTGCCTATGTATGGACACTTCCGGTGATCATGTGGCACTTCGATGGCATCTCGCTCATCTCGCCCTTGGTGAATCTCGTGGTGTTGCCCATGATTCCGTACCTCATGTTGGGGAGCTTTTGTTCGTTGATTTTTGGCTTTCTGACGGCCTTGCCGACCATGCTGCTCTTTAAGCTTATGCTCTTCGTTATTATGGGGACTGCCCAAACAGGGGTAGGATATGTTATAATACAATGATGTTTGCACTCATTATTTATGGAATTGCGTTGGGGCTCATTCTCGCCGTGGGAATTACTTTTTTTGTGCATTTATTTTTTATGGTGCCGTTTGTGCCCAGCACAATGCGTGTTACAAAAAAAATGATTGAGGCAGCTGAGCTCAAAGACGGTGAGCATGTGTATGATTTAGGATGTGGTGATGGACGGATTTTGATTGCCGCACAACGCGCTAAAAAAGTTCATGTTGTCGGATTTGAATTGGCACCGTTGGTGTACCTGCTCGCGCGGGTACGCTTGTGGGCAGCAAAATGTCGAGCGCAGTTACATTTAAAAAGTTTTTACAAAGCGCAGCTTCAGAATGCTGATGTTATTTTTTGTTATCTTTTTCCCGAAGTTATGGAAAAATTACGAGAGAAGTTTTTTGCTGAATGTAAGCCAGGAACACGCATCATCAGTCACACCTTTAGAATGCATGGTGTCGAGCCCTATCAAGTTTTTCCACAGGATAAGAAAACCGGCATGCCCTCAATCTATGTCTATAAGATCTAGTCACTAACTACTGCCCCATGTCCCTCGAATTTATACTCATCCTTGAACTCGTCTTTTTTATCCTCATCTTTGTTCCCACGATGATTGCCTTCATCTCCGGTGCGCCGTGGGTGCCCACACCGATTGCACGCTGCAAGAAAATGGTGGAGTTAGCTAAGCTTAAGGAGGGCGATAAAGTATACGATTTGGGCTGCGGTGATGGAAGATTGGTTCACTTAGCTGCAGAGGATCACAAGGCGGATGCCGTAGGTATTGAGCTCTCGCCATTGGTCTATGCCATGGCACGCGTACGAAATTTTTTCCTCAACTCAAAGTCAAAAATTGTCATGCGTGATTTCCGTAGAATGGATTATGGCGACGCAAAAGTCGTTTTCTTCTATCTTCTGCCTGCAACACTCAAAACACTTATTCCTGATTTTAAAAAGAAGTTAAAGCCGGGCACAAAATTAATTTCCTATGCATTCTCAATCGAGGGCTGGGAGCCAATTTATATCGAGCCAAAAAATCCCGCAAAAAATTTGAGTCGTATTTTGATTTATGAGATAGGGAAGTCGGATGTCGTTAAGGCCTAAGTGCCGGCCTTGGTGAGGTCGAGCAGATAGGCATCTTCCATGTTCGCAATTTCTTTTTGAAGTGTCTCTTCTTTTATTCCGGGCAGGCGCGCAAGACCTCTTTCTAAGGTGTCTTTTTGTAGTGCGGCGATCTTTGGCTTTAATAATTCCTGTTCTGCCTGATGTGCATCGTGCATCTCACGTTGATTGTCTTCACTCATAAAAATCGTCGTCGTATCCAGGGCGTAGCGGTTGGCAAGCGTTGTATTGCTCTCCACAATTGCACGTTTTTCTGCATGTACGACATCGTGATGAGCTTCCAGGTCACGTATGCGCAGCTGTTTGAACTGCGGCTCGTCCGGTTGGTCGAGCGTTTCTTGTGGAATGACGGCATCCTCATTTTCTATCGACTGCTGGCTGCTGATCTCAGATGACTCCACTTCGTTATCTTGTTCAACTTGCTGCGGTGCTTGCGCACCGGTTCGCTCGGTGTGCTCTTGTGTCTGTTGAATAATACCGATGGACTCGTGTCGCTGCTCGGTTTGTTGTGGCTGCTGTGAAGCCTGCGCCTCGTCGGTTTCTTGCTTTTGTACTGGAGGTTCTTGCTGCTCAATATGTTGTACTTGTGGCTCGCGGATACGTTCTTTTGACTCCGCCGACGCTTTACTACGGCCAAGAAGTCGATCCATAAAGCTCGGCTTTTTCGCTTCTTTAGGCTGCGGTGCTTCAGCGCCTTTTCCTGACTCCTGAGGAACAGTCTTTAATCCCGTTGCTTCGCGCGCCTTGTCGCGCTTTTTGCGGATTGATTGGTACTGATCAAATGCCGATACTTTTTCCTGCTTGTCTTCGTCTTTCTGATGAATCAGACGAGTGCGTGCCAGCTCCGTGCGCTCTTCCGGTCCCTGCAACCCACGGTCACCTGCCTTACGCGCAAGGTCTTCCACACGGCGTGCATTGAGGTTCAGCTCGGCGCGCTTGCGTTGTTCGATATGAGTACGCAGAATCGTATAAATCACACGACGCTCGTGCATGGCCGGGTCATTGATAATATCTTTAATAACATTCTGTATGTGGCTGCGCGGATATTCGTGCGGCTTGTTCTTGGTTGTTTCTTCGCCATTAAGGGTCTTTAGGAAATCATCGCGTTCATCCAGATCCATAGATAAAAATGCGGCTTCATGCTGCGCACGGTCTTTCTGTGGAATCTTATAAAACTCATCACGCGTGCGGACACGATCCGCCATACGCGTATCCAGCTCAGAGTTATTGAGCATTTTCTGTTTGCCCTTGAGCGGCAATTTTTCAAACCACGTCTTATACTTCGCCAAGCTGCTTTCTGAAAGCAGCTTATCTTTCTTCATCTGTCCCATCTTGACGGTGTACTGTTGTGTCAGTACGCGCGACTCAGCATTTTCTGAATGTTCTTTTGTCTGTGGGCCTTCTTGTCCTTTAAGTTTCTTGAGTTCAGGATTAATTGAACTTTGCAGTAATTTTTCACGGCCTTTAATGCCACTTTTCTTAAATGAATCGGCATATTTCTTCTGCAACTCTTCCGGCAATAGATGAAACTCATCGCGCAGTGCCTTATGCTTTTTTGCGATATTAGTGAGGAATTTCTGGCGTTCTTGTAGATCTTTACCCAAGAATTCTTTCTCATTTTCTTTTCTGATCGCCTCGGGAATATATACGCCCACGCCCTTAACTTCGCTCTTTCCATCCCACTGATCCAAGACATCCTGACGCTTAGGATCATGCAGATCGGTCGATTTATTCTTCACATAATCGGACTTCTCCATGAAGCTTACGTCCTCGCGGAACCACTTCAAATACGCCTTTTTACTTTCTTTGGAAAAAAGACGCTTATCAATTGCCACATCAATTTGATCCTCAAACCCCTTTACCTGACGCTCGACAGAATCTTTTGCCTCACCACTTTCAATATGCGCGATCATTTTTTTCAAACTATCTTTATCCAAACCCTCGGTCTTCATGCTTTTTTTATCTTTTTCAGCAAAAAAATCGCTGTCTCTTACGATGGTTGAATATTTAGTTTGCAAATCAGAAATAGAGCTTTCATCGAGTTCTTCATTTTTTCCCTCGACCTGATCAATAACATTCTGCGCACCATTTTCATTTCCTTGCAAAAACACGAGTCGGGGACTCGTTGTAAAATGCTGCGATGGAGGTAAATGTAAAAAAATCATAGGAGACACACAGAAGGCAACGACGGTAGTTTTTTAGGCTACCCGCCGTTGCGCTTAATTAGTACGTAGTAACTTCTTCTCAAACGAAAACGGTTATCAGGAGCAGCCTGATGTCTCGCCACAGTCCGTGCATTTATAACATGCGCCGTTGCGCACCATTACTGTTCCACATGAACAGATGGGGGCATCATCGTTATTTAGTGCCAGGGCGGCGTTTGTCTGAGCACGCTGGAGCTGCTCTTTAGTGGCAGCAGCCAGGGGAGTAGCCACAGCGGATGGGCTTTTAGAAGCCATATTCGTTGCGGAAGGTGTTTTTAAGGAGCCAGTCTTACCAGAAGGCGATTGTATACTACTTAAGCCAATCTGTCCAGCTATTGTTCCTAGTCCCTGAGCTGATAATGACTCTAGGGGAAGTTGAGGAAGATGGGCTGGATTTGTCTCGCTGTAAGCACGCTCAATTAACTCTTCATTGTGATACTTTTTGGCGACTTCTTTTGGCAAAAATTTGAGTGCCATATAGCGGCCAATATAGTCGATGATCGACTTCACCAAAGGTATGTTCTTATTGTTGGTCATACCAGATGGCTCAAAGCGAGAGTGAGTGAATTTTGAAACAATCACCTCGAGCGGTACACCATACTGCAGACCCAGTGATATGGTCAGTGCAAGTGCATCCATGATACCCGAGAGCGTAGAGCCTTCCTTGCTCATCTTGATAAAGATTTCACCGGGTGTGCCATCCTGATACAGACCGATGGTCACATATCCCTCATGATTTGCGACTGAGAATTTATGAGTTATAGAAAGGCGTTCTGCGGGAAGTTTACGACGACGTGGACGAGCGGCTGCTTCTTGAGCAATTGCCTTTTGAATTTCTTCTTGGCTCATTACTTGTTCAGCCTCAGAGTCATCGAAGTTAAAGAGTGCAGCGTAGTTTCCGTCTCTGCTTGAGGTGCTGAGCGGCTGGCTCAACTTACTGCCATCGCGGTAGAGCGCCACTGCCTTTAACATCTGCTCCCAGCTCAGTTTATATGCCTGTGTCACATCTTCAATAGATGCATCTTCCGGCATGTTGATCGTCTTGCTGATTGCACCAGAGATAAATGGTTGTGCTGCTGCCATCATGCGTAGATGAGCTTTCCATGGAATATAGCGTTCGCCTTTTTTACCACAGCGATTTGCACAATCAAATACTGCGTAGTGATCATTCTTCAAATGAGGTGCACCTTCAAGCGTCATCGTGCCGCAGACATATTCATTAGCTGCCTCGATCTGTTCTTTGGTATAGCCCATTGCTTCGAGTAGATCCATCTTAGTGTTACTGAGTTGCTCTTCAGAGAGTCCCAACACTTCCTTGCAGAAGGCATCGCCCAACGTAAAGCGGTTGAAGGCAAAGCGCAGGTCAAACGTAGAAGGTAATTGTGTCTCAATCGCCATGAGTTCTTTTTCAGTAAAGCCTAGGTCGCGTAGTGAGGTCTCATTGATATGAGGGCAGCCCGCAAGTGTTCCGTGACCTTTTGCGTATGCCTCGATTTCACTCATTTCCTGTTCTGAATAGCCTAGGTTTTTCAACGCCTTATGAACTGACTGATTTACAATCTTGAAATAACCGCCGCCGACAAGCTTCTTAAATTTCACCAAAGCAAAGTCTGGTTCAATACCAGTTGTGTCACAATCCATGATCAATCCGATCGTGCCCGTAGGTGCGATAACGGTAACCTGTGCATTGCGATATCCATTTGCCTCACCCAAATTCAGTGCGCGATCCCAACACTCACGTGCACTCTCCAATAAATATTCTGGCGTGTACTGAGGTTGAATGCCATGAGGAGTGACCGTGAGTCCCTCGTACTCGTGTTTGCTTGCGTTGTATGCAGCACGGCGATGATTGCGCATGACGCGGAGCATGGATTCTTTATTTTTCTCGTACTTAGGAAATGCTCCTAAGTTTCCGGCCATCTCAGCAGATGTTGCATATGACTCACCGCAGATGATTGCGGTCAGTGCGCCACAGATTCCGTAAGCTTCTTCGCTTGCGTAGGGGATTCCCATTTGCATGAGAACGGTTCCCAAGTTTGCGTAGCCCAAGCCCAATGTGCGGAATTCATACGACTTTTGTGCAATTTCTTTAGAAGGGAACTGTGCCATCAAAACAGAAATTTCCAATACCATGGTCCAGAGGCGGCTTGCGTGTTTGAGTGCCTCGACATCCAATTTGCGGGTCTCGGGATCGTAAAATTTAATCAAATTAATTGATGCCAAGTTGCATGCGGTGTCATCCAAGAACATATACTCAGAGCACGGATTGCTGGCATTAATACGGCCATCGGTAGGACATGTGTGCCACTCATTGATAGTCGTGTCATACTGCAAACCTGGATCTGCACATGCCCATGCAGCGTAGGTAATATCGTTCCATAATTTGCGTGCAGAAACTTTGCGTGCGACTTTTTTATCAATACGATTCATGAGCGCCCACTCTTCATTATTTTGCACTGCTTTCAAAAATTCATTGCTGATACGAATTGAGTTATTTGAGTTCTGACCAGAAACCGTAAGATATGCCTCAGAGCGGAAATCAGTGTCATAAGTAGGGAACTCAAAGCTATCAAAAGAGCCTTTCTGCTCAGCGAGCATCAAGACACGTTTTACAAAGTTGAGGGGCACTTTATATACATGTGCTTCTTTAATAAGTTTTTTCAATTCTGGATTCGTGGTTGGTTCAATACCGTTTGCGCGTGCGCTGTTGAAAATCTTTTCCAGATGCTGTTTGCAGATATAAGAACCGGTATGCAATGCAGCGACTTTTTGCTCTTCAATAACTTTCCAATTAATAAACTCCTCGACTTCTGGATGATCAATATCGAGACACACCATCTTTGCAGCACGACGTGTGGTACCACCCGATTTGATTGCACCTGCAGCACGATCGATCGTCTGCAAGAAGCTCATCAAACCAGAGGAGCGGCCGCCTCCTGACAGTGACTCATTTTTTCCGCGAATGTTTGAGAAGTTTGAACCTGTTCCTGAGCCGTACTTAAACAAACGTGCCTCGCGTGTCATCAAATCCAAAATGCCACCTTCATTTACCAAATCATCTTTTACTGACTGAATAAAGCAGGCGTGTGGTTGTGGATGTGTGTAGGCATCTTCACCGCGACGAAGATTTCCCGTTAGAGGATCTACAAAATAGTGTCCCTGTGCCTCGCCGGTAATTCCGTATGCGTAAGCTAAACCCGTATTGAACCACTGTGGGCTGTTTGGTGCTGCCATCTGATGAATAAGCATGAAATTCATTTCATCTTCAAATGTTTGAGCATCTTCTTTTGTTGCAAAATAATTATACTTTTCTCCCCAGTGCCTCCATGTTCCTGCAAGGCGTCCCACTACTTGCTTTGCCGACCACTCAGAGCCATCTCTGCCGCCGCGCTCAGTGGGAATGCCCTTCTTGCGAACGTATTTTTGAGCCAAAATATCAGTGGCAACTTGTGACCAGCCTGTAGGAACCTCAACATTTTTCATCTCAAAAACAACTGAACCATCGGGGTTGGCGATACGTGAAGTGCGTAATTCATAGGTAGTCGTGGTGAACGGATCTTGACCGGCCTTGGTGAAACGACGTGGAATCGCGAGCCCTTTTGGTTTTACTGCCTCGCTAATTTCTTGTGGATGGGGATGCTTTGTCGTTGAGATGGCGGGTTTTTGTTGCTGGAAGTTTTTTATTTGGGCACTCATTTGGGCAAGAGGATTAGGGATTAATAAGAGGGGAAAAACAAGCATGCCTGCGGGCATTTTTTAGTTGTCGCAGAGGTAAGCCATAAACACAATATCTTGTGTCCGTTAGTGCATGCTACCCCTATATATAGGGGTTTACAAGATTACCCATTAAAAAGTATTTGCATGATTTCAGAGATTCTGTTGGATTCAAAAGCGCGGTAAAAAGAACGGGCAATTTCATGGCTCACAGAACTAAAAAATATAAAAATTTTCAGCTAAAATAGTATGGCTGAAATTTTGACAAACTTTTGACATCTCATCTATCTCTATATTTCTAAGCTCTCACTTCGACGTTTCTGCGCACCGGCAATTTTTTGAACAATCGCATCTTTCAATTTATTAAATCCTTTGTCCACCCACTTAGCTAATTTAATGCCGCCCTTTACTGCCAGGGTAAAAATATCAATATCCGTTGCACGATCGGGCTGGGGAAGGGTCTTGTCCAAATACTCAAGGGTATGATCCACCTTTTCCCAGAAGACATCGCTCGCGCGCTCGCGGAAGTAACCTAACTTCTTTTTGGCCTGCTCCAAAAGTTGAGGTGCCTGTGTGTAGAGGCGTGCTCCTGCATACGCGCTCTTATTATTGAGCCACTTTGCGGCGATCTCAACTGGTGGGACAACGGGCGCCTCAGGGGACTTAACCTGCTGGATAAAAGTGGGCGCCTCATGAAATGCGGCGGCCTTGGGCCGTTTTAGTGCGGTAGGCACGGGAATAGCCGGCTCGGTAGGAGCGGTAGCAAATCGTTGAGCTTTTACCTCTGGTGCATTCAGTGGCTTATTGAGATGGGGAGCAGCTTTGCCCTGTGGCTCGGCATCCTCTGCCTGACGCGGGCGCACGGCAAAATTAAAATACTCATCTGAGCGCATCCAGGTGAAGCCATTCAATGGATAAAACAGTCCATCTGGCGCGAGACGCAGTCCCGCATTGCTCAGGACTGAGTCGAGCGAAGTCATCATCAAGGTAAACTCAGGGGATTTTTCTTCGAGCTTCGGTAATGGGGCGGCATCTTCGTAAGTGTAATGGGTAGTATCATCAAAGTCGTTAATGACTTCGGTGCTCCTAGGAGCACCGAAGGGGGCAGTGAAGTCATCTTCAATACTCCCACTCTCTTCAGCGAGTTTATTAATGAGCGCGGTAAAAACTCCCTTCGGTGCTCGGTGAGGCTCCGGCATAATTTCAGCGGGAGGTTTTGAGGTTGATCGTTCAACTATATGAGTAATGTATTTCTCGTCGATGGCGGCAGGTCCGAGGGTATCGCGAATTTGCGCAACCACATGGCCGACGCGATCGGGCCCCGTGTAGCCACGAGAAAATCCTCTAATCAGAGGTTCAAGACTGCCTTCTAAATTACTGAGAATATCGAAACGAGATTGGCCGGGGGCGAGACGCATACGCATGCTGATACAAATGAATCGCCAAACGTTACAAAAATAAACTTGCCAGAAAGTAAATAGATGGACAGATGGCAGCCCTTGCGTAATTCAGTAAAGGAGGTATACTCCATGAGCTTTAGAGATGAACTCTAACGATTCCAACTCAGCGACGACTGACGCAAGCCCTCAGTCAAGTAAGCCTCCGCCAGACGATGCGGTGGTTGCTTCTCAGTTGCAGAAAACTCAGCAGGAAATCGATGATCAGACGGATAAACTCAAGTCGAAGATCTACGCTTCACGTCCGATTTTTGGCCGTATTATAAAAAAGCATGGAGCCAAAAGTTTGTATGATTACTCCAAGGAATTTTTTGATATTAATAAAGATCTTAGATTAGAGTCGCGTCGTCCTGTTTGTTTGCATGTGATTTATGAAACAGTAAAAAAACGTCTTGGTAAAAAAATAGCGAGTGAAGTTGAGCGTCAGCTTCTACGCCGTCCGATGGTTAATACGACGGATCATCATGCAATTATTGGACATCCGTTTTTCTTAAATACGAATATTATTACTGCGCTTCCGTATCCAGAGATGAAGCGTCGCAGCTTAAAATATTTAGTGACGTTTTCATTTGCGAGTGTGTCATTAAATAATGCTTCTGGTTTTGCTCGTGGATTTTTATTCCATGGCGGCGACCAGGGCGAGGGGCCACTTATTCGTCTGCCGTTATTACCCGATAAATGGAAGATGCGCCCGGTGTATGGAACACCTGCATACACGAGAGATGACCTTGCACATGCGCGTAAACAGCTCATGAATAAGCAGAAAGAAGGATTGTTGACGGCACGTCGTGCGCGGCTTTTTGATGAGCAGGTATTGGGTGTGCTTGAACAGGCAGAGATTTTAAATAGCGAAGATTTTTCGGAACAAATTAGCAAAATTAATTTTCAGTTGTGGCCCAAATATTTCAATTCCAATGGAAGTAAAATTCCGGATTTAATTTATATTGAGGCGGAGTCAATGACGCGTGAAATTTTGACTAAAGAAATTTTGAAAGAGTCCACCTGTCTATTATATAAGATGTTGTTTGATCCGACCGTGCGTGAATTATTTTTGAAATATTTTGAAGGACTGCCGGGAACTTTTTCTAAAGACAATGGATGGGGAACGTACTTTTTCTGGGGATTTGATGAGAAGCAACATCGTATTCGCTTAGATGTGGAAAATGGAAAATTATTATCCAAGGCAAAGGGATATGAAATTCAGTTGGAGCCAGAGGCCCTTTCCCAGGCACTTGAGAAAAAAGAAATTTTCCCGAGTATGATGACCATTTATCTGACCCTTTCGTTGCACTATGGATTTAAGTGTTTGGGAGGTTTCTCACAGGTGCACGATCTCACTAAGATGAAAGAGGCACTTTTGCATGTATTAGTTGACCTGGGCCGCTTCCGTGAAATTCACTCCGTGTGCCGCATTCAGACTAAAGAACTCAGTGGAGATGGCTTGGTGCTCTCGTATATTGAGAATGAAAAAAAGCAGCTCGTACCCGCCATGGGTCTTGATTTGCTTCTCTCTGAGAAGAAATTGAGCTACGATGATTATATTTCTCTCTCCAAACAGGTAACACTTGAGGAGATGATGGCACCGTTGGTGCCGGAAATTTACACCGTTTTATATCCTTCGTACTTGCGTACGGGCGGACCCGAGGAGTCACTGCAGCCAGAGGAGATTATGCGCGCGACAGGTCTGCAGACCAAAATGGACAATCTGTTTCATACTATTTATAACACTACTAACTAACCCTACTTATATGGCTACAAAGTCAAAAGTGCTCACGGTTGCGGTGGTGTTTGGAGGAAAATCACAGGAGCATGAATCATCTGTTGCCTCGGGATCAAAAGTCATTGAGGAGTTGCAGAGTGCTAAAAATAAGAAAAAGTATAACGTAGTTGCAGTGGGAGTTTCACGCGATGGACAGTGGTTCACTGGCGATGCAAAAGTAATGGTAGCAGCACTCATGAGTGGTAAAGTAAAAAATGCAAAGGGACTGACACCTTGTAGTTTTGCTGCTGACGGATCTGGAGAATTATTAGTGTTTACTAAAAAAGGTGCGAGTACGAGCGTAAAACGCATCAAAATTAACGTCGCATTTTCTTGGATATTGGGACCGCTCGGTGAAGATGGTGCATTGCAGGGAGTTTTTGAAGCCGCAAATATTCCGTATGTAGGTTGTGGTATTTTTGCCTCAGCTGCCGGTTTTAATAAAATTCTTACTAAGCGTGTATTGGAAGCTTCAGGTATTCCTCAGGTTCCCTATGAATGGTTTACCGATGCAGATTGGAAGCATAACAAAAAAGAAATTGTGAAGTGTATTCAGGATGATATTGGTTTTCCTGCTTTTGTGAAACCAGCAAGTTGTGGCTCAAGTATTGGTATTTCTAAGGTGAAGAAATTGGCTGATTTGGACAAAGCTGTAAAAGCAGCGATGGTGTACGATCATCAAGTAGTAGTAGAGCGCGGTGTGCAAAATTTATATGAAGTCGAGTGCGCAGTGATCGGCGATGATGATGATTTAGTTGTCTCTGAGCCAGGTCAGGTGCATTACACGGGTGAGTTCTACGATTATAAAGCTAAGTATCTCGCCTCTGATTGGGCAATTGATATTCCTGCCAAGCTGCCCAAAGAAGTAATTGAACATATCAAAGCACTTGCTGAAGCAACATTCCGCGCTATTGATGGCGTGGGCGGTGCACGCATCGATTTTTTGGTTGATGGAAAGACATGGGAGATTTACTTGAACGAACTCAATACCATTCCAAACTTCCGTCCGATCAGCTGTTACCCCGTTCTTTTGAAACATGCAGGTTGGAGCTATGGAAAAATTATCGATCGTTTTATTGCGTTGGCACTCAAACATCACAAGAGAAAAAATGCCAAGAAATTGGACTTCAAGTCAGGAAGCAGTTGGTTTAAGGAATAGTGATTAGCAAACTTAAAATCCCGGGCTCCTTAGTAGGGTGACCCGGGATTTTTTTATATTCGCATTTTTCTAATTACTATTGTGCTGAACCGTCCTTGCGCTTTCTGCGGCTGAGTAAAACGCTCACCACCACAATGGCGACTAAGCCCATCGCAATTGCTATGGGTACCACGGGGAGGCTATTTTCGCTTGAGCTATCGTCCTGGCCTACCACCAATTTACCATCGCCCGTCTCCTGTTCAATAATTGAGAAGGGGACTTTTACTGCACGGCTCTGTGTGCCATCTTCTGAGCGAGTAGCATAGATGATCACTTCGTGATCGCCGTCTTCTAGCGTTCCAGCAGATGAGACCGTGAAGGCACCCGTCTGAACGTCAGCCAAAATTGCTGAAGTAAAGACCGCTGATTTGAAGGAACCGATAACGGTTGTGTCCAAGTCTGCAGTACCCGTCACGCGGATTTTTCCATCTGCAGTGCGTTTTACGCGAATATTTTTTAGTGACTCTACGCTCACGGTCTGAATAGTTTTCACTTTTGGATCGGTGATTGTTTCTGAACCTGTCACCTCAACTAATACATTTGATGATGGGTTGATTGCAGGCTCTGGTTGAGCAAGGAGGCTGCTATTTGGTCCGCCGAGTGTTGAAGTTCCAAATTGAGGACGGTTGCCACCTTGAGGAGCTGCTGCACCTCTTTCAGGGCGAGGAGTAAATCCACTATCGATAATCGCTGCGCCGTCTACCTGAGGCATAAATCCACTGTCGATAATTGCCGCGCCATCTACTCTTGGAGTAAAGCCACTGTCGATGATTGCCGCACCATCTACTTTTGGCATAAAGCCGCTGTCGATGATCGCTGCGCCATCTACTCCCAAATCTCCCCGGCGAACCTGGAAGACATAGAATCCTGGAGTCAGGTCACCTTCGGTTACGAGCACGGTTTTACCATTATCTCCAATGACTCCGCGTGCGATAACATATTTTTTATTCTTCGCATCAGTTGCGACCAATTCAATGCGCATGCCTTTTGGACCACCTATGAGAACTGCTGCACCATTCGCAGAAAGCTGTGTTCCTGGAGTGACGCTCATAGTTAGCGCGTTGCCGCCGGCTTTTCCGCGTCGGTACAATACTTTTTCTACCGGGCTGTAATCGTCACCTGCTGGTGAAACATCGCGAGGATCGACGCCCAATTCAATTGCAGTTAACTCTTCATTTGTTGGTTCTGCGTTGTTGTAAGCTTTTTTCGCAACGGCCTTGAGTGCTTTTTGTTTTCGTTTTGCATTCGATACCTGACGATCACGTTTAATTTCTTTTTCAACTACATCCGCTTTTTTGCCCTGTGCCAAAAGCTCTTTTCTCTTAGCAGCAAGTTGTGCTTCATCAGCTATGCGCTGCTGTTGGAGTTCTTGTTTTGTACCTTCATCGAGTTTGTCTTCAACTGCATCTTGTAATCCATTGCCATTTTTATCTGCGACGACAACCACTGCGCCGCCATTACCAGCTAACTCACGGAAAGCGGGCGTATTTTGGACTACTTCCTGAAGGCGCTGCTCCTGAACGATCGCTTGTTCTTGCTGTGCAACAATTTCCTGTTGTGCTTTTTCAGTGTCTTCTTTAGTTACCACATTTTCCTCTGCTGCTTCACGAACTTCCTCTTCAACAACCACGGGTGGCGTAACTTCTGGTGTAATTACGGGAGTAACAACGGGCGGTGTGCATGAACGTCCATTAGTTGGCGCAGGAGTATCTACTCCGGAACAATCAAATGTCTTTGAACATGAACGAGCTTGAGTGCCTTCTGCACTACATGCATTCCACTCACCACAGACCCAGGTGTCTTGAGTACACTTTGGAACGATTGGTTTTGGAGGAGTACATGACTGTGTGGTTCCGGGCTTAGGAGTTACGACACTTGGACAATCTGCAGTCACGATACATGTTCGTTTCTGTGAGCCATCTGCGCTACATGCGCCCCAGCTTTCGCATGACCATGTATCTTGCGTACAACTTGCAGGTGCAGTTTCTTCTTCGTTTTCAGCACCACATAATTCTGGAGTACATTCTTCATCTACTACTTCCTCGTCTAGTGCCAAGAGTGCAGCATAAGGTCGCACGCCTTGTGAATTAGGTGTACTGCCGAATGAGTACACAAGTGCTCCGAGAATCATTACAACTAATGTTCCGGAAATCACGATCGTTTGCTTGAGTGAGTCGCGCATATATTTTTGTTTTATTTTTACAGCTAAATTATAACATATTACGGCACTTTGATCAACCGTTCAAATATCATAATTTCTTCCTCATCAAATACCTTTTTATA
>JAGOUV010000012.1:0-9090 GCA_018061065.1 Candidatus Altimarinota bacterium | reverse complement strand
ATCGTTTGCTTGAGTGAGTCGCGCATATATTTTTGTTTTATTTTTACAGCTAAATTATAACATATTACGGCACTTTGATCAACCGTTCAAATATCATAATTTCTTCCTCATCAAATACCTTTTTATACGAAGTATTCTCCTGTAATGAGCCTATTGCAGCCTTAATATCTGTAGCAGTCAGGGGCCAGCTGTTCGTATCCCTGCTGTTTAGAACAATGAAATTACTATCTTTGACCTCTGGATAGAGATAGATGTTCCGATTTTTAAGATGGGGGACGATGGTATTCTGTGCACTTACCGAAGGAGCGTCTTGAATAAAATCTAAAGCACGCACGAGAGTATCTTTATTTGAGGGACCAGTATAGTAAGTTGGAGTAAAAAGGCGGCTCAAGCTCTCACCATTATAAAAATGAATTCGTGTAAGAATCACTACATTCGAAATTAATAATCCAGATAACAGAAGTAATTGAAGTCGTTTATTTTTTATGTGTGTGCCAATGGCAAGTGCGGCACCGATGGCGATAATGGGGGCAAATTCTACAGAATAATGAAAGGCGTATCCCCAGAAACTTGGCATGTCGGAGAGAAATTTTTGAGCGATTATAGGAATGAGGAGGAGTGCATAACGTGGCTTACCTATAACGAAAATACCGCCTGACAGCATGAGCAATATCCACACTTTTATTTTAATGGGATCGTTAAAAAGTAACCCGAGTGTCGCGAGGGGATGTGTGATGATATAAAGGAGTGCTTGAGTGGGGGAGCTGCCCAGCGCTGAGTATTGCCAGTGATCGTACTGGCCAGTGGTGTTGAGGGCGGCGATAATTTTTAGCGAAGCAACGACATATATTCCACTGACGAGGAACGTAATAAGCCCGTGAAGTTTCGCCTTATGATCTTTTTCAAAAAGTAATGAGATGCCCCAGAAGGCGGAGATGAGTCCCATATTTTCTTTTGAGATAAGCAGCAGCGCCAACATGAAATAATAGGGGACGTATTTTTTACGCAGTGAGAAATACATCATCCACGGCAGGAACATAATCCCCACGACGTTGTTATGATAATCGAATGCCAATGCCGTCAGTAAGCCAAAAAACATGAAGAAGGTGGCGGCTGCCGTAAGCGCTATAAGTTCTCCGCGCTGATGGGTGGAAAGCTGATTTTTTACAAATAGGTAGACGCCATATCCGCCAAAAAGCGTTGCTGCAATTTGTACGATGAGGAGCGTGTAACTGCCAAAAAGCCAATAGAGGGGACTAAAAATAAAAAGCAGAAGTTCTAGGTGATCTGCCAGGAGAATTGGCACGCTGCGGACTGTATTGGGGCCAAGCACACCATTTGCATACTGTTGAATGGTCTGATTGAAAATGCCCATATCAAAAGCATTCGTCTGAAAATTGAAGTGGGGGATCAGTGAAAGAAGTCCGTACGCAATACCAGCAAGGATTATGAGTTTATTCATAGCGTCCGCTCCAAAGATTTAATTTAATATAAATGAGGTCTTTGAATGTTTTGAGCGTATCACGAATGGGTCGGAAACGGCTTTCTGGTGAGTTAAACCAGCTTACGGGAACTTCTACTATCGTATAGCCAAGGCTCTTTGCCACCACGAGTGCCTCGATATCAAATCCGAAGCGCGAAATTTTTTGGAATGAAAAAATTTCGCGTGCACTTTTGTGTTCAAACAATTTGAAGCCGCACTGTGTGTCCCTAATTCCATCGATTAAAAAAAGTTGAATGAGCATATTTCCAAAACGTCCAATCATCACGCGATACAGCGGTTGTTTGATTTTTACCTCGCTGTTTTGTAGGTAGCGTGAGCCGATAGCAATCTGCGCATTATGCTTTTTCATCGCAACAAAAAGTTTTTCTAACTCTTCAATCGGAGTTGAGTTGTCCGCATCTATGAACAATATATAGGTGCCTTTGCTTGCTTCTACGCCATTTTTGACTGCCGCGCCCTTTCCCTGATTTTTTTTCATATCAATGAGCCGCAAGATGGGAATTTTGTGCATGTAGTGTTTCACCACTTCCGCTGTTTTATCTTTGCTGCCATCATTTACTACGAGGATTTCTGCATTGTAGTTTTTCTCTTTTAGATAATCATAGACCGTTAAAAGTGTTGTCTTAATGCGGTTTTCTTCGTTGTATGCAGGGATGATGACTGATAATTCGTAGGTGTGATGTGGATCGATATGCAGGATTTTTTCAATGAGTCGGAACGTCCATAGTTTGTTTGCGAAAAAATTCCACGTAAGCACAATTCCCGAAGTGAGCACTTTTGCGGCGATATACCAAATGCCCGCAAGGTTTACAAATACATACATAAAGCCAACCGTCAGAGCCAATCCTACGAGCGATACCATCAGGAATTTAATAAATAATTTGCGGTAATTTTTTGAGCGATCCTTAAACGTCCACGTTTTATTCAGGATAAAGTTATTGACCACGGCTAACAAAAAAGAGAGGACTGATCCCACTAAAACCGGCAGATGAGCAAACTCAACAAAGAAATACAGTGAGCCTAAATCAATGGCTGTTCCCAGGACTCCGACAAGTGCGTATTTTATGAATTTATGCATAGATGAGCCCTTCGCAGGCTTCTTTCAAAATCTCACTGACGACCGGATGACTCTGAATTGCTCCGTGAAAATCATGCACCGTCATATTATGTGTCATGGCAAGTGTAGCTTGCGCAATGAGCTCCGTAGCTTTTTCACCAATTAGATGGACGCCCAGTATTTTTTTCGTTTTTGCATCGACAATCATTTTTGCAAAACCGTCACGATTTCCAATGATCAGTGCTTTTGCATTAGTGCTATAGGCACTCTTGCCCACCAAATACTCAACATGTTCAGCCTTGAGCTGTGCCTCATTTTTCCCCACTGATGCTATTTCCGGAAGTGAGAAAATTGTCGAAGGAACAACCGCATAATTCAGCGGCTTAGGAGTTAGTCCCAATATTGATTCTGCAGCAATAACTCCTTCACTCTCTGCGCTATAGGCGAGTAAACATTTCCCTGCAACATCTCCAATAGCGTATATATGAGCCACATTTGTCTGCATCATCTCGTTCGTCGTAATTGCTTTTGGAGTCGTCGCAATTCCCGTTTTTTCTATGCCCAATTTTTCAAATGATGCTTTCCGTCCCACAGCAACGAGCACTTTTTCAAATCCCGTTGTCTCTTCCGGTGTCATGCGTGTGTTCGTCTTAATCGTAATATTTTTTCTCGCAAAGATTCGTGCAATCTCTGCTGAAACGTCAGGATCTTCCAGCGGTAGTAATCGATCTTGCGCTTCCGCAATAGTTACCTGCGTTCCCAGTGTGGCAAAGATTGAGGCAAACTCTACGCCAATTACTCCTCCGCCGATTATTAATAAAGATGAAGGGATATGATCCATCTGCAATAATTCACGATTCGAAATAACGCGATCGTTCCATTCGAATCCAGGCAGTGCCACTGCGCCTGAGCCCGCCGCAATGATGATAACATCTGCCGTTAGTGTGCGTTCACCGCTTGTGCCGCTCACGTTCACCGTGTGTGCGTCGACAAATGTTGCCCATCCTTCAATAATATCTACCTTTAAGCGTTGCAAGCTAAATGCCAACCCCTTTTTTAATTTTGAGATGACATCCACTCTGCGCTGTTGCAATTTTTGCCAATTAATCGTCACGCCCGTCACATCGATACCGTAGGTCGCACTCATGTCCTTCATTTTTTCAAACATGTCGGTCGTCCAGAGGTAGGTTTTTGTCGGAATACAGCCGTAATTAAGACATTCTCCGCCCAGCTCCGGCGAGATCAATCCAACCTTTTTCCCTCCGCGCGCGAGCCGTTTTGCCGCTGCCGTACCACCCGGACCACCACCAATAACAATCACGTCAAAATCCATGAGCACATTATAGCATTGCCCGCGCCATGGCATACTTGAGATCATCCTAAATTACCGTTTTCTATTCCACACATCGCTCCCATACTTTGTCTTAGCGAACTCCGCCGCCGCTGCTTTCTCCGCCTCACTGAGCTCACCCGCCACAAATTCACACGAATGAAGTGCCTTTTTAAATCCTTTTTTTAAGGCAACCGCCGCTTCATCAAAACCCACCTCGCGCCCCACCACTTGAGAAAGGGAAGTCACGCGCTCCTTTATATCTGCAATCAATTTTCCTTTCAATTTTTCGCTCGGCACTTTTAATAGGCTGAACATTTTTTCCACATCTACTTTTAATAAAATCGTTCCATGTTGCACAATCACGCCTTGTTTTCTGGTCTGTGCATTACCGGAAAATTTTCTCCATGCACCATCAAACTCGGCAACCAAATCATTCAAGGGAACAAATTTCCCCGCTACCGCTGGCTCTCCCGGCTTTCCAATTTCCGCCACACCTTTTAGTACACCTTCACATATCGCCGCATACGACTCCAAAATTCCCAAAGGAACCCCGAGCTCGCTACACGCTCGCTCTGGAATATGAATACTATAGGTAATCTCCTCATCGTGAAACACCGCGCCGCCTCCCGTCATGCGCCGCACATATTCCACCCCCATTTTTTTGCACGCCTCTAAATCTACTTCCTCACTTAAACTTTGAAAATATCCAATCGATAGCGCCGCTGGTTTCCATCCATACAAACGCAATGTTGCTGGTGAATCGCCCGCAGCCACGGCATTCAAGACCGCTTCATCGATCGCCATGTTTTGCGCTGCATGGGAAAAACCGGTTTCAAGTAGGCGTAACTTCATGTGTGTTGAAAGCATTAATAATAGTAAGCACGAGCGCAGCGGTATCCACACCAAAAAGCGTCGTCTGATGTTGTTTCAGAAACTGTTCAATAGTTGTTTGTAATGCTCCCTCCTCAATATCAGCCCCAATTAAAGCCATTTCCAATGCCTCAATATCTTCTTCCGGATGCATAAAAAAATCGCCCGTGATTTTAATATGCTCAATGCGTCCATCTTCCGAAGGATCTAAAAATATTTTTAGCAGCTTTCCATTCGGCACTTTATAGATGGCTTTTTTAATCATGAATTAGTTGCCGAAGGTTACTTTTTTAGGAAGGCTGATCGTACCATCATAATTAAAGAAGGCAGCGTAGCCAGTTGAAACAGAGGTAAAGATAGTCACCTCACCAAAATTATCAGTAAAATTATAATCTACATGTGCCGGTGTAATTGTCTCGCCACCAAAAGCTGCCTGCAATTCAGCAAGTGTCGTGGAGAACACCGCGTCCGTATCAGTCTTTAACATATCTACGCCCGTCACATTTCCCTCAAAAATTACCGGTCCACGTAGCTCAACGAGCTCTGCAACTTTATATGCACCATTATCATAGACGATACCAAATGAGCCTTCGTTTGAGATCTCACTGTCGATTTTTGTCATGCTTGGATCTTTTGCAAAGAAATACATCCAGTAGGTGCTTTTGCCTGCAGTATCAGGATATTGTGGTAGATAATTGTAGCGATCCACAGACGTTCCATGATTGTTGAATCCCACTAATGTTGCACCGCTCGCAATTTCTTTTGCCTTAAGTTCTGCACCCGCATACGCAGTTTTTGCCGTTACGCGTTTTGATTCATCCGGTGGAGCCATCGTGCTACGCTCAACTCCTTCTACAGAACATGCAGCGAGTGAGAAAAGTAATAAAGAAACAATACCGATCCGAGTTGTAATTTTTAATGTGTTCATTGTTTTTAACAATAAGCTTTTGATATTCAATTTGCAACGTACTATACTGAACCCCATGGAACACTCTTCAACTTCAAACAAAAATCTGCCGTGGATGATCTCAACATTTTTACTTCTGGGCATAATGATTGGTTTTGGCGTCTCACAGATTCCTGCACTGCAATCAATGATGGGAAAGCAACCTGCGGTAACAACTCCTCCTACTCCTGAGGCACAGGAACCTAAGTTGGTCTCAAAAAAACTTTCTGAGGCAGACATGGCAAAACTTTCAGATGACGATCCTTCATGGGGAGAGGCTAATGCTCCTATCACGATGGTTGAGTTTAGCGACTTCCAGTGTCCTTATTGCAGCAAATATTATGACCTCGTGATGCCTCAAATTACAGAAAACTATATTAATACAGGAAAAGTCCGTTTAATTTTCCGCGATTTTCCTTTGACTGAACTTCATCCTCAGGCAGTGACTGCTTCACATGTAGCTGATTGTGCGCTTGCACAGGACAAATTTCAGGCAATGCACGATATGCTCTTTGCTAAGCAAAAAGAATGGTCCGGTAATGAAAAGGGAATGGAGGTATTTCAGTCATTCGCAAAAAAACTGGGCATGAATGTTAAAGATTACGATAAGTGTATGGAAGATCAGGTGTACCTCGATGAAATTAAAAATGATTTGGTGTTTGGCGTATCAGCAGGAGTGAACTCAACGCCTTCATTCTTTATTAATGGAAAATTGGTTGAGGGTGCACTTCCTTACGAAAATTTCTTTAAGCTTATTTTCGAAGCTGAGCTCGCTGGCAAACAGTGGGATGTATATGAGGAAGCAGTTACGCAACGTCCATATCTCGTAGTCGAGGGTCAGCGTGTTAACTAGTTGCCTTTTGGCTCGATTGATTTTAAAATACTATCTGTGCCACGAACATCAAACAACAAGAAGCCGAAAAAATCTGCGGTAAAAAAACTGCCGAAGAAAGCTCTGGCTTCTGCAAAGTCCACAAAGCCCGCAAAGTCTAAAAAGAAAGTTGTTCATGCTACTGCCCCGGTCACCTCTACATGGCATGAATTTTATGTGAAGAAAGAAGTGAAGCCCGTGGATGCAGGTTCACCACTAACCGGTGTTGAAAAAATTGCTCAATCAAAATCTTCAGAACATGTATTTTATCGCGTACGTACCTTTGTAGGATGGATGTTTGTCATTGTGGGATTAGTGGGAATCGTTGCCCTGATTTCAAATACTGCATCAAGTGTTACTAACGGCACTGCCTCAGTCTTCAATAGAAAATCTAGTGATATTTCATTTTTTGGAGCGCCAGAGAATAAAAAAATAACAATCGTTGCTACCGGAGATATTTTGTTTGCACGTTACGTAGAGACACAGATGCGTAAGCGCAATGACTACACCTGGCCTTTTAAGAATGTCGCGACGTTTTTAAATAATGCAGATATTACCTTTGGAAATCTCGAGACTCCTATATTACCGGGAAAGACAACACCGACCAGCTCAACAACATTCCGCTCTGATGCTCAAAGTGTAGATGGTTTGGCATATGCTGGTTACGATGTAATCTCAGTTTCAAATAATCATACGATGAATTTCAAAGAAGGGGGATTGTTGAATGCGATTGCCGAGCTCAATAAGCGCAATATCAAGCCGATCGGAGGCGGCGTAAATCAAGATGCCGCTCATGCTCCTGCTATTATTGAGGTAAATGGTAAGAAGGTTGCGTTCTATGCATATACGGATCCGGGCATTCCGGGCTACCTTGGTTTTGTGAAAGGGGATCAGGCGGGAATTGCACGCATGGATATTGAGACGGTAAAAAATGATGTCGCAAATGCAAAGCGAGTTGCTGATATCGTCATTGTTTCTATGCACGCGGGTGTGGAGTACAAACATACGCCAACCAAGTTCCAGCAGGATTTTGCTCATGCAGCGATCGATGCAGGAGCAAGTGTCGTCATTGGTCATCATCCTCACGTAACGGAAAGTGTTGAGCGTTATGGCAACGGCGTCATTATGTATAGCTTGGGTAACTTTGTCTTTGATCAGTACTTCTCACAAGATGTGCGGACGGGATTGGTTGCAAAAATTACGCTTGATACGAATGCCAAGCCAGAGAATATGGTGCACGTCGAATTTTATCCATCAGTCACGGATAACCTAAGCGTTCAGCCAAGAATCCTAGATGGCGAGGAGCGCGTTAAGACACTTGAGAAGTTTGGATTGCCTTTGGAATTATAAGGTCAAAAGCAGGAAGGCAACGGCAACGACAATCCGATAGACGCCAAACGCGGTGAAGGTGTGTTTTTGGATGTAGTGCAATAAAAAGCGAATGCCAAAGAGCGCAACGACAAAAGAAGTGATGCATCCGACCGCCAGCAGCAGCAGTTCATTGCCGCTAAAGGTTAACTGTGTTTTTAAGAGATCCAGTCCCGTTGCGGCGGCCATGGTGGGCACGGCCAGGAGAAATGACATCTCTACGATCGCGCTGCGAGAGACGCCCATCAGTAATCCGCCGATGATCGTTGCGGCGGCGCGTGAGACGCCGGGCACAAATGCGATACACTGAAAAAGTCCAATGATAAAAGCATTTTTGTAGGATATCTGTGTTATGTCGTTGATCGCGTGTGCGCTTGGCTTGTGAAATTTTTCAAATAAAATTAAGAAAATTCCCCCGATAACCAGTGAGCCAACCACTACCAGTGAATTTCCCAGTAGATACGTTTTGATGAGCTTATAAAACAGCAGGCCCAAGATAATCGACGGAATAAAGGCCACACTCACGCGCTTAAAAACTTCCCAGTTGGTGAGCAGACGGCGCCAGTACAGGGCCACCACCGCCAGAATCGCGCCCAGCTGAATCGCAATCTCAAATGTTTTTAAGAACTCCGTAGGGGGAATCTTCAGCAGCGAGCCCGCTAATATCAAATGTCCCGTTGAAGAAATGGGCAAAAACTCAGTAATGCCCTCCACAATGCCTAAAATCAATGCGTGTAAAAAAGTCACCTGCTCATCTTACCAATTACTTTACTTGGTTGCCAAACCTCGCGCGTTCTTGTTAGAATCCTCTCAAGCCTTGGGCAGTGGGGAGCAAATGACGGAAAGTTTCGCGAAAGCGGACGTCTAGAGCTTTGATCCACTATCAATTATAACTGGCGCTTCTGCAGGTTTTATTTGATTACCCCAATACTATGTCTCCTCAATCGATTCTTTGGATCATCTTCTCAGTAATAGTAGTTGGTTTTTTGGTGGTAGATCTTGGCTTCCTCAATCGACAGGCTCATAAGATTTCTACAAAGTCTGCGTTACTGCAAAGTGCTTTTTGGGTGGGCATTTCACTCGCCTTTGCTGCCTTGATTTTTGTCATGCTTGGCCACATTAAAACGGCGGAGTTCTTAAG
>JAGOUV010000025.1 GCA_018061065.1 Candidatus Altimarinota bacterium | reverse complement strand
ACAAACTTCAAACTATTCAAACTAAGGCGCTCGCCGAGATTCAGGCTGCGCAAACAACTGAACAGCTCTATCAGACTCATGTGACGTATTTGGGTCGCAAAGGTGAGTTGACGATGGTGATGCAAAACATCGCGACGCTTTCTAAGGAAGAAAAGCCCGCAGCGGGTAAATTGTGCAACGAGGTAAAAAAAGCGATTGAGGCTGCATATGAAAAGCGAAAGACCGTGGTAGAGGCGATGGAGCTTGATCATAAGTTGCAACACAAATGGGTGGATATTACCGCTCCAGGAAAAAAGTTCCCTATTGGTCACGTACATCCAATCTCTCAAGTGCAATACGAGGTAGAGCAGATTTTTAGCGACATGGGATTTTCCGTTATGGACGGCCCAGAAATTGAAAGCGAGTATTATAATTTTGAGGGACTTAATATTCCTGCGCATCATCCCGCACGCGACATGCAGGATACGTTTTTTGTAAAAGGCGCATCGCATGAAAAACATAAGCGTTTAGTATTGCGTACACACACATCCCCTGTTCAAGTCCGCACGATGGAAAAGTACGGAGCTCCGCTGCGCGTGATTGTCCCCGGCCGCGTCTTCCGCAATGAAGCTACCGATGCACGTCACGAACACACCTTCAACCAAGTTGAGGGATTATTAGTAGACGAGCACATTACGATCGCGCACTTAAAGGGCGTGATGCAAGAATTTCTGACACGTTTATTTGGTCGCGAGATGAACGTGCGTTTCCGCCCCGGCTACTTCCCTTTTGTGGAGCCTGGCATTGAGTTGGATATGTCATGCACGTTCTGCGGCGGCAGCGGTTGCAAAGTCTGCAAATACATTGGCTGGATTGAATTCATGGGCGCAGGCATGGTGCATCCAAATGTATTGAAAGCAGGTGGCATCGATCCCGAAAAATATCAGGGCTGGGCATTTGGCTTCGGCTTAACGCGCTTGGTCATGATGCGCTACAACATCGATGATATTCGTTATCTCTCCAGCGGTGATGTCCGCTTCTTAGAACAATTTTAAATGGACTATCTAGAACAGTTCCGTCAAGTGCTCATGCAGACACCACGGCATCATCTCGCGATCGCATCATGTGAAAATTGTGACTACAATGTGTTTTTGTATGCCTCGAGAAACTGCTACATGTGCAAGGGCTCAAGCCACTTAGAAGAGTGCATGTACTGCAGCGTCTCAAAAAAATTAAAGACCGGCGTGGACTGCTCATACACTATTAACTCAGAGCTATGTTACGAGTGCGTAGACTGCGATAGCTGCTACAACAGCAACTTCTGCCAGGACTGCAAAGACACGAGCGACTCTGAGTACTGTTATGACTGCAATGGCTGCACAAATTGTTTCGGATGTGTGGGACTACGCCGAGCCCAGTATCATATTTTCAATAAGCCTTATACGAAAGAAGCCTATGAATCAAAAATCGCTGAGCTCAAAGCATATCCGGAAATAGCTGCAGCGGAATTTGAAAAATTAAAACTCGCTACGCCACGCCGTTTTATCCATGGCCACGGAAATGAGGCATCGACAGGTGACTACATGGTAAGCTGCAAAAACTGCAACTTTTCCTTTGGGGCTGAGCAGTGCCAAGACTGTGCCTATATTTACGAAGAGATGTTTAAATGCCGAGATTCTGTCGATCTTACCCACAGCCACAACTCAGAGCTGTGCTACGAGTCGGGAACGATGGACAATAACTACAACTGTGACTTTATGTTTTGGGCGACGAACTCACGCGACTCTCAGTATTGCTACTGTGTGCACGGCTGTGAAAATATTTTTATGTCGACCTATATGCAGCACAAAAAATTTCATATTTTAAATCAGCCCTACGAAGAAAAAGCATATTTTGAAAAAGTTGCCGAGATTAAGAACTGGCTCCGCGAAAAGAATTTATACGGACAAAATCTCATCTACCTGGCGCTCAAAGACACGCCGGAAGTCGCAGAACATTTTAACGCCCTCACACTGGCATAACTATCTATTATATGAAAATCTCACTCAATTGGATCAAAGACTTCGTCGACTTCCCTGCCGTCTCATACTCTATTAAAGAGTTGGCCGAGCTGCTTACCATTCGCACCTGCGAGGTGGAAGAATATGCCTATGTAAATCCCGCGATGATGGGCCTGGAGAATATCGTGATTGGTGAGGTCGTTGAATTTAAAAAGATCGAGGGCTCAGAAAAGTTACATCTGGCACATGTAGATATTGGCCGCGGTGAGCCACTTCAGCTGATCTTTGGAAGTATGCTGGAGATGCAGGTGGGTGCGCGCGTACCGGTTGCGGTGGCGCCGACTAAGCTGCCGACGGGAATTGAGGTCACGGAAAAAACAATTATGAAGGTGAAGACGGGAGGCATGCTGTGTTTGGATCAAGAGCTGGGGCTAAAAAAAGATGGCGTCTCTATTATGTATTTCCCCGAGACCAAGCCGGGCACAAAATTTATCGATGCAGTGCGCGAACAACAGCAGAAAAAGTTTGCGCATATTGTTATTGGAAAAGTAGTGAGTCTGGAAAAACATCCGAATGCGGATCGTCTCAATGTGGTGCAAGTTGATGTGGGTACGCGTCATTTACAAATTGTCTGCGGCGGACAGAACTTAGTGCCGGAGATGCTCGTTGCTGTGGCGCTCGAGGGCGCGGTGACGAGATCAGATGATGGTGAGACCATGGAAATTAAAAAAGTGACGATTCGTGGAACAGAAAGCAATGGAATGATCTGCGCTGAATCGGAGATCGGACTACCGGTAATGACTCCACAGAACGGCGTCTGCATTGCAGACATGGCTTTGATTCTAAAAAAGATGAAGCTGCCCAAGGCTCCGGCGGGAACGCCGCTTTTTGAGGCGCTGAATACAGTTGATATAGTTTTCGATATTGATAATAAATCCCTCACTCATCGCCCCGATCTCTGGAGTCACTATGGAATGGCGCGCGAGTTTGCCGCAATGTTGGGCCAGAAATTGAAACCATTTGTTGCGAAAGTAAATCATCGTGAAGATGGCGTGAAGGTAAAAGTCGAGTGTCCGCAAGATTTGGCGAGCCGCTTTATGTCTGTGATTATCACGGGGATAAAAGTTAAGGATTCTCCTGAGTGGATGAAGCAGCGATTAACTGCCGCGGGCATGCGCCCGGTAAACAACATCGTGGATATTACTAATTATGTGATGCTTGAGTTGGGACATCCACTGCACGCGTTTGATCGTCGTGTAGTAGAGAATGATTCGTTTGTCATTCGCACGGCGCAGCAAGGCGAAACCTTGGAGACGCTCGATCACAAAAACCGCGCACTAAACACGGAAGATATGCTCGTCACTAATGGCCCAAAGGCTTTGGGACTTGCAGGTGTGATGGGCGGATTGAATTCTGAAATTACGAATGACACGACTGAAATTATTTTGGAGGTCGCCTGCTGGAATCCTATTAAGATTCGCAAAACATCACAGCGTCATAGTTTACGCAGCGATGCAGC
>JAGOUV010000011.1 GCA_018061065.1 Candidatus Altimarinota bacterium | reverse complement strand
GTCGTCAAATAAAAGCTATGTTATAATTCCGCTCGCTTAAACTTTAGGCTACTGGGGAGTCGCCAAGTGGTAAGGCACCGCCCTCTGGAGGCGGCATCGGGGGTTCGAATCCCTCCTCCCCAACCAATGTAAGAGTTTATGAACCATTCATCAGATGTGTTTTTGTATTTTAGTAAATATATTTACACCCTCACTACCCAAATTAACTGATAAATAATCCCAAAATCCCACACTAAAAGCCAGGTACCTAGGACGCAAGATATCCTTTATATAAGGGCAAAAACTAACTATACAGACAAGACAAGGGAATGCCTTGACAAGGGTGCGTCATATTAGATATGCTTTGACCGAATTATATCTTTAAAATACTACTATGGAAAATCCATCGAAAGATCTAGGTGTTAAAAGAGAACGTAGTGCGGCTTATCCAGCAATATCCCTAGAACAAGCCATTGAGTTTAGTCAAATGTTAGAAGGCGCTTTTGGTAAAACTCCCTTTGGCAGAGATGGGGCTGTCCAAGCTATGGGATATAGCTCAGTAACAGGAACTTCTGGGAGTAGGTTGGCCGCTTTAGTGCACTATGGTTTAGTATTGAGAACTGGCAATTCCTATCAGAATTCTAATCTTGCTGTTAGGATTATTCGTCCAATCGATGATAGTGATAAGAGAGCAGCCATCCAAGAGGCGGTTCGAACTCCAAAATTATTTAATGTTCTTATTAGCACCTATTCAAGTCAGGCTCTACCAGCAGCACTCGATAATATTCTAATTCACCGCCATTCAATTACTAAAAACGTAGCAAAAACTCTTGCCAATACCTTTCGACACAGCATTGAATTTGCTGGTTTATACCAGAATGGCATCGTTGTTGATATGACAAAAAATGAGATGAGTGAGTCTTCAATAGAGGCTACTACGAAGATCGGCTCATTTTTCCAGACATTTCAGAGAAGTGGCACAGCAGAACAAGATATGCAGAGGATTAGCCTTCCCAGTGGTTTAGTAATTTTATACCCAGCAGAATTGGCATACTCCTTTGCAGTTGGTGAATTTGGAGATCAAATCAAGGCGCTTGAATCCGCAGCGAACCTCATTAAAAAGAAGAATGAAACCATCTAACTTACTTGTGCAAATTTATTTTTTAATGTGAGAGTACAAATGAGCGGCAGCAAAGCCACAACTCGAAATGAAGGAAAATCTAAATGGCAGCTGTGGACTGGGAGAAAAGCCATGAAGGATTGGGAAATCATACTTGCCTTCACGGCAATTCTGCTAATAACTTTAGTATGTATGCGACTGGAATGGTACTATCTTGTATCGATTCCTGTGGTAGGAGGGAGTACAAGTCTTCTCCGCTGGTTTCAGGAAAATTTCCCAAAATAAAAACTCTCAACTGCGCCTGATAATCCCCTCTACCTCCGCGCAGACCTCGGGGATTTTTCCATCTTCACTCATCACCACATAGTCGCACTGTGAGGCAAACAGCATCTCTTTTTTATAGCTTTCTTCGCGCTGGTGCAGCTCTTCATCGGGCAATTGGCTTCGTTTAAGAATACGCGTCTTCAAACTTTCCCAAGAGGGTGATGTAATAAAAATCGCTTTCACACGATCGGGACCAAAAATCTTGCGAATCGACTCGACGCCCTGCATATCCACCTCACGGATCACCAACTTTCCCGCATCGAGCGCATCCATAATCGGCTGCTTGAGCGTGCCATACATGTTGTCATTGTGCACAAGTGCCCACTCCAAAAATTCCCCTGCATCAATTCGTCGGCGAAATTCTTCTTTAGTCACAAAATTATAGACCTCTCCGTCTTTTTCCCGTGGACGCGGCGGACGCGTAGTACATGACAGCGGAAAAACGGCCTCTGAAAGGGCTTTTTTAAGGTGCGTGATCACTGTTCCCTTTCCCGATCCCGAGGGGCCTAGTATGAGAAAAAACATTCCTGTCGGCATAACGTGGGCATTGTAGCAAAAGAGGCCGAAATCCGGTATACTGATGAGATACATTTTCAAAATGGCCACACCAGAACAACCACTACCAAAAGTCCCTGAAACGCTGCCCCCTACACCGAATCCCGCTGCAGAGATTAAGGAGAAAATCCTCAATGCCCAGACGCGTGAGGAGCTCAGCGGTTTAGATACGAGTGTGTGTCTGGATCTAGTGGGAGAAGATAAAAAAACTGAGGGCGATAAACTTTCAATGAAGCTTAATTTTAGCAAAGTGCCGCCACGCTTAGAGTGGATTATGGGACTTTCGCATATAATTCCAGCAGACTATTCACATGTGCGCATCACAACAACACGAGGAGAAATAATCGATGGTGTGCGCGGTGATCAGGGTAATTTTTATCGTGCCGATGGCCGTTATATAACTATCTGGAACGGGTATACAGTTACGGCGAGTAAAGAACCACTACCTACAGAGGAGCCGCAAATTCGTGAGCCTCAACAATCTCCCAAGGCGGAGCCCGCCCCGGCAGCAGGAGCCGTTGCACCTGCTCCACAAGAACAAAAGCCCGAAGTTATATCTCGACTAAGTGAATCACGCGACGCGGAAAAAGTTACCCTCATAGGTGACTCGATCACCGATCCTGCACTCGATAAATCAGCTGGAGGCTATGCACGCGATATTCCCGGCACTAAGACCTGCGCCAAAGGTGGTCAGTCTACAAAATGGATGGTTGAAAACTTTAATCCCACTGCTGAAAATGCCGGCGAGTGCGCGGTGTTTTTAGGAGGTGTTAATAACATTGCAGGCGCGGCAACAACACTCGCACTGAAGGCTCAAAATGGTAAAGATGTCACGGCGGATATTAAGAAATACGTAGCGAGTATTGCGGGAGATCTCACCACCATAACAAACAAAGCCCACGCGTATAATATGCCTGTGGTGGCCTGCACGATGTACGATTGGGATGAAAAAAAGTGTGCGGGTCGGGTCGCAGAAAGATTAAGAAATAAGGCTGAGAAAGCTCGGTCGGCAGGAAAAAAACCACCAGAACTACTCAATGAAGATGGCGAACGTGCCTATGCACAGATTGCGGAAGAAATGACGAGGCAGCTCAATGAACATATTCGTGCAGAATATGCCGCGGGACGCGTAGAAGCACTCATTGATTTAGAAAAAAATATGCCTTACGACGACCCACGTTATCCACGTTCAAAAGACGGCCTGCACCCCAGTGGCAAAATGAAAAAAGAAATTGCGGCATTTGTAAAAAAAGCGGCGAACATCAACGAGAAAACATCTAACGTTTAGATGTATCAAGAATTCTCAAAAGTTCAGGACCAAAAATCTTCTGTAATATATCCGGCCGACCAGCAAGCATACCACTAAGCATATCGTACTCAACTCCAAGGTGAGGTTTTTGGTGTGGAAACATGTCTGACATTTCGCGGCATTCTTGTTCGAACCAATCTCCTACCGCACGTCTCTCTCGGCCAAAATCTGTATGGTCAACATTTGTTTCCCTATTTGCCCCATTGTGAATACAACGTAATGCAAATTCCCCCGGTAGCCTTTGGAAAAGACGTTCTATCTGAAAAATGACAGGAGCCTCTACTCTCTCCACACCATGATCATTACGATGTAATACTACCCGTTCTTCATCGCCAACATGAGAAAGCGCACGCACCACTTTCCCTGCATAATGATCAACCGCTAATCGAATCGTCCCATCTTTTGTATTAATAAGAGCCCGTGGAGGTTGATGGGGAAATTGCTGGTTAAGAATAACCACCCTTCCTGCCTCGGGATTTACGTGCACGCCATGAAATTGTTCTGATAACACCTTTGCTAACCCCTGAGGAGGAGGGATAAGATCGCCCTTTTCCAGGTCAGTTTGTATAACAGCGGTGAGCCCTTCGTGTCCCATATATGCATTCGTTATTTAAGGTGTGATTATAGCAGAAGCCTATTGAACACAATAGAGAAAAGTGTTATAATGATTTAATACATTCCGGAAGTGAAAACAGATTCGATCATTTAAAACCTGGGCCTCTCTACAATAAACTTTCTTGAAACAAATGCTGGAAAGTGGGGAGGATGCGCGGTGGGAAGTTACTTATCATTTCTTCCCCTTCGCTTCTCCCTACTTTTCAAGCGTGGAACGGCCGGCTACCGCTCCCAACACATGAAAAGTATCCTCACTCTGTCTATATGACGGATGAGGCAACAAAAACATACAAAAACAAACCTTACAAAAAGTCGTTTGCCTGCCCTCTTTTATAGAGACGTGGACTTCGACACCAAAAATACAAAACAAATAATTAAGACCTTGGTGGGCAAGGTCTTAGCACTTTGCTTCGGTAAAATGCATAAAAAACATCCACCCAAGAACGGTAGGGAGGTTTCTCCGCCACGCGACGGAGATGGAATATGAGAACGTAGTCGACTCGTATTCTCTACCGCTTTTTCAACGCCGCAAGGCGACTACAGTCCTCTGTCTCCACACTTAATATGTTAAGGCAGATAGGATCCGAAAAAGTATTGCGTTGGAGCGGTGGTCTCACCTCTGTGCCTTCCTGGCTTTGCCAGAACACACGTGCCCAATCAGACCACCGCTTCTTAAATATAAGCTCAGCTGCGGCTCAGACTGGCAAAAGCCAGATCTTCGCCTTGCCTCGCGGCGTCACCGTGTGACGCCCAACAAGGAAGAACTTATTCAAAATCTACAAATTGCGTCCTGCTTCGTCACCTGCAGAATTTTTTGCCGTGCTACTAGAACGGCAAGTCGTCGATTGAAACTTCTTCTTCTACCGGAGCCTCCTGAGCAGCGGGTTGTTTTACTGAACGCTGTTCACGGGGAGCTTGGAATGAAGTCGTATCGGCAGCATCTTCTTGAGCGTTGTAGTGACCAGTAGGCTCGCCCTTTGCACCCAATAAAATAATGCTGTCGGCAACAATTTCAGTTTTGTAGCGTTTTACACCGTCCTCACCTTCCCATTCGCGGGTCTGCATGCGTCCTTCTACATAAATCTTGTTGCCCTTGTGAACGTATTTTTCAATTAACTCTGCCAATTTTCTCCATGCAACGACATTGTGAAACTCGGCCTTCTCTTTGCGCTGGCCAGCTGCGTCTGTCCAAGAGAAATTTGTGGCGATACCAATGGTAGCGACCTTCTGTGTTCCTGCCACGCGAACCTCTGGTTCACGGGTTACGTTACCAATTAACTGTGCTTTATTGAGTGAGAATGCCATAGCAAAAAACTTAAGAAATACTATTCATAAGGTAGCGAATGGCGAGCAGGAAAGGAAGAGATTTTCCGATTTTCGAATTGCCAGCCTTTTCCCCGCGGGCAAACTATATATAAGTATATGTTGCGTATCTAAAGTCTGCCCGGGCAGACTTTTAGAACTATTTATTGGCATGTAGAAGCCATCCACCTCCCCAAAATTCGTTCCCGGGAACGAAGAGCCGTAATATTTTTGTTACAAGTCAAACTATATATAGTATAGTACGGCCACATGAGCTTTATCTTTCTTATCGGAAAACACGCCAAACTGTCGATCGCAGAGATCGCGGCGGTCTGTGGCAGTGACAACGTCCAGTGGGAACAAGGACAGGGATTTGTTGAGGTAGAACAGCTCCCCGTTGCCTCTGTAGACCTATTACAGCGCCTCGGCGGAACGGTTGAAATTATCGAAATTCTTCAGAAAAACGTTCCCCATGCAGCGATTGAAAAAGAAGTGACCCGTATCGTCCTTGAAGCAGCGCAGTTTCAAAACAAGAAATTTTTCTTTGGCGTGAATTTTTGGCCTGAACGCGAGGGCGGCAATCCGACTCGAATCCGCAAGTTGCTCATGTCTATCAAGAAAATGCTCAAGGAAAATAGTTTGCGCGGCGCTTTTGCCAACAACGAAGGCAGCAATGTAAATCGTGTTTTTGTCGGCAAGCAGGGCATGGATGCGATTGGTACCAATGTCTGGATTATTAAAGAAGAAAAACCTGAGCATGTGAGTATTGGCGTGACACGCGCGGTACAAGATATCGACGCATATAGCCAACGTGACTACGAAAAACCTTATCGTGATGCGGTTTCTGGAATGCTTCCGCCTAAACTTGCGCAAGTGATGATCAATCTCGGCGTGGGTGATGGTACTCCCCTGGTCTACGATCCTTTCTGTGGAAGTGGAACGATCTTGGGTGAGGCGCTGTTGATGGGATTCAATGTCGCGGGGTCAGATAAAGATGCCGCAATTATTGATGGTGCACAACAAAACGTCGACTGGCTACGGGCACAATTCCGCGTGCCACCAACCCGTGAGGTGCGTTTGTTTACCAAGTCAGCAACGCAGGTAACTCAGGAAAATGTTATCGGCCGCAACTCTCTAAATCCAAAAGATCCGAAAAAACTTCTCACCGTTATCACTGAACCATATCTAGGTCCCCCACTGCGCCAGAGTCCCAGCCCCGCGCAGTTAAATAAGATTATGGGTGAGTTGTCTATGTTATATATGGATTTTTTCGAGAACCTGGCCAGCTGGATTCCAAAGGGTACAACCGTTGTTTTTGCCTTTCCGCTCTGGAATTTGGGCAATTCAGGAAGTGAAAAAGGTCGCCACGAGAGCATCGCGGATCAGCTTATTGCGCGAATCGAAGGCCTTGGTTATACTTTGTCAGCATTTGATCCTTTTCAAGACGTCTCTCTCATATATAGTCGCCCAGACCAACAAGTCGCCCGCGAGATCGTGAGATTCGTCAAAAGTTAGTTTTCATCACCGCGTTTTATTCCGGAGTAGCTCAATGGTGGAGCGGCTCGCTGTTAACGAGATGGTTCCCGGTTCGAGTCCGGGCTCCGGAGCCACAAATAAATAGTACGTTTATCCCTTCAAATAAAGCTTTTTCTCGTTCGGCTCCTAATTTTGCAAAATGGAAAATCGGACGCAATCCCAACAGTGATGTATAATGAGCCAGGTGTTTTTAATCTAACTACCAAGTTCCATTATGAATATTCGTACTTTTGCCAGTGATAACAATGCAGGTATACACCCTGATATTCTTCAAGCAATAGCTGATGCAAACGTAGGACATTTTGCAGCATACGGCAGTGATCCTTATACACCTCGAGCGATTGAAAAATTCAAAAAGGTATTCGGCAAAAATGTAGATGTCTTTTTTGTATTTGGTGGGACTGGGGCAAATATCGTCAGCCTAAAAGCCTGTACCGATTCTTTCAATGGAATCATCTGCGCAGAAACCGCTCACATTAACTGTCATGAAGCAGGCGCCGCTGAAAAGATTACTGGCTGCAAACTTCTTACAATACCCTCTGAAAATGGCAAAATAACTCCTGATCAAATTAAACACTATCTTACGACAACTGCTGACCACTTGCCATTACCGAAAGTCATCTCTATAGCACAATCAACTGAGCTTGGGACTTTGTACTCTCCTAAAGAGATAAAGGCTATTGGCGACTTGGCTCACAAAAATAATATGTTTCTGCATGTTGATGGAGCTCGTATTTCGAATGCGGTAGCAGCTCTTAATGTGGATATTAAAGAAATTACCAATAAAGCAGGAGTAGATATTATTTCATTTGGTGGAACAAAAAATGGCATGATGCTGGGTGAAGCCGTGGTAATTTTCAACAAAAAACTCGCTGAACACTTTGGACGCGTACGCCAGCAATGCACGCAGCTGCCTTCAAAAATGCGCTTTATCGCAGCTCAGTTTGAGGCTTTCTTTACGAAAGATCTTTGGCTCAAAAATGCTCGTCATGCAAATGAGATGGCTCAATTACTAGCCAAAAAACTCTCTGAAATATCTGGAGTTAAAATAACTCAAAAAGTTGAGACAAATATTATCTTTGGAGATATGCCACGTAAATACGTACCAAAACTTCAAACTGAATACCTGTTCTTTGAAGAACCGCGAGGATTGCGTTGGGTTACTTCATTCGATACAACAGCAGAAGACATAGAAGGCTTTGTTACGTTAGTACGAAAAACTCTGCATTAGGCGCCTATCTGTCCTGTTAGCTTGGACAAAACCACGTTCGCCTGCCTGCCGGCAGGCAGGGATTGCGTCCAGAATGGGAAGCCAAAAGAATTATTAATAAATAAGTTATAATAGACACCGTATGATCATGAATCGGCTGGAATTTGTTTTAATGAATAACCCTTTAAGGCAACTCGTACAGAGGACTTTGGAGGTCAAAAGAATGTGGAAACTAGCACGCCTTCAGCCAGGTGCCTCTCTCGTTTTGGAAATAGGTTGCGGAAGCGGCTATGGAACAAAACTCATTAAAAAGCATTTTAAGCCAAAGCACATTGAGGCAATAGATCTTGATCCCAAGATGATTAAAGTGGCTATTCAAAAAAACCAAGATCCTTCAGTTACATTTAGTGTTGGTGATGCTGCTTGCTTGACTTACGAAGATAAAACATTCGATGCTATTTTTGATTTTGGCATCATTCATCACATCCCGAATTGGAAAGACTGCCTTAAGGAGTTACAACGCGTGCTAAAACCAGGTGGCACTTTGGTGCTCGAAGATCTCTCTATAGAAACGTTCACTACTCGTTTTGGAAAAATACTTCGACGACTGCTTGTTCATCCTTACGATTCCATGTACACGAAAAAAGAGTTTTTTCATTACCTAGAAAGTCAGGGGTTTAAAATAATCCATAAAGCAGAGTATAACCCCCTAGGTCTCATTAAATACTTTATTCTAATTGCAAATAAGTGATTCCCCGAGCGCCACACCCTGAAACCACGTTCGGATAGCATCCAGCATGGGGAGCCAAGTTTTACTTTCACCCATAAAAGGATTTATTTATTAATCCATTTTATTTGGAATTCTAGTTCTTCGCTTTTTCCTTCTTTTTCATGCTCCACATTTATAATCGCATCTTTTGGTACAACAACCCTCTTGCCAGCTACTTGTATAGAAAATCTTTTGTTATCTTCTATCGAATCAGCCAGCCGTCTAAGTTTTTTTACAAACTCTTTTTTAGTGTAAACTTTTTCAATATCTCTTTTCATACCGAACAGTATATCAAAGTTTGACCGCTCTTAATATGATCCCCGTTCCTAAATACTGAAGGGATTCTCCTCAAACCAGGTTCTGATTACAACCAGCATGGATTCATTTATGGCTTATTAAAGCTGCTTTTAGTACAATATAGCTATGTCGACCGTTAATTTCAAAGCTAAGCTCTCTAACATCGGCACATCAACTATTCTCCTATTACCTCAAAGCGCGAGTTCGAAGCTGCCTTCACGAGGCATGAACATGGTTGAGGGAACAATTAACGGTTTCAAGTTTCAAGCGCCGCTCGAGCCCGACGGTAAGAAAAGCCACTGGCTCAAGGTAGAAAAACCTATGCTGAAGGCTATTAATGCAGAGGTCGGCGATACGGTTACGCTAGAGATTGCGTCGATAAAAGAATGGCCAGACCCGAAGGTTCCAGCGGATTTGAAGGCGGCTCTCGTGGGGCATCCAGAGGCTCACGCTGTGTGGCTGGACACAACACCAATGGCGCGTTGGGATTGGGTTCGCTGGCTCGGCTCAACCAAAAATCCAGAGACCCGCAAAAAACGCATTGGTGTAGCGCTCTCCAAGCTCGAGTCTGGCATGCGAAGACCATGCTGCTTCAACCGCGCTATGTGCACCGACCCCTCTGTAGCGAATAACGGAATACTTATTGAGCAATAAATGCCAAACAAAGTCTCAAACTATAATAGTCGGATCCCTCTGGCCATTGGTATTTTTTGAATAACTCTTCTCCGCGAACCCAACGATTGTTATTTAGAAAAATCTGTTTTTCACTGCTACTGAGGAACATGCTCAGCCAGCTGGCGGGTTTTTCAATTCCTTCGCTTTCGATAAGTTTCTGAATATCATCCAGAAGCGGCTTCGCAATTTCAATAATCTGAGGATTACGTCCGCGCATAAGTGGATCACCTAGAAAAACGTTCCAGCTCTCCCCTTTGATCTGCCATTGCTCCTGTACTACATCCACTTTTTTATCATTAAAAAATGCAGCTAACAGAACATGCAGCGCGCTCCTCCAGAAATTCTCCACTGCGTTTCTCAGTGCACTTTCCACGTCCTTTCCAATACCCACAAAAGACTCTCGTATTTCTTTTTTATACATGAGCAATTCAATTGAAATATCAATTTGCATCATCACTCGTTCCGGCGTTTGATCGGTAAAATTAATCTTTGAATAGAGTGCAATATGCTGTTCTGGAAAAAAAAGCTTTTCCAGGGTTCGCTCAGCTATGTAACCGTGTCCGCGCAAGAGCTCTTCAACCACTGATTGTAGTTTTTCTTCGTGATTCATATTTTTTGTGCCATATAAAAGCAGTATATACTACCGCCAAAAGTGAATAATTGAGAATCATGAACCAGGGTTGACCCCATGAAAATCCATTAATTTTAACATCGAAAAGCGGCCACAGAAATGGTGTAGGAAAGAAATCCGTTGAGTGTGTGGGAATATCACTGAGGATATGCAGTCCCCATGCAAGCAACTCATACATTGGTTTTTTGCGTACAAGCCATACTACCCCAAAAATAATAGAAAAAATAACAAGACTGTGCGAGATGTTATAGAGCATGTAGGTGAGGGGCAAAATACTTTCAGGTGACGGTGGCCCACTACCAAAATGCGCTGCCTCTGGACTAAAAAACAAATATATAAATTGCGGGATGAAAGAAAAAAGATCGGGGAGCACGCCGAAAGCAAATGCTTTCCAATAGCTCTTTTTTGCTTTCCTACCAAAGGCAATCGCGCCCCATAGTCCGTGTGAAATAATATCCATTACTTCAATTAAGAATTGGAATGATAGTCACATTATCGATATATACCTGACCTCCTCGATTGATAAAGTTTAACGTGAATCGAGTCGTACCTGCAACAAAATCATTAGGAACCGTGAACTCTCTCACGTACTCACTCCATCCTTGTTCACTACGTAAATTAACAAACAATCCCTCAAAATCACTTTCGACTTTTTTAGTGCTCAATACGGGACGCAATAGACCATTACCGGAGGTTTTATAGTCAAATTTTAAAATATATCTTCTTCCGGGCTGTACATTGAGGTAATTTTGCTGTGCACCAGAGCCTATGCTAGATAAATGCATTATTCGTCCGTTTTTTTCTTCACTCCACAGCTTTTCTTTGCTTTGCGTAGAGTATTTATTCCACACTCCATCGCTAAGTGCACTCATATTTCCATCACCAAGAAGATTGCCTGGATCTACCTCTACTATGCTTACATTATCAATGTAGACATCACCGCCTCTGACAGCCATAACTAAACGAAAATTAGCTGAAGCGGGAGCCACAAAGCGACGAGTTTTAGTAACATAGGATGGAGATATCCCTGTTATTTGCTGAGCATTTTGAAAATCCGAATTTGAGTCATTATTGCCCAAACGCACATATAAAAGACCGCTTGCCACCTTTGCTTCATAACTCAATTCATAGGTATGACCGGCGACCACAGGAACATTCGTCTGTTGCACACCACCGCCATTCGTTGATATATGCATCACTTGAGAACTCACCGGATTCTTAGTAGCATCCACACGTTTTTCAACAACCGTAGGTACCCCGTAGTTTCTCCAAGCAGTAGTATCAACAGATTCCATATCACCGTCGTTAACGAGATTTTGCTCGCTGTATGCAACTATATTTGCTGGATCATTATCATTTGCATCATTGGAATTAAGAACAAAACCAGCCGGAGGGACACTCGCGCAAACAGACGTCTCTACATCCGAACCCAGACCATCTCCATCCACATCGCTATAGTATGTTTGGCACACCGAAACAGAAGCGTCTCTGTCATTGCAATCAGCAATATAATCAACTCCATCGCCATCAAAATCATAGTAGGATACGGGATATCCAGAGAACCAGCCAATCGATTTAGCTGAATCTGAAGCCAAATATATATCTGCAGTTCCGGAATTATAATTCGTAACGATTGCTACTCCTTCCTGATCCGCAACGGGTACATTGGTGTAGTCTTTTTCTACGTCATCCACAGTTATTTTAGCACCCGCAGTAGTCATTTCTATAAGACGATTGGCTCCATCATAAAGTACGTAAAGAACACCCGTATCTTGGCTAAAATAAAGATCGGAAATATCGCTTGTTGGAGTGTTTGCTGCAACAGGAATTCCCCACCAGTTAACAATTCTTCCATTCGTGTTTAGGTCGATATCAAAGGCATAGATTAAATAGTCATCGGTTACTACTCCACCAGGAACAGGAGCTCGTTGGATGGCAGCGTAAAAAACTCCTCCAGAAGCACTATCGGGAAAAGGATGGTAGCCATTTGGCACAAACGTTAATCCCTCCAATCCGGCGTTATCAGGACCTGTCATGACACTCGTAAGATCCCATCTCATGCCGGTTAAGCTCCGTGTTGCCCAATCAAACTCGAGTATTGAGTCTCTATTTTCAAGACCAATAAACACTTTACTAGAATTTGGATCTGCAATTGTTATAGCCTCAAAGTCCATATACGAGGGCATTCTCACATTTTCCTGTGCCGTACCATCCAAATTCATCATGGTCACCTGTCCGGTGTTACACACGGTAAAAAGCTTATTGGTAACGGGATTCCACGCCATTCCACTCGGCTCATAATTGCCTGCCACCGCTATATTTATATTTCCGTGGCTCACAAAAGCATTATTCGCCCATGGAAGGGCATGCGTTACAAGAGGCGACGCAAAAACACTTATTGATAAAACAATCGATGCAACTAGATTTTTTTTCATACTAAAGGCCTAATTAAGGTAGTATTGTTATGACATAGTCATACAGTTCAATTATATATTTGTTACATAATCTCTATTTATATGAAAAACTGTTCCGTCCAAGAGTTCAAAAAAGCACTGGAAAGTGGCGCCTCACAAAGTGATATCGCATTTATAGATGTCTGCTCAATACCAGAATACGATGCACATCATATTGAGGGCGTGCAAAACATACCTCTTGATGAATTACTCTCCCGAACTAACGAACTTAAGGATAAAAAGATTATTTATGTTCACTGTTTTTCGGGGGGGCGCAGCGGACTCGCGGCGGAGCTTCTTGCATCACATGGTATCGATGCTGAAATATACAATGTGGAAGGCGGGATTATTGCGTGGCATGAGGCGGGATTCCCTCTCGTGTGATAAAGCTGGAATAAGTACGAGCACATTACCCATATTCTTATGTTTGGCCTTTCTAACTTGGAATTAAAAACACTTAAAAAACTTTCGACGCCGATAAAAATTCAAGATTTCCTAGACGCCGTACCGCTGAACTGGGAGAAAAAAGGTGAAACGTATATGTCACCGCGACGCGTGCTACGAGAAAATAAAATGCACTGTTTAGAAGGTGCCCTTTTAGCGGCGACTGCTCTTTGGGTTCAGGGCAAGCCTGCGATGCTCTTGGATCTCAAGTGTGACGGCGATGATGATCATGTGGTTGCGCTATACAAACAAAATGGCTACTGGGGTGCTATCAGCAAAACGAACCATTGCTCGCTACGATTCCGCGATCCTATATATAAAAATCTGCGTGAATTGGCGCTCTCCTATTTTCATGAATATTTTAGTAATACCACTGGCAAAAAAGTTTTGCGCAGCTACTCCTCTACTCCGTTCGATCTTAAAAAATTAGGGGAAAAATGGATAACCACGGAAGAAGAATTATTCTTTATTGCAGAGGCGGTAGATGAGGCACCACATACACAAATCATCCCCAAAAAGAACATTAAGCTGATTCGAAAAGCCGACACCATGGAGCGCCGTGCCGGTCAGCTTATCGAGTGGAAATACAAAAACAAGGGCACATAAAGTCACTTGAACGCAAAAAAACCATCCGTATTAAAGATGGCTTTTTTGTAGCACCTGGCTAAAATATTCCGGTGTCATATAAAAGAGTTTGAGACAAGTGACTCAGAATAGTTACAGCTATTGCACTGCACCCGTTCTGAATAATTGAATTGCTTCACGCGGCGACTCTTGCGAGCGACCGGCAAACAATGAGTATTTCGCGAGCGATAGTGCATTGGAAGACTCTCTCCCAAATTCTTATCGTCACCATGATGTTTGCTTGAGTATCGTCACCAACACTCTTGCTCGACCACTGAACACTTTCTTCTTCTGAACCTTGCGGTACGAAGATCGTTAGCATCCAAGAAAATAAACATTGGATCAAATCCAATTCTCTTTATCATATCCTTCGAGGCTACCCGAGAATACTGATAAAAAGGAAATGCCCCTGATAACCGTCCCTCTATTTCTTGCGAAATATGAGAGCGTCCCACCGAAAGGTAAGATTAATGTCAGGTTCCCTTACATGACCTCCTCACTGTGCGTGAGAAGGAACATTTTAGGAAGGGTACAACAGCCAAATCGCACTATACTTAGCTGCTCAACCCTTCCTAAACATTTTTTGATATTTATTTTTAATGAACAATTACACTATTATTATATACTTTTTAGAATATATTGTCAATGACCATATATAACCTTATTTAGTCTGAAAACGGTTCCATAAAAAGGCCAAAAACCAGCCTACGACGAACCCAACAATAGAAGTAATAGCAACAAGCAAAAAGGCAAACCAGAGGTCAAACTGCGCTACAGTAAAGGGATTGTTGAGAAAATGAACCGAGAGAATGAAGTCTACTAGGGGTTGAGCGAGCCCCACCGCCACAATGACACTCCATAATAGATGAATGCCACCTACAAATGCACCCAACATAAGCCCTGTGGTAAGTTGATTGATTTTCATATAGGATGAGGTTACATGATAAGTTGCACTGAAGATCTAAACAGTTAAGTTAAACAAAAGTGTCACATTCAAATAAAACAAAAAAAGGGAGAAGCATACGCCCCTCCCCTTTCTAACTTTTACTCTATCGCGCGAAACTACTATTTAGTTACGCTGATCGTTGCAGTCAATTCAGCACTAGGTGCAGAAACAGTTACGCGGCCTGTAGCATTCTTTGAGATGTTATAGCCTGTTGCGTAGTCAGCACAGCTTGTGAAATGTGCACCTGCTGCAGTCGGATCGTAAGGCATAGCTGCTGTATATGTAGGAACGATGTCTGCACAAACATCAATAAGACCAGCTGCGCTACCCATTGCAGTTGGAACCAATGTAATTGTGGTAGGAAGTGCTCCTCTGTTATCAATAGCGTACTGTGAAACTGCATCAAGAACAGCACGTACATCGCTGCTGCGCTGAGTATTATTTGCCTGTGAGATTTGTCGTCCTGGATTAATAGCAACGATAACTACACCAGCTAGAATTGCGATGATAACGACTACCAAAAGAACCTCAACGAGCGTGAAACCTTTATTGAGTAACTTTTTCATAAAGATGATAAGGAATAATAAATAAACCTGGTTTACACTAACATTATTCAGCCGATTTTGACAACTTTGAATACCTTTCTAAATCCAAAATAGGTAGTGATACTTCAAGTGCGTAGTTTTTATCCTTAGCTGGTGTGTTCCAATCAACATAGACCATCGCTGCGTATATAATGCTTACTATAAAGCAAACGCAGGACGCTATGAATATAAAATAATCTTTGTATTTTTGCACATCCATATCAGTAACCTTTATTTGATAAATAAATTAATTCTAAGATTAATGTTCTGAGCATCAGCTTTGTCAGTTTCACGAGCCAGCTCTGGAGTGAGGTACCGAATCTCACTCACTTTTACATAATACGGCAATTTCTGAACCTCATTAATAACGTTTTCTAAATCTTGCATTGTTCCATTAAATAAAACGCGATAATCTAATGTTTTCATCGCTCCAATGGCTTTTGTATTGGCACTATCGAGTGACTGCAGTTCAATTTTAATATCCAGTTTTTGTCCAATTGCTTCAATTTTCGATATGAATTCAATGAATGATTCTTCGTCATGCGGTCGTAACTTAGCAAGATGCTGAATGATTAATTGTGTACTTGCAGTATAGACTTTAAGACTGCGTTCGAAATTTTGCTTAATATTATCTGATGTTGCCAAAAATGTCTTTAGCTCTTTAGTTTCGTCATGGATGCGTGCAGTTGCGCGTCCAATTAACAATATAATAAAAGAACCAATAACTATAAGAATAAATGTCACAGAAAAAATTCTTTTTGCCGTATTTGGTCGTAATTCAATTTCCATAACGAGGAAGATTGGTAAATTTAAGTTTTAATCGTATAGAGAAAGAGGCGTCGTATTTTTCATCGTAGCTGGAGACCGGAGTAATAACTTCTTCTATAAACTCTGCGTTCTGCAAGTCACGATGAGCTTTTAATAGATCTTCACGCGTATGTGCAACACCATTAAGCTCAACCGTCAGTGATTCATCCGCATAGGTCACGCCCGTAATTTTTATCCCCACAGGCATAATCGCTTGTATTTTATTGAGCACAAGGGGCACAGAAAAGAGCGAATTATCAATCGTACTTAACTCATCCACCTCTTTATTAAAAGAGACTATCTGATCACGAATTTCTTGATATCGCGTCCCGTATAACACCTGTGTTACCGATGCTTTTTGGATTTCAAGACTGTGCCTTTCATAATTAAGCAAAATATATCGATGCATAAATAACGTAGCAACGACCAATGACACAGCAGTAAGTCCAATGGCAAAAAATGCAGCAAGTAATTTTATTTTTTTATCGTGGAAATTTCGTTTAAGTTGATCGGGAAGTAAATTAATACCCTCGTGTGCCTTTGCGAGTAACGCCTTTGCAACTATTCCGATGGAATGAACAAAAAATACATAATATTGTGCCGAGATATCTTTCTGAGCATTCGGCATAGTAAAATTCTCCGCACGTATCGTGAGGTTGCTGCGTGGATCCCCTACTTCAATGTCTTTACTGGGGAAGAATCGCTTAGCGGTTTCCATATAGTTCGGTATATCGAGAAACTCACCAGTCAGGAAAATATTATCTACTACAAGTCCGGGATGCTTTTTCTCATTGGCATCGATTATTTTCTGAGCAACGCGATACTTTTCTTCTAAGAAAGCAGTGATCGTGGGAAGATACTTCTCATCCAATGACTCTTTTTCTATATCGGCAATTACTGATTCGCGTTGGATCTGATATTTTTCACTCAACATTTGCACGAGATACTGCCCGCCTTCATTGGAGCTAAAATAATCCGTGATAACATTATTTTTAATAAGCAAATAGTTGGTTGAGAGCGTATTAATATCAACGATGAGAGAACTTTTTGTATTTCCTGTCTGCTTTAAAAGGGCATAGTGAAGCGATTCCGCCTCAACTCCGAAGAAATACGGGGTAAGCCCCATCGACTCTAGTACACCGCGATAACGATCTGCGGTCTTTCGCTCAATTGCAGAAAACAATACTGAATGAGGTTTGCCTTTTTCTAATGGTGGCGCATCAAGCATAATGAAATCCCAGTACATATCAGTGATTGCAAACGGAATGACTGTTTCTGCTTCAAAGGGAATTGCTTTGCGAATTTCGTCTTCGGTGAAATTGGCCGGGAAGGTGAAAATATGATTAAAAACAAGCGTCGAAGGAAAAACAACGACAATTTCTTTTTCTAAAATAGGATGCGGATTAGCGTGTTGAAAAAGAGCGGTGATGAGCTCTTTCAGCTCTTCTTCTTTTTTAATTTCACCATTTACGATAACTGAAGGAGGAATCAATACACGACTGTATGCTTCTAGAAATAATTTTCCGCTTGTTAAATTTAACTCAATCAACTGCGCAGAGTAATCATGGAAATCTATTCCTACAATTTTTCTTTGAAACAAATCCATACGATCATGATATTAAATTTTGCCCCAACTTAAAAGGATTACATTGTTTGCCGTTCCATTTTGAGTGAATGACGCCTGACCCGAGAAGTGTTGCGTGTAGTTGTCATACTGAGCAGTTATTGAGATGGTCTTAACTGCACCTCCCGCAAAAGTGATCGTACATGAAGAAGCAGCGTCCAGAGTAAGGGTTGTTGTGACAAAAGCCGCATCTGCTTTTAATCGTTTCATACCTTCCTCAAGGCAAGATTCTGCGCCATAATAGGTGTTTTTGCTCGCGTTTGCATTGAGCCAATAGGTTGAAGTGAGAATATTGGTTTCAGACATACCAACCACTAGAATCAATGTAAAAGCTGAAATAATCAGAATACTGATGAGCGCAATCGAGCCATGAATAGGTTTTATACGTTTCATTTGCGTAAAGATATTGAGGTGTGAAATGAAATTTGCTTATCGAGACTGGCGATGTCCTTATCAATAGATGACTGCATATCAAGGGTAATTTGATCGGGAGTTTTTGAAGATGAAATTTTATGAAATCGTAACTTTGTGTAGGTAACTGCAGTTGAATTCAACTGAACAGCTGCGGCGGCGCCTTGCTGGATATATACATTTCCATTGAGCAAATAGAGCTTAGTTGGTGAGTTTGCCGGATTTGAAACAGTAAGTGAAATTGTTCCTTGATCAACATCAAAAACACTATCGCCATGGACACTTTCAGCCGTTTCAATCGTCGAGATCAGACGATCGGCAATAAAGTTCATCGTAGATTGTAACTCGTGAAAATTATCCGACTGCTTGCTCGCCGTGAGAATATGAAGCGAAAAATTTACACCAGCAACCATCATCACCGTGATGAGTGAAAAATAAATGAGCATTTCAATTAAGGTCGTACCGTAAAGTTTTATTCTTTTCTTCATGGGGTATAGTTAACTTTGATGCTTTCTAATAATGGTGAGTTCACTCCGTTTGAGCTTATAAATGCCTTCATCTGGAAATAACGTGGACCGGTACTACCCGGAGCTAATTGGATAGCAGTACGCGGATTTTCATAATAGGTGCTGTTGGTTCCATCGCTTCCCGCCCATACAGCCGTATCAAGCCCTGCGAGCGAGCTTGCTGTTCTCAGCTGCATAGTAATAGCGCCTCCAGGCGTCGTGACTTGATCCCACGTAATATAGTTGTAACGCGTAGAGGTACTGCCCGTATCAATTTTATTTGATATAAATGTCCCGTTAGCCAATGTTTCAATGAGCGTAGTACCCGTTATCAACAAGCCTTTATTATTTACATCGATCGTTATGAAAATACTTGAAGCATCTGAATCAATACCGCTGGCTTTTGCTGCGAGATCTTTGTTATACGCAAGATAGGGTGCTAACGGATTTAATATATTGATTGCACCAAGGGCAGCATCGTGTTCATCAATTGCTGCATACAGATAATCACCAAAAATAGAGAGATCTTGAATCTCACCACCTACATTAAGTGAGGCCACAACAACAGGGGCTGCGGGATTTGAAATATCTACTACTTTGAGCGAATTTGACGAGTTTTCTATCCCTACAAAAGCATAGTATCCGCTAATAGCGATCGCATTAACTTCCTCATCGACATCGAGGGAAGTAACTTTAACCGGAGCTGCAGGATTGGTAATATCCACCACTTTAAAACTTTGTGAATCATCACTGAGTCCTAAATAAGCATAATTATTATGCAACTCTATCGCCTGAACGATGTCATTGTAGTTAAGCTGACCTGCTACCGAAGGTGCACTTTTATTGGCAATATTAATTACTTTAAAACTATTCGTCTCCTGATGTACTCCCATATATAAATAATTGCCTGAAACGCGCAGGTCGTTGCCGTAGTCTCCTACATTAAGTGTTGACGTAACAAAAGCGGTGCCCGGTACACTCACATCAACAATGGCCAGACCTTTTGATGACTTCTCTACTCCTACAAATGCGTAGTTTCCATCTTTAACTACATGCCTACCTTTTGCACCAATATCGATATTTTTAGTAATAACGGGAGCACTTCTATTCGCAACATTAACAATGGTAAGTCCCGTCTGCGTCTTATTATTTGCCACATATGCATAGTCCCCATCGACCACTACATCATTGCCGTGATCACCAAGATCAGAGGAAGTAAAACCCTCGCTCGCTGATTCAATTACATTAAGTTTAACTGCACAGTTATCTGCTGGAGGAGCAGACGTTTCAATCGCTTCCGTGTCAGTATATGTTCCTACATTAAACTCCGTACATGTCGTACTTATATGATCGCTTCCTTTCCAGTTTGAAAGATACATTACCAGTGAAGTACTCCGTGAAAATATGCCGTTGTAATCCCAGTTTACCGTTGAAGTTATTTTTCTTGTATCTGGATCAAACGTTCCCACTGCCGCAATAGCGCCGGTTCCATCGCGATACACATCATCAACCGTTATGGTACGTTCATAAAAAGCATCGATTGTTTCAGGAGCAGCTATAAAACTCCATACATCATTTTCGAGTTTAAGTCCGTGATCACCGTTGGTGACGAGTAGATAATTTCTATCACGCATATTACGCACCGCCTCTAGTCCTTCTTGAGCATAAGCCAAAACTTGATTTTCCAACTCTACTTTTGCATCTCGCTGGCTCGTATCAAGAGCAACACCAAAAACCGCCGTAGCAAACAAGCCGAACACCATCATTGCTAAAAGCATTTCAATAAGTGAAAACCCTTTATGGTTAATTGATCGTGCCAAGGGAAGTGATGGTTATGATATTTGATGTATCTAAACTACTTGAATACAAAGTGAAACTTCCTGAATTAACCGTCTGTCCCTGCGGAGATGTAAATAAAATATTACTCCCCCCTCCCGCCAAAGTTATGGCAGTAATGGTTAATGTTGAAGGCAAGGTAACAACTACATTTGATGCACTGTTGGGATCATAAACAGGTCCTATATATGTGGTAAATGAATCAGCAGCAAAATGAATTCCCATCGGTTGATCTGTCGCTCCAGAAGCGGCATTGCTTTGTGCGAGACGCACATGAGAAATTATCAAAGCAGTTTGCGTATTTAAATCCGCCCGGAGCTGCGAGGTCTGATAAAAGAGCATCGAAAAAGTAAATGCCACTGCAATAATGCTTATTGTAATGATAATTTCGAGTGAAGAAAAAGCTGTTTTGTTTTTGTCTTGGATATTCATTTTTGCAATAAGTTCGGCAGCTGATAAATGGGAAGAATAATTGCGAGTGCGATACCTCCCACGAGCACACCCATAAAAATCAAAAGGAGCGGCTCAAGTAATACGGAAAGATTTCTCGTTAAATTATCAACCTCGCGTTCATACATCGTAGCCAAGCGATTTGTCGTTGTCTCCAAACTTCCTGTTTTCTCGCCGATATACAACATTTTAGTAACTAATACGGGAAAGAGCTTCTCATTATTCTCCAAACTTTCACCCAATTTTCCTCCTTGTTCTACCTTATTAGATGCTGCTTGTATTGCCTTTTTATACAAGTCATTTGAGACGGTATTAGTCACAATTTCCAGAGCTTTCACGATCGATGTTCCACTCTGCAGTAATGAACTTAAGGTTCTATTAAAGCGCGCTAAATTTGCCGAAACAGTTATTCTTCCAAATACAGGTAGATAGATGGAAAGTCTATTCCAAAAAGGTTTAAGTGCTTTGAGCTTAAATATAGTTTTGAAAAAGAAAATAGTGGCAAATAAAATAAATACGGTTAAGAAAGGCTTTTGCGTAACAAACGTATTGAAGTCAATCAAAATTTGGGTTATAAAAGGCAATTTAATCTTAAATGATGAAAAGATTTTAGTAATCTTTGGCATGATAAAAATTACAATACCCATAGTCATCATAAGCGTAAGACCAATAATTACGGCAGGATAAATAAATGCAGAAACAAGTTTTTTGCGAATTTCATATTCTTTTTCAAGCTGAACATTGAGATATTCCATTACATCGTTAAGCGTGCCACTCTCCTCCCCTGTCTCAATCATTTTGATAATAACATCGGGAAAAATCGTACCGTACTCGGCTAGACTTTTTGACAACGTCTGTCCCGACTGAATCATTCCTAAAATATTCTCATACATTTTACGATTCTTTTTTTCGCGCGTTTGACTGATAATAATCTCAAGAGCTTCCATAATCGGAACTCCGACTTTAATCATCGTACCCAGCTGTCTAACAAACATCATTATTTCCACAAAACTTAATCCCGGTTTTTTCCAGAAAAAAGTATGCAATTTCTGCTCCTCGATAATTGAAATAATAATCTGCCCTTCTTCCTGCAACTTCAATTTAACCGCTTCTGGATTGGAAGCAACGATGAAGCCTCTTGTCTTCACTCCGACTGAGTTACTGAGAATATAATTATATTTAGGCATGAAAATTATTGGAACATTATTATGAACGCATGACGCGCAAAACTTCTTCGATAGTTGTTACACCCGCCAAAACTTTATTCATTCCATCAACGAGCATAGGCACCATGCCTTCTTTTCTTGCCGCTTCTTCAAGCAGTTGAGGAGAGTTTTCAGTGAGGAGTAATTTCTTAATAGTGTCTGATACATCAATAACTTCAGCAATTGAAAAACGTCCCTTAAATCCCGTCTGCCCACACGTTGCACATCCAGCACCTCTATAAAAAGTAACCGTATTTTTTTCATTTGAGACCTTCTTTGCAGCTTCCTCAAAGAGCGCCTTCAGATTTTGATTTATATTAAATTTAGTACAAATAGACTGTATCTGCTCAAGAGTAAGTTCATAGGAAATCTTACATTTTGGGCAAATAATACGAACCAGTCGTTGTGCAATCACCACCTTAACCGTTGCTGAAATCAAAAAAGGTTCAATACCCATATCGATAAGACGTGGCAGTGTGCTTGCGGCATCATTGGTATGCAATGTCGCTAACACGAGATGTCCCGTAAGCGCAGCGTTAATACCGATTCCAGCCGTTTCTTGATCACGAATTTCACCCACCATAACCACATCGGGGTCTTGTCTAAGAAGTGAACGCAGACCAGTAGAAAATGTTAAATTTGTCTTTGGATTTACCTGAATCTGATTAACCCCCTCAAGTCGATACTCCACTGGATCTTCAATAGTCGAGATATTTATCTCCGGAGAATTCAGCAACTTAAGAATTGAGTACAGAGTTGTTGTCTTACCAGAACCCGTAGGTCCGGTAATCAAAATCATACCATTTGTTTTTACGATATTATTATGAATAATCTGCATATTTTTTTCAGAGTATCCAAGTGTTTCTATATTTAATTCCTGATTCGAACTACTCAAAACACGCATAACCGTTTTTTCTCCTTCATAGGTAGGAACGATAGAAACACGCAAAGTGATTTCATTGTTTTCAAGTTCGATTTTAAAGCGTCCGTCCAAAGCTGCGCGATGTTCATCAGTAGGCAAATTCGCAAGCACTTTTATACGTGTCGTAATAAGATCAAGAATGCTCACAGGAAGCTCCGCAATGGTCTTCAGTAAGCCATCAATACGATATCGAATACCAAGAAAATTCTTATGCGGCTCAATATGAATATCGGAAGCATCATTCTGATACGCAAACAAAATAATCGTGTCGAGAATTTTTGCCGTGTCTTTTAGTGACTCGATTTTAGTCGGATCTTCAAGACCGCTTTTTAGTAACTTATTAAATTTTTCATTTACGTCTCTATTATAAAATTTTAGCGCCTGTTTGATATCTCTTTTGGTCGCATAAAATCGCTTAATCACAAGTCCAGTTTTTCGTTCCAAAAAATTAGCGATTTCATAGTTTTTCACATTATTCATCGCAATGCTCAACTCATTTGCTTTCTTTTCAAACGCCATGAGGAATTGTGTCGATGCGAGCGTATATGAAACAGTGCGCAGCAAATCTTCTGGAATAATGCGTTCAGAAACCTTAACAAAAGGAACTTCATACAGTTCCGCCATGACCGCACCTAACTTTTCATCAGGGATAATTTCACGCTCAAAAAGTATATTTTCAAGAGACATTCCCTTCACCTCAGCCTGCTCTAAAAAAGATTTTAGGACCTTTTCAGTAATGAGGCCTTTTTGTATGAGCAAATCCGCCAGTTTTTTATCACTTATCTCCATATTATTTTGTTTTTGTGTTTCCTGAAATTATACCATATTTAGGCACTTTTTGATACCCCATGTCGTTCCATGAGAAAAACGACGTCCTGATCTATAATCATAGGAAATTCCTGATAAAACGAACGTACCGGATTGAGAATGCGCGGTGTGTACAGGTGAACTACCTCATCGGCAACAGGTTGCAATAAACGCCTTCCCTCTTCTGTGCCCACCGGAACAGCCACAATAACCTTTTCTGCACCGTAACTGCGCGCCGCACCGACCGCCGCTAACATCGTATATCCAGAAGCAGTACCATCATCGGTTAGTATGACATTTTTTCCGTATAGATTGAGCGGCGGTCGGCCTGGTCGAAACAACTTCATGCGGCGCTGCGCTTCTAATGCGGCTTCCTTACTGCTATTTTTTAGAAATTCAACTGATGCGTGATAGCGTTCAACCATCTCCTTATGCCATGTTTCATTGCCCTGATCATCAACCGCACCTATCGTTTTTTCAGGCTCGAACGGAGCAACAATTCTACAAACAGCAATATATTCGAGCGGAACATTGAGCGCGCGGGCTAACCCCTCAGCTACCGGCATGCCATTTAACGAACACCCCACGACAAACGTATCAGGTTTGCAGTACCAATCAGGGATTTTTTGAGCAAGACGCTCTCCTGCCTCCGCACGTGAATAATATAATGGCATAAAGATAATTACTTAATGTGCCACATGACTAAAGGTAATAACATGCACATGCGGCTGCTTGCCATGAGGATGCTTCCATGACTTACACCAGGTGCCACAACTCACTTTCTCCTCAAGCTCTACGTGAGGCGCCTTGACGATTGCTCGATGCTTGCGATGAGAAATAGTGTCATTCATACAAGTAACAACAGTCTAACGCACTAAAAGTGTCACTTGACAAGGGGTGCGTAACGACACTTTTTGGCTTCTAAAGTGTATGTAATAGTATGAACCGCCTTATGATCATCATAATAGGGATTGCAGTTTTTATATTTTTTCTTGTTCCATTTTTAATGGGAGATAAGGAAATTCCCCAGACTAACGTTTCGCTGTACTACTACAATGCAGACAAAGACAAAAATGCCATTGGCAATATTGAGTGCAGTAGAAATGGATTAGTTGCCGTACAACGCAGCATTCCAGAAACGGCAACACCAATTGAAGACACCATTAATCTTTTACTGAAAGGCGAATTAACTCCTCAAGAAAAAGCCGAAGGAATTACCACCGAATATCCGCTACCGGGGTTTCGCCTTCTCTCAACTACTTTAGAAAATGGGATCCTAACCTTACAATTTTCTGATCCTGAAAATAAAACAGGGGGCGGCTCATGCCGCGTAGGCATATTGTGGTTCCAGATAGAGGCAACCGCACAACAATTGAGCGGCGTTATACGAGTACAGTTCAAACCGGAAGAATTATTCCAACCCTAAAATAAAGAGTAGACTAGGGTATATGAAACCTATCAGATTAGTTCAGCTGGCGTTCTGTGTTGTTGTGGTAGAACTAGCAGGGATTGTAGGCTCTTTATTTACCATACCTTCGATTCCCACCTGGTATGCGACCCTACAAAAACCGCTCCTCTCTCCCCCGAGCTGGGTTTTTGGTCCCGTATGGACGGCACTCTATTTCCTTATGGGAGTTTCATTATTTCTAGTTTTACGTAAGGGTGTTAAAGAAAGGCGCGTAAAAGAAGCAGCACTTATATTTTGCATTCAATTGGGTCTCAATGTCCTGTGGTCACTCTTATTTTTTGGTCTCCATAGTCCTATCCTTGCCCTTATTGATATTATTGCGCTTTGGTTTTCTATTGGGTGGACCATCGTTGTTTTTTACAAATTATCACGGCCAGCAGGACTATTGCTCATCCCTTATTTAGCTTGGGTTAGCTTTGCATCATATTTAAATTATGCCATCTGGATCATTAACTGAGATTCGGCGTTATTTTGATAATTTGACGGGATACCTGCTCGTTACCGATTCTCATGCCCATATTTTGTATGCGAGTAAGTCGTTAGAAAAAAGCAGTGGATTTCTGATGAAAGAAATTATTGGAAAAACTCCGGGACGACTATGGGGCGGAAATATGTCGAAGGATTTCTATAAAAATATGAGTGAGACGCTGGCCATAAAAAAAATGCCTTTTGTTGGTGAAGTTAACAATAAAAAGAAAAACTCGATTGGCATGATGGAAACATTACATATTCAGCCGATACTCGATAAAAAAGGAAAGGTTATCTACTATATCGCCGTTCAACCGAAGTTCACTACAAAAAAACAGGCAGATGCATTTAAGAAAGAATTCGTTGCTTTTATGAAAGATAAAAAAAAGCGTCCAAGCGAATTTATGCAACAAGTTTTAACATGGCTCTCAAGCAAACATAAAACCACTAAGTTGTTTAAACAATACGACCACGAGGAACTCTCAATGCTATTGGGGCGTATTTTTGTTTCTGAAGGAGACAAGCTGCAGATCGAAAATGAGCAGTTAATTCTCGATGCTCAAACAGACATGAAAAACTACGGAGCATTGTATGAAAAATATCGTCCTAAAATTTTTAATTATTTTCTTCATCATCTTGGAGGCGACTCAGTTCTTGCCGAAGATCTTACGGAAGAGACCTTTAGCAAAGCCCTTTCTCAACTATCACACTTTACTATTACCCATACAAGCTACTTCAGTTATCTACTTGCAGCCGCACATAATATTTTGGTGAATTATTATCGCAGTTCAAAAACGATTTCACTGGAAAAACTTCCTCATTTAAGTATCGAAGAAAATCATCCAATGATAAGAAAAATTGAGTTTGCATTGGTGTGGCAATACATTGAATCTCTTCCACTGCTGGAACAACAAATTCTAGCAATGAAATATAAAGACGACCTCGCTATTGCAGAAATCGGTAGAAAAATTGGGAAAAGCGAAAATGCGGTCAAGCTTCACCTTTCACGCGCACGACGAAAATTGCGCAAGCAAATTATAACACCGTAATAGGTCCACGACTTTCAGGAGAAGGATGGTGTTTATCTTTCTCTTTTCGCAATATGGAACCTACGGGCACCGATCGAGGTAGTTCAATAAATACATGTTTTGCCTGGCCTGGATGGATAACGGAGGCCTCTTTACCTTCGACTGTAATAAAGCGTTCTATCTTTGCCTCGAATGTATCGTCGGGAGTGAGAATCTCACAGCTTGTAGGAGCATCGAGGCGGCCTTTAACTTCAATTTCGTACAACGTAGTTCCCTCTTTATTCACTACGTTACGCACCACACCGATAAACTCATGCGTTTGATAGGTAAGGCTTTTTTCATACTCCTGTGCACTATCGCGTGGGTTATGAACCAAAAATCCGGGAATAAATCCACGATTAGAAGTCTTGGCCAATTCAGTTAAATACTCACGATTAAATGGCTTCCCCGCCTGCATATCATCAATTGCTTTACGATAAGCGCGTGCAACCGTTGCCACATAGTAAAATGTCTTATTTCGTCCCTCAACTTTAAAACTACATACGCCTGCGTCTCTCAATTCTTTTAAATATTCGACTAAACACATGTCCTTAGAGTTCATTATGTAGGTGCCATTAACGTCTTCATCAATTTGGAAATACTGACCTGGCCGTCCTATTTCTTCCAAGTAATAATCACCATCAAGCGTTTTATATGCGTTATCTATTGCCTCTTGCTCATCGACGGTATTTTTATCTACGGCCTTATGCACCTTGTATTCCCAGCGACAACTATGGGCACAAATCCCCTGATTTGCATCGCGATAGGCCATGTAGCTTGAGAGCAAACAACGTCCTGAGTACGCCATACAAATTGATCCATGCACAAAAAATTCCAACTCTAGTGTCGGGTTGTGTTCGTGTATGCCTTTGATTTCTGCGAGAGAAATTTCACGAGATAAAATAATACGACTTACTCCTTGTTTATGCCAAAACTGCGCCGAAGCCCAGTTCACATTATTTGCCTGTACCGAAAGATGCACGGGAATTTCCGGAGCAAATTGCTTACACAACATAATCACACCTGGATCTGCCACGATAAAAGCATCCGGCTTTAAATCAGCCATCGGACGAATCGCTTCCTTAAAAAGCGGAATCTTATAGTTACGAGGAAAAATATTTACGGTGAGGTAGATCTTTTTCCCCTGAGATCGGGCATATTCCACCGCTTCACGTACTATGGCAATATTGAATTTATTTTCTTTCGTGCGCAAAGAAAGCATGGGCACGCCGGCATACACCGCGTCAGCTCCATACTGAAATGCAAACTTCATTTTTTCAATGTCTCCGGCGGGCAATAAAAGTTCAGGAATCATGCGGGCGCAGTATAGCGTCAGTGAGCCAAAACGGACAAGTGAACTTCATGATGACACTTTTTTGCTGCTCGTGTGTTTATCACAGTTAATGACGTTGTTTCTCATAAAATCACAAATATTCGTTTTTCTTCACGTAGCCTGTGGCGAGCTCGCCGGAGCTAGTTTACTTTGGACTTTTAAGGAGCTCCTTCACCTCTCCGCCGACCGTTTAAAATGGCTCAAAGCGAGTTTGTGGATCGCATTTGCAGGAGTCATGATGGCGTGGGTATTTGGAGGTGGCTACTATTTATTGTTATATCCACTGGTAAAGCCTGTTATCAACGCCGGCCCTGAAGCATGGGCTCATGGCGTATTTACCGAGACTAAAGAGCATCTCTTCTTATTTTTACCAATTCTCATTTTCCTTCTTGCCGTCTATGCTCAGAAACGCGGAAATGTATTAGTTGAGAACAAAGCACTGAGGAAAAAATATCTTATATTTGTAGGCTTAACAGCGCTCCTTGTATTCTCAATGGCAATCATGGGCTACATGATTACGTGGGGTGCGCGAACAGCTTTATGGCTTCAAGCAGGGTTATGAAAAAATTCTATATCACTACCATCATCGCATTACTCTACATACCGATTATTACGATCGGGTCTGAGCTGAGCGCACCACTTAAAAATCTCTTAAAAGGTACATTTTGGCATCACTGGCTGGGAAAAAGTATCGTGCTCATCCTCATGTATGCCCTTATATACGGATTATTGAGTTTCAAAAAATGGCCGGATGATGAGAAAAAAGATGGCGCGTACTTGACTGCTATTATGCTGGTGACATTTGTGGGAACGTTTTCCGTCTTTGGATTTTTTGTGTATGAATATTTGAAGCATATTTAAAAAGAGCCCCGCCGGAGCGAGACCCTTTTATAGTGTTTTTTATATGTCTTCTAAACGCTGATGCGTGCAAAAACAAAGAAGAGCGCAACAAACGCAAGAGTCATGAGGATGGGTGCCACATCGGAAATGAGATTACGCTTAGTAGGATGGAAACCTTTAAGCAGCAATGAGTTCACCACCACCGATACTGAGCTGAATGCCATGGCCAATCCTGCAAGCTCCGGACGGAGAATAAAACCAAATTGAGCAAAGACACGAGCAGCAATCGGAATTCCGATGATATTATAAAAGAGTGCAAAAAACATATTTTGCTTAATTTTACTTACCGTGGCGCGACTCAAACGCAGTGCGGTAACGACATCAAGAAGATTATTTCTCACTAAAACGATACCGCCTGTTTCCATCGCGATATCGGTTCCACTTCCCATGGCGATCCCCAGTTCAGCCTGAGCAAGGGCGGGACTATCGTTGATACCGTCCCCTACCATCGCCACGCGTTTGCCCTCGGCTTGCAGACGTTTAACTTCATTTGCCTTATCTTCAGGCATAACCTCTGCAAGAACATTTTCTATGCCGACTTGTTGTGCGAGTGCGTGTGCGGTGCGCTTATTGTCGCCAGTAATCATATATACCTCCAATCCCATTGCGGTAAGTTTTTGCACAGCTTCGCGAGACGTTTCTTTTACTGTATCGGCGACAGCGATCAATCCCAAAACCTTTTTGTCATCGCTCAAGATCATCGCCGTTTTTCCTTCATTTTCCAATCGTGTTAATTCTGATTCTGCATCGGCACTGGAAAGTCCCATCTTCTCCATGAGCTTTCTATTGCCCAAGAAATACATGCTACCGCTGATCTCACCTTCTACCCCATGTCCCGGAACTGCTTTGAATTTCTGCACTTCTTCAAGTGTGATATTCAATTTTTGAGCGTGCGCCACAATACTTGCCGCAAGCGGATGTTCAGATCCTTGTTCAAGGCGCGCCGCAATCGTGAGCACTTCTTTTTCTTGAGCACCAAGTGCAATAACATCCGTCACCTCTGGCTTACCTTTTGTAAGTGTTCCGGTCTTATCAAAAATAATCGCATCAAGTTTATTTGCTGCCTCAAGTGGTTCTCCTCCACGTATGAGAATTCCATACTGTGCTCCCTTTCCCGTAGCCACCATAATGCTTGTAGGTGTTGCCAATCCCAATGCACAGGGACATGCAATCACAATGACGGAAACAAAAGCGAGCAGTGCAAAATTAAGCGTAGCACCGAGCAACAACCACACTACTAGGGTGAGAATGGCAATACCAATAACCGCGGGTACAAACCATGCGGAGATCTTATCGGCAAAATCCTGAATAGGAGCTTTTGAGCCCTGTGCTTCCTCTACAAACTTAATAATCCGGGCAAGTGCCGTCTCACTTCCCACTTTTTCAGCACGGAATTCCAGTGAGCCATTCCCATTCATGGTTGCCCCAAAAACCTTATTACCTTCATGTTTCTCCACCGGAATACTTTCTCCGGTGAGCATGGATTCATCCACAGATGAAAGACCTTTTATAACAATTCCATCAACGGGAATTTTTTCTCCCGGGCGAACCACCACGGTCTCACCAACCGCTACTTGTTCCAGGGGTACTTCCACTATCGTTCCATTACGCATCACGCGTGCCGTCTTCGCCTGCAACCCCATGAGCTTTTCAATCGCCTCACCCGTTGCTCCTTTTGCCCGAGCTTCAAGCCATTTACCAAGCAACACAAAGGTTATGAGGAGCGCGGCAACTTCAAAATATAAATTTTCAATTTCACCAAGTACACTTCCGTTTTGAACTGCGAAGGAAATTAAATTATATAAACTATAAAAAAATGCAGTTGAGGTTCCAATGGCGATTAAGCTATCCATGTTAAAAGTGCGCATGCGCAATGCAGCCCATGCTCCTTTATAAAAACTGGCGCCGAGCCAGAACTGTACGGGCGTTGCTAATAGGAGCGAGGCAATTCCCATCAGAGACTCAATCCTTTCCGACAGCCGCAGTTGCGGGAAAAATGCCATAAGCATGAAATACACCAGCGGCACACTAAAGAGCAGGCCCATCAAAAACTTATATTTATACTTCTGCACTTCCTGTTTACGTTTTTCCTGCTGAGAACCTTTTTTTTCATTATCTGCACTTTCTGCAGAATATCCCGCCGCTTGCACTGCCTTTACTAAGGCCTGCTCAGTTGCAAGCGCTGCATCAAACCGTACATAGGCTTTACCTGCGGCAAAATTAACATTCGCTTCTTGTACACCAGCCGTTTTTTTTAATTTGCGGGTGATGAGCGCCGCACAGCTGGCACAGGTCATTCCCGTTATTGAGAGTGTCGTATTTTTAGTGTCCATAAATTATAGGGAAGGAGTTACTTTATATTTCTCACCAAGTGATTCGATTTCTTCTGTCCATTTTGCAAGATCAAGTTCATCACTGTGTTGGAGCGTGACTTTTTTAGCATCGAGATCGACTTGAGCATCCGTAATCGCAGAAAATTCAGAACAAACATCTTTGATCAACGCGATACATGATCCACAATGCATTCCAGGAATTGAAACAGTCGTAACCATAAAAATAATATTAACGATTAATAAAAAATCCAATGATGATACCTATCAACAATATTGTTGCAACAATCCATGGAGTCCCTGCCGATGATTGATCCTTAGATGTATCGGTGGGCATGTCATGCCACGTAATATGAGTCATATAGTGATTAGTTAAGAGCGGGAACTACTTTTACTCGTGCGCGAAACATTCCCATGGAACATGTTAAGAGAAAATCTTTTGTAGGGTTTTCAATCGTACCTAATTCAGTCGTTTCTCCAGGGTTTAGATAAGCGGTCAGGCCATATGCAGGAGCGGTCAAGATACTGGCACATCCGCCCATATTATTAGAAGCGACAGCTCGTATTACCGTAGGCTTCCCTGCTTGAATGGTAAATGAATCCGGAGAATATCCATATGAATCAACGTTCATCGTAAGTATCTGTTTACCATCTGGTGTCTGCACGACCGATTCACTACTATCAACCGTGTCTGTGCCTCTTTTAAAGAAACTCGTTGCATCTACACCCGTCAGTACCAAACCACTATTTAAATTAAAAAGTGCGAGCACTAAAACGAGTGTTCCTGAAAAACGAAGGAAGAGCCGAGAGAATGTTCCTTGTGCAAAAGATGAGATAAGACTGATTCCTATAAGTGCAGGAAGTGTACCCAAAGCAAAGACACCCATAGTCAGTGCACCGCTCACAAAACTTCCTGAAGCGAGCGCCGCAACTTGCAACGATTGGGTGAAACCACAGGGAAGGAAAAAAGTGAATGCGCCAAGCATGAAAGGCGCGAGCGGATGTTCACTTTCAGATAAATTCGCGATCCATCGCGTGAAGCGTTTGGGAAGACGAATCGGAAAACTGCCCTTTGGAATTATTTTTAATATTGAAAGTGCCAAATATAACATTACCAACGCGACGATAATATTAAGATACCCCGTCATGCGCGTGCTCAACGTCAGTGAGCTGCCGATCAACCCTACTACTCCTCCCAGTACAAAGTACGAAGACAAACGACCTAGATTAAAGGACAACAGCGGTTTGAATTTCTGCCATGGTGTTTCCGCTTGGTTCACCTCATTGTGTTTTGCAGCCATGCTTAATAATAGCCCGCCTGTAACTGCTAGACAGCTCGATGTTCCTGCAACTAAACCAATGAGAAGTACACCACCGAGCGTAGCCGCACTTGTTCCCGCAGTAATATATTCAAATAAACCAAATCCCTGAAGCAATTTATAACCGGCAAAAATTATGAGCAATGCCACACCAATTTCGAGCCATTTTCTTTTTTCAGGTGCAGCAACGGTCACACTATAATCGCCATCCTCAACACGATAGCCTGCTTTCTTAATAGTTTCCTGAATAAGTCCTCCGTTAGGGAGATTACTCTTATCTGCCACTATATGAGCGACACCCGTTTTGTGATTTACCTCAACCTTAAGAACTCCATTAAGAGCTTTAAGTTTTTTCTCAAGAAGTATTTCACAGCTTGCGCAGGTCATGCCGCCAATGCGTATCTCTGCAAAGCATTTATTAGAATTTTCCATAGTAAATAAAACATACAAAATAAAACATGCTTAACTGCACATCCTATTCTACGTTCTTATTACTATTGTGGTAACTATTTGATGAAGTCGTTTTGCGTTACTAAAAGTAGCCGGCGGCTTAGCAAAATCTAAGGTACGAGGCTCAACCTGAACTGAAGCTAAAAACTGAGATACAGGAGTGTACTTAATTTTAATTGAAGAATCCTGCAAAAACAGCTCTTGTTGATGAGCATTTGATTCTGCCAAACACTGCGCAAGACAGCTGCTGTCTTGAGTCATATTCATATGTTCGTTATGGCCGCTCATATCGATATGAACAAAATTCAAAGCCATGAGCCCGACAAGTACAACGTAACTGAGAAATTTCATCTTCATAAGACGACCTAAGTATACTACAATTTTGACAATCATGGAAATTCACTACGGAATACATCGATCACCATTTGGATGGTGCTTAGTTGGTATAAGCCAAAATAAGGTCTGTCATTTTTCGTTTATTGAAAATAACGATACAAAAAACAGAAAACTGATTGAACAATTATGGCCAGAGGCACTGTTGATTTCTGACCAAAGGCACACCGCACCATATGTGAAAAAAATATTCACATTAAAGAATACGAAGGCCGGGTCATCGATTACGCTTCTTCTAAAAGGAACTGATTTCCAAATAAAAGTCTGGCAAGCACTATTAAAAATTCCCCGAGGAGCTACCACAACTTACGCACAAATTGCTCAAGATATCGGATCACCAAAGGCAGCTCGCGCCGTAGGAACCGCATGCGGCAAAAATACCATCGGTGTAGTAATCCCCTGTCATCGTGTGATGAGCTCCGACGGCACGCTGGGCGGTTATCGCTGGGGAATCAAACGTAAGGCTGCGATTCTTGACTGGGAACAATCATAACAATTTCCTGCCACTGACTTTCTGTGATACGAGAAAGAGATTTTTCACTTATTGAAAGATCAAACTGCGCTTTGCTCCGCGGGTCTTTTTGGGCCTCTTGAATCGTTTTCGGTAATTTTGTCATAATAAAACGCAGTGCAAATGCTCCTGTCACTGCACAAACAACTCCTGCGCTCACGAGTATAAGAGGCAGTTGAGTTAATTCAGGATTTTGAGAATAGTTCACATATGCAATATATGAAAAAAAGACGACATCAACTCCGGGAACTATAATACTCAATATACGAAAGAATTTCCTTGTACGTCTGATATTCCATATAAAAAACTGCTCAAGCGTAGCTTGGTGTTGTTTTAAGATCATCTCCGTTTCATTATTCATGTACAATACAGTAGCATACATATATATGAAATTCATTCCCGGAATCCTCATCACTGTAGCACTTACCCTTCTGATCTCGAATTATTTTCTGAATAAGGGCAGCACAGTTATTCCCGTTGATAATCAACTTATTACGGGATCAGTACAAGGATCTGATTTGAAATATTTTAATGAAGGAATAATTGTCGTGAGTGAAAATCAGAATGACAAAGAAAAGTTTGTATTGGAGATGGACTTGAGTAGGAAAGAAATCAATAAAGGAAATTTTTTGCACTACTATACGGCTCATATTTTCCAGAATGGGAAGAAGAAAACAATTCAAACGAACTTTTATTCTAATAGCCCAGAGATAAAGGCAAACGCGTTCTTACCTAGCTACACGCATACCACTGCAGATGATCTCTCTACGCGAGAAAATTATGTATTTTCTCTCACCATTGATGATAAAAAAATAAAGGTAAGCACGAGCGGACTTGAGGGCGATTTTATTACTAAAAACGATATCGCTTATACCCGCTACTTGAGTATTGGAAAAGGCGATGTAGAGATGAACGGCGAAAAAATTAAAACGAATGTGGTCTTGGAAAATATTTATTCTGCCGACTCGGGTAAATATCTTTTCTTTTCCGACATAGAAGAATTAAGTTCACGAACCTATCGCTTCTTAGTTTGGGATACTGACAATAATTTCTACCTCTTGGATGACTCCACGGTAAGCAGAGATAGTCCTTTTTATCGACCACACACCTGGGTGTTATACAAAAATGCCGCAGGAAATTATATGCAGAAATTTTTTGAGGCGAAGGTGAGTTTCCAGGAATCTGAAAAAACGTGGAAGGTGACACTTCCAAACCTCTCTACAGAACTAACGCTCACGACACCCGACTCAATTGCAGAGAACTGGACGAGCGGAAGCGTAACGGGAACAGCAAAGACAAAAGACGGTACAAAAGCGATATTTGGCTCGTACTCGTATAAAAAGTCGTAATTTAGGTTCCCTAGAGCTGAAATTCTTTTGCCAATTCCGCTATACCGATCTTCTTTTTTGATGAATACGGAATAACTTTGCGTGCACCTACTGACTTACGAATCTCATTAAGTTTTCGCTGACACTCCGATGACTTCATCTTATCTATTTTATTCGCCACAAAAATAATATCTTTGCCGTGTTCCTCTAAAGCGCACAACATCTCCAAATCACTATCGGTGAGTCCAATATTTGCATCGATAATAAGCACGACCTTTTTCTGCTTATGCTCAGAGTCAAAAAAATACCAGTTAACTAAATTATGAATTTTTTCACGGCTCTCGTGTGAGGTCTTGGCAAATCCATACCCCGGCAGATCAACTAAATAGAAAGATTTATTAATCAAAAACAGATTGAGTTCCTGAGTGCGACCCGGCAACGGGCTCGTGCGTGCCAAGTTTTCTTTTCGCGTAAGCGAGTTGATCAGACTTGATTTTCCCACGTTTGAGCGGCCAATGATTGCGATCTGAGGTTTACCATCGTTTAAAACATCATCAGGCCCCACTACTCCTTTTACAAATTCTGCCGAACGGATTTCCATATATCTACAATAGCAGAACTGGGCGACTTAATCTGCCCAGCCCTCACCCAAATTTGATCCATGCCGAGAGCCGTTAAGCAAAACGACCACCGCATTAGTACCACTAATAGGTACACGTAGCTCCCGAATCGTCGTATCAATAACAGCCGTTCCTGATAACGTAGGACCCTGCGCGTTATCTTGTACCCCTTCTATCTCATCAAATTGACCGTCAATTTCTGGTGAACTCATAAACAGTAAGTTAATCAATACAAGCCGGCATTTTAATATATTTGGCAAGAAGGTCAAGCTAATGGTAGTCTACGGCCTGTATATGGCACAAAATAACGGAACAATCATCAGTTTTGATCACGTCACCTTTGGTTTTAAGGAGAACAGACCCCTCCTAGATGAGGTCAGCTTTTCTGTTCGACAGGGATCAAAAATTACGATCATGGGACAAAATGGCGCGGGCAAGAGCACCATACTTAAACTTATGACGGGTGTGCACAAGGCGAAATCTGGCTCAGTAAATCTGTTCCCCGGTTTTACCGTAGGCACCGCTCAGCAGGTTATTCCTCACGCCGACCGCGAGTTGACCGTTACCGACTATTTCCACAAGCATTACTCTCCCGATGGAGAAAAAGCATACGACATAAGCCGCCATATAAATGCGGTTCTTGAGGTAGTGAACTTCCATGCGCCCCACGATAGAATCATAAAATCATTTTCCGGAGGACAGCAGGCACGTCTACTTCTTGCCTCTGCACTGATCTCAAATCCAGATTTATTACTTTTGGATGAACCAACAAATAACCTCGACCGTGATGGCATTGATCATCTCACTGGATTTTTGCTTGGCTACGACAAGACATGCATCGTTATATCCCACGACTCTGACTTTTTGAATTCCTTTACTGATGGCGTGTTGTACTTAGATGTGCACACTAAAAAAGTTGAGCAGTATGAAGGAAATTATTTTGATGTGCAGGAACAAATTGCAAATCGAATTGAAAAAGAAAATCAGAAAAATGCACGTTTAGAAAAAGAGGCACAGGCAAAAAAAGAACAGGCAAACGTCTTTGCTAATAAAGGTGGTAATTTACGTTTCGTGGCTAAGCGTATGCGTGAGGCAGCAGCAGAAATGGAAGAAAGCATGGTAGATGTGCGCCGTGAAGACAAGACGATTCGCGAGTTTGAAATTCCCATGCAACCGGATGTAAAAGGTGAAGTTTTCAAGATCACTTCATTCTCAATGATCAAGGATCATAAGGCAGTGACCAAGAAATGCAAAATCTCACTGAATAAAAAGACGCATTTATTACTCACGGGACCAAATGGAATTGGCAAAAGCACGCTTTTGGAATCGCTCGCAAATGGAACTGCAAAAGGTGCCACCATAACGCCGGGTATAGAGGTGGGATATTATCGTCAGGATTTTTCTACATTAAATTTTGATGACACGGTATACGACTCGCTTCTTGCGGTTGCAAAAGACAACACTGAACAGCATGTCCGCAGCATAGCGGCGGGCTTTCTCATTACGGGTGAGGTAGTACATAACACGATTGGAAGCCTATCAGAAGGACAAAAAGGACTTGTTGCCTTTGCGCGTTTGGTTCTGCAGGAGCCGGGATTATTAATCTTGGATGAGCCTACTAATCATATCAACTTCCGTCATATTCCTGTGATCGCACGAGCACTCGATGCGTATGAAGGTGCGATGATTTTGGTCTCACACGTTCCTGAGTTCGTCTCGCAAATCCGTATCGATCAGACATTGGATCTAGAGGCATAAATTATTATTATGACGTTTTACGTCTACATGCTCAAATGCAGCGACGAATCGCTTTATATTGGTAGTACCAACGATTTAGAGAAGCGGCTGCATGCACACAATCATCTCAAGACGGGGGCGCGTTACACCAAGCAACGTCGACCGGTGAGCCTTGTGTATAGTGAACAATGTGAGAATATAAGCGAGGCACGCAAAAGAGAGTATGCACTTAAGCAACTGACCCGTGAGAAAAAGTTGCTGCTTATGAACGAACAGAAATAGTTGAAGCATCGGCATCCATCTCAATACTATCTCCGAGGTGTAATTTGTTCTGGGCAAGATGCACATTCACTATCACGGGAATGTGATGTTCGCGTGCCATAATTGCCAAGTGAGAGAGCATTCCCCCACTCTCCGAAACAATTCCTTTAATCTGTGGAAAATAGCGCGTGAGATCAGGGGAAAGAATAGGTGTATATAAAATAGGATTTTTTTCCTTCTCAATATGTTCAACGCTAACCAGGACACCAACTGCTTTACCGCTTGAAACACCCATCATATGATGTTTTTGGTGTATCGGCGAGCTGGTGAGCGATGAAGGAAAGTTATACTCGGGATTTTTTTCATATTCATTTTTACGCTGAGTATATACGTCCTCAGATATTTTTCCGTCAATTATTTCTTGAACTGTAGCAAAATAATACAATGTATTATTGTCGACTGCGGCACGCAGGCGACTCACCTGCTTTACCGTAAGACAACGTCCAAACTCACGCAGTAGATTAAACTTTTGTGCATTTTCAATAAGTGGCTTCAAGAGCTGCTGTTTAATATTGGGCAATGACGTAAACCATTGCTCAACTTCTTTTGTAGGCACAGTAGAATTAGTAAATTGTTTAAACGGTGTCTCATCAGCAATCTCAAGAGCATTACCTAAAAATTCTTTGGAAGAAAAATCTATCTGTATATCGGGCGCCGTGCTCAAAAGTTGTGCCAATGATATAGGCTGACCCTTTATACTATATTCAAGCCGTTTCAAAGCCTTCTGTGCACAGAGGTTTATTTCAAAAATTAATTCATAGGTTTTTAGAAATCCAGTCAGCGCATTGGCGAAATTTTCATGTGTAGGGAAAGGTGATGCAAGTTCGCTCTTTAACCGTTCCTGCAGTTCGTTGCCATGTGCTACGGAAATTGAATTAAGTGAAAAAATATTTTTCAGTGTGCGCACTATCCCGTTTAGTGAACTCCAATGAGGTTGAAAATCTTTTTTTGAAAGGTAACTATACGACGGCAATAACGTTTGCATCTCCACCTCACGATCTACATATAATTGTCCAGCCACTATGATAAAAAAATCACGCGACTCATACTGCACACCGTACTTTTTATAGATCGTATCGACGGGTCCACCTTCTCTATATATCTCGCGCAAAAGGCTTAACGTAAAGGGCGTTGGCCGAGGAGCAATTTCTGCAATCTCGGTTTTTTCATAGAAAAATTTTTTCTGCTTGGGCAAAATATTGTCTAAAAAAAGCGACTCTTCATACTGTGCTCGCGTCAATGTAGTAATAGGCCTCGTTTGTAAAAAATACCATCTCCCATCCCGAATACACCATTCGATATCCTGTGGTGCTGAAAATAATTTTTCGATTTTCTTAAACTGTTCAAAAGCGGTTGAAAAATTCGGCAACGCGACTTCAATCTCGGTCTCATTCCAATAAAAACTTTTTTGTTTCGGCACAACTTTTCCACCGACCACATCCTCTCCTAGTCCCGCATGATACTCCAACACCATCTCACGCCCACCAAGCGGATTTCTTGTAAAACAAACTCCCGCATAATCTGCAGGGATATACTCTTGTACAATCGCCGACTCCGCACCACTTTTTAAAACCTCCTCAATTGCACCAGCAAGATCCTCGGGCTTCTGATTGATTTTCGTAAGAAACTGCCCCGCATGCGCAGAGCCCTGCGCGTCTTCTACGAGCGCATTCGAGCGCACCGCATAGCGTTCGCATTTCAATTTTCCATGTGCATCACTTCCCTCTCCGGCACTCGATACCACAACAAACGACGGCACATTAAAACCCGCATCTAACAGCTTTTGCAAATTGACTCCTTTTGCACCGCCAAGAAATATCATAGATAGTTAAAATTATTTCAACTCCCACGGCGTATTAAAACGTCCTAAAAACTGATGCCCCTTACGCTGCAACTTTAACCCACCGATCTTTGCATCAAAACAGCTTATAAATTCATCACATACCGTTATCACCTTACTGCCCGGGGGTACTTCACTAAGACGCTCCTCAATTTTACTTGTCGGCGTATAGATAAGCGGAATATTGATACTGCCGGGAATGTGCCACTGCTCGTATCGTGCTGGGGTTCGCGAGTCCACCAATACCACACCATCAGCAATATATTTTTTCATATCACCAAGCAAAAACGTGACCTGAAACTGCTCTGCAGGATAGGCCTCAGTAAATTTAATACCACCTTCCCACTTGCCGTGAAATTCTTCCACCCACTTATCTGCGCCCCTTTCTACATAGCGAGCCGCAACTTTTTTAGTTCTCAAAAAATTCGCCACTTCCTTCCCGCGCATTCCCGACCAACAAAACACATACACCACACGATCGGTGGGAACGCTAATCCACTCACCAGCCAATAGATCTGCAAAACGAATATGATGACTGCCGGGGAATCTACCAATTCCGTATTCCTCATCTTCCCGCGCATCTAGGACGTATACATCGCTGTTCTGATTAACAACTTGCTGAAACTCAATATTGGAAATTGATAACGGAAGATTAGCATCCGCTTGAACAAACGTAGTATCTTCCTCTTGTGTATCCTCTCCCGCCAATATTCGCACTTCCGATGTTTTGATATTCAAATCACCATTCGCATTTTCCTCAAGAGTCATAAGCACTGCATAACGCGTGATTTTACCACCCTCTTCCAAACTCAATCGCAATGAAAATGTATACTCATCAATTTGCTGCACGCTATCGATCGTCACGCTGGTTATATTTTTATACCACCCTTTATATGTCTCAAGGCTCACTGATTTTTTTGAGACATTATAAGCAGCCTCAATATTTCCTTTTCCCAAATTATCATAGTAGCTACGGATAAACATCGCGCCCCTACTTTCTTTTTCCTCTTTCTTCCCTGGTAAAACCGCTGCCGCTAGAACTGCCGGCACCTGATCATCCATCTTTAATTGATCCAGACTCGTATCAATTTCAGAAGGCTCTACCTCATTTTGTTCTGCACTTTCCTTCAACCATTTATCATAAGCCGCATCTTGTTGATATGTTCCATAAAAATATGCGCCAACTAATCCAATACCGATGACGACTAAAATTAAGACAACCCACACAAGTTTCTTATGTTTAAAACGATCAAAATAAACCTGTCCAAACTGTCGCATGGCGGCCAAACCCGCACCGAGAAATAAAATAATTATCGAGAAAAATTGTGCAACTTGCGAGCCTACATTAAATAAAAAATCGGGTGGCGGAACCGCATAGGCCAAAGGAATTCCAAAGAGTGACACACCAATAAGCAGTAATAATCGAATCATATTATGAGTTGAGCAGCATGACGCTGATGATATTAGATAAGAAGGCAAAGATATACGGCATCACAACAACCGCAGTTCCCTTTTCCATGGCAAAAACTTTTTCCTGAAGAAGAAATGGTACGCGTCCCATGAGATAACTAAACAAAAACAAAAATGAAATTCCTACGACATTCATAATAAACGTAACGATCACCGCAGTGGGGGTATTGATATACGGGTGATACAAAATGCTTCCATTGTGGGCCACGCCAATATCCCACCACACGGTATGCAGACAGAGCGCAAAGAGTATCAGAACTACATCTGCAACTGGCTCAGAAAGTTTTGGTTTCTTACTAAACGCCTCGTCAAACGGGCCAGAAAACATAAGCCTGATATCCTTCACCACGATGACTCCCATTAGAATTCCCAGAATCAACTGGGGGGCATTTTTTAGTTCACCGTAGATCGCACTCACTATAATCATAAAAACAATCGCCAAGCCCAACATATGAGTCATCCACAAAAAGAAATGTACTGAAGAAGTTTTATTAGGTGACTTATTCTTTACTAATGCCAGATACTTCTGAGCCACGTAGGCAAGTTTTGCGCGCAGGGCAAAATGCTCGGCGACCAACAACACCAAAATCCCTGCACCTACCATCACCGCGGTCTGATTTTGCTTCATGACATCCGCAAGCTGCTTACCTATAAGCGGATGCACAAATAGCAGAAAGGCAGAGAAGATAAGGTGGTAGAACAGTAATTTTGATTTCACCGGGTCATTATACCAGGTGGGCAGAGCTCTCGATCAAGCACTATTGACATTTTAGACTAAAATGTTAAAATAATCGGCTATTTCTATTTAACAGGTTAAAAACATGCTCGAAAGAGTATCTCAATTTGGTCGTTCAGCTGGTACGGCTGTCACAGAAACCTTCATGGATGCCTTTGCTCCAAGCCGGAAACCATCAAAAGATGGGACTGCCTCGTATCAAATTTTAGGCAAAAAGCCTAAAGATGGCCAACCTCAGCAGCCCACGATAACGGCCGATACTGCTGCAATTTATTTAGGAAAAATAATGAAGCATGATGAGATTATAGAGGTATTTCGAGAGTCATTTGGAATACTGCCAAAAGGATCGACCGGCACCTATAGCGAGCCCATCCTTACGGCCACACTTCGCTATGCTTATAGCTGTACGCCAAAAGGTGAAACGGTAACTGTCATAGTATGCCGAACTCCCAGTGAGTTATTCAATGGTCATGGTGAGACAGATGACTCTCTCAGCTTAGGAGAAGAGATGAGATTAATTGGAAGTATCGCAAGAGGTCGATTCAATAGTGAAACATTTAGAACAACCCGCGTCTGTACGGTTGAGAGCTTGCCAGAAAACCAAGCGTTATTCGGTACATTGAAAACATGTTTTGATCCTGAAAAAGGAGCTGTTGATGTAGATAAAGCGTATTCAACTGAAGCACCAATCCAACTTACAAGAGAATCAAGTGCGCTTGAAATTGCACAATTTCTGTATCAAGCAGCTCAAAAAAATCCCAAGCTTCTCGATCAGTTTGCAAAGCTGCGACCCGGTGAGTTAAAAAAACTTCCGATCGATCACTCCAGTACCTACTATGGGTTGAATGAGATTGCCTTTAGATTGCGTGCACTGCTCAGCGGACAGAAAACTCAGATGGGAGTGAGCCGACAACAGGTCTACGATGATTTTATTATTAGGGTAGCAAAGGGACTTCAAGGAGATACAAATCTCAGAAAAAATTTCCCTGAACTTCATCCGCTGCTTGCACTCTTTGGAAAAGACACGCCTTTTGAGACGGTCCATATAAAATCACAGACCTTCGAACTTCAAAAGAAAAAACGAAGTCTTGCGCGCATTCGACTGTTAATAGCAGGCTGCGTAATAAATACCCTTACCCTCACCGGAATGTATGGATATGCTCGCTATGTGAAAGGAATAGACCCCGATGCTAAGCCGATACCCGCAGACTATACTCCCGTTATAGGAGACGAAGATGGGGCGATTTCATATGAGCCACCACCATCACCCGAGCAGACTCCATGACATCTCAAACATCTGGCGTTGCAAATTCGCAAACTCAGCGTGATTAATGCGGACTCCTAAAAATCCATCTGGCCCAGCATAAAAAAATGTCAGGTAATTTTCATAAATAAATGAACTACTCTGATAGGGAAATTTATTTTTAGGAATGATTCTGGTTTCTCGATTTAATCCCTTATCCTCTTTCTTCTTTTCACGAGCAGACTTTGAGTCCTGCAGAATTAAGCGTACTTTAATTCCCTTTTCGTAGCGCTCCTTAGTCCACTGCTCTTCACGTTTTTCATCGATACCTGAGTAGAGATTATCGTTCTCCAGACAGCCCAGAAGCTCTGTTTTGCATTGCCGCAAGACATCCTCATACATCTCACGATATCCTTCTTGTCCTCTATAATAGTTTACCTGCATCGCATGCTCTTGATCAAAAGCTGTGCTCTTTAACTGATTGATTAATTGTTGCGCATAATTGAGGCGCTCTTTTTGCTCAAAGGAAATTTTCTGAACATCGTCGATGGCAAAGTAGGTTGTGCCACCCTGCTGAAAACTCATCACCAAATCACGCGCCATGAGCTCCTTCAAAATATCGTATATAGAAGTGCGTTTAATTTTTGTAAGTTGAGAGAGGACTGAAACTGAGTTCGCACCACGCTGATTCAAAATAGTATAAATCACTGCCTCTTTTTCACTAAAACCGAGTTTTTTAAATAATTCTTGAAGCATAGGGAGTAAGGCGTTTACAGGTTTGTCGACGAATTTCGACATCTTCATTATACCAAAAAAGGCCTTATCTAAGGGTAAAATAGGACACAAGGGCTTTACATGTCGACATTTATTGTGTAGATTAGATAACTAATTCGTTATTTATCTACGTTTTTCATATGACCTCCATGGCCGAATCACCTAACAACAAGCCGGGCGAAAAATCTCCCGAAAGAAACAAGAGATTCAGAGATCTTGAACTCGACGATGGCTCACCTACTCCAGTAGCTGCAGCATCCGCGGGTGCTACGCGCAAGAGATTCGCGAAGCTGGAGGGATTCAATGACACCATATACAACCCCCCCCTCGATATATATAAGCCGGGCGATCAGCTAGTTATTCCGCTTAGAGCCTGCTTCTTTGTTCAAAATACAACCGGCAAAGAAATTAAAAGAGTCATCACCGTTCCCACTTCTACAGAGACCGTACCGGCTAAACCTGAGCCTTCCACTGTAAATCGAAAACAACTTGAGCTGGACTTTGTGCCATTGCTAGAGGGTCCCACTCCCTTAGACAGCCGTGTCTTGCAATCAGTGGGAGAAGATATTACGCCAACCGCAGAGGTCTTCAGTGAATTTTTACGAAACTATGCATCCGAGTTATGGATCCGTAGAAGAGTTATTAATTTTCCTGTAGATATTGGCAATAAAACAACTTTTATTCCTTACGATCATGGAAATGGATATAGAGGATTTACGTTGAAGCACGAAAGTGTGCCGGGAAGCTCAATGGTGATTTGGTGGCAGGTTAATTACGAAAAACATGAAGCTCAAATGTCTTTCAGTAATATAAGTGATGATAGGGGTCCTTCTTGTGGCAACGACTTTGCAATAGGCTTGTCTGTAGATACACGCAACGGAGAAATTATCAGCATAGATATCAACCATCCAAGACTTGCCACATGGCGCTCACCTATTTCGGGCAAACAATTATTCACCAGGAATTACGACCAATTGTTTTTATTGTGTCTTGGAAAGCTCGATCCCATGGAACCAAAGGTTGAGCTACTCCCCATAGAAATAGCATCACTCTGGGCACACATCTGGCCTGCTGTTGAAAGTCAGTTTACCACTGACATGGGCACATTAAGAGATGACTTTACTCAACATGCGGATAGCGACCTAATAACAGCATTCCCACCTCCAGAAAACGATTTCCACGTCCGCATCAAAACGCCACTCGTGTTGCCACCTGCACCGCCTCAGCCTGAACTTGAGGCAGAGCTAGAACCGGAAGTAGAAACTCCGAGTATGGCCGTGGAAGATGAGCCAGTAACAGACGAATATGCAAAAGCTTGGGAACTCCTCGAACAGAGAATTCCCGCAGCTGCTAGCACGGAAAAAACTAGAACTTCGCCAGCTCCATCCCCCTCATGGCTACAAAAACATTTTGGGAAATTATTTGCGGCCACTGCTGCAACCGTTGGTATTGGACTCGCCGTTGCGCCAGCAATTAAAGACCATCACTCACAGGAAGTGACAGACGGAACAAGAGAGAAAGTTGAAGAGCTGGATAATCTTGTGTTCAATGCGATTAAAAAAGCTGCTGCAGAATTAAAAGCAATCGCTCCTGAGAAACTTCTCGCTGACACAAAAATTCGTTTTAATCATAGACCCTCATTAACCGTTCGAGATGCGAAAGCAGATACAGACTACGCACACTCAGTAGATGAATTCCCCTGGATTGAGCGAACCGCACCGGGCGACATAGTCATCGACGAAAGAAATGAAGTTGAACTAATGAGTGCAGAAGGTGGTGTATTGACGGTAAAAGACACATCTATTCAAGGTATTTACCATGAAAAAAACAAGAATACCGTGGTGGTAAAAATTGCGCTTCCGGAAGGAGACGACGTGCAACTAAGGCAGTATCAGACATCAGGATATTATAAAAAACTCGGCGGCAAACGAAGTGCATTTATCGCGTTTGATGTATCCACTGGAAAATTAATGAACACCTACGTGGGCTATAACAACTATGATTCACAAAGTAACGGCGAGGCTCTGAATTTGAACAGCTCATCTACCGGAGTTTATTCGGGTGCGCAAGAGATTTTCAAAGCGCTAAAGCCAATTATTGAACTTGGCATGACGAACCCTACAGAAGCACTTAAAGAACTAACTGAAAACGGTATGCCGGTAGAAACAAACGCTCAGGGGAGATTATCGGGGCTCAATATTATGTCGCAGAAGAAGGGAAATCTCGTGGGATATTTTATTGACTTCGATATTGATATCTCAGGCAAACACATTCCGCAGATGTTTTCTGATTACGTGGGCCAAGCGGATTTTCATTATAAAGGTGGCCGTGAAGATATTGTGCCAAATAAAGATGCTGCAGAAGTCGGTGGCAAGAGAGCAACTCAAAAAATATTTAGCGATGAGTTTATATATATCGGCTTTGAGGGACAAGAACCGTTCGCATTTTATAGTATTCCTAAAAATGGCTCGATCGGAGCGGGATTACAACATGATCTAAAACTGCTTGCAGAAGGCCCAAATCAGCTACTACATCCCTATGTGGTGAGCCAACACGACTTCGACGTATTCAAGAGACAGCGCGGGACCAACCAGCATGGTTTTTGGCCGGTGAGTTCTTTCTTAGATCAATTACACTAATTCTTAATTAACTTTTTTATGTCGCACGGTCCGGGCGAAAATCCCAAAACAACCTATCCACTCAAAGAAGTTATTACCAGTCTCATGCGCGAGCACACAGCTGGACGTGTCGGGGGACAGTTTATTGCAATACTCCAGAGGGCATTCCAGATTCAAAAGCCGGACGAACTTGTTGCTGCACTGGAACGATTGAGGGTGAAAATTGAGGGTGGCGATGGCTCGTCTCAAGAAGAAGCCATTTCTATAACCGGAGATATCTTGGGACCTTATGGCATCCTTTTAGAACACATAGTTATCAAGCATCTGCGTCCCGGAAAAACTTTTAATGGGAAACAACTCATTGAAAATAATGAAGGGACAGAGCGGTTCGATGTCTTTTCTTTCCCCGATGACCCCGATCTCTGGATCGACATATCTCAGTGGTGGGGACTTGAAAAGAATGACTTACACTAATCTATCAATTATTTAATTTATTTTTATGAGAAAATCATTTGAAGCATTCGCACTTACCGCATCACTTGCAGCCTGCGGGAGCGCACCAGCATCACTACATAAAGATCTTGGAAAGGTTTCTACCAAGACAAGCGCTGCAGTACAGCAGACGGCGCATGTTCCTGAATTAACGAGCGCAGAACTGACAACCCAGGCCCTAAGAAAATTGGGAGAGGCAGCGCAGAATGGAAATACGAAAGCAGCCAAAATGATCCGAACTGCTATCCAAAATTTTTGCCTCTCAAAACAAAAAGAAGAGGGAGAAAAGTTAGTTACGGCAATCGACAGATGCCTAAAGGATTCTAGACCAGCATACTGTGCGCCACTTACCGACTTAGCATCAGCATCAGAAGAGGATTTGGATAAATGGGCAGATGACAGTCAAAGAACCTGTGAGGAAGAAACCTTACAAACATATTTCAAATAATTAGAATTACTTAATTTTATGAACCAACTGTGTGAAAGGTCTGAAAAACAGAGTGAGCACTACTCAATTGAGTCGCTTGCTGGGATGCCTTGGACGGATGCCGAAAGAAGTAGTTTTAAGGACATGCTTGACCTATCTACCGCAACTGCCGCTACGCTCGAGAAAAAAATGACTGAGCTAGGAGTAGAGTTTTTTGGTGGCGATGGCTCTACTCATCAACAAGCAGTTGAGATAACCGGACCTCACCGAGAAGATCATTTCGTGGGTATTTGCTTACTTTTGGCTCACAAAATAGGAGCTGGCAGTAAGTTCATAAAACCGGGAGTACCAACAAAAGTAAATGGTGAAGTATTTTTACATTATACTTTTGTAAATAAAAAAGAGTTATGGATACATGCGGGTAAGTGGATACTGGGCAATAGATGTCAGGGCAAGGACTCCCCAAAATGCGTTGATATCCTTCCGGCAAATGAGCCGGAGCAGCTGTGTGCTGATATGAAAGACTCGATTATTTGCACACTCAAACCTGCATACACGCCTACTCTTTATACTTTTATCGAGCTGTATACAAGCATCTATAATGCAGTGCAAAAAGGAGATAAGGAAAGTACACGTTTGATAGTGGAACTAGGAAAGGCGTTCGGTGTATCACGGGCAGCAGATCTCATGAACGCGTTCGACATTTTTCAAATAAAAATGAGCGGAGGTAATGGATCATTGCAGCAACCAATACGAATCGTCGGAAACATCGGATCCACACAGAGACAACTGATAGGCCACATGATCATGAATCACATACGACCTGGAAAACGTTTGGCAAATAAACGTATGGCTAAAGACAATGAACGCACCTATGAAGTTTTTAGCTTTAAAGGTGCTCCAGAAGTGTGGATCGATATCACTAATTAATTACTTAATTTAATTTTATGGAAAAATCGCTCGATAGAAAAAATGTAGTTTGGGGCGCCACCGCAGCAGTGGTGGCACTCAGTGCGGCAGCATATTTCGGCCCGCAACGTTCCGCCACTCAAGAGGCGATCAAAGCAGAGCTCTCCGACGAGGAAGAGGGAGAAGCAGAGAGCAATGCGCTTGCAAAACTTATTGAGCAGGGTGATGTCACTGCAGCTCAAATGGCAGAAAAAGTTATTAGGGATACATGTGATGCTGAAATCGCAAGGTGTGAAGCAGAGTTTATTCCCTACCTTCTAGAGGAGACAACTAGATGTGTCATTCTCCACAATTATGACGTGGTAGATCCTAACTGCACATTACTTGCCGCCGAGGCAGAAGAGGAGGCAAATCTAATAGATCTGAAAAG
>JAGOUV010000024.1 GCA_018061065.1 Candidatus Altimarinota bacterium | reverse complement strand
GTCTCATTTTTCTCTGCAATCTTCTTGTGGAATGGCGTATAGAAATCTCGAATGAGAGGAACCCACTCAAATTTTCCTTCGGCGATATCATCCAAATCCTGCTCCATTTTTGCAGTAAATTGATAATCCACAATTTCTGGAAAATGTTCAACTAACATATCATTCACTACTTCTGCCGTATCGGTTGGCACCAACTGTTTTTTATCCTTTTTCACATAGCCGCGACTAATAATCGTAGAGATCGTCGGCGCATAGGTACTCGGACGTCCAATCCCCTCCGATTCTAGTTTCTTCACTAAACTCGCTTCAGTATAACGTGCAGGTGGCTTAGTAAAATGCTGCATCGGCGTAATCGCATCTGCCTTGAGTGCGAGACCTTCCTTCATCTCAGGCAAAATCTTCTCATCTTCTTCAGCAGCGGGAGCATCTTCAACCTCATCATCAAGTCCCTCTATATATACCTTCATAAAACCGGGGAACAAAATAGTCTGACCCGTTGCACGGAACGTATACGGCAATGGTGCATTATTTTTTGACGTCGCAATATCCACACCTACCTGTTCAAGCGTCGCTTCTTTCATCTGACATGCCACCGTGCGTTTCCAAATCAACTCATACAAACGAATCTGATCTTTATCCAAAAAGTCTTTTAATGAAGCGGGCGTCATAGAAATATCAACCGGACGAATCGCCTCGTGAGCTTCCTGCGCTCCCTTCTTACTCTTATACATACGTGGCTCAGGCAATGTGTACTGTGCTCCAAACTCCGCAGCAATTACCTCGCGCGCCTGTGCAAGTGCAATCTGTGAAAGATTCACTGCATCAGTACGCATATAGGTGATGATACCTTTTGTCTCTCCAAAAACATCGACACCTTCATAGAGCCCCTGTGCAACCATCATGGTTTTCTTCACCGAGAAGCCAAATTTACGTGCTGCATCTTGCTGAAGTGTAGACGTGGTAAACGGAGGTGCGGGTGAACGATGAACTTCTTTGCTCTCCACACTCGCAACATTATGATTCGCCGCCTCTAACTGCGCGAGAATTTTATCTGCTTCTTCTTTTGTTCCAATCTCAGCTTTCTTGCCATCAATTTTTGATAACTGTGCCTCAAACTTTTTTCCATTTACCTCGTACTGCGCGGTGATCGTCCAATACTCCACTGCCTTAAATGCACGAATCTCACGCTCGCGTTCCACAATAAATCGTACTGCAACACTCTGCACACGTCCGGCAGAAAGTCCGTAACGAATTTTCTTCCATAATAGTGGTGACAACTCATAACCTACCAAACGATCCAAAATACGACGCGCCTGTTGCGCATCGATCAAATGCGAATCCAAGATGCGCGGTGTCTCAAGCGCATGCAAAATCGCGGGCTTGGTAATCTCATGAAATACGATACGTTTTGTCTCTTTTTCTGGTAATTTCAAGGCGGCTACTAAATGCCAACCAATGGCTTCTCCTTCGCGGTCTTCATCAGTTGCGATCCACACTTCTGTGCCTTTTTTGATAAACGATTTTAATTCCGTAATAACTTTCTTCTTATCCGGGGACACTATATAGGTAGGTGCAAAACTTCCCTCCACATCCACGCCGATTTTTGATTTAGGAAGATCACGCACATGTCCCATAGAGGCACGCACTACATAATCTTTTCCCAAAAATTTCGAGATCGTCTTGGCCTTCGCCGGAGACTCTACGATTACAAGATTTTTTGCCATAAGTTCTCTTAGAGTTACAAAGGAATTTATAAAAGTCAAATGGACACTGACGAGCGAAGAATGAGTTTTTGTTTATAAATAAAGGAAAACGCAAGGTTAGAATAACATAATAATCATTAATGATCAATCGCCAAATCGTATATCGCAGATGTATTTCGCTGTGCAACCGTTTTCAGCTCATGCTGATTTCCTTTACTTCTAGCCGTCCGCAGAATCTTAACTAAAAAATAATACACTATATATAGCAAGTGCAATGGAGTGATTTTTCTTGACTCTCAAGCGTTTTCTCACAAGTGAAATTGTACGATGCCCTTGCGTAAGCCACTTTCCGACATATAATTGAGCCTAGTTTTATTTATATATTTAATCTTTCGCTTTATGACAAAGCAAGACCTCGTGAATGCATCTGCTACAGCAGCTGGCGTCACAAAAAGACAAGCTTCAGAAGTATTTGAGGCTATCCTTACTTCTATTACAAAGTCACTCAAGAAGGGTGAGAACGTAACCGTAACTGGTTTCGGTACTTTCCGCGTTTCAAAGCGTGCAGCTCGCATGGGTGTTAACCCACGCAAGCCAGGCGAGAAGATCAAGATCCCTGCAATGAAGCTTCCTGCTTTCAAAGCTGGTAAGTCATTGAAGGACGCAGTTCGTTAGTCTTCACTGTTTCGTCTCAAAGCGAAAATATAAAACCCCTCCGTAACACGAGGGGTTTTTTGTTGGTAATGTTTTGCACACGTTTTGAACAAGTTTCCTACTTGTAGGATTTGTATGATTCTGATATAACTACGTATATGTCTAAAAGTTGTGATCGAATATTCTATGGAACAACCCGACTGGGCGAAAAAGGCCAGGTGGTTATTCCCGCAGAAGCTCGCGAAGCTCTTGGTATAGAGAAGGGCGAGCAGTTACTTGTTTTTGGAATGGGCTCGGATACGATTGTATTTTCGAAACTTTCAAATTTAGAGAAATTTGCCACACATCTAGAGAAGCGATTAACCGATGTAAAAAAACTTATCAAAAAAACTCGCCCTAAATCTAACCACTAACCACTATTCTATGTTCAACACCCTCGCCTCATCGGAAGTAATTAGCAAAACAGTGAAAGCACTCCAGGAAAAGAAAGCAGTAGTCCACGTAGTAGAAGATAAGGTTGCCGCACTCGCAAAATTAAAAGAAGTTTTGCCGATGGGCGCACAAATCATGACGGGCAGCTCGACTACTCTAGAACAAATCGGTTTCGTCGATCTTTTGAAGTCCGGCAATCACGGATGGAATAATATGAAAGATGCGATCGTTGCAGAAAAAGATCCTGAAAAGCAGAATGAGTTACGCAAACAGAGTATCTCGTCTGAATATTTTATCGTGAGCGTCCATGCACTGACAGAGAATGGAGAATATCTAATGGCATCGGCCTCAGGAAGCCAAATCCCCTCAACTGCTTTTGCAAGCAATAATGTGGTGCTCGTAATCGGGGCACAGAAAATCGTCCCAAGCATAGAAGAAGGCATAAAACGTATTAAGCAACACGTCATGCCGCTTGAAGATGTACGCATGAAGAGTGTTGGTTACCCCGGAACAATGCTTGCCAAATTACTGATTTCGTTTGGAGAGATCATGCCCACGCGCACGATCACTATTATATTAGTCAACGAAGTGCTGGGGTTTTAAAGCGCAAGGCTTTGTGGCAATATGGGCGCATGCAAGACAAACTTCAAACTATTCAAACTAAGGCGCTCGCCGAGATTCAGGCTGCGCAAACAACTGAACAGCTCTATCAGACTCATGTGACGTATTTGGGTCGCAAAGGTGAGTTGACGATGGTGATGCAAAA